>JAFMIR010000056.1 GCA_017853885.1 Prosthecobacter sp.
CCGAAAGGCCTATCTTGCGCATGCTCGAGCTGAGCCGCTCGTAGGAGCGATTTTTGAGAAGTCTGGCCGTTTTGCCGAACATGCAGCGTCTTGCTCTTCCAACATTTCTGATGCTAGGTCTTTCCTGCCGCGTAGAAATCACTGCAGCTCCAAATGGGCATCTACTTCTGCGGGCAGGAAAATCGTTACAGGCAATCATCAACAGGCCATTCTTGGCAACGCAAGTTTTGGGCCGCCTCCGGTTTCCCTAAGATGTGAAAACCTAGACTGACACAGCCCTCCAATCGGGATGAATCCAAGAAAAATAAGGCTGTTTTTGAGGTCTATGGCTTAAACACCTTATCCGACTTGTTTCCACCAGATACGAGGTAGGCGAGCAGGTCGAGCAGCTCATCTGAATTGAGCGCATTGATCAAGCCGGGCGGCATCATACTGACCTTGCGTGTTCCCTTCTTTGCGATTTCGCTCTCACTGATGGCCAGATGGTCATTCGGGGCGAAGGGATTGGTCATGAGGAAGACTTTTTCGTTTTCTTCGACAACAATGCGTCCGACGAGGACGCTGCCATCCTTCTTGGTGATCTCATGGCTGTCGTATTGGTCTGAGATGACCTTGCTGGGGTCGATGATGTTCTCCAGCAAATCTCGCAAGGTGTAGCGGTTGCCGGAGCCCGTGAGGTCGGGGCCAATGCTGCCACCTTCGCCATTGAACCGGTGGCAGGTAGCGCACATCACGCTGCGATACATCGCCTCGCCATTCGCGAAGTCGCGCCCGCCAGCCTTGAGGCCGGTGGTTGCTATGGCCGTGGCATCATCGAGCGTATAGGAGCGGCCGGGGCCTTTCGGTGCAACGTAGTTGGCGATGGATACGGTTTCGATCCGATTGCTGAGCTTATCGAGCTCGGCGAACTCGTTCGGAGGTGCAAAGGTATCGAGAGCCTCCTTGCGGATGTTTTCAATGAATCCTTTGAAGCTGTTGCCGCCCTTCCAAGTGCGTGCGCGGGGAAACCAAGAGAAGAAAGTCTTGCGCAGTTCCGGAGTCCATCCGGCAGTGGCGTGGCGCAGCCCATACATATAGGCGATCTGTTGAGCGTTCGGTCGGGATCCGGCGGCCGCTCGGGCGGCATTCGCATAGCCATCATTTCGGCTCAGCACCGCATCGTTGGCGACCTCTTGAAAATCGTCTTTTGCAGTGGCCATGGCAGCAAGGGTTTTGCCAACAATCTGCTTGCTGTCGACCACCGCAAGAATCTGGCAAAGCTCGCGATTGATGAAGGCATCTTCACTTGGGAAAACGGGATCAAGCTTTGCGGCGACCTGGGCGCAGACCTCGGCATCAGGCTTACCGAGTCGGATCAGGATGAGCTGTAAGGCGCGGAGGGCGGCCAACTCGTGACCTGGGGGTGGCTGGATGCTGCTGAAAGCCTGCAACATACGCTTTTGAAGCTCAACGTTTTGGGGGGAGACTGGGGGAATGGGGCCACTGGAAGTGGTTTTGGGCTTCTCAGCAGCTTTTCCACCTTCATGGGCGGCTGCAGCGCCACTCACACGAGCAAGGGCGATCAGCGCTTCGATCGCAGCGACGGGTTGCTTTTCGGTGAGGGCCTTTTCACGCCAAGAATCAACTGGGAGCTTCTCAAGCGCTACGCGCGCCGCGTAGCGCACATGCCGGTCACTATGACTGAGGTAGCCCCAAAGTTTGCCGAGATCGCCTGAGGCACTGTGGGAAGCCTCGATGGCATGCCGCATGCGCACCTCCTCAGGTACGGGAAGTGGCTCAGCCTTGGCAGTGGATTGATCACCGACGTAAGTGACCCGATAAACTCCGGACTGAGATTTGCGGCCACCAACGGCGAAATACATGGCACCATCCTGTGGGTGGATGATGACATCAGTGAGGGGCAA
Source organism: Prosthecobacter sp. (assembly GCA_017853885.1). Taxonomy (GTDB): domain Bacteria; phylum Verrucomicrobiota; class Verrucomicrobiia; order Verrucomicrobiales; family Verrucomicrobiaceae; genus Prosthecobacter. The sequence goes on from JAFMIR010000056.1 coordinate 1,905, forward strand.
TGGCTTACCAAAGACGAACTCTTCCTTCTCGGCCTTGTAGCTGGCACCCTTGTTTTCGAGGTGGATGGCCCACATGGTGCCATAGGTCCAATCATTGATGAAAATGGCGCGTTGATACTTGGCCGGGAACTTGGCACCCGTCCCGGCAACGACGCCAGTCGGGCTTCCAGGGCCGATATCAAGGGTGGTGGGCAAGGAGTCAGGATAGTAATTCGGCCATTTGCCGCTGCCGCTGCGCCATCCATAATCTGCACCGCTCACGCAATGATTCACCCGCGTGGGGCGATACCATGGGCTGCCGATATCCCACTCCATGTCCGCGTCGTACGTGAAAAGCTCACCTTGATCATTGAAACAGATGTCAAACTCATTGCGGAAGCCATAGCAAAAAAGTTCGAGACCGGAGCCATCGGGATTCATGCTACAAACATAGCCGCCAGGGGCGAGGATGCCACGTGCGTGGCCATTGGCGTCCCAGAGCCGAGGAACCATGTGATCTTCATTCCAGATTTGAGCTGGACGACTCTCGGTTAGGCCCTCGGGAAGCTTCGTGTGATTGCCACAATTGAAGTAAATGCGTTTGCCATCGGGGCTGACGACCATGCTGTGAAGGCCGTGCTCACCACCACCTGCCATCGTGTGGAGCTTGGTCACCTTGTCATATTGATCGTCGGCGTTGGTGTCTTGGAGCCGGTAGAGCCCATTGTTTTTGCCATCCTCATTGACCATGACGTAGAGGCTGTCGAACGCGGCCAACAATCCGTGCGCCTTGCCAATTTCGATCGCCAGCTTCTCGGGTTTGAGGTTTTCCGTCTTGCCAATGGCGGGAACGCTCATGCGGTATAGGCTGCCATACTGATCGCAGGCAATGAGGCGGTTTTTAGGATCGACGGTCAGGGCCACCCAGGAGCCCTCTTGATCCTTTGGCACGTTGTAGAGTTTCTCGACTTTGAAGCCTTTGGGCACGGTGATTTCTGCAGCCGTGATGGATTCGGCTGGTCCAGCGTTTCCACTGCCGATCTTGCCGTCGAATGGCTTACCCCAGGGGCCTTGGCCGTATTCCTTAATCACGAGCGCTTTCTGGAATGCCTGCGTGCCTGTTTGAGCTGCTTCCCAGCTGCCATTGGTCTCAACAAGCACCTTTTCAGTATTGTTGGGTAACTTGATGGTGATGCGGGCAATCAGCGCGGCAATGCCGCCTTGATTGGCTGCATTCACTAGGATCTCATTCGGCTCGCCGCGCTTGATGTGTTTGCTGATGTCCGCCTTCACGGGGAGCTGCCAGTCCTTGTTCACGAGCACCTTTTTGCCGTTGAGGCTGGCCTCGGCGCCGTTGTCGCAGGTCAACTCCAGAGTGGCGAAATGCGCATTGTGCGGCACGTCAAAACGATACCGGAATGTGACGGCCTTGTGTTTGTTGCCGTCATTGGACAACCAAATCCATTGAGGAGAGGCGTATAGAGGAGAAGCAAGGGCGAGAGCAAGAAGGAGCGGGCGCATGAGTGGGCGGTTAATACGCCTAAACGCCTGATTCTTAGCATGGAAAACAGCTCAACTTGATTCAAGTGTCAGCCGAGCCTTGGAGCGAGGCCATCAGTAGGATCGGAGTCGTTAAGCTGGACAGGCACGGAAGAGACAAGTTGCTCCAACTTACCTCCGGGACGAAAACGAATTACGTGACGATCTGGAATGACGATGGAGACCTCCGGACGCTTCGGATTGCGTCCAATCTTTCGGCGGGACACACGAAGATCAAAGGTGCCAAAGTCTCTTAGAGCGACCACCTTGCCTTGGCCGAGGTGATCCACAATTCCATCGAGGAAACTCTCTATAATGTGGCTGACTTCCTGATGCTTGACACCAGTCTTGTTACTTATTTCCACAATCAGTTCTTTTCTAATCACACGGTCCATATTTTATCTTAAAATGGTTTAGATATGCACCTACGCAATACGGTAGGCAAAAACTTTCATCCTGCTCGTTTGCATACGTCCTTTCCTCGATTTTTTCATCTAAATAGGAGATCTCCGCTCGATTTTTACCTCGAAGATCTTAAAACAAGATCTGCATGCCCTCACAGCGCTCCACACCCGACAACACAGAATTGGCAGCGGGATTGGTGGACTGGTTCAGAAAAAAAGGCCGGGATTATCCTTGGCGCCGCACAAGAGATCCCTATGCGATACTTGTTTCCGAGGTGATGCTGCAGCAGACACAAATCAGCACCGTGCTGGATCGTGGCTATTACGCCCGTTGGATGAAACGATTCCCCGATTGGCAAACGCTGGCTCAGGCGGACGAAACTAGTGTCTTGAGTGCTTGGGAAGGCTTGGGTTACTACCGTCGTGCACGAAATCTTCAGCAGTTGGCCCGAGTGATCGTGACCGAACATGGTGGCGACTTTCCCAAGGACCATGCCGTGATCCTGGGGCTGCCTGGCGTTGGACCTTACATCGCTGGGGCGGTGGCCAGCTTCGCTTTTGACCACGCCCAACCTATTGTGGACGGAAATGTGGCCCGTGTGCTGTCTCGGATCTTCAACGACCCGACACCGATCGATGCTCCACAGGGGCGCCAGATTCTATGGACGCGTGCCGAGCATCTCGTCCAAGCCACCGACGACCCTCGCGCGCTCAACTCGGCTCTGATGGAGCTTGGTCAGACGCACTGCCGTCCCGGTCGTCCTGATTGCAAGTCCTGCCCGGTGCAAGGCCAATGCCATGCCGCCGCCCCGGAGAATCTGCCCGTCAAAAGCTCACGACCGCCCCCCACTGAGGTCACAGAGCGAGTGGTCTTCATGCGCACCAACGGAGGCATCTTGCTGGAGCAGGAAACAGGCAGCCGGCGCACCGGCCTGTGGAAGCTCCCTGCCCTTCCGAACCTGTTCCATGAAACACCTCCACCCGTGCTGATGCGGACGAGCTATGGAATCACGCGTTATAAAGTTACGTTGTGGGTACATGAGTCACCCCAAGATTTCTCGACTTGGCCCGCCTCCCATCAAATCATCCCGCAGGTCGAGCTGGCTGCGCTGCCCATGCCGAGCCCCTACCGCCGAGCCCTTCAAGCGCTGCTTAAGGAACGTGAAGTCGACACGCTGAACTTGTGACGCAGCTGAATGATCCCCTCATTTGACAACCCGGCGATTCAGCGGACGATCGGACACTGTCTTTCGCATGCCAAAAGCCTCCCGCACTCTGCTCACCCCGGCCCAAATGGCAGAGAGCATTGCCGATTTGGCCCAGAAAATTTGCGAGGCACATCCTGCTGAAGAGCCTATCGCGCTTGCCGGCATTTTCACGCGTGGTGTACCCCTTGCCAAGCGCTTGGCGGGCGAGCTTGTCAAGCTGGGCCGCCCCAAGCCGCTCGTGGGCACCCTCGACATCACGCAGTATCGCGATGACCTCAGCACCTTCCAGATGGTGCCTAAGCTGGAGGGCTCTGAGATCGCCTTCGATCTCGACGGCTTGGATGTGATTCTCTGTGACGAAGTCATCTACACCGGCCGCAGTGTGCGAGCTGCCTTGGATGAGCTTTACAATTTTGGACGTCCTAAACGGGTGCAGCTTGCCGTTTTGGTGGACCGCTGCGGCCGTGAACTGCCTGTGCAGCCAGACTTTGCAGCGTTGAAGGTCACGCTTCAACCCGGAGAACGTGTGGCCGTTCGGTTTCAAGAAGTCGATCCAGCCGGTGACTCCTGCATCATCGAATCTCAGCCCTCCAGCCGATGACCCTCAAGCCACGCAAAGACCTCCTCGATATCGCCTCGCTCACCGATGACGAGATTCAGTTTGTTCTCGAGAACGCGGTTTCCTTCAAGGACCTCTTCAAGCGCAGCGTAAAAAAGGTGCCGCCGCTACGTGGCCAGACGGTGCTCACCCTCTTTTACGAGCCCTCCACCCGCACGCGGTCTAGCTTTGAGGTGGCCGCCAGCCGTCTCTCGGCGGATGTCACCCACTTTGACATCGAATCCAGCAGCGTCGTGAAAGGTGAGAGCGTCCTAGACACCGTCGAGACCCTCGAAGCCATGCGGGTGGATTACATCGTTGTCCGTCATAAGCAGGCGGGCATCCCGAGTCTCATCGCCAAAAACACGCGTGCCAGTGTGATCAATGCCGGTGACGGCTGGCATGCGCATCCCACGCAGGCGCTGCTCGATGCCTTCACGCTCCAAGAGATCCACAAAGATCTTCGTGGCTGCCGAGCGCTGATTGTCGGTGACATCCAGCATTCCCGCGTGGCCCGCAGCACCAGCCTGATCTTCCGGCGTCTCGGCATGCAGGTAGCCTATCTCGCACCTGGTTCTATGATGCCAAGGGAGGTGCCTGCGGAGGTGCCTCAGTTTGGCAACTGGCATGATGCCCTCGAGTGGAAACCCGATGTCGTCTATTTGCTTCGCGTTCAGAGCGAGCGCCTCGACGAGCCCTTCTTTCCGAATGCCGCCGAGTATCACAAGCATTACGGCCTCACCCAAGAACGCGTCGAGATCATCCGCGAGCGTGGCCTGCATCTGATGCACCCCGGACCTGTCAATCGTGGCGTCGAGATCACCGATGCGGGCATGGCCTACGAGAGATCGCTCATTAACACACAGGTTGAAAATGGCATCGCCGTCCGCATGAGCGTGCTCTACTGGTTGCGCCCTGGCGCTCCTCTGAGTTGAGATTGAGAGAATCAAGCATCCCGCCCACCGCATGGCAGCTGCGGTGCTTCGATACTTTCGCATCTATCAGGCGCTCGCAGTGGCAAGGCCATCCCATCCAATCAGCTTGCGAGTGTCCTCGTCCCACAAGCGAAGGTTGATCAGCTTCAGGCTTTCCAACAGCGTGATGGGCTGCACCTCTTGGAACATCGGATTCGCGTTATGGCAGCGCTCTAGGTGATAGTTTGGGATGCGTGGACTCAGGTGGTGAATGTGGTGGAAGCCGATGTTGCCGGAGAACCACTGCAGGATGCGTGGCAGCTTGTAGTAGGAGCTGCCCTTCAGCGCTGCTTCTGTGTAGTCCCAGTGACCATCACGCTCCCAGTACACGTCTTCAAACTGGTGCTGAACATAAAACATCCACACGCCCAAACCACCTGCTACAAAAACGATGCCGAGATGGAGGAGCACATACGTCCCGATGCCAAAAACACGACTCAAGGCCGCAGCCAGTAGCAGGATGGCCACATTCATCCAGCGCACGGACCAGCGCTCGCGCGCACTGGCTTTCGGCATCGAAAAACGCTGCCAAATCACGAACAGATAAACCGGGGCGATGCCGAAGAGAACGAGCGGATTGCGCATGATGCGATAGGAAAATCGCTTCCAGCGAGAGGCTTCCAAATACTCTTTTACCGTCATCGTCCAGATGTCTCCCACACCACGTCGGTCCAGTGCACCGGAGCTGGCGTGGTGGATATTGTGTTCCCAGCGCCAGTGGTGATACGGCGTGAGTGTCAGCATCCCGGTGATGAAGCCCACAATGTTGTTCGCTGCGTTCGATTTGAAGAAGGAGCCGTGGCAGCAGTCATGGAAGATGATGAAGAGGCGCACCACGAGCAACCCAGCCAGGATCACTAGCGCAGCAGTGATCCACAGGGACCACGACAGGCTGAGGTACATCAGATACCAGACCAGTGCATAGGGCACGAGAGTGTCCACAATCTGCCAGATGGCACGCGGGAGAGAGGGTTGCTGGTACTTCTGAACAATCGCTTTCCAAGTGTTGGTGTCGCGCTTGGTTCTTTTCGGGGTCGCTGTGGCAGTCGATTCGGGGCTCTGAGACTTCATTGACGTTGGCTGGGCTCTGGCAGGAGTGGTTGGCTGCACTTCGATAGCTGACGTTCGACTGCATCTTGCGGTCTTTCGGCAGGTTCGGGCGGACAAAATGCGTATTAAACGCATTCTCATGATTCTTCGATTCTTTTTTTTTACGGTTTGGCTCACCACTCCCAGCTTCGCCCTGACCACTGATGAACTGCAAAGCTTCATCAACGAGGCCGTGAAGTCCCCCAAAGGCTCCGAGGTCGTGATTCCGCCCGGAAAACACCTCTTGGAACGCCCCCTTCTCATTCAAAACGCCCGAAGACTGCGCGTCGTAGGTCTCGATCCTGAAAGCACGGTGTTGCAACTGCCACCGCTCGCCTACGCGGAGATCGCCGATGCCGCCCACGCTGGAGACACCACCCTGCGAGTGAAGCGCCACCAATCGCTTAGGCCCGGCATGAATCTCCAAATTGAGGCCGATGGCGCGGTGGACTCATTCACCCAAAAGCCCAAGCCCTACCACCTTGCCACCCTCGAACGAATCGAGGGCCAAACCCTTCACCTAGCCCGTCCGCTCGACTTCCCTGCCCCGTCAGGCACGCTCGTCCGCGATCCCGATGCGCCGAACCTCTTCGAGATTCGAGGACACGTTGAGGACGTACAAATCCAAAAGCTCACGCTCGATGGGGGCCGTGTGGAGGGGGATCCTCCCGTGCGTGGTCACGCGCAGCTCTGCGGCATCTTCGCCCAAGGACCCTACAGCTATGAAAAAGGTCCTACGGGGCCGCCGGTGAAAAATCTGCACATCGAGCGTTGCTTCATCCAAAACTGCCACGGCCGCGGCATCGCCCTCTACTCTTGTGAAAATGCCCGCATCGAAAACTGCACCATCCGAGACACCACCGATGAGGCCATCGACTTTGATCACTTCACCACTGGCAGCATCGCCCGGCACAATCACATCGCTCGCAGTCTCATCGGTGTGGAGCTCAACGACGCCAAAGCTTGCACGATCGAGCAAAATGACTTCCTCGACTGCCAGACCGGCATCAACCTCTGGCGCTGGTGCAAACAACCCGGCCTCAATGAAAAAAACCTCATTCGTGGCAACCAGTTCGATCGCACTCGAGGGAATGCCATCCAGATCGCCTCCGGCACCGCTCAAAACACAATTCTCGAAAACGTCATCACCGCCTCCGGGAAAAACGGCATCATCCTCAACGGTGAAGGCCAGATCGTGAAGGGCAACACCATCAGCGGCAGTGGCCTAAAGGATCTCACCGTACAGGCCGGTCGACACAATATCACCCCGCCCTGAGCAGGGCTACTTTTGCGCGAAACGCTGGAAGACCTTCGGTGGCTCCATTGCGGTCTTCTTGGGTTTCGGGGCCGGTTTCGGATCTAGGTTGGCCTTCAGCTCCTCCGGCGTCACCTTCGATTCGATGCCACCAGCAGGCACATCCACCTTTGCCACCCAAACCAGCGCATTCAGCACGGCCTTACGAACAGGGTCATTGCCCCAGTTTTCATGGAAATGGCCGCCAGTGAAGCCAAAGCCGCGCCCGCCATCCGCACGCTCCACCGCCCACATCATTGTCTCCGGCTGCCCCTTCTCTGCCTGAATGTGCGGATACGGCCCCTTGGGATACACATAGGGACCATCCCGCGTCGCATCTGTCGGCACAGCCGTCAGGATTGGGGAAAAGGTCGTTCCTTGGTCACTCGCCGCGTGGATGCCATCTTGGAAGGCTGGCCGGAAGCGCATATGGAAATACCACTCGTCCTTGGTTGTGAAGGGCTGCACGCCCCGCGTGATTGGATGCACCGGCAGCACCGTGTAACTCGCATCCCAGATGGGATTGCAGGAGAAGGCGTTTTCGTAGTGCCCACCCAGCCACGCCTGAAACTCCTTGCCCGCCTGGTCTGCCACCACCTCCACGCCGTAGTGCATGCAGCCAAAGCCCGTGCCCTTGGCGATCAGCGCCCGCAGCGTCTCTAGGTGACCGTCCACCACGGCCGGGTGCTTCGCTCCACCATCCGCATAAATCACCACCGCATCCGCATCGGCAAAAGTCGCCTCATCCTTCACCCAACCCATTTCATGACGATCCACCACGAGGTTAGGCACAGCCTTCAGGCACTTCTCTAAGAGGATCGTTCCCGCACGGAACTCATGCATCCCCGGCGGATGCGAGGGCTTTCCAGCGATGAAGACCAGCTTCCGCTTTCCATCGGGAGTCAAAGCCTTTGAAGCCAGCGGGAGCAGGACGAACGTGCAGAGCAAAAAAAACGCTTTCATGAAGAAGACGAATCAATGGCACGCCTTGCCCGCTGGCAACCGCAAACTCACTTCGCCACCAGCTCTTGCAGTCGGCTCCGTGGAATCGCTCCGGACGCACGCGCTGTCTCCTTGCCGTTTTTGAACACCACAAAAGTCGGAATCACACCCACCTTGTGATCGTAGCCCAGCTTCGGGTCCTCATCCACATTCACACGGATCACACGCACCTGCCCGGCCATCTCACGTTCAAACGCCTCCACCACCGGTGCCATCTCTTGGCACGGACCGCACCATTCTGCGTAAAACTCGACCATCACCGGTTGCGCCACCGTCGAGTGAGCGATCGCCCCCGCCGCAGTGCCCGGTGCTGCGCCACCTGGAGAACCCGTCTGCGGGCGTGAGAGCTCGAAGAAAACCCACACCAGACTCGCCACCAGCACAGCGGGGATCAGCAGCGTCAACAGGGAGAACTTCATCATCCACACGTTCCCGCCCCCACCGCCATTTGCCAAACAGAAAATGCCTTCCACCAGTGCCAGCATGACCTCCGAAACTGCCGCTGCTGCCTCGCGCCTCTGCTTGTCCTGCGGCCTATGCTGTGACGGCACTCTCTTCCAAATCGTTCGCATGCAGCCGGAGGATTCACCCGCTGAGCTGGCTGCCATTGGCCTGCGCATCCGACACCGTGACAGCGATGTCTGGATGGAACAGCCCTGCGCCGCGCTGAAACGTCTCTGCTGCACCGTGTATGAGCAACGCCCCGTGCGCTGCCGGAAGTTCCAGTGCCAGCAGCTCACCCGCCTCGCCGCAGGTGAAATCGATGAAGGTGATGCCCTCGTGCGCATCGCCGACACACGACGCTTGGCTGACCGCGTGCGCCACCTGCTCGCTCAAAGCGGCTACCGCGAAGACGGTGCACCGCTTCAGGAGCAATTCGACCGCCTCACTTCCACTCGAATCGATCCGGAACTCGAACCCGAACTCGCTGAAATTCGACAGCACCTTGAGGCTGCCATGCGCGAGCTGAAGCTCTCCCTAGCACGCAACTTTCTTCCACCGCCGGGCACGGGGAGTGTTGCGTAACGGTGGACAGCCACTTCTTCGCTAGGTGCCAATGGATTGATTGCATTTTGAAAAATTCATCGATCTCGATGCCATACAAAGATCTTCATGTTGAAACAAAACAGCCGTTCGGCGTCCCGAACGGCTATTTTAAAAGAGAGTGCTTTTAAAGCCAGACGTGTTCGCGTGACGAACAGAAGCTGATTTGCACTTCAAACTTTGCTCTTGATTCCGAAATCATGTTAGCGGCTAATCTTAGAGACGCAAGAACCAACATGAAAAAGCTTCTATTCTCGTATGATATTGGTCATGCCAGCATTGGCTGGGCGGTGCTGGATACGACAGCCAATCAAACCCCTACCATCAAAGGCACCGGAGCAGTTCTTTTCCCTACGGATGACTGCCTCGCCAGCACCCGACGGCAGCTCCGTCGCCAGCGCAGGCACATTCGCAGCACTCGCATGAGAATTGCCCGAATGAAAAAGCTGCTCGCCCACCTCGGAGTGCTCACCGCGTCCCAACTGGATGAACCGGGAGGCCCGTGGCCGTGGAAACTGGCAGCCCGCGTCCATGCAGGAGGTTCCCTGCTTTCATGGCGTGAGATGTGGGATGTGCTTCGATGGTATGCGCACAATCGCGGCTATGATGGCAACCGAAAATGGAGCCGCGATGAGGACGAAGATAGCGATGATACGGAGAAGGTGAAAAACGCCCGCTTCTTGATCGACAAATTTGGCAGGGCCACCATGTGCGAAACCATCTGCGCCAAGCTGAAGATTGATCCGCGTTCGGATGACAAGAAAACCTCTCCGATTGCCTACAAGACGAGTAATGCCGCCTTCCCCCGGGATGTAGTCAGGGATGAGGTCATTTCGTTGCTCGAAAAACACATTGGCAAGCTACCGCAGGTCACGCCTGCGCTGATCACTGCCTTGTGCGCCGAAGATAACACACCCGCAAATGGCAAATCCGTCCGGGAGGTGCTGAGTGATCTTGGGTTGGATGCAAAGTTGCCGGGTCGTTATATCGGCGGGCTTCTGTTTGGTCAGGCCGTGCCCCGTTTCGACAACCGCATCATTGGTGAGTGTCCTGTGTCCGGCGAGAAGCGCCCGCTCAAGGATAGCCGGGAGTATCTGGAATTCCGTTGGGCGGAAATTCTGGCCAATATCACCGTGCGGCGCAGCAAGGACGGCGACAAGCAATCCCTGACATCCGAAGAACGAGCCAAGCTCACGGCGATTGCACGGAGTGAGGGTGGATTCACCGCTGGCGAGTTCAAGAAGGCCGTGCTGGAGGTCAGTGGTGCCGTCGCGTCCAATGCGGATTTGATGATGACGCATCCAGACGCGGCAGAGGCGCTGGTGCTCGATCCGGCGCTTCGCTTCACCAAAACGAATGGCATGCTTAAAGCCATCTGGGTCCATCCTGACAAAACTAAGGACGAAGACACGGCTGCTCTCAAATCCTTGAAAGCCCTCCTGCGCCGGATTCGCGGACGTTGGAACAAAGAGCGTAAAGTAACGTGGGAGTGGATTCTCGCACAACCCGAAGCCTTGGATGCAGGTCTCGAACACACACTGAGAGAGGCTTGGAACAAAACAAAGCAGAAGCCGCGTAAAGGCCAGACTGAGGAAAAATGGGAAGACCGCGTGAAGCAACGCGTCGCGCCGACTTTCCCCAGCGGACGCGCTCCTTATGGCCGCGAGGTGATGAAGCGCGTCGTCGCACAGGTCATGGAAGCGAAGATGCACCCGCGTGAGAATGGAGGAGTGCTCGATGCGGAAATCATCAAGAAGCATGATCTCGGCAAAGAGATCGACGAACTCACCAACAATCATCTGGTGCGCCATCGCCTCAAGATTCTCCTCCGGCTCGTCGATGACATGGTGAAAACTTACGCGGACGGTGATCCGACCCAGGTGGACAAGTGCGTTATCGAGGTGGCGCGGGACTTGGTGGAGTTTTCTGGCAAGACGAACAAAGAGGTGGCCCAGGAACTCGGCATCAAGCTCAAGAATTTCAAAGACGTGAGCAAACGGCTCACCACAGACCTCGAAGGCACCAGCATCCCGATCAATGCCGGATTGATCCGCAAAGCCCGCATTGCGGACGATCTCGATTGGAAGTGCCCTTACACCGGCCATGAATTCGACGCTGTCACTCTGGCACGCGGCAAGGTGGACAAAGACCACATCATCCCGCGCTCGCTGCGTCCATCGGACTCGCTCGATTCGCTGGTGGTCACCTTTGCCGAGGTGAACAAGTGGAAGGCCAACCGGACCGCACGCCAGTTCATCGAGGATGAAAAAGGAAAACCTGTCCCCGGCAAACCTGAACTCACGATCTTCACGTTGAAGCAATACGAAGCCTTCGTGAACAAGCTGGCGGGTGAGAAGAAGCCGAATCGCTTCACCCCCGGCCAAGGTTCCCTCGATGACAAGCTCCGGCAGTGGAGCCGGAAGCAGAAAATGCTTCTGAAGGATTACGAAGAGAAGGAATTCACGCCGCGCGACCTCACCGTGACGTCACATTTGGTGCGACTGAGTGCCCGACAGCTTGAAAAGCGTTTTGTGCATCTGCAAAACACCGACCGCATCGTTTCCCTGCCCGGCAGCGTGACCGGCGTGGTTCGCAAAGCTTGGGATTGCCTCGGCTGTCTTGCCCCCGCCTGTCCCGAGGTCATGACGATGCTTCCAACCGTGAATGAAAAGCGCGAGTATGTGATGGACGCCGATGGCAAGCCAAGCCTCAGCCTGCAAGTCCGACCCAAAGGTGAAATCCGCGACATCACGCATCTGCACCATGCCCTTGACGCTTGTGTCATCGCCCTCGTCAGCCACTTCATGCCGAAGGATGGCAAGCTCTGGGAACAGATCGTTACCAAGAAGGTCCTAAAGCAGGATGAAGAAGCCTTCCGCGACCGCTACGGCTGGCACGGCCTGCTAAAACTGGCCGAGCCCAAAGACGAACGGGACAAGGGCCGGGCACGCAAGCTGGAAGTGCTGGACCTGCCGGAGACCTTCAAAAAACAAATCGTTGAGGCGCTCAAAGAGCGCCGTGTGGTCCAGCATGTCCCGGCGGACATGAGCGGCGCACGCTTGGAGATGAACACTTGGCGTGTCGTTAAAACGGAAGGCGATCAGGTCCATCTCCGCCAACGCACCTTCGGCCCGACGGATATTGATCCCGAAACCGGAGCGAGGAAGAGGAAATGGAAGCAGGATGAGATGCGCAAAGAACGTGTAGTGGGGCTAAAGAAGGGGAAACTATCGGCACTGAATGGCGCTTTGATCATCAGCGAAAACTATGGGGTGGCACTTGATCCAGAACCGACTCCGATTCCTTTTCATAAGGTGAGGGAAAGACTCACTGAAGTTATTCAGCGGAATGCGGGCAAGCCCGTTCGTGTCTTGCGAAATGGAATGATTGTTCGGATTCCAAACGCAGTGGGAAGATCGGACTATCGTGGAATTTGGAAAGTGATCAGCACTGAGCCGGAGAACGTCCGGATTGCACGTCTTGATGTCGTGCGCCGCATTGAGAGTCCGCCTAACTACAAAAAGGTCTTGATTCAAACCTTGCTCAGAGCTGGACTGGAGATTGTGGACGATGGATTCTGTGGGAGTCCCGATCTGCCGCTACTCGCTGCAACGTAGCCGTGTTGAGGCAGATTTGACACATGGGGTTATATTTGGTCGCTCTTGGATGAGCGCACTATGTCCTACCACATTGTCAGCATTGATGACGCGCAGGTGTCCCTGAGCTGCAGGGATGGGCAGCTCACTTGCAAGGTCAACGGGGAGGACAAACCGCGCACCGTGCCGCTGGAGGATGTGGCGAGCATTATCATCACCAGCTTCTCCGCCTCCCTGCACAGCCACCTGCTCATCGAAGCGGCCAAGCACGGGATCGCCTTGATCCTGTGCGAGAGCTTCCAGCCTGTGAGCATCCTGCTTCCCGCGAACCGCAGCACGGACACCCTGCTCACGCGGGCACAGCTCGACATCACCACCAGGGAGAAGGAGACCCTCTGGCGACGCACGGTGAATGCCAAGGTAAAGAACCAGCTCCTGCTGGCCCGCCATCTGGCACCTGAGGACAAGAAGCTGGAGGAACTGGATGCCATCCTGAACAGCAACCACGAGCACAAGGAGGCCATGGGAGCGCGGACGCACTGGGGCATCTTTGGCCGGGCGCTCGGGATGGCCGATTTCATCCGGGACCAAGGCCAGGGCGGCGTGAACGCTTTGCTGAACTACGGCTATGCAGTGCTGCTCTCCACCACGCTGCAAAAACTCTTCGGCGTGGGACTGGACCCGACCTTTGGGATTTTCCATGTGACGCGGGAGCAGGCGACTCCCCTTGCCTATGATTTAATGGAGCCCTTCCGCCCGTGCGTGGACTGGCGGGTAGCTCAGTGGGTGCAGAAGATGCAGCGGGAGGCGCCCGAAGCCCCGCTGGAAGTAACCAAGGAGTTTCGTCGATGGGTGACCGCCTTTCCTTTGGAGAAAGTGGATTACCTGGACATGACCATCGAAATCCGCGGCGTGATCGAAGGGGTGATCCGCTCCTTCCGTCGCGCGGTTCTGGAACACAAACCCACGATCTACAAGCCGTGGACACCGAACTCTATAAAATGGGCTGGCTGCTCGTAGCCTTCGATTTGCCGGTTCTCTCCAAAAAGGAGCGCAAGGCGGCGCACGACTTCCGCGAATGGCTGAAGGACGACGGCTATTCCATGCTCCAATGGAGCGTCTATGTGCGGCCCTGCGTGACCTTTGCCCGGCAGGAAACCCATCTCGACCGCCTGAAGGCCCATCTCCCACCGGAAGGAAGCGTGCGCGCCCTGTTTGTGACGCGGGCACAGTGGGAGCGTTCTTTTGTCATGCACGGGGCACCGACCCAGAAGGGCGAAGAGCCGGAAAGCTTGCCAGAGCAGATTCTCCTGTGGTAGGGGCAGGCGGCGGCGCATCTCCAAGCTCAAGCGGATTGCGAAATGACCATTTCGCGTAAGTCAGCCGAACTAAACTGGCCCAAATCGGAGAAAATTGACCATCCCGCGCGAGGCTGGAACCCTTGTAAAACAAGGATTCCAGCCCCGCCGGAGGCCAGAGCTAGTCTGGATGTCCCGGAATTGGAATCAAGGCAAAGCAAAGTCTTCATGACCAAACAAGAAATCCAAAGTCTGGATGTCCCGGAATTGGAATCAAGGCAAAGCCATGATCGCGCTGCTGCTGACGAATTGCGAGTCTGGATGTCCCGGAATTGGAATCAAGGCAAAGCGAGGATAAGGATTGATCCACGAGCCGCCGAAGTCTGGATGTCCCGGAATTGGAATCAAGGCAAAGCTGGCATTCACAGCAGAGATGTCGATCCACAGTCTGGATGTCCCGGAATTGGAATCAAGGCAAAGCAAGTCATCGGTTCACCAGGATTCACCAAAAAGTCTGGATGTCCCGGAATTGGAATCAAGGCAAAGCACATCGACTGTGTTGCTGCCCACGTTCAGGAGTCTGGATGTCCCGGAATTGGAATCAAGGCAAAGCCGCGCCGATGGCTCATGGGATATTCCACGCAGTCTGGATGTCCCGGAATTGGAATCAAGGCAAAGCTTCGCTCGTCGGTCCATGTCAGCCTGCGAGAGTCTGGATGTCCCGGAATTGGAATCAAGGCAAAGCTGTGAGGGCGAGCGCTTGAGGTGGCACGCTAGTCTGGATGTCCCGGAATTGGAATCAAGGCAAAGCCCGAGTGGTGCGACTGCGCGGTTACGGCAAAGTCTGGATGTCCCGGAATTGGAATCAAGGCAAAGCGGCGGGATAGACATTGACGGGGTTGGCGGCAGTCTGGATGTCCCGGAATTGGAATCAAGGCAAAGCTGGAATCGACCAGCCCTCACGATGCGCTCGAGTCTGGATGTCCCGGAATTGGAATCAAGGCAAAGCCCGATGGGTCACGCACACGGCCAAAGGCTGAGTCTGGATGTCCCGGAATTGGAATCAAGGCAAAGCTGGCAAACCACGCCAGACCTGGTTCATGGCAGTCTGGATGTCCCGGAATTGGAATCAAGGCAAAGCCTTTTCGCCACGATGGAGGCCAGAAAAGCAGTCTGGATGTCCCGGAATTGGAATCAAGGCAAAGCTCTACGGTCGGTGAGGACACCAAGTTCCTTAGGCCGTGTTTGAAAACCTGATGATAGGCAAAACAGTGGTGATGGAGTAGAGGA
>JAFMIR010000057.1 GCA_017853885.1 Prosthecobacter sp.
TCGTCACCTTCGTCGGCGAGGCGCTGAGGGAGGCCTTTGATCCGAAAAAATTCACGACGTATCAATGAAGTTCCCTGTTCCCAGTTCGCTGTTCGCAGTTCTGCTCGCCACCTTGCTTGGCGGTGCGCTGCATGCGGCCGATTTCACGCCCTACGACGGCACGAAGGAGCGCGAGGCGTTTTGGGGCTTCTATAACAAAAAGGTGCTCGAGGGCTTGCAGAGCCAGGAGAAGGACCTTCCGGCTCAAATTGCCAAAGAAGCCGATGCGGCCAAAAAAGCCGAGCTGGAGGCCGAATTGATCAAAGTGCGTGAGCGGCTGAAAAAGCCTGAGTACTTCACCTTCGCGAAGCCGGAAGATGTTCCGGCCGATTTGAAGTGGGAGGACGGCATGAACGAGCCGGAGATCGGTGATCCGAACGCGAAGAAGGGCGGCATGTTGCGTGACTACATCCTCTCCTTCCCGCCCACGCTGCGGGTGCTTGGAGAGAACAGCAACAGTTCCTTCCGTGGCTATCAATACGACGATGTGGAGATGTCGCTGATCAACCTGCACCCCGAGACGGGCCGTGTGATCCCGTGCGTGGCGAAGCAGTGGGCCGTCTCGCCAGACAATCGCACCGTGTTCTTCCGCCTCGATCCGGACGCGACTTTCTCCGACGGCACACCCGTTGAGGCTGATGACTTCTTCAACCAGTTCTACATGCAGCTCAGCGAGTATCCGAAGAACCCCTTCGGCAACGAGTGGTATGCCACGAACTACTCCAACATCACCCGCTACGACGCTCACACGCTGTCCATCACGCTCACGGACCCCAAACCGCTCGCGCCGTATTATGTGAGCACCTCACCGATGTCGCGGCACTTCTACCGCGAGTTTGGACCGGATTTTGAGCAGCGTTATCAATGGCGCTGCCGTCCTAGCGCCGGGCCATATGTGATCCGCGAGGAGGATATTCAGTTCGGTCGCAGTGTTACGCTATCCCGCGTGAAGAACTGGTGGGCCCGCGATAAAAAGTTCTACCGGTATCGCTACAACGTAGACCGCATTGTCTATCGCGTGATCCGCCTGCAGGACAAGGTGCTGGAGCTGTTCCGCCAAGGTGAGCTCGATGTGGAGCAGCTGATGATGGGCATTCCGGAGTATTGGTATGAGAAGCTGGAGATCCCGGAGGTTCACAAGGGCTACATCCACAAGACGAAGTTCTACAACATCTGGCCAGGCTCTCACGCCGGCCTGTGGCTGAACTGTGCCGTGCCACCACTGAACAACAAGGATCTGCGCCTCGGTCTTAGCTACGCCACGAACTACCAAAAAGTCATCGACTTCGACCTGCGCGGCGATTTCCAACGCCTCAACAGCTTCAGCGAGGGCTTCCCGCTCATCGGCGATCCTCCGCTCAAGGCGCGTCCCTTTGATGTGCAGCTTGCGCGCGAGCATTTCGCCAAGGCGGGCTACACCAAGCTCGGCAATGACGGCGTTCTGATCAATGAAAAGGGCGAGCGCCTCAGCGTGACGATCTTGCATCGCAAGACCGAGATTGTGCAGAAAGTCATGCAGCGGCTCAAAGAGGAGGCGATCAAGGCCGGTCTCGAATACAAGCTTGAAGGCCTTGAAAGTACCGCCTACTTCCAAAAAGCTACGCAGAAGAAGCATCAGGCTGCGTCCGTCGCCTTCAGCGTCACGCCGCCGATCCCTGATCACTATCAGGCCTGGCATTCGAAAGACGCATTCATGGAGGACGGCAAGACGCCGCGACCGAACACCAATAACCTCTGCTCATTCGCCGACCCTCGCATGGACAAGTTCTGCGAGGCCGAGCGTGCTGCGACGACGATCGAGGAGATTCGCAACGCATCCTGGGGAGCAGACCAGATTATCCACGACGAGGCCGCCTGGATTCCAGGCTACGAGCAGAACTACTACCGCGTGGCTTATTGGCGCTGGGTAAAATGGCCAGAGAAGACCTTCAATGTCGCCGTGAGTGAGTTGCCGATGTCGAACCATCTGCACTGGATCGACGAGGACGTGAAACGCGAGACCGAAGCAGCGATCCGCAGCGGCAAAACTTTCCCCGAGATCGATCAGGTCTTCGATCACAACCTCAAATCAGGAGGAACCAAGTGATGGCGGCCCCTTTGCTCGAAGTTCGGAACCTGCGTGTCGGCTTCCAGACCGACAACGGCCTGCTGACCGCCGTAGACGATGTCGATTTCACGCTGGATGCCGGCAAGACCCTCGGCGTCGTCGGCGAGAGTGGTTGTGGCAAAAGCGTGACCGCCATGAGCCTCATGCGCCTTCTGCCACAGCCCGCCGGAGTTATTCTCGGCGGTGAAGTGCGGCTCGAAGGCCGCGATTTGACCCAGTTGCCCATCGGGGATATGCGCAAGATTCGCGGCAACGACATCGCAATGATCTTCCAAGAACCGATGACGGCTCTGAATCCCGTGCAAAGCGTTGGAAGACAAATCATTGAGGCCATCCAGTTGCATGAACCGATGCTGCCTAATAAAGCACTCAAGCGTGCGGTCGAGCTCATGGAATGGGTCGGCATTCCCGCTCCGGATCAACGCGTGAACGAGTATCCGCATCAACTCAGCGGCGGCATGCGCCAGCGCGTGATGATTGCCATGGCGCTCTCCTGCCACCCTAAGGTGCTCATCGCTGATGAACCGACCACCGCGCTCGATGTCACCGTGCAGGCGCAGATTCTCGAGCTGCTGAAGCGCCTCCAGCGCGAGACCGGCATGGCCGTCATCCTCATTACCCATGACCTCGGTGTCGTCGCCGAAGTCTGCGACGACTTGGCCGTGATGTATGCCGGTCGCATTGTCGAGCGAGGTCCCGTGAGCGAAATCTTCGCCAAGCCGCTTCATCCTTACACGCAAGGCCTCATCAACTGCCTGCCGAAGCTCGATCATCCGCCGAAAACACCGCTTCCCGTCATCCCAGGCATGGTCCCGAGCCTCAAGGATATGCCCAAAGGCTGCCGCTTCGCCCCACGCTGCCCCAACAAGCACAGCGATGACGTTTTGAGCCAGCGCCAGCCCTGGAAAGAATGCGGCAGCGGCCACGGCGTCGAGGCCTGCGCGTGTTTTGCCCAACAACTGTCTGCTTCATGAGCCTCCTCTCCGTCCAAAACCTCAAGATGCACTTCCCGGTGCGTGGCGGCGTGTTTTACACGACGAAGGCGACGTGCAAGGCGGTGGATGGGGTGAGCTTTGAGCTGCAACCGGGCGAGACGCTCGGACTCGTCGGTGAAAGCGGCTGCGGGAAGTCCACAGTGGCGAAATCGGTTGTGCGCTTGCTGAAACCGACGGCGGGGAGCATTCAATTCAACGGCCATGACATCTCGACGAAGTCGCAAGGCCAGCTTCGCGAGCTGCGGCGCGAATTGCAGATGGTGTTTCAAGATCCGGCGGAGTCGCTGAACCCGCGTCACACCATCGGGCAGATCTTGGAGGAGCCGTTCATCATTCAAAAGATGGGCACGCGAGCCGAGCGCAGCGAATGGGCGGCGGAGTTGTTGAAGCGCGTCGGTTTGCCGGCGGATGGCGTGCACAAGTATCCCTTCGAGTTCAGCGGCGGTCAGCGGCAGCGTATCGGCATCGCGAGAGCGCTCGCGTTGAAGCCGAAGTTGATTGTGTGCGACGAACCGGTGTCCGCGCTCGATGTGAGCGTGCAGGCGCAGGTCTTGAACTTGCTGCTGGAGCTTCAGCGTGACTTCGGGCTCGCGTATCTGTTCATCGCGCATGACTTGAGCGTGGTGCAGCACATGAGCGATCGCGTGGCGGTGATGTACCTCGGCAAAATCGTCGAGATGGCACCTGCGGCGGAGCTTTATAAGAATCCGCGGCATGCCTACACCAAGGCGCTGCTCGATGCGATCCCCATCGCGGACCCGACGAAGCGTCGCGAGCGGCAACTGCTGAAAGGTGATGTGCCTTCGCCGATCAATCCGCCCGCGGGATGTGCCTTCGGGCATCGCATGAAGCATCCGGAGTGGCAGGAGAGCACGAAGATCGACCTCAGGCTCAAGGAGGTATCGCCGGGACATTTTGTGCAGGCCTGCCCTTGCTGCGTTGATTTATGAAACCCGTTTACATTCTCGAAGCGCAGCGCACCGCCATCGGCAAATTCGGCGGTGGGTTCAAAGACCTGACCGCGGCCGATCTCGCCACCTCGCTCGGAAAGGGCATGAACCTCGGCGAGCGCATCGATCAGGTCATCCTCGGCCAGGTGTTGCAGGCGGGCAGTGGCATGAATGTGGCAAGGCAGGTCGGGTTGAAGCTCGGACTGCCGCAGGAGGTGCCAGGCTATACGGTGAACATGGCCTGCGGATCGTCGCTAAAGGCCGTGGCGCTTGGCGCCGATGCCATTGCGAGCGGCGAAAGCGAGTTCGTGCTCGCCGGTGGTGTCGAGGTGATGAGCCGGGCACCGTACTACGCGATGGATTTGCGCTGGGGAAAGAAGCTCGGCGATGCCTCGCTGAAGGATTCCATGTTCGTCGATGGCCTGAGCGATCCCTTGCTCGGCATCGGCATGGGGGAAACCGCGGAACGCATCGCGGATAAGCATGGCATCACTCGCGCAGAGCAGGATGCCTTTGCGGCGCTGAGCCAGAAACGCGTGAGCGAGGCCGACTTCAGCCGCGAGATCATCACCGTGGCCGACGTGGCTCGCGATGAGCATCCGCGGGCGGATACGACAGTCGAATCGCTGGCCAAACTGAAGCCTGCGTTTCGCAAAGACGGCACCGTGACAGCTGGCAATGCCTCCGGCATCAATGATGGTGCCGCCTTAGTGCTGCTCGGCAGTGACACAACAGGCAAAACATCTCGAGCACGGATCGTTGCCACCGCGACGATGGGTTGTGATCCGGCTTTGATGGGTCTTGGGCCGGTCGGTGCCATCCGCAGCGTGTTGGCAAAAGCTGGCTGGAAGCTCGACGAGGTGGACGCCATTGAGATCAATGAGGCTTTTGCCGTGCAGACGCTCGGCTGCGTGAAGGAACTGAGCCTTGATGTGTCTCGTTTGAACCAGCGTGGAGGTGCGATTGCACTCGGGCATCCCATCGGAGCCAGCGGAGCGAGGGTGCTTGTCACGCTCCTGCATCTCATGGAGGACAAAAACCACCGTCGCGGCATCGCCAGCCTATGCATCGGCGGCGGCATGGGCATCGCGATGGCGATTGAACGGCTGTGAAGGAGCAACCACGAGCCTTGTTCCTGCGGGTCTGGCGGCTTTCGCTGCTGGCGTTGGCCATCGTTGTGATTCAAAAGCGGCAGCCGTCTGGCATGCAAAGCATCGCGGTAGAGCGAGTGCGGGACTTTTTCCCTTTAGCGGCCTCGTTGGAGGATGCGGATGGCTTTCAGATCGTGAAAGATACCTCTGGCATCGCTCTTGGCCAAGTGATGCAGACCGCGCCGGAGTCCGACGATATCATTGGCTACTCCGGCAGCACGAACACGCTCATCGCACTCGATCGGAATCGCCGCATCATTGGCCTCCGTGTGCTGCGCAGTGGAGACACGACGGATCATCTGGCCGAGGTGGTGCGGCATCGGGAGTTCTTCGGGCAGTTTTATCGTAAGAAAGCGGAAGAACTGGCCTCGATGCAGCCGCAGGCGGTATCGGGTGCGACATTGACCAGCAGTGCCATCGCGGAAGGCGTGCTGCGGCGCATAGGCAAAAGCGCCACGAAGTCGCTCCGCTTTCCTCAAGAGCTGACTTTGGAGGAAGTGACCAAGCTGGAGCCGAAAGCGACAGCATTGCGTGGCGAGGCTCCGCGATGGGAAGTCCTCGATGAGACGAAAAACGTGATCGCCATTGCCATCCGCACCGCGCCAGCAAGTGATGGGGTGGTGGGCTACAAAGGGCCGAGCGACTCACTGATGCTTCTCGATGCCGCGGGGAAGACGCTGCGCTCGATGGCGCTGCGCAAGACTTACGACACAGAAGCCTACACCGCCTATGTTACGGGGGATCCGGCCTTTTTGAAGACCTTTGATGGCATGACGATGGAGGCCATCGCTGGCATCGACTTTGACAAAGCGGGTGTGGAAGGTGTCTCGGGTGCCACGCAGACGAGTTGGGGCGTGGCGGAAGGCGTGCGAGTGCGTGCGCAGGCTTATTTGAATGAGAAAGCGAATCGTGCCGCCTGGTGGCAGCGCATCCGCTGGCGCTGGCAGGATGCCGGACATCTCGCCGTGATCCTCTCCGCCTTCGTGATGGCCTTCACGCGAATGCGGGGCATCGCGTGGTGCCGGCATGCACATCATGTGCTGCTGGTGGTTTACGGCGGTTTTGTGTCTGGCGAGATGCTTTCGCAAGGTCTCATGGCTGGCTGGGCTGCAGGTGGGGTGCCATGGCGGAATGCCATCGGGCTCGTTGCCTTGGCGGCGGTGGCTTTGCTCGGACCCGTGTTCACGTCGAAGCAGCTCTACTGCCATCACATCTGCCCGCACGGTGCTTTGCAGCAGCTTTTGGCCAAACGGCTTCGCTGGCAGTGGTCGCCCTCGAAACGGCTCGACGGGCTTTTGAGTGCGCTGCCCTTCGTCTTGCTGCTCGCGGTGTTTGTGAGCGTTGTTTGGGCTCTGGGGCTCGATTTAAATCAGGTGGAGCCTTTTGATGCCTACCTCTTCCGCGTCGCGGGCATCGCCAGCATCGTCATCGCGCTTGCGGGGCTGGTGGGGTCACTCGTCACGCCGCTGGCTTACTGCCGGTTTGGATGCCCCACGGGGGCGTTGTTCAAGATGCTGCGCTTCACCGGCAGCAGCGACCGCCTCGGCACTCGCGACTGGCTGGCGCTGGCGGCCCTTGTGACGGCATTTTTTGTGTGAATGGCACTCGCGAAAATGGCGGCGGCATCCATGATCGTCGGACCCAATGCGCTTCATCGATACCCTTGAATCTAAGTTCGGCCGTTTTGCCATTCCAAGTCTCGTTCAGGTCATTGCCCTCTTCCAACTCGGCGTGCTCGTGCTGGTGCTCATGATGGGCAAGGATTCCGCTCAGACTTACCTTGACCTGCTGTCGCTCGATACGGAACTCATCATGCAAGGGCAGGTGTGGCGGTTGGTGACTCATGTCTTCATTCCACGCAGCTTTTCCATCCTTTGGGCTGTGCTGGGCACGCTCATCATGATGTGGATTGGTCGTGGATTGGAGGCGGGGTGGACGCCTTTCCGCGTCAATCTCTATATCCTCGCCTGGATGGTGGCCGTGACAGCAGGGAATCTGCTCTTTGGCTGGCCAGCGGAGGCGCTCTTCCTTTACCAGACGCTTTTCTTCGCCTTTGCCACGTTTTACCCGAATGAAGAGATCATGGTGTATTTCATTCTTCCAGTGAAGATCAAATGGCTGGCTCTGATCGCCGCAGGTATGACCCTGCTCGGCGTGATTCAGCAACCGTTCATGCTGCTCGCGGTGCTGGTCGGGCATCTGAATTACCTTGTTGCCTTTGTGCCGGGCTTTTGGAGGCAAGGCCTCCGGACCGCGAAGGTCACGGATCGTCGAAACCGCTTTCAGCAGGCCTCCGCGCCCACGGACTCGTTTTTCCACCAGTGCGCTTCATGCAAAAAAACGGAGTTGGATGATCCAAAGCTTGAATTCCGTGTGTTGGACAGTGGAGATGAAATCTGCTCCGAGTGCCGAGTGGCGAAAAAAACGTCTAAGGAATAAGAAATACCCTTTGCACAACGTTTGTGCCACGACCGGATCACCGGCTGTCCACACCCCAATAACCACACCCATGAAAACACTGCTCACCATCGCTGCTCTCTCCTTCGCTTCCGCCGGCCTCGCCGCCGACAAGTGCCCGATCAGCGGCAAACCAGCCGACCCCAGCATCACCAGCACCGGCAAGGATGGCAAAACCGTCGCCTTCTGCTGCGAGAAGTGCAAAGCCAAGTTCGACTCGAAAAACAAGTAAGACGCGTCAGAGACGAATGACTTCGAGCGGGGCCGGGTGACCGGCTCCGTTTTTTATTTCCTCTTGGGTGCTTCAGGTAGTGCCTGGAGAGGGGAAGTGTCAATGGTGGTGTCGATGCCCCGTAGCACCTTGTCCGTGAATTGCTGGCCGCGGATTTTGACCTCGGGATGGCTCACGGAGCCGTGACCGCCATCGCTGATGGGAATCACAGCAGAGGTGACGCCGGCTTTGCCAAGCGCTTCGTGGATCATCATTGCATGCAGAAAGGCCACACGCTGGTCTTTGGTGCCGTGGAAAGTGATGAAGGGGGGATCGTCCTTACTCACATAAGTCACAGGTGAGGCGGCTTTGGCTTCAGCCATCTTTTCCAACGCGTTTCCGCCGAGCAGACCGGTCACGGCATCATCCTTCCAGTTGGGCTGGCCTTCCTTGTCGAACATGAGCGCCTGCGTGAAGTCCGCCGGGCCACAGAGGTTCACGACACATTGGACGCGACTGCTGAGACCGGTGTGTGGCCCGAGGACACCCTCCAGCTCCTTCACATCTCCACTCGTGCCGAGCAGCGAGGAGAGATGTCCGCCCGCGGAGCTGCCCCAGACAGCGATCTTATCCGCGGCGAGGTTTAGCTTCTCCGCGTGGGCGCGAATCCAGCGGATCGCGGCCTTGCAATCATGTACTTGGGCGGGCCAGGAGGCTTCTTTGGTGAGGCGATAGCCCACAGTCACCGCGGCGTAGTCACCAGTCCGCGCGAGTTGGATCGCCTGCGCTGCATAGCCAAGCCTGTCACCATTCACCCAGCCGCCGCCGTGGATCAGGGCAATGACCGGAAGGGGTTTCTCGCTACCTCGCTTCTTTGGCAGATACACATCGACCATCTGCTTGGGGTTCTCATTGCCCGCGTAAGGTTGGTCGAAGCGGAGTTCGACGGCGCTCTTGTCGGCTGCCTCGTGGACTTTTTGCTTCTGAGCGACTAGATCCTGACTAAGAACTGAGGAGACTAGGAAAAGGGCGATCAAGGCGGTTTTCATCTTATGCACGAAAACGCCAGCGAGACCTTAATCTGGCACTCGATGGCAAAGGCCGGCTGTGGCTGGCGTTTGGTGCGGTTGCCATGAAGTCCATGCTCATCATCCTCGCTTTTATCACAACGGCTGCTGCCCAGGTCGTGAAGAAAGACATTCGCTACCTCGAAGACGGCCATGCTCGCCATGTGCTCGATGTGTATGCGCCTGCGGGGGCGAAAGACCTGCCGGTGCTGTTTTGGATTCACGGCGGAGGCTGGCAGGCGGGTGACAAATCGAGCGTGGATCACAAACCGGAGTGGTTCATGGAGAAGGGATTCGTCTTGGTCTCCACGAACTACCGCCTGCTGCCGGAAGTGGACATGGGCACGCTCATTCGCGATGTGGCCGCGGCCTTTGGCTGGTTGCAAAAGCACATCGCCGAGCATGGCGGTGATCCGAAACGCGTGCTCGTGGCCGGTCACAGTGCCGGGGCGCAGCTCGCGGCCATCCTTTGCACGGATGATCGCTACCTGAAGGAGCAGGGCGCATCCTTTGACAGCCTCATCGGCTGCGTACCGGTGGATGGTGACACCTACAACGTGCCCGCGATCATCGAGGTGGCGGAGACGCGGAATCGTGTGCACGGCCTGCCAATGCCGAAGTATGGTCACCGGCTGAAGTTTGGGAATGACTCGGCGAAGCACAAAGACTTCTCCGCGGTGACGCATGTGGCCGTGGGGAAGGGGATTCCGCCTTTCCTCATCTTGCATGTAGCCGCGCATCCGGACACGACAGCTCAAGCCGTGCACTTTGGTGCCGTTTTGAAGGCCGCCGGAGTGCCCGTGACCGTCTTTGGAGCCAAGGACACGAACCATGTGAAGCTGAATGACGATCTCGGCCTGCCGGAGGATCTGGCCACGAAGGCTCTCACGGACTTTGTGGCCCGCTCCCTCAAGAAATGAGCCTCACGGCGTGATGCGTGCGCCGGCCTTTTTGAGCTCCTCAACGGCTTTCTTGGAGTTTTCGTCCAGAGGATTGCCTGTGAGGTAGATCTGGCAATACGGGGCCCACTCGCGTGCGCCTTCGTTGTCCTTCTTCCACATGCGATTGAGAGGTCCGAGGTCGGTGATCTTGTTGTTTTCGAGGAAGAGGAACTGCAGATCTGTCAAAGGCTCCAGCGGTGAGAGATCGGTCACGGCATTGCCTTTGAGCGAGAGCATCGAGAGCCATTTCATGCCGCCGATGCCTGCGATGCTGGAGATCTGATTGCCTTCGAGATACAGCGTCCACACTTTGGGCAGTTTGAAGAGCGGTGAGGCGTCTTTGATCTGGTTGCCGGCGAGGTAGAGGCTGGTGAGGGCTTGGATGCCGCCGAGCGGTTTCACGTCGTTGACCTTGTTACGGGTGAGGGCGATGTATTGAAGGGCCTTACAGGTGGCCAGCGGTGAGAGGTCAGTGACCTGATTGTTCGCGAGATCGAGGAACTGAAGCCGCTCTAGGCCCTTTAACGCGGCAAGCGAGGTAATCTGATTGTCGGGCAGGGTGAGCGAAGCTAGCGCGGTGCACTTTTCGAGGCCGGTGAGATCCTTGATACCGGCTTTGCGGGCCTCAAGGATGGCCACGTTCGCCACTTCTTCGACGAGGAGAGGCTCTTGATTTTCACGTTTGGCAAAAACCTGCCGCCGCACAGCAGCCTCGAGAGCCTTGTCAGGGAAAGTGGCAACCGGCTTTGGCGGTGCGGGAGGCGTGTTTGCAGCCTCAGCAGGCTTGTTTTCAACCTTGGCAGCTGGTTTCGGTGCTGGTGGAGGTGTGACAGGCTTTGGTGCAGGTGCGGCAGATTTGGCCGGTGTGGCTGCGGGTTTGGCTGGGGCCGGATTGGCATCAGGCTTTGGCACAGCGGATTTTGGAACTTGAGCAAAGGCGCTTAGGGAAAGCAGGGAGTGGACGATGAGGATGGGGAGGGGTTTCATGGTGGTCTCTCGGCAGTCGGTAAAGCCATGTACGCTGATGGAAGGTTGCATGTTGAGGAAAAATCGCCTCTGTCACTCTACCTCATGGTCAATGTCATCGTCCTACTTGAAGTCGATCCACAGCAGATTGACAGCTTTATCTCCCTTGCTCTCGAAAACGCAGCCGCCTCCCGCCAAGAGCCGGGTTGCCTGCGCTTCGAAGTAAGCCGTGATGCCAGCCAGGCCAATCTTTTTGCCCTGAGCGAAAGCTACCGCGACCCAGCAGCCATGGAGGCACACTATATGACGCCGCATGTGGCCAAATGGCGTGAGAATGCGCCAAAATTCGTGCTCAAACGCTGGGCGGCAAAGGGCGAGGTGCTCGGCTAGGCCTTTCCCGGCTTGCCAAGGCATTCCGCCGCATGCTTCATGCCTCTCCGCCCATGCTGACCAAACGAATTATCCCCTGCCTCGACGTGAAGGAGGGGCGTGTCGTGAAAGGCACCCAATTTCTCCAGCTTCGTGACGCAGGAGACCCTGTGCAGTGCGCCCAAGTGTACGATCAACAGGGCGCTGATGAACTCGTCTTCCTCGACATCACGGCCAGCCACGAGGAGCGCAAGACCATGGTCGATGTGGTCGAGCGAACTGCGGCGAGCTGTTTCATGCCCCTCACCGTTGGCGGCGGTATCCGGACTGTTGCCGACATGCGTGAGATGTTGCTTGCTGGTGCGGACAAGGTTGGCATCAACACCGCTGCCGTAAAGACACCGCACGTCATTGACGAAGCGGCGCAGGCCTTTGGCTGTCAGTGCCTTGTCGTGGCCATCGACGCGAAGCGGAATGACAAGGGCTCTTGGACAGTTTACACTCACGGAGGGCGACATCCGACAGAACTCGATGCTGTGGAATGGGCCGTCGAGGTCTGCCGCCGCGGCGCCGGCGAGATTTTGCTCACCAGCATGGATGCGGATGGAACGAAGAATGGGTATGACATCGCGTTGACTCGCGCGGTCAGCGAGGCGGTGACCATTCCTGTCATCGCTAGCGGTGGCGCAGGAAAGGTGGACCATATGGTCGACGTCCTACGTGATGGCAAAGCCGACGCGGTGCTTGCGGCGAGCATTTTCCATTTTGGCGAATACACTGTAGGCGATGTGAAGCGCTACCTCAGTGAGCACGGCGTGCCCGTTCGGCTCTGAGGGAAATACGCCAGTTTCCAAACACAAAAAACCCGCCATCGGACATGGCGGGTTTTTTGTGTGGAACGGTTGAGGCTGGTTTTAGGGGGCAAAATCAACTGGCAGAAGAAGCCACGGCGTCAGAACCACGCTCGCCTGTGCGAATGCGGATGGCATCGAGCACGGCACTTACAAAGATCTTGCCGTCACCAATCTTGCCGGTGTTGGCAGCCTTTTGGATGGCTGAAACCACGTCATCGCTGCGACTGTCGTCCACAACGACTTCGATCTTCACTTTCGGGAGAAAGTCCACGGTGTATTCGCTGCCGCGGTAAATCTCGGTGTGACCCTTCTGGCGGCCAAATCCCTTGACCTCCACGACAGTCATGCCTTCGACGCCGACCTCAGCGAGGGCTTCTTTCACATCCTCCAATTTGAAGGGCTTGATGATTGCTTCGATTTTTTTCATGGTTAACAGCAATTAGATATGTGGTTTCAGGGATTGCAACGATGAGGGCCGACAGAAGATCAAATTCCCGGCTGACCGGTGCGTTTATTTCACTAAGCGGGAAGCGTGCCAAGTTCCAACTGGATTTTTTGAGCTTCTATTGTTCAAAAGCAGTGGGGTGGAGGGCGGAACGGGCTTTGCACTCACTTTTTCTTCCCTTTGCCCTTCTTCTTCCCGCCTTCGCCGGACTTTGTATCGAGCGTGTAGGGCGGCAGCTCAAACGGCACCGGATCCTGCGTGACACGTGGATCGCCGACGGCTTTGAGCTTCGCCATCAGCTCGGCGGCCATTTCGGCCTTCTTCGCGGCATGCGCGGGCTCGGCGGCGATGTTGACGGTGGCATCGGGATCTTGGCGGAGATCATAGAGCTCCTCTTGCGGCCGTTTGGCAAAGGCGTAGTCGAAGTGCCACTTGTACTGCGAGTCGTTGCGATGCGTGATGAGCCACGCTTTGGCCGGTGAGCTGTCCATATCCGGAAAAGCCTCGTAGGTGTTGTTTTCGAGGCTGTCCTGATCGGGCGTGAAGCTGTCGGTGAGGTTCTTATAATCGCCCATCGGCATTCGTTCTGGCTTGAAGTTATGAATGTAGAGCCAGCCTTCCTTGCGCAGTGCCCGCTGCGGATAGGGCAGGTTACCTTCGCGCGCGATGCTCACATGACGCTCGCGGCCGGTGATGACATAATCGCGCTCGGGATCAATCCGGCCGCTTTTGCCGCTCTGCATGATCGAAACGAGGCTCTTGCCGTTAACCCCGGGCGGAATGGTCGCACTGCCGACCTCCATGAAGGTCGGGGCGAGGTCCATTAAATTGACGAAGTCCTCGATGTAGCGTCCGCCCGGCTGTCCGGGCCAACGAATGGCCAGTGTCACGTTCACCCCGAAGTCATAGAGATTGCATTTCCCGCCGGGGAAGCCCGGGGCGCCGTGATCGCCACTAACGACGATGATCGTGTTGTCGAGTTCGCCCTCTTCTTCGAGCCGTTTCACCAGAACACCGACTTGTGCATCGAAGGCCTGAATTTCACCGAGGTAGCTACCAAAATCTTCTCGGAACTCGGGCACGTCAGGCAGATGTTTTGGCAGCTTGCCCTTCAATTCGTCCGGCCGGATGCCCCAAAGCGCCTCGCCACTGCCTTTGACCCACTTGCGATGCACGTTCGTCGGCCCATGCCAGAACAAGAAGGGTGCACCTTTTGGTCGCGCTTTGAGGAAGTCGTCAAAATTGCCGCGCACCTCGGCATAGAGCTCGTTTTTTGCATTCTCAACCGTTTGGCCCGCCGCGACCCTCTTTGTGACCTCTTCAGAGAAGTTGTTGAAGCGTCCGCCATGTTTCTGATACGCGTGCGCCTGGCCGCCGAAGGGCGCATCGCCCGGCTCGCCGGGGCTCCACACTTTGAAGGCCTTGCCGATGTGGTAGCCCTTGTCTTTCAGTGTGAGTGCAAAGCTCGGAATGGCCGGGTCCCACACCGCGCCGTTGAGGATCGCTGCGCGACCGCAGTTGAAGAAATAGCGACCTGAGTTCAGCGCACTGCGGCACGGTGTGCACGACGGCGCGTTCACATACGCCCGGCTGAAAAGCGCTCCCTCGCGAGCGATGCGGTCGATGTTCGGCGTTTTGACCACCTGATTCGGCGACGGGAACTTCTCATGCTCCGCGTAGATGCTCGCATAGCGCCCCCAATCGTCCGCGAAGCAAAACAGGATGTTCAAAGGCTTCTCCGCCGCGACGGCGGAGGCTGCGAAGGCGAGAAAACAAATCAGGGAGCGCATGGAGGCCCTTCAACGTCCGCCCCGCGGCCAAACCTTCGCCAAATTGCCTGCGCAAAAAATCTGTAACCGCCCCGGCCTGCCCGTCATTCGGCCTCATGAGCGGCACACGCCGCGAAAAAACAAAACCCCGTTATTCCAACACTCCATCCCTCCATGAAAACCATCCTTCCCGTCCTCATCCTCGGCTTCAGCCTCAGCACCGCCACGGCGCGTGATTTTGGCCGCACCTCCAGCGTCACCACCGGTCGTGGCACGGCCACGCGTGCCATCAATGGCAATGTCACCAAAGGCCAGGGTGCCGCACGCAGCGCCACCACCACCGGAGCCCAGGGCAAGGCCGTCACGACCACTCAGCAAATCGTGCGCAATGCCTCTGGCAACGGCCGAACCACCAGCGGCAGCGCCACCGGCCCGCAGGGCCAGACGGCCACGACGAGCGGCTCCGTGACCCGCGCCGAAGGCGTCCGCACCGCCGTGCGCAGTATCACCACGCCCGCTGGCGAAACCAAATCCGTCACCAACACCACAACCAAGAAATAACTCCTCACTCCACTACTCCAAAACCCCACCACTCCACTCACCATGAAACGCATTCTGACCTTCCTCGTCATCGCCGCTGGCGTCACCGGCATCGGATTCGCCGCCAGCTCGTCCTCCGATACGCTGCTGCCGGAAAAACACGGCAACGCCATGCGCGAGATCGTTCGCACGGCCGTGCGGCACGTCTTGAACTTCCGCAAGGAATCGCCTCTCAGCGCCGAGCAACGCGCCAGCGTGCAGAAGATCCTCGAATCGCATCGCGATGAAATCCGTGCACAGATGACCCAGGGCCGCGACGCCCGTCGCGCGATGGCCGAC
Organism: Prosthecobacter sp.; assembly: GCA_017853885.1. GTDB lineage: Bacteria > Verrucomicrobiota > Verrucomicrobiia > Verrucomicrobiales > Verrucomicrobiaceae > Prosthecobacter. Next base: position 15,201 of record JAFMIR010000057.1, read on the forward strand.
GCCGCGAAAAAGGACGCGAACAGCGCCGCCACCCGCGCCGCTGCGGAAAAAATCGGCGATGTCACCCGCGACCGCGCCCTGCTCATCGCGAAGATCGGCGCGGAAGTGCGTCCCTTGCTCACCCCTCAGCAACAGAAGCACATCGAAACCGCTCGCGGCGAGCTCGAATCGCTCGTCGATGCCGCGCTGAATCAGATCGGTGGCTGAAGCATGCTCCACCGACGGCAACGAGGCGGCTGCAAGGCTGCCTCGTTGCCACATTCCCGCTTCCGTGCCTAATACCATGCGCCCATGCCTGCCACGTCACACGTTGAACCTCCGCCGGATGACGATCTCGTCCACGTCCGGCGGGCGCAGGCAGGTGATCTTGATGCCTTTGATGAACTTGTGCGCCGCCATCAATCCGTCATCACCGCCATGCTGCATCGCTTCGCAGGCAATCGCGCCGACCTCGAAGACATGGTGCAGGAAACTTTCGTCCGCGCCTGGCGCTCGCTCGGTGGCTGGAAGCCTGACAAACCCTTCGTCCACTGGCTCAAACGCATCGCGGCCAACATGGGCCTCGAATTCTGCCGCAAACACCATCGCACGCCTTTTGCGCGACTCGCCGAACGCGATGACGAGCATGATCCGCTCGAAAATCTGGCACACACACCCGCGCAGCGCGATCTCGGCGAGGCGCAGTTTCTTCTCTCGCATCTCCCGGCAGACGATCGTGCGCTGCTCACCCTGCTGCATCTGGAAGAGATGCCGCTCGCAGAGATCGCCGCGCATTTCGGCTGGAGCCGCGTGAAGGCCAAAGTAAAGGCCTTCCGCGCCCGCCAGCGTCTCAAAACCATCCTCACGCAACATGGCTACTCCCTCACCTGAACCCCAAAAATCGTGGCAGCGCCTCACCACGTCCGCCCGCGATGCCGCCGCGCCTGCGGACCTCGATGTGCGCGTGGCGGTGCGTGCGCAAATCAGCGCGATGAAGCCCTCCATAGTCGAAACGAGCCTCTTTGACGAAGTTCTCGCTCTTTTCGGTCAGCGCTGGCTTCAGGCCGGATTCGCCGTTTTGGCCGCGGGAGCCTTTTGGGCCTGTCGCGACGGTTTCGACGTCGTGAACGAGCTCGCGTTCCTTTGGCAACTGCAAGGTCCGGTCATCCAAGGCATCTGATTTCATCATGAACGACGCATCTTCATCTCCCAAAAGCTCACGCTGGAAGGCCGTGCTGCTGCTCGGGCTCGTTTTTGTGCTCGGGGCTGGCTGCGGCATCGGCGGCGGTCTGCTCGTGCTGCGCCGCATGGTTCACCGTGCCATCGCCGATCCGCAAAGCGAGCACACACCGGTCGATCTCGTCATCGCCGCCCTCGAACGCGACGTTTTAGCCGAACTCGACCTCGATGACGCGCAGCGGAAACAACTTCACGAAAGCCTCCAAATCACCGCACAGGACTTCAAAGGCCTGCGCATCGAAATCTGGCAAAAAGCCCGCGAAAAGACCCGCGAATCCCTCGACCGCATCGCCAGCCAGCTCCCGCCCGAAAAGGCCGCGAAGCTCCGCGAGCGTGCCACGAGCCGTTTGAAGCCCTGGGGCCTGCTGGAGTGATCCACGCAAGAATCGCACGAACAAGGTCATCGACTCAGCTGTGCTTTCAGGCACCGTGAGGCATGATTCACGCCCTTCTCGATGCCACCCAGGTCCTAGGCCGTGTTTGAAAACCCTCAACAGCCATAGCGAAGCCAGTCGATGACCGAT
>JAFMIR010000029.1 GCA_017853885.1 Prosthecobacter sp.
CCTTCTTCGAGGCGGACCAACCGACGCGGGTGACGAGAGACTCATAGTTTTGACGGCTGAAACGCAGGGCAGCGGCACCACCACCTCTTTCGTCGAAGCCATCCACTGTGCCGTGCAGCCAATCGATGCCCGCAAACGGTCCGGTGACGAGGGTGTTGTCTTGGAAGCGGAAATTCCAGCCTCCGTTATACTGCACCGAATGGGTGTAGGTGCGGGTGCTGCCAAAGGCCAAGGGGAAGGCGCCGCCGGGATTGCGCGTGGTGTCCATGCTGTAGGCGCCAAAGCTGTAGAGCAGGTCCATCCACAAGGACTCGCGGACATAGGACACATAGGTCGAAAGGGCCGGGCCTTCGAGCTGAAGGTTCCCCAAGCCATTGGTGTAGCTCTGATTGCTGGTCAAAAAGGAGGTGGCAAAACCCAAGGTGAGCCCGCGGTGCATGCGGCGCTCGATGCCAATGCCAGCCGCCCAAGCGTCCACCTGCACGCCAGCCTGCGTGCCGATGCTGCCGAGCTTGACGTTGCCGTAGTTCGCGGTGGTAAAGACTTCCCACTTGGGCTCACGACGGGCCATCTGGGGATGCTTGCTTTTTTCCTCGGGTCCGTCTCCATAACCCAGCTCAACGCCCTCATCCAATGAGGAAGCGATGCTACCGTCATACACTTTTTGATAGTTATTCGTGCGGAGCTTGAACAGGTGACCGTTGAGGTCGCTGAGCACCGTCTGACTCCCCGAGATCAACATCTGGCTCATCACATTGCCGTAGGGCAAACCCGTGTTGACCGCAGATAGCTGGGCCGCATTCGTGGAGGGCGCGAGACTTGTAAGCCTTAATCTATCACCACCCATCATAAAACCGCCGGCCATTATTTCATCCCAGTTGGTGGCAAAAGGAGCAGCCCCCGCTCCACTAAAAGTAATTCCCACAAAATTTGCTTGCCCTACCAACTCTTGGGTAAAATCCACACCTGCTACTGATTGAAACCAAAACTGATTGATATCTAACATAGTGAAGGTTCCGTTGCCACCGGCTGCCCCTGCGATCGTGATGCTCAAATCTGAAACAATGGGAGCTAAAGGCTGACCAGCAATCAATTGCGCACCTGAAAGCGCGGAGATGTCCATCGTGATACTCCCCATACCCGTCGCCGCGTTGCCAAAAGTGACACCAGACCATTCCATGGTGAAGGTTTGGAAGTTTTGTGCCTGAACGGAGCTGGTGCAGGTGAGCCAGAGGCCCAATGCGACGCTAAGAATTTGGGTGGTTTTTTTCATCATAAAAAAAGCAGCGTGCCCTGAATCATAGCTTAAAGAGCGCTTCAACTTCTATTTTGGAAAAAGTCAGCGGTGTAGAGCATGCTGACGGTCCTCAATCGCACACTAGGGATTTTCCGATTTGTTCACCCGCTAAAAATGGCAGACCCGCGCCACAACAGGCACACCGCTCTTTCAGACAAGGATTCACACAAAGTCCGTGATTGAGCCGAACTCGGCATCAAACAACCGGCGATACGTGCGGAAGGCGAAACGGTCGGTCATGTTGGCGATCCAATCACAGACGAGGCGGGCACGAGGGAAACGGGGTCGGGTGCCATTAGCTGACAAATTGGGGCATCCTCGATAGCTTTTGATGATCGATATACTGCGTTTCGCGCCTGATAAAGGTGGTGCAGGTGAGAGCATACCCACCATCGAATACACCCGCGGCCCCGACATGGACGGCGGCGGCGGCCTTCTTTACACCTCGCGAAGCGAATCTGTCTCCGTCTCCTCCTTCCGCACGCTCCACTACAACTTTAGCAATGGCCGAGGCGATATCGTCGCCCAGGCTGACCAATATGCCTCCCTCACCTGGAGCGCCAGCGACGAAGCCTACGGCAAGCTCACGAGAGACAGGCACGAACGCGGACAAACAACGTGCGAACACGAAGGACGAAGACCCCACCGCCCTCTTGAATGAAGGCTTCCGCTACCGCGACATCGAAACCGACGTGTGGCTCAGCTTCCTTTTGCCAAAAGCGCCGTGAGCGGCATCATGGGCGGCACTTGAACCCATGTGGGACTTTTTGACAACGCACTGGCGCGATGGCGTGGAGATCCTGATCCTCGCCGCGCTGGCGTATCATGGGTATCTTTTTTTTCGTGCCACGCGCGGCGCCCGCATCCTCACGGGTTTGTTGATTTTGCTGCTGAGCCTAGCGCTGATCTCCCTGCTGCTGGAGCTGGAGGTGATCACTTGGCTGCTGCAGCGGGTGTCCGTCTTCCTCGCGATTGCGATGGTGGTACTTTTCCAGCCGGAGCTGCGCCGTGTGCTGGCGGAGCTGGGCAGCAGCCGCCTTTTTTCCTTCAACCGACCGGACCCCGAGGCACTCGATTTGCTGATGGAAGCCATGCAACAGCTCTCTTCCCGGCGCTGTGGGGCTCTTTTCGCGCTGAAGCGAGGCATTGACCTCAAGCCTTATGCGGAGTCCGGCGTGGAGATCGACGCGAGGATCTCCACCGAGCTCATCGCGACCCTTTTCCATCCGAAAACGGTGCTGCATGATGGTGGTGTGATCATTGATCAGGGGCGCATCGCCAGCGCGGGATGCGTCTTCCCGGTGAGTCAGCGTGACATCCAAGACCGCGCGATCGGCCTGCGCCATCGTGCTGGCATGGGCATCACGGAGGAGACCGATGCGATCGCCCTCGTGGTGAGCGAGGAGACCGGCGCGTTGTCACTTTGCTACCAGGGCAAACTGGAGCATGATCTGGAGGCGGACGACCTGCGCCAGCGCATCAACGAAATCCTAGCGGGCGATGCGAGCGATGAAGACGCGCCGAACAAACACAAGGAGGAGAGCCATGAAATGGGCCACACAATCTAGGGATCTCATCACTCGCAACTGGCGCGAGAAGCTGGTGGCCTTCGTGCTGGCCTGCCTGTTCTGGCTGCTGATCAAGGCGCAGACGGAGCGGCCGCAGATGCCCTCCTGGCAGCAAATGCCGCCACCTGCGGTGCAACTGATGCCCACAGCAGGTCCCTCGTGATCCTGATCCTGCGCCTCCGACGCCGGAGGAGGCATGCGGAGACGCCCCATGAAACAGCGGGGAGCACCCGGTATCGGTCTTCAATAAGCTTTGCCGTGAATCCTGAAGAGAGCGCATCAAAGTCTGAATGAAGCGAGCGGCGGGCAGGCGTTTAAACCGCCTATGAACCGCCGTCGCCTTCTTCAATCCATCGCTGCTGCCGCCACCGCGCCCGCTTTTTCCAAGCCAAGTCCTTGGAAGCTGAATTACATGCTGGCTTCTTCGATGTATGGCAACCTACCCCTGGCGGAGATCCTGCCAGAGGTGAGAAAGGCTGGTGCCTCCGCCATTGAGTTGTGGCCGAAGAAGCATGGCACGCAACGCGAGGAACTGAACACCCTCGGGCATGAGAGATTCGCCGAGATGCTGAAGCAGTACGATTTGGGCTTCGGCGGTACCACGCGGTATGATTTGGGACCGTTCGAATTGACCGAGGAGATCTCCATCGTGAAGAAGCTGGGGGGGGCCTTCATCGTCACTGGTGGCGCGGGGGATTGGAAAGGGCTCATGCCGGATCAACTCAAAGCGAACGTGAAGGCCTTTGTGGAAAAGATGAAGCCACACGCGGCTCTCGCCGCCGAAAACGGTGTCACCATCGGCATCGAGAACCACGTGAATAACCTCATCGACACACCGGACAGTCTCCGCTGGCTGGCGGATGCCATCCGCAAGATGCCCGGCATCGGCATCGCGCTAGCACCTTATCATTTGCCGCAGGACACGAAACTGCTGAGCGACCTCATCCGGCACATCGATCAGAAAATGACGCTCTTTTATGCCTGGGAACATGGCAAGGGCTGCATGAAGCCCATGCCAAAGGAGGAGGAGCTCCAGCAAATGCCCGGCCGTGGTCCGCTGGACTGGAAGCCGCTGCTCGATGCGCTCCAAGCCGTGAACTTCACAGGCCCGACGGAGATCTTCATGCATCCAACACCGCGCGGCATTCCCATCCTACCGACAGCGTCGGAGACGACCGCGGAGATCGCGCGGGCCTGTCAGCACTTGGACAAACTGGTGGCATGAGGAGAGCTGTCCGACGTGGCTCACACCTCTTTTGAGGGCGCACTCAGCGTGGACGACGCGTCTTGCTCCAAGCGGAGCGGCCTTGGGGACGATCCGAGGGTCCCGAGCGTGCGCTGCGCTTGGCAGGGCTGGGGGAGGAGGCCCGTGAGCGGGGAGCGGAGGTTCTTTTGGACGGCGCGAAGGTGTCTGAACCTTCATCAAGGGCGGGCTTGCGAACCGGTTTGGCGCGTTCGCGAGAAACGGAAGTTGTTTCCTTGAAGAAACGCTCGACGTCCGAAGGTTTGAGCTCTTTCCAACCGCCGAGCTGCAGGCCGCGGAGTTGCAGCCAGCCAATGCGGATACGAGTGAGGCGCTCAACCTCGTACCCGAGGTGGTAAAACATGAGGCGGATCTGACGCTTCAGGCCCTGCTTGAGCACGACATGCGCCTTGTTTGGCTTCACCAGCCAGGCGCGTTCGGCGCGGGCGTGGCCTTCCTCGGTCATCATGCCTTTGATGAGCTTGGCGAGCACATCGGGATGCAGCGGCTGGTCCACGACGACCTCGTATTCCTTTTCAGCGCCCATGCTGGGATGCATGAGGCGGTGGGAGAGATCTCCCCGGTTGGTCATGAGGATGAGCCCCTCGCTCTCCTTGTCGAGCCGGCCCACGTGGTGGAGGTTCTGGTACTTGAGCGGCAGGAGATCGTAGATCGTCATTCGCTCATGCGTGTCACCATGGGAGCAGATGTAGCCACGCGGCTTATTGATGGCGATGACGACAGGCAACTCGGCTTGGGCGGGCTTTCCATCCACCACGACCTTATCGTCAGGAGCCACTTGTGTGGCGAGGTTGGTAATGACGTGTCCGTTGATCGAGACACGGCCTTCCAAGATGATCTGCTCGGCACCACGACGCGAGGCGACGCCGCACTGGCTGAGATAGCGGTTCAGGCGCACGAGGAAGCGGGGCTGGCGGGGTCAATTCGCGCCGCCACAGGGCTGGCGCTGCGGCTTACTCCGGCTTGGTCTTCGGCAGATTGGTCGGGAGACGGCCTTCCTTCCACAGTCCGCGGGACTTGAGGAGCTTGATACGCTCACCGCGCTTCAAAACGCTGCGCTTGGTACCGACGGAGCCGGAGGTCTTGAGGCTGCGATGCTGTGACATGGCGAAAAACGAGAATGGGAAGGAGGTGTGACTGAAAAAGGGCGCGGAGACTAACCGCGACCGGTGTGGACGCAAGGGTTTTGTTCCGCTGCGGCGACTCACGTATCGCTCACTCTTTGAACTCCTCGCGGTCAGGAATGCGGTTGAAGGCGATTTTGGATCCGGAGAAGGTGCGTACTGTATCGGGCGTGAAGCCAATGACGATGGAATCACGACCGTGCTTTTTGTTGATGTCATCTAGCACACGAGAGAGGGACTCGCGACGCTGCCGCGAGTCCTCACCCCGGGCGAAGAGATCGAGCTGCTGGGGCTGGGTGAGCGATTCGAGACCGGATAGCGTAACGGCGACTTTTTTCACCCGCTGCCAGCGGGTCTGTTGCATGACGCTTTCCCACAAGCGGCGCATCACATCGGTGAGCGCGAGGCTGTCATTCACGGCAGGAAAGCGTTGGCTGGCTTCGCCACGCAGTCCGTCCTCCATGCGAAGGCTCACACGCATTTCGGTAGCCCGGTGGTTGGAGCGGCGCAGGCGACTGGCAGCTTTGAGAAGCAGGCGACGCAGCACGATGGCGGCCTGCGGAGGCTTTCGCAGCTCCGGCGAGAGCACATGACTGTGCCCGATGCTTTTGGGGTCCTGCTCAGGCTCGTCCTCGGAGGGTTCTCCATGCAACGCCATCCAAAAGCGGTCTCCCACGACACCTCCCCAAGCATGGTGCATGTCCTCACGCGAGGCCTCCCAAAGTTCCCGCATGGTGCGGATGCCCACCGCATGCAACCGAGGCTCCATGCGACGACCAATGCCGGGAAGGTCACGTAGCTCGAGGTCGAGCAGTCGGCCGGGAAGATCCGCGGCGGTTAAAAACACTAGGCCATCCGGCTTCTGCATGTCGGAGGCCACTTTCGCCAAGAAGCGGTTCGGCGCCAGACCGATGGAGCAGGTGATGCACTCGCCCATCGTGCGGCGCAGCCCGGCCTTGATGCGCTTCGAGAGGTCGATGGCAGCCGGAAGCGGGCGGCGCCGCTTGTCGAGGCGCAGCGCCATCTCGTCAATGGAGCAAACCGCATTCACGGGGTAGTGCCGCTCGACCTCTTGGATGATCTTGTGGTGATACTCGACATATATGTCATGCCGAGCGAGCACGAGCTGAAGGTCTGGGCACTTGTGGCGGGCCTCGCCAATGTTCGTGCCGGTCTTGATGCCAAACTGCTTCGCTTGGGCGCTGGCGGCGATGGCGCAGGTGGCATCGGTCATCACCGGCACCACAGCCACTGGTTTGCCTCGCAGCGCCGGATTCTCCTGCTGTTCAACACTCGCGAAGAAGCTGTTTAAATCGAGAAATAGCCAATCCACTTCGGAACTGGCAGATTCATCGGCAGCAGGCGGCAGCGACAACATGGCCGCGATGATGTCGCGGAAAGAAAACTGTTCAAGTGATCACTTCCGACCTCCAAAAAGACCGCTGAAGCTGCTGCTGATCACGCTCGTCAGGACACTTTGAAGCTGACTGCTGGAGGGGTGATTGTCGGCGATTTGGCCCTGAGGAGTCAGTTTGTCGATCACCTGTGGGAGGAATTGAACCAGCAGCGGCAGGAGCGTGCCGGTATTCATGCCCAGCTTACCCGCAAGGCCTTGGAGAGCCTCCATGCCAAGAGCATTCTGCATCTGGTCCGCCGAAAGCGGCTGGTTTTCCCCGGTGGATACCCAAGAGGCAAACTGGCCGCCGAAACCCGCCGATTGAAACTGGGACATCAGCCCCTCCATGCCGCCGGCCTCGCTGAGCAGACCGCTGAGCATCGCAGCAGGGTCTTGTCTGGAGCCGCCGCCAAGCATGCTGCCCAGCGCGTTTTTAGCGAGTGTGTCGAAGAGTCCCATGGGAACCTGAGTGTCGGGAAGGGCTTGGCAAAGTCAAGATGGTCACCTTCTTGACCCAAAATCAGCACTCGCTACTCTCCATGCCCCCAAACCCTCAAAATTCACCCTTATGAGCCAGACCCACGAATTCCAGGCCGAAGTCAAACAAGTCCTCGATATCGTCATCCATTCGCTCTACACGGATCGCGAGATCTTTCTCCGTGAGCTCGTCTCCAACGCGTCCGACGCCATGGAGAAGATGCGCCTGACGCAACTCACGGAAAAGGATGTCTTCGATGCCAATGCCGAGCTGCAGATCCACATCACCACCGATGAAACGGCGAAAACCCTTACGATCGCCGACGCTGGTATCGGCATGACCCGGGCCGAGCTCGTCGAGAACCTCGGCACCATCGCCCACAGTGGTTCGAAGGCCTTCGCCGCCGCTCTGAAGAATGCCGGGAAGCAGGGCGATGCCACGCTGATCGGCCAGTTCGGGGTCGGCTTTTACTCCGCCTTCATGGTTGCCGACAAGGTGCAGGTGTACACCCACTCGTGGAAAAATGACGGTGAGCACCTCGTGTGGACCAGTGACGGCCAGAGCAGCTACACCATCGATGAAGCGCCGGATCAAAAGCGTGGCTGCAAGATCGTGTTGCACCTTAAAGAGGACGCGGCTGACTTTTGCAAAGCCAGCACGGTGCGCCAGATCATTGAGAAGCACTCGAACTTTGTCAGCTTCCCACTTCTGCTCAATGGCGAACGCGTGAATACCGTCGAGGCCCTGTGGCTGAAGCCAAAGGACAGCATTACCGACGAGCAATACAAAGAGTTCTACAAGTTCACTGCACACGCCTTCGATGATCCGAGCTACCGCATGCACTTCCAAGCGGATAGCCCGCTGGTCATCAACGCACTGCTTTTCACACCCACGCACAACATGGAGTCCTTTGGCATGGGCCAGATGGAGCCCGGTGTATCGCTCTACTGCAAGAAAGTCCTCATCGATCCGAAACCCAAGAAGCTGCTGCCGGAATGGATGCGCTTCGTTCGCGGCGTGATCGACAGCGAGGACCTGCCGCTGAACATTTCCCGCGAAAGCATGCAGGATAGCGCCCTCGTGCGCAAAATTGGTGACGTGGTGGTGAAGCGTCTGCTCAAGCAGCTCGACAAGGAGGCCTCCGACGACGCGAAGAAGTGGGATGGCTTCTACAAGGATTTCAGCCGCTTCTTCAAAGAAGGCGTGGCCACCGATCACACCCACCGCGAGGCCATCGCGAAGCTGCTGCGCTTTGAATCCAGCATGACGCAGCCCGGCGAAACCATCGGTTTAGCCGATTATGTGAAGCGCATGGCCGCCGAACAAAAGGCCATCTACTACCAAGTCGCTCCAAGCCGGGATGCCATCGAGAGCGGCCCCTATCTCGAAGCCTTCAAGGCGAAGGGGATTGAGGTCCTTTACCTGTTCGAGACCATCGACGAATACGTCGTTTCCAGCCTCAGCAAGTTCGACGACAAGGATCTCAAAGCCGTCAACGCCGATGACATTGACCTTGGTGACAGCGACGCGGACGGCGAAGCCCTTCCTGAAGCCGAAACCAACACGTTGTGCGACTGGATCAAGGAGCGCCTCAACGCCTTGGTCGACAGCGTCCGCCCCGGCAAGCGCCTTGTGGGCTCCCCTGCCCTCGTTTTGACGCCGGAAGGCGAAATGACCCCGCAGATGCGACAGATGATGAAGGCGCTCGGCAAGGAAAACGGCATGCCGGGGCCCAAAGTCATCTTTGAGATCAATCCGCGTCATGCGCTCGTCAAAGGCCTCGCCAAACTGCAAAAGAGTGATCCCGACACTGCTGCACTCATCACGGAGCAGATCTTGGACAATGCCCTGCTGAGCGCCGGCTTGCTAGATGAGCCCCAGCGCATCATCCAGCGGACGCAGAAGCTAATGGAGAAGCTGGCGAGCTGAAGCGAGGCCCTTATGGCCTCTCTCCGACAGGATCAGGCGAAGGCACGAGAGATGACGCTGGCAGATCCGGCCACCCCAGTGAGCCGTTCCGGTCGGCCGTTATGCTCGAAAAACAGCTCGTCGTGATGAAGGCCAAGGGCGTGCAGGATGGTGGCGTGGAAATCCTTGACCGTGTGGGGGTCCACGGTAGCCCGGAGACCGATCTCATCGGTGGCACCGATGCTTTGGCCGCCCTGAATGCCTCCGCCGGCCAGCCAACCGGTGAAGCCATAGGGGTTGTGGTTGCGGCCGCCGTTGCCCTGCATCATCGGCGTGCGGCCGAATTCACCGGCCCAGACGACCAGCGTTTCCGCCAGCAATCCGCGCTGTTTGAGATCGGTCAACAGAGCCGCGACAGCTTGGTCGGTCTGGCGCGCGTTGCGTTCGGCGTAGGACTTGTTGTCGGAATGGCCATCCCAGCCCAACTTGTCCACCATCTGGTAGGTTTGCACGACTCGGACTCCGCGTTCGACGAGGCGCCGCGCGAGGAGACACTGCCGGCCATACATGGCCTTGGCTTTGTCCGGATCGTTGACGCCATAAAGCTCGAGGGTAGCGGCCGATTCACTACGGATATCGCCGACATCGAGAGCCTCCGCCTGCATGCGGTAAGCCAGTTCGTAGGCGGCGATGCGTCCATCGAGGTCGGCCAGGCCAGGCCGGGCATCGCGATGCGGTTGATTGAGGCTCTGGATCAGATCGAGGGTGGCGCGCTGGGAGGAGGCGAACCGGGCCGGGGGGCGTAGGTTAAAGACGGGTTCGCCCTCGTGGCGGAAGCGGGTACCTTGGAAGGCGGCCGGGAGAAAGCCGTTGGACCAGTTGGCGGTGCCGCCGAATCCACCGACTTGAAAGAGGACGACATAGCCGGGCAGATTTTGGTTTTCAGAGCCGAGACCATACGTGAGCCAGGAACCGAGGCTGGGACGGTCGCCCAAGATCACGCCGGTATTCATCTGGTAAGTGGCAGGCGCGTGGTTCGAGGAATCGCAGTGGAGGGATTTGACGAAGCAGATTTCATCCGCATGCCGCGCGGTGTGAGGCATGAGTTCGCTGAACCACTGGCCGCTTTGGCCGTGACGCGCGAATTTCCAAGGGCCGGCCATGAGTTCGTTTTTGGAGGAGTTGAAAACACCGCCCACCTTGTCCTTTACGTTTCGGATGCTGTCCGGCACCGGTTGGCCGTGGAGTTTGGCCAAGTCGGGCTTGTAATCGAAGAGGTCCATGCTCGGCGGACCGCCGGATTGGTAGAGCCAGATGATATGTTTGGCGCGCGGCGGAAAATGAGGTTCGCGGGGTGCGATGGGGCGCATGGGATCGATGTGCCGGTTCTGAAGATAGGTTTGGGCACGTGCCTCGTCCGAGAGCAAGGTGGTGAGGGCCAGCGCGCCAGCACCGCCACCGCAACGGGCGAGAAAGTCCCGGCGGGTGACTGAAGCGGAAAGGGGACTGTAGGGGGTGGTCATGTCAGTCGATGTAAACGAACTCGTTCAGATTCAGGAGGGCACGGCAAAGATTGGGGAGTGAGCCTTCCCCCTGAGCGGCAAGGAAGGCAGCGGCTTTCCGCTGCTCCTCCGCAGTAGGACCGCGGCCGAGGGCGAGCCAGACGGCGTGATCGATCTGGGCAACGCGGTCAGCACCCGCCTCACGTACAACCCGCTCGGCAAACTGGGTGGCGACGCGCAGGGCAAAGTCGCTGTTCAGGAGGTTGAGCGCCTGAGGAGCCACGGTAGTGACATCCCGCCGGGCGCAGGAAGCGGTGGTATCGGGAAGATCAAAAGCTTGGAGGAATGGCAGCGGAACGCTGCGCTTTTGGATCAGATAGAGCGTGCGGACGTCGCACGCATCCTCGGGGCTGGTGAACCATCCCTGGCGGCGGCCGCCATCCTTTCCTTCGAGCGCTTCGAGCACACCCGGCTGGGCCCGTAGGATCTCATCTGGCAAGGGAGGCCATAGCGCTGGTCCTCCGGCGTGGGCACGGAGCTTGCCGGCAACCTCAAGAAGCGTATCACGCATGGTTTCGGCATCGAGGCGGCGGGCGTTTTGCCTCCAGAAAAGGCGGTTCGAGGGGTCGGCGACCATGGCATGGCCCAGAGTTCCTCCTCTTCTCTCGACACCCGCTTGACGATAGGCGGCACTGGTCACCATCAGCCTGTGCATGGCCTTCATGGACCATCCGCTCGCGATCATTTCAGTGGCCAGCCAGTCGAGTAACTCCGGGTGCGTCGGCTTCGGACCGCCGCGACCCAGATCATTGGGATTGCCAAAAAGCGGAACCCCAAAGTGATGCTGCCAGAGACGGTTCACCAAAACCCGGGCCGTGAAAGGGTTGTCGGACGAAGCAATCCAATCGGCCAAGGTGAGACGACGGCCCAGTGTTTGGCCGCCGGTGGTGCGTATCACCGCCGGGGCGGGATCGAAGACGGAAAGAAACCCGGGCTGCACTTCCTCGCGCGGCTCGTTAGGGTCGCCTTGGTAAAAGATCCGGGTGGTCTCGGCAGGTTTGCCGGTGTCGGTCATGACGTGGGCGGTGATGAAGGCACGCCGTTCCTTCTTGAGGGCGTCAAGGCTGGCTTGCAAAGCGGAGTGGCGTTTCCCGACCGCCGCATCCAGCGCCTCGATGATCTCCTTGTCCGTCACCTTGAGGGCATCGAGGTGGGGCTGGAGTTTCTTCCGGGTGGCATCATCGCGTTTAGCCTCCGGGATGTGCAGCAGCTCCTGAATCTCCATGGGCAGTTTGGCCCGCCGCTCAGCGATGCGTTGCTCCCGAATCGGTCCCAGCAGGGTATCGATGTTCTTCTGGATCCCAGCAGCCCGAACATCGATCGCCGCGTTATGGGCCTTGATGGCCTCCTGCTGGGGTGCCAAGTCCAAGGGCAGATCGTCCCGCGCCTGCACTGCGGCAAAGAAGGCGCGGAAGCGAAAGTGATCGGCTTGGGAGATGGGATCATGCTTGTGGTCGTGGCAGTTTGCGCAGGAGAACGTGAGACCGAGAAAGGCTGAGCCGGTGGTATTGACGAGGTCAGCCATCAGTTCGTTGCGGGCCTTTTTCTCCTCTTGGAAAATGCTGGCGGTGCTGTCGTAGGTGCCAGCACGCAGGAACCCAGTGGCGATCAACAGATCAGCCTCGGCGGCGGTGCGTGGAGGGCCGGACAGGAGCTCGTCACCCGCGAGCTGCTCCCGAATGAAGCGATCGTAAGGCTTGTCCTCATTGAAGGAGCGGATGATGTAATCACGGTAGCGCCACATCTCGGGCCGGAACTCATCGCGTTCGTGGCCGTTGGTATCGGCGTAGCGAACCACATCCAGCCAGTGCCGCGCCCAGCGCTCCCCGTAGCGCGGACTAGCCAGGAGCTGGTCTACCAGTTCCTCGTAGGCACGGGGCGAGGAATTGGCGACAAACGCGCGGACCTCGGCGGGCGACGGTGGCAGGCCAGTCAGGTCGAAGAACAGGCGGCGGATCAGGGTGCGGCGGTCTGCCTCAGGGGAGAATTCAAGCTTCTTTTCCGCAAGTTTAGCGAGCAGGAAGGCATCGATCGGATTTTGCTGAGCCAATCCTGCGGGCGGCGCAGTACGGACGGGTTTTTTTAGCGACCACAGATCGAGACGCTCCCCACCCCAGATTTTGCGAATCGGATTTTCAGGATCGCTGAAAGCATCGCCAACGGGGCGTCCCTCCGCGGAGGCGAGGCCCGCGAGGAGCAAGCTGAGGGAGATTGAAAGAAGAATGGGGTTCATGGAGATGTCTCGAGTGAAACGCTCCAGTCGACTGAGGCCTCGAAGACCTGCCAGACCGGGCTGCTGGGATTGCTCATCGCGCGGGGATCAAGGAAAAGCCCAGTGCGGCGGGCAGGGGCTCGGTTCACGGGAGCGGCCATGACGTCACCACTTTCGTAGGCGAACCACACAGCGCGGTCCGGACGTCCGGCAAGATGGGCGAGGACCCGTGCCCCGCCCGGTGGCGGGCATCCCCAGCCCTGCAGGGTACGCAGCCAGCTGGCGGGTGGAATGGACAGGCCTTTCAGCATCGGATGCGCGCCCGAAAGAATCATCACCTCGGAGGCTCCGCTGGAGAAGCCGTAGGCTGCCTCGCTGCCGCCGCCAGCCATGCCGAGCGTGGCGTATCCGGCCGGTTCTAGGCAGATCAGCGGCATGCCAGCGGTGGCCAGACGGAGGCGTTCCAGCACCGGTTCGCCCACCCCATCGTCGAAGATGGAAACAATCACCAGTGCCCGGCCCTGCAAATCCGCTGGCTGCACCTCGTCGAAGTGGCGCGTCTCCACCTTGAATCCCAGCCGCCAGAGCCTCGTGCCAACCAATTTGTCACCGATGAGCCGATTGAAACGGTCCCAGTCGGCGTGGGGAGCCGTTCGCGAAGTCAGGAGGAGCACACTGCCGGTGCGGCTGCCAGCCACTGCCGGTGGCGAATCCCCATTGACGAACGCACGGCGCCCCCCTTCCACCGATTCTGCCTTTCCGGAGGACAAACCAGTCAAACGGACCATGCCCTCGCTAACCCGCAACACCGTGCGGGCATCCGCTGCGGCCAAGGTAAATTTGGTGCCCATCACCGCCGCCTCGGCCTGTGCGGTCCGAATCCGCCAAGGTCTGTCTGCCGGCTGTTTCTCCGCTTCGATTTCGATGAAGCCACTTTCCAATTCCAACATCCGAGGCTCGCGCGCCGGGTGGAGCCTTGTTTCCGGTCCGAGGGTCACCCGTCCAAGACGCCTCACTTCCAGCAAACCACCTCCCTGCGCACCGACGCGGATACGATCTCCCGACCGCAGGGTTTCCCCCTGCACTGCGGGCAGGGGCAGCCCATCGCGCAGGATTTCCACGCCACCTTCGGTTTGAAGAACGGTCGCCCACGATCCATCGGGACCCACCAGCTTCCAAGCGATGAGGGCCAGGGTCAGACAGGCCGCCATCCCCACGATCCGGACAAGGCCGGGCTGCCGCCACATGCGGGAGACCGAGCGCGGCGAGCTAGGGGCTCGCAGGTCTTCAAGTAAGGCGACGCCGGCTGCCGTTCCCTCGAGCGCCACATCAAGATTCACGTGGCTCAGATACAAATCGGCTACCCGGTCATCGCTACGCAGCGCTTCAAGGAGCGCCTCGGTCTCCGCCTGGGTGCAGATGCCGCAGAGATGCCGTTGAATGAGATCGTTCCAATCGTGTTTCATGCGAGCTCGTTTTTTTCTAGGTTCCGCCGGACACAATCGTGCAGCGTCTGCCGAATCCTTTGCAGCACTTTGTAGAGAGACATCGGCGTCTGCCCCCGTTGTGCGGCCAGTTGATCCATCCGCATGCCTTGTCGGTAAGCCGACAAGACCAATTCACGCCGGTCCAACGGCAATTTTTGCAAGCATTCCTCCAGCGCCTCGCGTTCCGAGGAGTACCGCGTCTCTTGCGCCTCTGCCCGGTCCGCGAGTCGGTTCGCCAAATCAACGTCGAAGACATGACGATCCCGCTGCCGGTCGCGAATCAGAGCTAGGGCTTTGTTCCGAGCAATTCCGGAAGCCCAAGCACGGAAATCCCGGGCAGGATCAAACTCATCGAATTTCCGCCAAAGCACCACCGCCGTCTCCTGCAGCGCCTCGCTAGCATCCTCGCGGGAAGATAGCATCGCCCTGAGCAGGGTATGCAACGCAGCCTCGCTCTCCGCGAAGAGGCGGAGAAACTGGTCGTGCCGGGGATCATCGGGAGTTGGCATAAACTGATTTTCTCTCCATTTCCAAACCGAGCGCTCATTTGCCGGAAAATGTGTGCTAGCGATCTGACCCGGTTCGGCATGGGTAGGTCGCATCATCCGATTTTCCACCACCCTCTCCTTGGCTACGCTTGTATTGAAGAGGAAATCTCAAGTGGGGTTTCTGCGGTGTTTCGTAGAGAAAGATGAAAAGCCTGAAACACCGGCGTTTCGAAAGTTAAGAATCCACCTGTGAAACCTTCATTGCACCGGGGGTTTAGGCCCCCGTGCTTCTCCCATTCGACTCCATGACATCGACACCGTCTTTCGCCAACCGCGCAGCCTCATGGATCGACTGGATGTTCGGATTTGCGGCGGTGATGGTTCTTGTAGCGGTTTGTTCGGTCATTCCCGCACTCAATCTTCTCAGCCTTGGTTACCTGCTGCACGTGAGCGGTGCCGTGGCGAGGTCAGGCAAATGGCGGGATGGCTTCATTGGCGTGCGAAAAGCCTCCGTCATTGGCAGCGCGGCCGCCGGCGCCTGGGTGGTGATGTGGCCTGCGCGGATCGCCTCGGAATTCTGGCGTGACGCAGAGACCATCGCAGCCGACAGCCACGTCGTGATGATTTGGAAGGCGGGAACCCTCATGCTGTTTGCTTTGACGCTCATCCACATCGTGTGGGCCTGCCTGCGTGGCGGCCGCTGGTGGCACTTTTTGTGGCCTGCGCCCCTCAAGCTGCATCACTGGCTGAAATCAGCCGACAGCTTTTCACAGGTCAACCAGGCGTTGCATACCTATGTGCTGGGCTTGCGGTTGCCATTTTACTTCTGGCTTGGCGTGAGAGGCTTTGCCGGAGCGCTGGCATGGCTCGGGGTGCCTGCGGGGATTCTTTTCACGGCCACACGAATGCCGCCGGGCGGCGCGCTGGCGCTCTCATTGTTCGGGGGGCTTCTTTTGCTTTTCGTGGTGATTCACCTGCCGTTTCTGCAAGCGCATCTGGCAGAAACCCAACGCTTCCAAGCCATCTTCGACATTCGTGAGGTGCGACGCCGGTTCCTGCGGGCACCCATCGCGTTCTGCATGGCTTTTTTCATCACCGTGCTACTGGCTGTCCCACTTTATTTGCTGAAGATCGAGCTCACACCTCGTGAGCTCAGTTGGCTGCCGGCGCTGCTGTTTGTGATCTGCATCTTCCCCGCCCGTTTGCTTACAGGTTGGGCAATAAGTCGGGCGCAACGTCGCGAAGCCCCACAGCACGGTTTTTGGCGCTGGACCGCTCGCCTCGGCATCTTCCCCATGGCGCTTGCTTACGTGATCGTCGTTTATGCCGCGCCTTATTTAAGTTGGAACGGTGTTTGGAGCCTGCTAGAGCAGCACGCCTTCC
Organism: Prosthecobacter sp.; assembly: GCA_017853885.1. GTDB lineage: Bacteria > Verrucomicrobiota > Verrucomicrobiia > Verrucomicrobiales > Verrucomicrobiaceae > Prosthecobacter. Next base: position 16,168 of record JAFMIR010000029.1, read on the forward strand.
TCGTGCCCGCGCCGCTGTTAGCGCTTTAGGGTGTAATTTCCGCCTATTTATGCACTTTGCGCCAAAAGCCGGACCCTGCTAAGGAGCAACCTCCATGGCTGCTCTCCCTCCCCTTCCCGGCGCTCCAAAGATCCGTATCAACTCGAAGCTTATCCTCGGCATCCTGATCGCCTTGGTGATCGTCGTGGGATTCTTTTCGAGCTTTTACTCTGTGCCTGCGAACTCTGTGGCTGTGGTGCAGCGCTTCGGCGCTTACCTCAAAACCTCGGAGCCCGGACTGCACTTCAAGCTCCCTTGGGGCATTGATACCATCACCCCGGTCGAAGTTGCCCGACAGCAAAAGCTTGAGTTTGGCTTTGCCACGCCTGGAGCCACGAATTCCTACCAATACGCCGAGACCTACGAGGAGATGGAGCAAGAGAAGACCATGGTCACCGGTGATTTGAACACCGCGCTCGTCGAGTGGGTGGTGCAATACACCATCGAGGAACCGGAGAAGTATCTCTTCACCTTCCGCGATCCTCTACAAACACTTCGCGATTTGTCCCAAGCCTCCATGCGTGAGGTGGTGGGCGATCGAAGTGTAGACGAAGTGCTCACGGTGGGGCGCCAAGAGATGGAAATCAAAGCCGCCGAACGCCTCCGCCAACTCGTGAAGACCCTGAGCATCGGCATCCGCATCGACCAAATCCAGCTTGGCAATGTGAACCCGCCGCGCAGTGTTGAAATGAGTTTCAGCGATGTAAACAAGGCGCAGCAGGAAAAAGAATCCTCCGTCAATCAGGCCAAGGCGGAATACTTCAAGGCCGTCCCGCGTGCCCGCGGCGAAGCCAAGCAGAAAATCAGTGCCGCCGAAGGCTACGCCACCAAGCGCATCAACGAGGCCGAGGGCGATGCAAACCGCTTCCAGGCCCTACTGACTGAATTCAAGAAAGCCCCCGAGGTCACGAAAAAGCGCATCTACCTCGAAACGATGTCCGAGATCCTGCCCGGCGTGCCCAACAAGGTTATCCTCGATGAGAAGGCGCCACAGTTCCTCCCGCTCATGAACCTCAACTCCCAAGCGAAGTAATCCCATGAAAGCCACGCTCATCCTCATTGGCCTCATCGCCCTCTCCATCCTGCTCGGCTCGGGTTTCTACACCGTTGATATGACGGAGCAGGTCATCGTCACTCAGTTCGGCATGCCCGTGAGCGAACCCGTCACGGAAGCCGGGCTGCATTGGAAGACTCCTTTCATTCAAAGCGTGAACCGCTTTGAAAAACGCGTCATGGAATGGGACGGGCCCGCTGCCAAGATGCCCACGAAAGACAAGGTCTTCATCGTCGTCGACACCTTTGGCCGATGGCAGGTGGACGACGTAATGACGTATTTCAAAAAGCTGCGTGATGAACGCAGCGCCCTCAGCCGCCTCAATGACATCTTGGGTAGCGAGACGCGCAATGTGATCGCCCGTCACAATTTCATCGAGGCCGTGCGCACCACCAAGGACCGCCAAGTCTCACCCGAAGCTCTTGCCATGAGCGCCGCCATGTCCACCCACACCAAGGACGCTCCGCCGCAAGGGCTGCCATCGATCATGAAGGGCCGCGTCATGCTGGAGGAGGAGATTTTCAAGAGCGCCGAATCCAAGGTGAAGGAATACGGCGTGAAGTTGCTCGATGTCCGCTTCAAGCGCATCGACTACGATTCCAGTGTCAGCGCCTCCATCCATCAGCGCATGATGACGGAACGCCAGAAGATCGCCGAGATGCATCGAAGCGAGGGTGCCGGTCAGGCGGCTGAAATTCTCGGAGAACGTGAGCGTGACCTCGCTGAGATCGAATCCGAGGCTTACCGCAAGGTCCAGGAAGTCGAAGGAGCTGCGGATGCGAAGGCAACCGAGATCTATGCGAAGGCCTACAACCAGTCCAAGGAGGCCGTGGAACTCTTTGAGTTTCTCAAAACCATGGACGCCTACAAAAAGTTTGTGACCAAGGGAACCCAGCTGATTTTCACCACCGACAGCGACCTCTTCCGCTTCCTCAAATCGGCCGATCCGAAAGCCGCGCCCACCTTGAATCCGTCCATTCCTGATGCGCTGAACAAGCTGCCTACGCTGCTCGAAGTGAAGTAAATGGACAACACACTTTCCTTCTGGCGTCCCTTTGCCTCCATCTCGGGCCTGATCGAAACCGCCTGCTTCCTCGCGCTGGCTGGCACTTGGCTCGGTAGCCTCGGTTCCCTTCACTGGCTGCTCGATCTCTTTTCGCACTTTCGGCTGCAATACATCATCCTGTGCACGTTGGTGCTTGTTTGGGCCCTATGGAGACGCAAGCGGTCGCTGGGCCTTGTCGCAGTGGCTTCACTTTTTGCGAATGCTTGGCCCGTTTTTCAAGCTCACCACACCGGAGAACCTGGCGAAGGGAACCTGAAGCTCATGACCTTCAATGTGTTCTGCGGGCACCCAGAGCCTGCACGGGTCATCGAGCATGTGTTGAACGCTGATGCTGACATCGTCTGCCTCCTTGAAACCGACTCGAACTGGGACAAACACCTCCAGCCGTTGCGTAACAAATATCCACACCATGCCGAGCAGCTTGAATACGGCGCCTTCGGAATGGCCTGCTTCACCCGACTGCCGGTGAGGAAGCTGACGACGCGATACTTTGCCCACGAGGGGTTCCCCAGTCTCGTGATGGAGCTGGAGCGCGATGGCAAACCTCTCACTGTCATTGCCACGCATCCGCCCCCGCCCATGACACTTCAAACCGCCACCATCTGGCAGCGACAGTTCATCGAGATAGCCAAATTTGTCTCAACCATACCCCACGACCTGATCCTCGCCGGCGACCTTAATGCCACACCTTGGTGCCACGGAACGCGCCTTCTTCTAAAGGCAAGCGGCCTCCAGTTCCGCTCCGCCGATCCCGTCTGGCAACCCACTTGGGGCCTCGAAACAATTCTGATGATTCCCATCGACCACGTGCTCGTCAAAGGCGGCCTCAGCATCACGCAGAGAACCATCGGTCAAGAGGTGGGCTCCGATCACAGGTCTGTGATCGTCCAACTGCGTGATCAGGCCGATCCTCCCTGATTGTGTTCAAATCGGCAAAAAAGGCGTTCCGGGGCCCGTAGGTTAAAGTGACATGAACTTGCGTCCCATCCTCCCCCTCCTGCTTGCCGCGCCCGCCTTCGCGGCGGACACGCTGCGTCCGCTCAACTTTGCGAACGACATCGTGCCCATTTTAACGAAGGGCGGATGCAACAGCGGTGGCTGCCACGGGAAGGCGGGTGGACAGAACGGTTTTAAGCTATCGCTTCTGGGTTTTGAGCCGCAGGAAGATTATGAACATATCGTCAAGGAGGCGCGCGGACGCCGCCTCTTCCCAGCCGCGCCCCAGCAAAGCTTGCTGCTGACCAAAGGCACTGCGCAGACCCCGCACGGGGGTGGCAAAAAACTCGATCCGGCTTCCGAGGACTACGCAGACTTGGTGCGCTGGATTCGCGAGGGCATGCCTTACGGCAAAGACACCGATCCGAAAATGGCACGCATCAGCGTAGAGCCCTCCAAGTTGACGATGCCGCTCCAAGGCTCACAGCAGCTCAAGGTGACTGCACATTACAACGATGGCTCGATGCGCGATGTGACGAAGCGTGCTCTCTATGAGGCCAACGAGAAAGCCATGGCCGAAACCAGTGAGACCGGACTCGTGAAGCTCTTTGACTTGCCGGGTGATGTCGCAGTGATGGTGCGTTACCAAGGCAAGGTGTCCACCTTCCGCGCCACGGTACCTCTGGGTGCTCCAGTGGCTGCTTTGCCACCAGTGGGCAATTTTGTGGATGAACTCGTCTTTTCGAAACTGAAAACCATCGGCATCCCACCCTCCGAAATCGCTGACGACGGAACCTTTGTCCGCCGAGTTACACTCGACATCGCCGGCCGACTACCCACCGCGAGCGAAATGAAGGACTTTATGGCCTCGAAAGACGCGAACAAGCGCACCGCACTTGTCGATCGACTGCTGGAGAGTCCTGACTACGCCGAGTTTTTCGCGAACAAGTGGTCTGCGCTCCTGCGCAACCAGCGCACACAACCCGTTTACGCTCGTGGCACCTACCTGTTCTGGCAGTGGATTCGCGACAGCATCGCAGACAACAAACCTTACGACCAGTTCGTGCGTGAGGTTGTCGCCGCCGCAGGCGATATCGAACAGAGCCCGCCTGTCGCGTGGTATCGCCAAGTCAAAGAGCAGAAGCAGCAGATGGAGGACGTGGCTCAGTTGTTCCTTGGCACGCGCATGCAGTGCGCCCAGTGTCATCACCATCCCTTCGAAAAGTGGAGCCAACAGGACTATTATGGTTTCGCCGCCTTCTTTGCAAATGTCGCGAGAAAGTCTTCTGCCTTCACTGGCGAAGAGCTGATCTATCACAAACGCGGCATTGCACAGACACAGAACATCCGCACCAAGGAAAATGTGATGCCCACCAGCCTCGGTGGCGCCGCATTGAAGCTCAAACCCGAGCAAGATCCGCGTGTCTCGCTGGCCGAGTGGATGCGTGCGAAGGACAATCCCTTCTTCGCTCACACGCTGGTGAACCGTTACTGGAAGCACTTCTTCAACCGCGGCCTCGTCGAGCCTGAAGATGACATGCGCGAGACAAATCCTCCGGTGAACCCAGAGCTGCTGAGCGCCCTTGCCACCGATTTTATCAAGAACGGCTATGACCTCAAAAAACTGATCCGCACCATCGCCACAAGCACGACTTACCAGCTAAGCGCCGTGCCAAACGCGCATAATGCTAAGGACCGCCAGAACTTCAGCCGCTATTACCCAAAACGCCTTAATGCAGAGGTGCTTTACGACGCCGTGAACACACTGCTCGATGTTGAGACCAACTTCGCCGGCCAAGCTCCAGGCACCCGCGCCGTCGCGCTGCCGGACAACAGCTACAATCAGAGCACCTACTTCCTCAGTGTCTTTGGTCGCCCAGACTCGTCGAGCGCCTGCGAATGCGAGCGCACGCAGGAAGCCAGCCTTGCGCAGAGCCTGCATCTCCTGAACGCTGCTGACATCCAGACCCAGCTCGCCCGCGGCAATGGCCGAGCCGACAGGCTCACCAAGGATACGCGCCCTGACGACGATAAAATCACCGACCTCTACCACATCGCGCTCAGTCGCGACCCGAATGCCGAAGAAGTGAAATTCGCCCGGTCTCACTTGGAAAAGAAAATCAAGTCCAAGACGGGTGAAGCAGCGTCTCAAGGCAAAAAGGAAGCCTATGAGGACATCCTCTGGGCCCTTCTGAACACAAAAGAGTTTCTCTTCAATCATTGATCCGCTCTCCGGTCAGGCAATGCCTAACCGGAACGGGTCGGAAGGCTCGAATAAGAGCGTTGATTCAGCGGTGATGAATGCCTCACCAGTGATGGTGGGTATGATGCCGCCCATCCCCAGCTCATAGCTTCCCTCAAACACACTGCCTAGAATGCTTTCCTGCCTCCAGACTCTGCCGGGCGCGAGTTTTCCGTCCGCAGCAAGGCAGGCGAGCTTGGCACTGGTGCCGGTGCCACAGGCAGAGCGATCGTATTGACCACCCGGGCACATCACGAAATTCCGGCTATCATTGCCAGCGGCCTGAGGTGGAGCAAAAAGCTCGATATGATCGACCTCCGGATAGCCTGCCGCATTCACGGCAGTGCGCATGGCCAAGCTAGCCTCCATCAACCTTGGCACATTTTGGAGCGTCAGGTCCAGCCCATGATCCGAGACTAGGAAAAACCAGTTTCCTCCCCATGCCACATCACCGGTTACATCACCGGCTCGGACCGCGACCGCCTTCCGCCAGGCTGGGACGTTGCGAATGCTCACGCGCCCATCGTCATGGAGAGTGGCTGTTACAAGACCCACCGGCGTCTCCACGCGATGCATGCCAGTGGTGATGCGGCCAAGGTGCCTCAAAGTGGCAATCACACCCATCATACCATGACCGCACATGCCTAGCAGGCCCACATTGTTAAAAAAAACCACGCTGGCTGCGCACGTGGCATCACGCGGCTCGACAAGCAGTGCTCCCACAAGAACCTCATGGCCGCGCGGTTCGCACAGGATGGCCCTGCGCCAGATTTCAAGCTCTTCCACTGCCACCCCACCAAGCACCACGCGCGTGGGCTCACCGCCAGTGTGGGAATCAATGATCGCAATGCGCTTCATGCAGCAGGATGCAAGCGCTCACCTCCACCTTCTTGCACAATTCTGGAAGCACTGGCGTGAAAATGGTCAAAGCCACCTGATAAGCTGACATGCTGCAGGTTGTTATTTTTTCTCTGGGGGCTACTGTCCGAGCCGCCAATGCCCCGCGTCCACATCAAAACCTACGGCTGCCAGATGAACGAGCGTGACACCGAGCAGGTGTCTCAAATGTTTGTTGAGCGCGGCTACACGATGACGGCGGATGACACAGATGCCGACGTGGTTTTGATCAATACCTGCTCCGTGCGTGACCAAGCGGAGCAAAAAGCGCTGGGCAAAATGGGCATGGTGCGCCGTCGGCGCATCCCGCTCGTCACCGGCTTCATGGGCTGCATGGCACAAAGCCGCGGCAGTGAACTCGTGGACAAAGCCAAAGTCGATCTCGTGGTCGGCACGCAGAAGTATCACCGCGTCGTAGATTACGTCGATGAGATTATCCGCAAGAAAGAAGCTACCCTCATGGATGATGAACGCTTCTCGATTGTCGATGTGGAAGAGGAAGAGAAATCGCAGAACACCATCCGAGACCACACACTGAAAGAAAAGCAGTCCAGCGCCTTCGTGAGCATCATGCAAGGCTGCAACATGAAATGCACTTTCTGCATCGTGCCCTATACGCGTGGCGGAGAGCGCGGTCGCCCCATCGCTGACATTGTGGAGGAAGTGAAACGCCTCTCTGACCGCGGGGTGAAAGAAGTCACGCTGCTCGGCCAGATTGTGAATCTCTACGGCCGCCACGAATTCCCCGTCGTCGATGGCAAAAGCCCATTCGTGCAGCTTTTGGAGGCGGTTCATGAGGTTCCCGGCATCCGCCGCATTCGTTTCACCAGCCCTCATCCTATCGGCTATAAGAAGGATCTCATTGAGGCCTTCACCTACCTACCGAAGCTTGCCGAACACGTCCACCTTCCCGTCCAAAGCGGCAGTGATGCCATCTTGAAGCGGATGCACAGGCCTTACTCCAGTGCGAAGTTCAGCGAGCTTGTCGAGCGCATCCGCACCGCACGTCCCGGCATCGCCGTGACCACCGATGTCATCGTTGGCTTCCCGGGCGAAACCGAGGAACACTACCTGGAGACCCGCGCCCTGTTTGAGAAGCTGCGTTTCGACAACGCCTTCGTTTTCCGCTACTCCAAACGCCGCGGCACACCCGCTGCCGAGATGGACGATGCCCTCCAGGTGCCGGAACGCATCAAGGAGGAGCGCAATCAAGATCTCCTCGCCCTTGTGAACCGCATCGCCCTGCCGCTCTATGAGGCGTTTGTCGGCAAAGAGGTCGAAATCCTCTGCGAAGGCCCGAGCAAGACCAACGATTCCCGCCTCACCGGGCGCACAGGCTCAAACCGCATCGTTGTATTCGATGGCAATCCCCAGCGTCTCACCGGCGAGATCTTTCATGTGCGAATCACTGAAGCCGGTCACTTCACTTTGTTTGGTGATCCGGTGCTCAACGCATGACGCGGGCGGATTCTGGGCTGGTCTGCAGACGTGGCAGAAACTGACATCTGCTAGCCTCAGCAGGCTTCAGCGTGTGACCGCAGGAAAAGTCTCCACGTCTGGAGCATCCACAAAGAACTCACTCGCGTCACCATCCGGCACGCCATGATTCCGGATGCCTTCGAGTCGGCGACGACTGCCACGTTCAGTGGAGGGGCGATTCGCTGTGCGCTGGATGAAATCCGTGATCACCGGGGCGGCGACAACCGCACTCGCGGCCAGCAAGGTCAGGGCGATCACATTCGAAGAGCCGCGGCGCATGCCACGACCAAACAGAATACCCAAGGCACAGCCAGCAGCAGCCGGCGCGATGACGTTGGCGTAGTTTTCATAGCTCAAGGTTGGGTTTTCTTTTTGCATGGCTCATCATAAACGCGGCCCGAACAAACTCCAAAGAGGAATTTGCCCGATCATTGCTCCCTCTCTAAGGACCCAACATTCATGAGCAAACCCGCCAGCCCCAAACGCTATGCCCTTATTTTAGCCGGAGGCAGCGGCCAGCGCTTCTGGCCCATCTCCCGCGACGCTCAGCCCAAGCAGCTACTCAAGCTTTTCGGTGACAAAAGCCTGCTCGAGCTCACGATCGAGCGGCTGGATGGCCTTGTGGCCAAGGAGAACATTCTCATCCTCACCAACAAACAGCAGGAGGCCACGGTGCGCTCCATCATGAAGACTCTGCCCCCCGAGAACATCGTGGCGGAGCCGGAAAAGCGAGATACTGGCCCGGCCATCGCACTTGCCGTCGGCTGGGTAGTGGCCCGTGATCCCACGGCGACGATGATCGTGCTGCCAGCCGACCATTTGATCGAGAACAAGACCGAATTCCAACGTGTCCTTAACAATGCGTCCCAAGCCGCTGAAAACAGCGGAAACCTCGTCACCATAGGCATCAAACCCTCTTGGCCCTGCCCCAGTTACGGGTATGTGGAGCGCGGGCGCAAAGCAAGCATCGGTGGTTTGGACGACCAACCCGTTTGGGAGGTCTCCCGCTTCCGGGAGAAGCCCAATCCAGACCTAGCGGAACACTTCATCGCCCAAGGAAATTTCCTCTGGAATGCAGGCATGTTCATCTGGACCATTCCAGCCATTTTTAGCGAACTGAGCCGCCACTGCCCCGTGCTCGCTGACTTCGTCTCTGAGTTGCGCGGCTCAAAGGACTTTATGGCCACTGTGGCGAGACAGTTTGGCAAACTTCCGAAACTCTCCATCGACTATGCATTGATGGAGAAAGCCACCCGCGTGCTGAACATTGAAGCCACCTTCGACTGGGATGATGTGGGCAACTGGACCAGTGTGGGCCGCTATCTCCAATGTGATGGCGATGGTAACCAACACAACTGCGCCCTCTCCCAACAGGAGGCCTCCAACAACATTGTCTTTACTCAAACCGGCCAGCATGTGGCCCTGCTCGGCGTGCAGGATCTCATCGTCGTCGCTTCAAAAGACGGTCTGCTCGTGGCGGACCGTGCCCGGGCGGAGAGCATCAAAAAACTCGTCGACGGCCTGCCGTCTGAGCTTCGCTAGACATTATGTCCCGCATTCTTGCCATCGACCACGGCACGGTGCGCATCGGTCTGGCGCTAAGCGATGAGCTCGAACTCGTGGCGACCCCCTTCAAGACCCTTGATGCCCAGAATGAGCCCGAGCGTGCCATCGCCCGCATCGTGCAGGAGAAACGCGTGGCAAAAATCGTCCTCGGCATGCCTTTCCGCATGGACGGTCAGCGTGGCGACGCAGCTAAACGCGTGGAGAAGTTCGCGGAAAAACTCGGTAAGGTGCTCAGCCACTCGATTCCCATCGAGTTTGTCGATGAGCGCCTGTCTTCTGTGGAGGCGGAGGCATCGCTCTCACGTTCTGGCATCACCAACAAAAAAGAGCGCAATGAGGTCATCGACCAGCTCGCCGCCGTCGTGATCCTTCAAGACTACCTAAACACCCAACGCGGCCCGGAGGGCTTCCTGCTGCCGGATGAATCCTTCGAACCCACTTGGAGCAATCAGAAACCGCGGCGGCGGCAATGATCAGAGCCCATATACCATGCCGATCCTTCACACAGGAAGCCATCGGCTTGGAGAAACCCCTTTCGGGTGTTGCATCTTTTACTTACCCCATTCAGACTCGCTCCGTGTATGTGCCGATTTGTTTCCTTGATATGCTTGTTCATCCTTGCTGCTGCCTGCATGGCGGCAGAGAAGGCCTATGCGAACTCCATCGCATGGGGTAAAACGGCCTCGGGTGAGGAAGTGCGTCTTTACACACTGAAGAACGCCGCGGGCATGGAAGCGAAAATCACGAATTATGGCGGCATCATCGTGTCCCTGAGCGTGCCAGACCGAATGGGGCAATTCGCCGATGTGGTGCTCGGTTTTGACACACTGGCGCCTTACCTCGGCAAGCATCCGCACTTTGGTGCTCTGACCGGCCGTTACGCGAACCGCATCAGTGGGGCGAAGTTCAAGCTGAACGGCCAGGAGGTGCAGGTGACGGCCAATTCGGGCAAAAACCACATCCACGGCGGGGCGGAGAATTTTGCGAAGAAGGTCTGGAAGGCTTCCGAATTCGAAAAAGGTGACCACGCTGGCGTCGAGATGCGCTACACAAGCCCCGATGGCGAGGAGGGCTTTCCTGGCACATTGGAATGCCTCGTGACCTATACGCTGAAGGCGAACAACGCGCTCGAAATCAAATACCGCGCCAAAACGGACAAGACCACCGTCGTGAACCTCACGAACCACAGCTACTTCAACCTCGCTGGCGAGGGCAGCGGCGATGTCTTGGACCATGAAATGATGATTGCCTCCACCGAGTACACGCCTACGGACGATGCGATGATCCCCACCGGTGAGATCGCCACGTTGGTGGCCACACCGCTGGATTTCAATGCGCCGCTGAAGATTGGCAGCCGCATCGATTCCAGCTTCAAGGCGCTCGTGCAGGGCCGGGGTTACGATCACAACTACATTCTCCGCGCCGGCAGCGGCCTGCGCCTAGCCGCAAAAGTCCGTGAGCCGAAGAGCGGCCGCGTGATGACGGTAATGACGACGGAGCCCGGCATGCAGTTTTACACCGGCAATCATCTCAAAGGTGTGGCTGGCAAGAGCGGTCACGTGTATGAAAAGCGCCACGGTTTCTGCCTTGAGACGCAGCATTATCCTGATAGCCCGAACCATCCCGCCTTCCCTCCTGTGATGCTGCACCCCGGAGAAGTTTATCAAAGCACCACCTCCTTCCAGTTCAGCACCAACTGATCACTGAAAAATGAAGTCGCATCCAGCCAGCAAAACCGTGCGTGTTTTGGTTTCCAAATCCGGCGCAACTACCACCTTTGTCCAAGATCAGGACTTTGCCGCCCGTCAATATCGAGGACGCCGTGACAATCAGGAGGACTACTACGCTTTTGCCGATGCGACCGAAACCGGCGGACGAAGTCTTGAGCGGCTTATGCTCGTCGTTGGCGATGGCTTAGGCGCCCACGCGGGTGGCAGCGTCGCCAGCTATCTCGGTGTGAACGCGTTTGTGCGTGCCTTTCATGAGGTCAAGGGTTCCCCACCCCACAAGCTTCATCATGCCCTGCAAACTGCGAACAGCATGCTCGGCTACATCACCGCAAGGATGCCCGCTGTGGCCCCACCAATGGGCACCACCATGATCGGTGTACTGGTGACACCAAAATGGATGGAATGGATCAGTGTGGGTGATTCCCCACTCTTCCTTTTTCGAGATGGCACACTCAGCCGCATCAACCAGGATCACTCGCTTGCTCCGCTGATCGATGAGCGGGCGAAACGTGGCGAAATATCCGCTGAGGAGGCCGCGAACCACCCAGATCGTCACACCCTGCAGTCCGCCCTGCTCGGCATACCCATGACAATGATCGATTCCCCACCGCATCCGATCACCCTGAAAAAGGGAGACATCATCATCGGTGCCAGCGATGGCATCTTCACCCTCAGCCACAAGGCTTTGGAAGAACTCCTCCAATTCGGTAAACACACGACTGCCGATAAGATTGCCGATGCCATCATCTTCGCGATTCGCCGCATCAACGATCAACGTCAGGACAACACGACCGTTGGCGTGGTGAAGATGCCGTAAATGTTGCTGATGAGGACTGCTTCGCCTAAAAAGAAAAGACGGCCGGATGAAAAGACTCCATAAGACCGTTATTTCTCCACCTTGATTCACTCACTCATTTCCACCCATGACACCCCAGCAGAAAGCAGAATCTCTCGGCCTGACCTTCACCAAGCAGGCTCCAGGCTATCTCAACTTGTGTATCCGCAGCGGTAGTCAATTGCTCACGTCCGGCCATGTCAGCGATCTCAAAGGAAAGCTTGGGGCCGATCTAAAGACCGAGGACGGCTACAAGGCCGCCAAGAACTGCGCAGAAAAAGTCCTCCGTTCCGTCTGGGACACCCATGGCACGCTCGACGGTCTCAAGGTCCTCAAAGTGCTTGGTTGCGTGAACTCCACGCTCGACTTCACCGAGCAGCACCTCGTCATCAACGGCTGCTCCGACCTTTTGCACGAGATTTTCGGCAAAGAGGGCGATGGCTACCATGCTCGCAGCGCCCTTGGTTTCGCGCAACTGCCCACCGGTGCTGCTGTCGAGGTCGAGGCAATTTTTGAAATCAAGGAGTGACATCACGCTGACCCATTCCCGCGTCATGCAAAGCGGGGAACTGGCTGCGCCATGCATGCATCATGGCAAGATCCATCTCGGCACTCAACACGTTCTCGTATCCTCCCGCATCAGCGATGATGCTGCCATGGGGATCAATGACCAAACTGCGGCCAGGGTAAGTTAAGCTAGGGTCGCTGCCGCATTGATTCACGCCAATAACGAAGGCAAGGTTTTCAATCGCCCGTGCCTGCAGAAGCGTGATCCAATGCTGCACGCGTTTGATTGGCCATGCGGCGATGAAGACGAGCAGTTCCGCGCCCGCCTTCACGGCCTCGCGGGCGAGCTCGGGGAAACGCAAGTCGTAGCAGATGAGCATTGCTATTTTAAGCCCCTGCCATTCGATGACTGTGACGCCTTTTCCCGCAGTATGCACGGTGCTTTCCCCGCCCAGAGTGAAAGGCTGATTTTTGCTGTAACGCCCCAAAACATGGCCCTCGGGTGTGATGAAGAGGCTTTGGTTTCGGCAATCGCCCTTCAAGTCTCGTGTGACGAGGCCACCGATCACCGCGCTGCGATGGATGCGTGCGGTTTCGATGAGAAACTGCTCGGTTGGCCCCTGCTCGGGCTCGGCAGTCAGGCAGCTGTTAAAGCTGAAACCGGTGGCAAACATTTCTGGCAGCACGATGAGGGAGCCAGCGACCGGTTTGGCATCAGCCATAAGCTTGCGGGCCTTGGCAAAACTGGCGGGCTTATCCTCCCAGGCGGAGTTCATTTGGACGAGGTGGGCATGCATGGCTGGATGGATTCAAAGACGCTCTGGGCGCAGTCGTTTGCTTGTTTCGGGATCGCTGGTGCGGGCGCGGACGGTGATGAAGGCACTAGCGGAGAGGATGGCGGCTCCACAGACGATCGAGAAAGTCTGGAAAGTCATCACCTTCAACATCGCGAAGGCGAGGAATGGCGCGAAGAGGCCACGCAGACCGGTGAGAAAAGTGTGCACGCTCATGTACTCTGCCACGGCATGTTTCGGAGCCAGTTTGGTGACCCACAGGGCCCAGGTGACATTGCCACCGGCATTCGCCATCCCCCACAGAGCCATTCCGAAAATCCACCAAGCCATGCTGGTGCCGATAAAGAAAAAAAGGATGCCCGCGGCGAAGAAAACATTCAGCGCTGCGCGCACGCCGAAGAGATGGAAGCGATCGTAAACGAGACCCCAAGGGTAAGAGAAGATCAGCCGCGCGAGCACCGGCACGACACAGGTGATGAAAGCGACCTGCTTTTCTGGCAAGTTGATGCCGTGGGCGGGATTCGCAAGGTATTCGACGAAGAGACAGGCAGCGGCAAGGTTGCCGATACCCATCATCATCCAAGAGATAAGCAGCGTACGAAAGTCACGATCCGTGCGGACCCAACGCCAAGCGCTCCAGAGGCTTGAATGGGCGTTGGCCTCCGGCTCCCAAGGCGTGGCGGGCAGACCATAGGTCCATAGACCGCTGACGAAGCCGCTCGCAGCATAAGCCCACAGCAGCCAAGTGTAGTTTTTCAAATCGAGATCAAGCAGCCAGCCAGCTGCGTAACCAAAAACGACCGCAGCACCGGCTCGCGTGACGCCAGCGATGGCGTAGAGCTTACCCCTCGCAGCCTCGGGGTAATTCATTCGATAAATCTGCGTCATCAGCGGGATCTGCATCGAGAAACAGAAAATGCCGATTCCCAATCCGACTAGGTAAAGGGCAGACGAATCGGAAAATGTGGCGCTCAACGCCATGCTGATACCGCCCAGCATCTGCACTTTCGCGGCGGTGCGGGCGATGGTGCTTTTCGCCCGAAGAAGCAGTGGAACGACAAATAGGCTCGTGACCATGCCTCCACTTGTTGCGGCAAGAAAAGATGCCTTGGCCATATCTCCCATGGCAAAAACTCTCACGGCCACAAGCATTCCAAAAGTGGCGGTGAGCGTGTCGAGCACACCCGCAGGCAACGAACGCCATAGCTCGTTGCGAAAGGTGTGCGCGGTGTCCTGATTCACGCCTGCTTCATGGCATGTGCGGGGCGAGGAGTCCAGCGTGCGAGCATCAACCCATCAAACAGAGTTGAAGTGAGACATAAGTGCTGGAAAGAACTTTCATCTGCTAGATCTGACATCTGACGAAGACTCAGGCCACTTTTTTCGACCTCTTCGGCACGGTGGCGGCTTTCACAACTCTGAGCTTCGGAACGGGCTGGGCGGCGGTCAGCCACTCGGCGCTGGGCATCCATGTATCGCTGCCATCGTCACGGAGGTAGTCTGAAACCTGAAGGAGGCCACGTTTGTTGAAGTCAAAAACTTCCGCCTTAGTAAAAGGGCCAAATTCAACAAAGGCACGGCTGAGGGTCACAAGCGATTTCATAAGTGGGGGGAGTGGGTTATCTTGCGGGGCTTGAATGGCCCCAATAGCTTTCCGTATAAGCAAAAGGTCTGCCATGTTTTGACCTCGATCAGATCATATGAGATTCACCCCAAAATCTTGCCCTAAACGTCTTCAACCGAAGGCGATATGGAGCTAAAATGCGGAAGAGATGGTCCAATCCCTCATGGACGAGTGTCGTCGCTTGGCGTTATTTTATGTGATCCGCCTCCCTAGCCGCCCCATGCGTTTGCCCAGCGTTGCCATCCTCGTCGACACCTCAAGGTCTTATGGGCGTGACATCGTGCGCGGCATCCGCCGCTACGTCGCCGAGCATTCGCCATGGTCACTCTACTTGGAACCGAGAGACCTGAGCAGCAGCTTTCCCGAGTGGCTCAAAAAATGGCGTGGCGATGGCATCCTCGCTCGCACCGTGGACGAGACACTGCTGCGCCATCTCAAAGCCACAAAGCTACCCGTCATCGAGATGCGGACGACCGTTTTGAAGCATCCCTTTCCATTTGTCGGTATCGACAACAGCGTCATCGGAAGCCGCGTGGCCGCCCACTTCCGGGCGCTGGGGTTTCAACACTTCGCCTGCGTGCAGGACATCTCGGAGCATTTTTATTTCGAGCGCCGTGACACTTTTCTCCAAGCGGTGAATGACGCTGGATTCAACTGCCCGGTGTTCCAAGCCGACCGCTCCAACTGGGAGCAGCATCAGCGGGAGCTCGCTGCTTGGCTGCGCGAACTTCCGAAACCAGCCGGCGTCTTTGCCGTGAATGACCAGATGGGCTTCTGGGTGCTTGACGCGGCCCGCCGTGCCAGCATTGCCGTGCCGGAGGAGCTGGCCGTGGTGGGAGCGGAGAATGACAAGCTGCTTTGCGAGACCGCTTCGCCTCCGCTTTCGAGTGTGCGGCTCCGCGGCCAGGCCGTGGGCTACGATGCTGCTCGATTGCTTGACGAGTGGATGACTCGAAAATGCATCCCCAAGCCCGGCGAGCGCCACCTTCATGCTCCAGGCGATATCGTGACACGCCAGTCGAGTGATATCGTGGCTGTTGATGACGTGCGTATTGCCAATGCGCTAAGGTTCATCCGTCAAAACGCTACCTCGTCGATCGACGTTGCCCGTGTGGCCCGCGAATGTGCGCTTTCACGCAGCGTGCTCGAACGTCGCATGAAGACGCTGATCGGTCGCAGCCCAGGCGAGGAGATCGCCCGCCTGCGCTTTGCCTCCGTCGAGAAGCTGCTGCTGCAGACCAACCTCACGCTGGATGCCATTGCTGCAAAGTGCGGCTTCGCCCATCCACAATACATGGCTGAGGCTTTCCGCAAACGCACGGGTATGACGCCAGGCACGTTTCGGCGGAGCCGGGCCGTTTGAGTCTCGATTTCCCGTTTGCCACCCTGCCACCTCACGCTAACGCACGTGAATGACTTTCCCCGCCCAGCGCCTTGGTCTTCTGATCGTGCTTTCCGGCCCTTCTGGCACGGGCAAGACCACGCTCGCTCGCCGTGTTTGCGACCGTGGTGAGGCCATTTTCTCCGTGAGCTGCACGACCCGTATGCCCCGTCTAGGCGAGGTGCATGGAAAGGATTACTTCTTCCTCGAAGAAGCTGATTTCGTCGAAAAGATCGGGCGTGGTGAGTTCTTCGAGCACGCCCACGTCCACGGCCGCCGCTACGGCACGCTGAAGAGCTATGTGATCAACAATTTGCAGCAAGGCATCGACGTCATCCTCGACATCGACGTGCAGGGAGCTGCGCAGGTCCGCGCTAGTGATGACGAGCACATCCGCCGTTGCCTGCTCGACATCTTCGTGATGCCCCCAAGCATTAACGAACTCCGCGCCCGACTCAACGGCCGCGCCACGGAAGATGCCGCGACATTCGAGCTCCGCATGAAAAACGCTGCTGAGGAGATGTCCCACTGGCCCGAATACAGTCACGTCCTTGTCAGCGACACCCGCGAAGCCGACGCCGCTCGCTTTGAGGCCCTGCTCACCGCCGCGCGGATGCGCAGCAGCCTCCGGGCTGATTGATCGAATCACGACCCGCTGTGCTGTAAGAGAGCGTTTTTCGCCACGCGACGCTCACCTCGACTTCGGATTCCGCATGTAGTAGAGATGCCCGTCTTCGGCACCGCCGACGAAGTCTGGCAGGCCATCTGCGTTGAAATCGACGGTTGTGGGACTCACATCGTGTCCTTCGATGTTCGCACTCGAAAGCAGACCCATATCAGTAAAGAACCATTTGCCTTCACTGGCGCTTTCTTGGCGAAGGAAGTTTGCGTTGGCGGAATTGAGGAGGATGTCGAGCTGACCGTCCTGATCCCAATCCATAATGCAGATCTTGCGGC
This sequence comes from Prosthecobacter sp., assembly GCA_017853885.1. Classification (GTDB taxonomy): domain Bacteria; phylum Verrucomicrobiota; class Verrucomicrobiia; order Verrucomicrobiales; family Verrucomicrobiaceae; genus Prosthecobacter. The sequence goes on from JAFMIR010000029.1 coordinate 33,275, forward strand.
GACCACTTTTGCCTGCGATGCCGTTGTTGAGGTGCAAAGGCTCGCCGGGTTTCATCACGATGGGTGTCTTCACTTTCAGGCGGTCGAGGACCTTGTCGAGCAGACCGGGCTTCGCGGTCTCTGGAGAGGCGCAAAGGACACGCTGTGGGTGTTTGAGCACGAGTTTGTTGCCTTGCTTCGCGCGTTCGAAGAAGGCGAGATAACCTTGCTGATCGAGCATGATGAGGTCGGTGAGTCCGTCTTTGTTCCAATCGACGCCGACCGGCGTTGTGCGCCATTGGGTGAGCAAGCCTTTGCCTTCGGGGCGCAGCCAGCCGTAGGCGAGATGAGGCTGCTCACCGTTCCATTCGACTTCGACGGGCTGTGCGGCAGCGAGTGTTGGCTTTTGACGCGTGCCGATGTTCTTATACCACACGACTTTACCGAGGATGGAATTAAGCAGCAGATCAGGCAGACCATCTTGATCCCAATCGACCACGCTTTGCGTGCTGTAGCCCCATTTGGCTTCGCAGGGGCCTTGGATGCTGCCATTCGGACCCGCCATCGGACGAATGACTTTACCCTCAGCGGTCAATTTGACCGGTGCAGCCCATTTTGGCTGCTCGACTCCCTTGCCGCTGAGATTTTCAATGAAAGCCACATAGCCTGCGGTGTTGCCGCAGATGAGATCGGTATCACCATCGCCATCCCAATCAAAGCCGACCGGCGTGACAAGCGCGCCAAACTTCACCTGGTCCGCCTCTTGCTGGAAGTAGCGCGGCTCAGCAAACACCGGCACTTTGTCATCTAGCTTGCCAGTGTGCTCGATGAAGGCCACGCGACCATCCTCATCGCCGCAGATGAGGTCAAGGTCGCCATCCTTGTCCCAATCGATGGCGGTGGGTGTGATCATTTCGAGATCCATCGTGAGGTAACGGCCCGTGTCAGCCTTGAGGCGAACGCCAAGCGCGTACCGCGGTTTAGTGCGGCTACCGATGTTTTCGAAGTAGGTGAAACCATCGAGGAATTCGCCGCAAAGCAGGTCAAGGTCACCATCGCCATCGAAGTCGCCAAAATTCGGCGAAGGCCAGCCAAAAGTCTCCACCGGCCGATCGGTGGCCATGACTTTCTTCGGCTTTTCATACTTCGGCGCATCATTCGTGCCGGTGTTGCTCAACAGATACACGTAGCCACGGAGCGGTCCGTTCATCCAGCGGCCGTCTTCGTTGTAAGCGTTGTCCCAACCGTATTCGGTCCAGTCGCCGACACCGACGATGAGATCGTTTTTGCCATCGCCCTCGTAATCAACCATCCGCCACATGTTTGCGCGGACCTTGTTCATGTGGACATTGGAAGACGGGCCGAGCTTCACCTGCCGCTCGATGCCAGTCTTGAGGAAATCCGGATGCGCATGACCTGGTGTGAGCACGCTCGGTTTGCCATCAAGGTAGCTCACCTGCACATTTTGCGCGCCTTTGCTGAAGCGTTTGCCCGGTTTGAAGATGGGCATTTTGTTTTTCGCGGTGTCGCCACTTACGTTTTCGAAGAAGTAGATGCCGTTGTAGGGCTTGTCCGGACAATTCACCACGAGATCGAGGTCGCTATCACCATCAAAATCCATCGGCAACGGCCAAGCCCACAGTCCAACGCCAAGATCAACGACAAGGCCAGGATGGTTGTATTTCAGCGGTGTGAGCGTGGGCTCAGCGGCCAAGCTGGCGCCGAAAAAAAGTGTGATTAAAAGGTGCTTCATAGTGGCTGGCGTAAACGGTATCCTGAACGGTTCTGCTTCGAATCACAGCGATCAATTCTTGCCAGACAGATGACGATTTCTGACTTCATAAGCCGTATCAGTAACTGACCCGACCATGAAATTGACGCTCATTCTTCTCGCCCTCTTTTCCACGCTCCAAGCCGCTGAACCACCTTCCTGCGATTGGGTCTTCAGTGGTGGTGGCGACTCCCACGACAAGACACGGGCCGTGACGACCGACCCCCAAGGCAATGTCTTCTTGGCCTCCGAATGCGTGGGCGATGCCATGTTCGGCGGGCAACGACATCAGACCCTAGGCGGCATGGACATGTGCCTCGTCAAACTCGATGCTGCGGGCAAAGCCTTGTGGGTAAGCGCCATCGGCGGCAGCAAGACGGATCGCGCGTATGGCGTGGTGACGGACGCAGTAGGCAATGCTTATGTGACAGGGCATTTCGAAAGCATTGATGTGATGGTGAATGGTGAAAAACTGCCCAACGCCGGCAGCTACGATGCCTTTACGGCCAAGTTCTCGCCCGAAGGAAAAGTGCTTTGGGCGCGCGTGAAGGGAGGTGAAGGGTATGATTACGGTCACGGCATTGCGATCGACTCCAAAGGCCACCTCATCGTCACAGGTGCCATCGGACGACAGGTCTTTTGCAGCAAGTATGACGCAGAAGGTCATGAACTTTGGCATCACACAACCTCTGGCACGCTCTCTGGCAGTGGTCACGGCATCGCGGTGGATGGGCGGGATCACATTTACCTAGGTGGGAATTCCACCGGCACCGGCAGCTTCGGTAAAGTCATGATCGAATCCAAGACCACCGCCGCACTCGTCATCAAGCTGACACCGGAAGGCGAAGGCCTGTGGGCAAATGTGATCCCCGGAACGCCCAGTGCCTTATACCACGAGATCGCCTGCGACTCACAAGGACGCGTATGGGGCGTAGGCATGTTTAAGGGCAGCGTGAACATCAAAGGCCAGACATTCCAAAGCAGCAGTGAAAAAGATAACGACGGCCTCATCGTGCATCTCGATGCCAATGGTCAGCCACAGTGGGCACGTCATCTGCATGGTCCTGGCACGGACTACTGCCTTGGCGTAGCCACCGACAATCAGGGCATGGCGTGGGTCTGCGGGGACTTCAATCAAGACACTTCACTCGCCGGCCACGCTCTGACCACTCGCGGTAGTGGCGATATCTTCCTTGCAGCGTTTGATGCCTTCGGTGACGTCGGTTGGATTCAGCAGGCCGGTGGAAAGCTCAATGACAGTGCTTATCCGATTGCTTTTCGAGCTCCCGGCGAACTGATCGTTGCAGGAGCCTGCGGGGCACCTGCCAGCTTCGGCCATCGATCACTCGTTCACTCTAGGTCGAGCGATCTGTATGCCGCCAAATGGAGGTTGCCTAGCGCAGCGAAGTGAAGTCCTTGAAATCCATTTGCGCGAATCCATCAGCAAGTCTTGAAGCGAGGGGCTGGAGTAGGCGTTTGAGATCCGCTAGGGCTGAGAAATTCTGCCAGAGTCATCCCGTGACAGACGTGATGATATGTTGAATCTGAATCTTGGCCGTCATGCCCGTCATCAGCTCTGACCAACTGCAAAAGCAATACGATGTTGTCATCGTCGGCTCTGGCGCAGGCGGCGGGCAGACGGCTTACACGCTGACAATGGAGGGCGTGAAAGTGCTCGTGCTGGAGGCGGGGCGCTCATTTGATGTGCAGACGGAGGTGGCGATGCTGCAATGGCCGAGCCAAGCGCCGCTGCGAGGCGAAAAAACGCCGGACAAACCATACGGCTTCCACGATTGCTCGATCAACAGCGGTTGGGAGATCCCGGGTGAGCCTTACACGAACGCTCACGCGGAGACGGAGAGCCAGTTCAAGTGGTGGCGTCAGCGCATGATGGGCGGCCGCACGAATCACTGGGGCCGTATCTCGCTGCGGAATGGGCCGCTCGACTTCAAACCGCGCACGCGTTGGGGTGTCGGATTTGACTGGCCGGTGAGCTACGAAGACCTCGCACCTTATTATGACAAGGTGGAGATGCTCGTCGGCGTCTTCGGCACGAACGAGGGCCTCGAAAACTCACCGGATTCCTCGCCCGGTGTGCTGCTGCCCGCGCCCAAGTTGCGCGTGGGCGAGCTGTATGCTCAAAAGCACGGCAAGAAGGTGGAGGCTCACATTGTGTCAATCCATCGCGCCGTGCTCACGAAGCCGCAGGATGTCGACACGATCCCCGCGAAGCTCCATCCCGGCAATGGGAAGGCACAGCGCATCCTCGCCGAATCGATGCGAACACGTGCGCCATGCTTCTGGGCCACCGACTGCCATCGCGGCTGCGCGATTCGCGCCAATTACGATTCGCAGACCGTGCATCTGCGCCCCGCTTTGGCGACAGGCAATCTCGACATCCTCCCTAACGCGATGGCACGCGAGGTGACGATCAACAAGGATGGCAAGGCCACCGGCATCACTTTCATCGACAAGATCACCGGGCGTGAAGGCCACGCGAAAGCTCGCGTCGTCGTGCTGGCGGCCAGTTCGATGGAATCTGTGCGCCTGCTGCTGAACTCGAAGTCGAATTTGTTTCCTGAAGGCATCGCAAACTCGAGCGGTAAGGTCGGCAAATACATCACCGACTCCGTTTCGAGCAGTCTCGGCGCGCACATTCCCGCTTTTGAGGGCATGCCTGTGCATAATGAGGACGGCGCGGGCGGCCCTCATGCCTACGTGCCGTGGACGCTGCTCGCACAGAATCGCCGCGGCGATCTCGGCTTTCCCGGTGGCTACCATTTGGAGTTCACCAGCGGCCGTCAAATGCCAGCAGTGAATGTCGTAAACGGCATCGACAACCGCGCGGTCAGCACGAGTGTGCTATATGGTCAGAAGCTCAAAGAAGAAGCGCGGCGCTTTCACGGTTGCCAGCTCGGTTTTGGCGCGCAGGGCACGATGGTGCCGAATGACGACTGCTACGCGGAGCTCGATCCCGATTTGAAGGACCAGTGGGGCATTCCAGTGCTGCGCTTTCATTGGAAGTGGTCGGAGTTTGAGCTGAATCAAGTGAAGCATCAGCAAACACGCATCCGCGGCCTGCTTGAGGCACTCGGCGGGAAAGTGTCCAAAGCCGAGACCGATCCTGCAAAAGCGATCAAACAAGGCGGAACGGTGATCCATGAAGTCGGCGGCGCGATCATGGGCGCGGATCCGAAGACGTCGGTGACGAATCAATGGAGCCAGACGTGGGACGTCAAGAATCTCTTCCTCGCCGACGGCGCGCCTTTTGCGAGCACGGCGGATAAAAATCCGACGCTCACCATCATGGCCTTTGCGTGGCGAATGGCGGATCACCTCCTGAATGAACTCAAAAGGCAGAACCTCTGATGCCCACGCCTGATTCACTTCCCCGCATCAGCCGTCGCGTGTCCATTCAGTGGATGCTCAGCGCGACGGCAGCGCTCACCACGCGTGGAGCGCCGCTTCTCGCCGCAGATCCCATCATCAGCGCGAAAGGCTACGGCCCAGACCCGAGTATGGTGAAGATTTACCAGCCTGGTGATGTGTGGCCGCTCACACTCACCGAGCCTCAACGTCGCACGACAACGACTCTGTGTGATCTGATCATCCCCGCGGATGTCGCCTCACCCAGCGCCTCCGCCGTCGGCGTGCCGGACTTCATCGACGAATGGATCAGTTCTCCCTATCCCGCACAGGCCGGAGACCGCAACACCATCCTCTACGGTCTGGAATGGATCGATCGGGAATCGCAACACCGCTTTCAGAAGCCCTTCGCCGACCTTACCCTCGATCAACAAACCGCGCTCTGCGATACCATTGCGAGCCTGAAGCCAGAACCCGCGCTGCAGCAAGTCGCGAACTTTTTCAAACGCTTCCGCGATCTCACTGCCGGCGGCTACTACACCACGCCTGAAGGTGCGAAAGCTATCGGCTACGTTGGCAACTTGCCCAGCGCGACCTTTGACGGACCACCTATCGAAGCGCTGAAGCATGTGGGCCTAGCATGAAGCTAAGTGTGCGATGATACGCCACCTTTTCTGATCGTTGTGCCGACAATTCAGGTGCCGCAGAAGGCTGATAAAAGCTTTGGCTTTGAACCAGCAAACTGACTTGGAGGGCGAATCTGCATTTGCTCAGGCATGATCGTGCTTTTAGCATGATAAAATTCCATGAGCTCACTTTCCTCATCTGACCGACTTGAGACCTCCTTCGTCCCGTTCCGTGATAAAATGCAGTCTGAGGGCCTTAGTGAATCGGCCATACGAGCGTTTCGAGGAAGTTATGCGGCCTTGCTTGCAGGCGAGACAGGCATGATTTCTGAGGATATCATTCAACCAGCGCAGAATTTGCCGAAAGCAGATGTGCTCACCATTCCCGAGGCCAATCGGGCGTCGGATTTGCTGAAGCGGACGGTGCTCATCAAGCTCAACGGCGGTCTTGGCACGAGCATGGGGCTGGAGAAGGCGAAATCGCTACTGCCGGTGCGGGGTGAGGATACTTTCCTCGATTTGATTGCCCGGCAGATCCTACGACTGCGGGCACAGACGGGTGGTGAAGTTCCGGTTTTCATGCTGATGAACAGCTTCAGCACATCGGCGGACACCGCGGCACATCTGGAAGCCCGCTTCCCTCAGCTGGGTGGTCGGGAGGTATGGGAGCTGATGCAAAACAAGGTGCCCAAAGTTCTCGCGAGCACACTGGAGCCGGCACATTGGCCCTCGAATCCGGAGCAGGAATGGTGCCCACCGGGGCATGGCGACATCTACGCCTGCCTTGCTGGCTCAGGATGGCTGGAGCGACTGCTCGCCAGCGGTGTGCGCTATGCCTTTGTGTCGAATTCCGATAACCTCGGTGCCACGCTCGATCCGGCGATCCTCGCTTGGTTCGCGGACAGCGGCATGCCTTTTGCGATGGAAGTCACGCGACGCACGGAGTCGGACAAAAAGGGTGGCCATCTCGCGGTACGGCTGCGCGACGGGCGCTTCTTACTGCGTGAGTCGGCGCAATGCCCGAAAGATGATGAGAAGCACTTCCAGGACATCGAGCGCCATCGCTACTTCAACACGAACAACCTCTGGATCGATCTCCAGGCGCTGAAGGCCGCGCTCGCCGCCAATGACGGCCTCATCCCGCTGCCACCGATCATGAACAAGAAGACTATCGATCCCCGCGATGCCAGTTCTGCCGCCGTCATCCAGCTCGAAACGGCGATGGGTGCTGCCATCGAGTGTTTTGCCGGCGCAGGCGCCATTGAGGTCTCCCGCGCTCGCTTTGCCCCAGTGAAGACAACGAGCGACCTGCTCGCCGTGCGTTCCGATGCTTACGAGCTTACGGAGGACTTCTGCCTACGCCTCCATCCCAGCCGCCATGATCAGCCACCGCATCTGCACCTCGATCAGAAGCTCTGCAAGCTCGTGGATGGCTTGGAGAAGAACTTCCCCCACACGCCCAGCCTCCTCCACTGCCACAGCCTCCTCATCCAAGGTCCCGTCGAATGCGGTGAGGGGGTCATCTTCCAAGGCGATACCATCATCCACAATCAAACGTCATCGCCCGTGAAACTTAAAGCCGGAATGCATCAAGGGACGATGAACGTGGACGGGTGAGTGGTATGGGATTTTCAGCTTGGGCAAAACCGAAGCCTAGGTTGAAAACGCAGAGGCTACGAAAACCCCATTTTCACGTCCAAAAGAAGGTCGGTGGCTCCTTATATAAGATCAATGAACCTCATCCGACTTTTCACCTCTATCGTTTCGCTGTCTGGCCCCTTGGTGCCGTCGGCCTTGGCAGCGGACGCTGAGGCGCTGAGGACGACGATGATGTTTTTTGAGAAGGAGGTGCGGCCGATCTTCGTGAAGCGCTGCTACGAGTGCCACAGCAACACAAAGCAAAAAGGTGGGCTGCGAGTCGACCACATTGGCTACCTGAAAACCGGTGGTGACACCGGCCCTGCCGTGGTTCCCGGGGAACCATCGAAGTCGCCGCTGATGGAGGCGGTCCGCTGGACGAATAAAGACTTCCAGATGCCGCCGAAGAACCATGGCGGGAAGATTCCGGACACGGAGATCGCGATCCTAGAGAAGTGGATTCAAATCGGTGCGCCGTGGCTGGAGGATGGCTCGAAGAAGGTCGTAGTCACTGAGGGTGGCTTCACGGAGGAGCAGCGGAATTACTGGTTCTTCCAGCCGGTGAAAAAGGTGTCGCCACCCGATGCAGGAGGCCAATGGGTGCGCAATGACATCGACCGCTTCATCGTGGCGAAGCAGGCGGAGATGAAGCTGAAGCCCGCGCCGGAGGCGGACCGGCATGAATTGGTCCGCCGCGTGCATTTTGACCTGCACGGCCTACCGCCGACGAAAGAGCAGATCGACGCCTTTGTGCACGACAAAGACCCGAAGGCTTATGAGAAACTCGTTGATGAGCTGCTGGCCTCACCACGCTATGGCGAGCGATGGGCGCAACACTGGCTGGATCTCGTGCGCTATGCGGAGAGTGATGGTTACAATGCGGACGAGTATCGCCCTTCCGTGTGGCCTTATCGTGACTACGTGATCAAGTCGCTCAACAACGATAAACCCTACAACCAATTCGTCAAAGAGCAGCTCGCAGGTGATGAGATCGCGCCGGATGATCCGAACGTCCTCATCGCCACCGCCTTCCTACGGCATCCGGTGTATGAATGGAACCAGCGTGATGCCCGCGGCCAGTGGGACATCATTCTCAGCGACATGACAGACACCACGGGCGAGCTTTTCCTCGGTTTGAGCATGGGCTGTGCGCACTGCCACAATCACAAGTTCGATCCCATCCTGCAAAAGGACTACTATCGCCTGCGGGCCTTCCTCGCGCCGGTTCAATGGCGTGATGACATGACGCTGGCGACGACGGCGGAGAAGAAGGCTTTCAAAGAGCAGCAGGCGAAGTGGGAGGCCGCCACGGCAAAAATTCGTGCGAAAATGGATGCGCTGACGAAGCCGTTACTCGAACCAAAGGTTGAGCGGGCACTCACTCGCTTCACCGATGATTTGCAGGTGATGACGCGAAAGCCGGTGGAGAAACGTGATGCATTGGAAAGGCAGCTCGCGGGTCTCGTCGAGCGTCAGATGGCGGTGGAACGCAAGCGATTTGAACCGATGAAGAGCCTCAAGACCGACGACCAGAAGGCGGAATACAAGGCGTTAGCGGACGAGCTCAAAAAGTTCGACCATTTGAAGCCCAAGCCGCTCATGGAAGCTTTTGTGGCGACAGATGCGAGCCCAGTCGCACCGGCGGTAGCGATCCAGACACGCAAGGGCGAACAGCAGATTGAGCCGGGCTTCCTTTCGATCATCGACACCAGCCTACCAAAGATCAAACCCACGAAAACCTCCACTGGTCGCCGCACAGCGCTGGCAGAGTGGATCACGCGGCCTGACAACCAGCTCTCCACCCGCGTAATCGTGAACCGTGTGTGGCAGTATCACTTCGGTCGCGGGATCGTGGCCACCGCGAGCGATTTCGGCAAGCTCGGCGAGCCTCCGACGCATCCCGAACTGCTCGACTACCTCACGACGAAGTTTGTGAAGGGCGGTTGGCATCTGAAGCCGCTCCATCGCGAGATCATGCTATCGGCGGCTTATCGTCAAACAGCTCGTCAGGAGCCGGATGAGATCGCGTCGAAGATCGATCCCTCGAATCGCTACCTGTGGCGTTTCAATCCGCGCCGTCTCGATGCCGAACAGGTGCGTGATGCGCTGCTCGCGGTCAGTGGTGAACTCGACGCCACGTCCGGTGGCCCAGCGGGCGATGGCAACAGCACGCGGCGCTCGGTTTACACGATGAAGAAGCGCAATAACCCGAACGAGCTTCTTCGTGCGCTCGACATGCCGGCGGGCTTTGCGAGCACCGCCGAACGTCAGAGCACCACCACGCCGACGCAGGCACTGCAACTGCTCAATGGCGACTGGTTACTGGCCCGCGCACGCAAGCTCGCCTCACGTGTGGAAAACATCGACGAGGCGTGGATGGCCGTTTTAGGCCGTCCGCCAACGCCGAAGGAAAAAGCGACCGCAGAGGGCTTTTTGAGGAAACGCGCCGGAATGACGAAAGCGAAGGCTTCCGAACTCGCGGAGCCAAGTGAAGGCTCGGAGACCTTCAAGGAGAACAGCCCACACGAGCGTCTACTGATCAACACGAGCGAAAAAGAGGGGGATGAATTCACCGTCGAAGCCGTGGCCAGCCTCAACAGCATGGATGTGAATGCCTCGGTGCGCACGCTGGTCTCACGCTGGAATGGCGGGAAGGATAGTTTGGAAGCCTTCGGCTGGAGTTTGGGTGTCACCGGTGAAAAATCGCGCTACAAGCCGCGCAACGTGATCGTGCAGGTCGTTGGCGAAGATGAGAACTCGAACATCGGCTACCAAGTGGTGCCTTCGAACATTCATATCGATCTAGGCAACCGCTATCACATTACGGCGCGTGTTTCTTGCCCCGCCAAGAACATCACTTTCACCGTGCGTGATCTCGACACGCCGGGCGCTGTCGTGCAATCCGCCGTGGTGCCGATGGACATCCGCTCCAAGCTCAGCCTTGGCTCCTCACAGCTCGTCATTGGCGGCCTGAACAAGCGTTCCCCCTCGCATCAATGGGATGGCCGCATCGAAGCCGTGCGCATCGTGACCAGCCATATGGCCGACAAATCGCTGAATGCAGATCCGGAAAAATGGAGCACCGGCTTCGTTGTCTGGCGTGCCGCTGATCCACTAAACTCCCAATTCGCTTGGAGTAGCAGCGACGTGAAGAGCGCCGAGGATGCCGATCCGTTCCGCCAAGCCATGAACGACCTCTGCCAAGTGCTGCTGAACACGAACGAGTTCTTTTACCTCCACTAAAACCGTGAGCTGCAATCGTTACGACCAACCCACGTCGCGCCGCGACTTCCTGCAAACCGCCGGTTGTGGTTTTGGCTCAGTCGCATTCGCCGCGCTCATGGGTCAAGAGCAGGCAAGCGCAGCACCGCTGCGTGTCGCACATCGTCCGGCGAAGGCGAAAAGCGTCATCTTCCTCTTCATGGAGGGTGGCCCGAGCCATCTGGACACTTTCGATTACAAACCACTGCTCAATAAGCTCGCTGGACAGCCGCTGCCAGCAAGCTTCAAGGCGCCAATCACGGCGATGGGCGAAACGAAATCACCATTGCTCGAATGCAAACGCACTTGGAAGCAGCACGGTCAGGGCGGCCTGTGGATCTCCGATTGGTTCACTCATGTGGCGCAGCATGCCGATGACCTTGCGGTGATTCATTCTTGTGCCTCCAGCGGCATCAATCACGCTGGCGGCGTATGTTCAATGAACACCGGTTCTGTATTCGGTGGTCGTCCTTCGCTCGGCGCTTGGGCCCAGTATGGCCTCGGCACGTCGAATCAAAATCTGCCCGGCTTTGTCGTCATCAAGGATAGCGAGGCCACCGTGGTGAACGGTGCGCGCAACTGGGGCAATGGCTTCATGCCCGCCGTGTATCAAGGTGTCGAATTCAGCTCCGAAGGCACGCCGATCAAATTCCTCGACAACCCGAAAGGCGTCGACCGTGTGCGGCAGCGTGAGAAGCTGGACCTGCTCGGTGCTTTGAACCGCGACTACAACGCCACGCGTTTGAGCAACACCGAGCTCGATGCTCGCATCAAAGGCTACGAACTCGCTTTCCAAATGCAGGCTGAAGCTCCAGATGCCGTCGATCTCAGCAAGGAAAGCGAGAGCATCAAGAAGCTCTATGGCATGGACAACGAGACAACGGCTGTTTTTGGCCGCAACTGCCTGCTAGCGCGTCGCCTCGTCGAAAACGGCGTGCGTTTCGTGCAGCTCTACAGCGGCGCTGGCAGCAAGTGGGATGCCCACAAGGGCATCGAGGTGAATCATGGCAAGTATTGCAACTCCGTGGATAAACCCATCGCCGGTCTTCTCACCGATCTAAAGGCCCGGGGCCTGCTCGACGAGACCCTCGTCATCTGGGGCGGCGAATTCGGCCGCACGCCCATGTCCGAGCAGGGTGACGGCCGCGACCACAACCCCACCGGTTTCACCATGTGGATGGCTGGTGGTGGCGTGAAGGGCGGCCAGACCTACGGAGCGACCGACGAACTCGGCCTGTATGCCGTCGAAGACCGTCTGCATGTGCATTCGATCCACGCCACAATCCTTTATCTGCTTGGCGTCGACCACACGAAGCTCACCTACAATCACAAAGGCCTGCCCGAACGCATCGATCAAAACGAAGGCCATCCCATGACTCGGCTACTAGGCTGATCGGATGGATGAGAAACGCTAAATTGCCGTTTGGTGAACGTATCCTCAGGTATGTTGCCCGCAAAAGCCTACCTGCAATGCCTTTGGCTTTGCCTTTTCTCATTCGGCATGATCGCTCATGCGGGAAATGTTGTGATCATGACTGTCGAAGAACCCGACAATTACGACGCGGTGAACTCGATGAATTCCTTCGCTTCTGATGATCTGCGGCCACGAGGGCATCAAGTCACAATCGTTGTCGGTGACAGACCGCTGAAACATCATTTTGAAGGCCTCGTTACAGCGCTGAAGAATGCCGACCTGCTCATTCTCTTCTCCAGACGCCGTTTCTTGCCGAAGGACCAGATGGATGCGATCCGCGCCCATCTGAATGCGGGCAAACCACTGCTCGGCATCCGCACGGCCAACCATGCCTTCATTCCGCGCCCCAAAGATATCGTTGATGCCGGTTTGACCATCTGGCCTGAGTTCACGCATGAAGTGCTAGGCGGAGAGAACGCCGGTTACGAAACCCAAGGCTTGCCTTATACTGTAAACGCACCTGCTGGCATCCAAACGTCTCTGCTCGACGGTGTGAATGCTGCAAACATACGCGGTCATCAATCCCTCTACAAAGTGCTGCCGCTCGCTGCAGATGCCACACCCATTCTCATGGGCATACCGGGCGCAGGAACAACCACACCCGCGCAACCCGTAGCTTGGATACGAAGCTACGGTGCAAATAAGGCTGGTATTTTTTACACCAGCCTCGGAGCACCGGAGGACATGCGGATCGCTGATGTGCGTCGTTTGCTGGTCAATGCTGTAAACTGGCTCATCAAACCATGAAACACCTCGTTGCTCTCCTTTTCTGCGCGTTGCCACTACACGCTGAAATCCTTGCTGGTGTCGCGAAGGTGGACATCACAGACCGCACAATGCCTGTGAATGATCCGTGTTTTGCCAAGGCGCTCGTGTTGAAGAGTGGCGAAACCACCGCGGTCCTCGTGACGGTCGATGCGGTGGCGATTGGCGGCATCGGGCGCATCGGAAACGGCTTCCTCGCGAATGTGCGCCAGGAGCTCGGTGATCTCGCGGACGAGGTCATCATCAATGCCAGCCATTGCCACGGCATCGTCCGCACGGATTTGCAGCAGCTCGTCGTGCAGGCCATCCGAGACGCTGCGAAGAAACTCGTGCCCGTCAAAGTCAGCGCCGGAGTCGGCAACGAGAGACGCATCAGCGAAAACCGCCGCATGCTCCTCAAGGATGGCACGCAGACCGACATGCGTCGTGCCTACTCCATGCCTCGCGATGAAGAGGTGGTCAGCACAGGCGCGATCGATCCTCAGATTGGATTGCTGAAGCTTGACCACGTCAACGGTACGCCGTTTGCCATTGTCTATCAATTTGCCTGCCATCCGATCATGAATCCGCCGAGCAAGGGCAACTCGGCGGACTATCCCGGTTTTGCGTCCAAGGTTATTGAGGAAGCCACGGGAGCAACAGCCTTCTTCGTGCAAGGCTGTGGCGGTGACATCAATCCGGTGCACTACAAAGAAGTGAGCCGTCCCGCTGATGCCGAACCGCTCGGCACCATGCTCGGTGCGAGCGTTTTGGCCGCGATTCGTGAATTCGATCCTCAAAACGATACCACGCTGAAAATCAGCCGAGAAGTGCTGCAACTACCCCGAGCCGCTGATTTCGAAAGACGCATCGCCAGCATCGAAACGGAGCAAAAGGCCCTCGTGGCCGCCCTGAAGCCCACCAACATCAATTTCAAGACCTTCCTGCCGCTGCTCATGCAACACAAAATCTTCCCGGACATGCCTTCTCACTATGCGCAGGGCTATCTCGACAACGCGAAGCCGCTCCAGCAGCTCGATGCGGACAACAAGGCACTTGTCGAAAGCTACCTCGGCAATCTCGCGATCATGGAAAAGCTCACGCGACTGAATGCGAACCTCGCCTTGCTCAAAAAGCACCTCGCCGACACGCAGGCTGCGAATAGCCCGACACTCGATGCCGAGGTCTGCGGCCTACGCGTAGGAGCCTTCAAGCTTGTCACCTTTCCCGGCGAGGTCACCGTGCAGGTCGGCCTGAACATCAAAAAAGCCGCGCAGGATGCCAATGCACATGTCTCTGGCTACACCAACGGCTACATCTGGTACACAGCCACCGAAGGGCAGCGGAAAAATACCGGCTATGCCCAGGAAGATTGCGATGTGCTTGTTGCGCCGGAGTGGCAGAGGCTATTTGAGAAGAAGGCACTGGAAGTATTGCAGCAGCTCGCACGATAAGCTTTCATGACTTCCTGCCTCTTGTTCATCAGTTAGAGCGGTTTGTAGGGTCAGATTGTCTTGACGCTGCACGACTTTATTCCGCATGCTACAGGGTTGGTTTTTAAATCACTGATGATTGCTGGGAAGCGCCCACGCTTCTCGCCGCTTGACGCAGTGGAGCAAATCGAATTTCACATCGCTTCGCAGATCGGCACGAGGATTATTCGCATTTAGACTGTTTCTCAAAAAGGATGTCTGAAATGACCGATGAGCGCGGTGGCCTCAGTGGCAAGGAAAGAGCGAGGAGGCTATTAGAACAATAGCTGACGAGTGAATCATGCAACAAATCAGGCTGCCCCGCCGACGGGAATCCGACAGACATTTTGAGCATTGGTCTAGGCGCTTGCGAGATCGACATTCAATATCCTCAGATCATTCATGCTGAGACGATGAGTCGTGAAGATTCATATCGGCATCTTGGCTCGTATAGCGCGGGCTATCTTATAAAAGCTTTTCTTCGCTGCTCAAAAGCTTCCATTTCGCCAGCCCACCCTTCCACGACTTTCTTCCAGTCTGTTTTGCTACGGATCAGCTTCAGGCTTTCTCCGTGATTGAGCAGTGTGCTCACTTTTTCGAGCGCGAAGGCGTTTGGGTAGAGCCGCTGAAGCGTGCAGGCGATGGCGATGCCAATCTCTACAGGCCGCAAAGCTTCACGATTCGTGATGGCGATGCGCACGCCGCCGCAGGCCTCGCCTTTGAAGATGCTTGTTGTAGGCATAAATCGCACCGGTGTGAACTGCACGCCGGGCAGGCCCAGTTTGTTCAGCTCATGCGAAAATCTCAAGTCATCCACATACGGCGCACCCAGCACTTCAAAGGGCGTGTCCGTGCCGCGGCCCACGCTCACGCTGAATTCCAGCATGCCGATACCGGGATAGAGCAGTGCCGCATTCAGTGTGCGCATGTTTGGTGAAGGATGAATCCACGGCAGGCCCGTCTGGTCATACAACATGTCACGCCGCCAACCCTCAACCGGGATGACAGTGAGATTGCATTGCATCATTCGTTCCGCATTTAGCATAGCCGCTAACTCACCGACGGTCATGCCATGCCGCAAAGGGATGGCATGCGTGGCCGTCTGTTTCTCCTGATCGAGTATTGAAGGGCCTTCCACCGTCACCCCACCAATGGGATTCACACGATCGAGAACAAAAAAGCTTTTTTTAGTTTTTGCCGCTGCTTCCATGCACAGACGCAGTGTGCCGATGTAGGTGTAAAATCGGCAACCGATATCCTGAATGTCGAAAACAAGCGCATCAAGGTCAATGAGCTGTTGGGGTGAAGGTGCTCGACGTTCCCCATAGAGGCTCAAGATGGGCAAGCCGGTCTTCTTGTCCTTCGAGTCATGGATCTTTTCTTGGTCCAACTCGCCACGGATGCCATGCTCAGGGCTGAAAAGCTTTTTCAGTTTCACACCGGGTGCATGAGCCAGCAGATCGATGGTGCTACGACGCTGAGCATCCATGCCTGTCTGATTCGTGATGAGCCCCAATCGCAGCCCCTTCAAATCAGCGAACTTTCGCCGCACAAGCACATCAATGCCATTCAGCACGGTGGGCACCTCCTGCTCATCTCGGGGCCACGGCGGGCCTTGTGGTTCAAATGACATGCCTTCTGCTGCCGCAGTGCCAATTTCCTCATACAAATCCCGCACGTTGCCCTGGCCATCGGGATGCAAACGCGAGCTCAGAAAAATCACAAAGCTCCTAGACGTTGGCTCGATCCACAAACTGGTGCCGGTAAACCCTGTGTGACCAAATGAACCCACCGGAAAAACCTTTCCACGAGGGCGACTGTAGATCGAATCAATATCCCACCCCAGACCACGCCGCTCAAACACAGTGGCCACTGTCTGAGGCGTGGTCATGAGTTGTAAAGTTTGAGGCTTTAACACCCCGCCACCGCCATTTAGCAGCATCCGCGCATACTTGGCCAGATCCGCTGCGGTGGTGAAAAGCCCAGCATGTCCGGTCACGCCGCCCATGCTGCGTGAGGTTGGGTCATGCACGACGCCTCTTAGCATGACGCCATTCTCATCTTTCTCCGTCGGCGCGATGCGTGGCCGCCAATCTCTAGGCGGCACAAAGCGCGTCGAATGCATCTTCAGCGGCTCAAAGATGTGCTGAGCGGCAAAGTTGTTCAAGGGCATGCCACTCACGCGTTGCACAACTTCACCCAGCAGGATGTAATTGATGTCTGAATAACGAAAGGAGCGGTCTGGCAACCCCTCCGGTTCCAAACTCACTGCACGTTGGACACCCTCCTCATAGCCGCTCCATGCCGGCTCTTTTGGAATGCCTGCTTTTAAGCCAGAGGAGTGCGTCAAAAGATGTCGGATCGTGATTCCAGACTGCATTTCAGGCACATAACGACGAGCGTCTGCCTCCAACTCAATTTTGCCCTGCTCAATGAGCAGCATCACACTGGGCAGCGTCGCCACCACCTTCGTTAGCGAGGCGGCGTCGAACACGGTGTCCTCCGTCATCTCCTCTTTTTCTGGCACGAGTGCTCGATGGCCCTCAACGAACACGGCTTTGCGTTCGCCGTTTTCGATCCACAGCACCGCGCCCGGAGGATTTTGCCGAGCCACTGCCTTACGCAACACTTCACGCACCACAGGGAAATCCTCCGCGCAAATGAGTGTGCTGGAAAGCAAGAACCAGTGGAGCCAACGAAAGTGCATTCAGCATTGTAACGACAATTCTCCGGCCTGCGAGCATCACGCGTTGCGCGCCGGGCAGCCTTGCGCAGGTTAAAGCATGGCCTCCCCCAGTATGTCTTCGCCCTCGCTGCCCGTGTTTGAGGCACGCGGTCTGCGCAAAGTCTATCACACCGGCGAACTGGACGTTGTGGCGCTCGCAGGGGTGGATCTCAGCTTACAAGCTGGAGAGCTCACTGTTCTACTCGGAGCCTCTGGCAGCGGCAAATCGACACTGTTGAACATTCTCGGAGGCCTTGACACACCGACCTCCGGTGACCTGCGCTACAAAGGCTGGAGCCTAACCCTGGGTGATGAGCATACGCTAACCTTGTTTCGTCGGAATTGTGTGGGGTTTGTCTTCCAATTCTACAATCTCATCCCAAGCCTCACCGCCCGGGAGAATGTGGCCCTCATCACAGAGATTGCACCTGACCCCATGAATCCGAACGATGCGCTGGATCTTGTTGGCCTCAGTCATCGACTCGATCATTTTCCCAGCCAACTCAGCGGCGGTGAGCAGCAGCGGGTCGCCATCGCACGCGCCATCGCAAAACGTCCCGAAGTGCTTCTCTGCGATGAGCCCACCGGCGCCCTCGATGTGAGCACTGGCATTACGGTATTGGAAGCTGTGGAGCGCATCAATCGCGATCTTGGCACCCTCACTGTCGTCATTACCCACAATGCCGCCATGGCAGACATGGCAGACCGTGTATTGTATCTCAGCGACGGGCACATCGTTAAAGAACATCACAATGCCACGCGAATGCCCGCCTCCGGGTTGAAATGGTGAGGCATGGAATGCCTCCTTGCCGCCGCCTGCCACGCGTGCATACTGCATCTCGCTCGCAGCAAAGGCTCCTGTAGCTCAACGGTTAGAGCAGGGGACTCATAATCCCTTGGTTCTGGGTTCGAATCCCGGCGGGAGCACCAGCAAAAGAGGATATTGGCTCATGACCTGCCTTATTTTGCTTATCTAGAGCGAAAGATCTCGCATATCAGACACTCAACCATGACGGTATTGAGACCGAGGCCGTTCTTCTTCACTTTGTCATAGAGCCGATCAAGGTGGAGGTCGTCAGCGAGTTCCATGGTGCGTCCAGTGGTGTAGCTGAGAATCTGGCGGACGAGGTGGCGACCAAATAGATCAGCTCGGGTGTCGCGGATGATGCGTTTGAAACCGGCGAAGTCCACATACGTTTCACCAGAGGGAAATTCGCCGGTGGTATCGACCTTGGGGGTATCTTTGGCGTTCTTTGCCCTCGGATAGCTTTTCCGCCAACGGCCGACAGGATCGTAGGCTTCAAGACTGAAGCCGAGCGGGTCGATCTTGCGATGGCACTCGGCGCAGGCGGCATCGGCGC
>JAFMIR010000058.1 GCA_017853885.1 Prosthecobacter sp.
ATTCGACATTCGCTGCTCACATCGCTTCTTCCCTGCCAAGCCCGGCATTCGGGTCTGGCTCAATGAAGCCCAGCTCGACGAAGAAACTATCCATCGCCATCAGTGTGGCTTCGTACATCTCGAATGAGAGGTTAAGGTTAAAGAATCCGTGGCCCTTGCCATCGAACTCGATGAGGCGGCAAATGTTTTTCTTCTTCGCAGACTTGCGGGCAAAAGCGTAACTTCCGGAAAATGGCACCACGCGGTCATCCGTACCGTGCATGATCAGCATCGGTGGAAAGCCGAGCTTGATGCCGCGATAGAGATCGGCGGCCTTTCGAGAGGCCTTGTCCGGCCAGCGGTCCTGATAGGGCGCATGGCGTGACCAGGTGTCCATCACCGGATTGAAGAGAACGACTGCGTTGGGTGACACGCTACAATCGATGACATCGGAGGGATCATCGAATCCTTCCAGAATGGCCGCTGACGCGATAGCATGCCCTCCACCGGAGCCGCCCACACCAACGATCTTGCCGGGGTTCACGCCGAGCTCGACCGCATTCATGCGGATCCAGCGGATGGCGGAACGGGCGTCCGCCATCGCCTGCAAAGGACCCGCACCGGGGTGACGCGAGCTGACCCGGTAATCAAAGCACATGGTAGTCATGCCACGGGAGGCAAAATACACGCAGTGCGGTGCAAACTGGGAAATCTGGCCATTGTCCCAGCCACTGCTGAAAAAGAAGGCCGCTACCGACTTCGGGTAAGGCGGCTCATGAGCCGCATCCGGCTCCCAGATGTGCACAGGTAGGTCCACGCCATCGACACTTTTGAAGATTTCTTCACGGGCGGTCTTGAGCAGTTCCCGACCACGATCGATCGGGGGGGTGCGAAGCGGGCTTTCCATTTGCAATTTGATGAGTGGCGAGGTTTGAGAGAATTGAGAGAACGGCAAATGGTTTCCTTGGCAGTGAGGCAAATACAGAAAACGAAATGGCAGCGCTGTCCGGGGTTTTGCGGTTGAGTTTGGAAGAAACAGGCCATCATGACTGCCGATATGATCCAGCGGATGCTTTTTCTCACAGGATGCCTATGCCTCACCTTGGCTGGTGGCAAGGCGTTGGCGCAGCAGGATGAAGCGGCGCTCGCTAACACACTTTCGAGGGCCTATGCCCAGTGGCGTGAGGCGATGATCCAGAAGAACCCACAAGCTTGGGCGGAAGCGATCACTTCCTTCCGCCAGACGACGATTCGCAATCAGATCGTGAGCAGCAAAGAGGCTTTTCCAGCCGCAGTCTTTGCCGCCCTAGGTGCGCCCCCCAAGACAGAGAGTATGCGCTTGGTCGAGGCTCAGGCGGCAGGCACCACAGCACACTTGGTCTATTTCGGGAAAATCGAAGGTGGCAACGAAACCGCCGATACGAACGAGGTGCTCATGAAGCTGAAGTTCGGCCTCGAGGGCGGGCGCTGGCGCTACGACAGCGCCCGTGTGACGGACCTCGACTCGAGCCCGGAGGTGTTGAAGACCCTGCGAATGGGCAACAAGCCCGACTTGCTCGATGCACCCGAATTCACGCCACCCGGGAAAATGCCACCCGCGCCGCCGCTCTGCCGCGTGCCGGACTTCAAAGGCGGGCTGAAGCTGCAATCGACCGGTTACGAGACGCAGGTGTTCATGAACGGCTTCTCTTACGATCCGGTAGAGAACGGCCTAGACCAGCAACTGGTGCTTGGCGGTTTCATGGCCGGCTCCAACGACATCACCCTGCGCATCCGGCCCGTATCTAGCCCGGACGACCAAAAGCCCGTTGTGCGTCTCCGCCTCTATAAAATCGACCTGACAAAACCCGAGCAGCCTGCCATCGAGGTCCTGCGCTGGGAATCTCCCATCAGCGGCGCACCGAAGGAAGTCACGCTGCCCTTCATCGTGCGGTAATTGAAGCGAAGCATCGCGGAGAGATGCCACGCCAGCATCGCGGAGAGATGCCACGCCAGCACCGCGTAATGCTGCCGCCATGATCCGCATCCTCCTCTTCCTGCTCGCCTTTGCCACGCTACTCGCTGCTCAAGAAAAAAACGACAAGCTCCGCATCATCGTCTTCGGCGCCCACCCCGACGATGCGGAATACAAGGCCGGCGGCTCGGCTGTAAAGTGGGCTCGCCAAGGCCATCATGTAAAGCTGGTCTCCGTCACGAATGGTGACATCGGCCACTGGAGGGAGGCAGGGGGACCGCTGGCGCTGCGCCGTGCTGCAGAAGTCGCTGCCTGCGCAAAAAAGCTTGGTGTAACCTCTCAAGTGCTCGACATCCACGACGGCGAACTGGTTCCGTCGCTGGAGTATCGCAAGCTGCTCACACGCGTAATCCGCGAGTGGAAGGCAGACATCGTGATCGCGCCGCGACCATGGGATTACCACCCGGACCACCGCTACGTGGGCGTGCTCATCCAAGACGCGGCTTTCATGGTCGCCGTGCCCTTCATCGTGCCAGATGTGCCACCGCTGAAGAAGAATCCCGTCTTTCTCTATTCCAGCGATGGCTTTCAGAAGCCCTATCCTTTCACACCAGACATCGCCGTCAGCGTGGACGACTCGTTTGACCAAAAGCTCGACGGGATCCACGAATTGACCTCCCAGCACTACGAAGGCGGCGCGAACGGTTCCGAGGAGCATTTGAAAAGCGTGCCTCCCGCAAGCGACGAGGTCGGTCGCCGCGCTTGGCTGAAACGCCGCTGGGGTGCCCGCCAGGGTGGCGAGGCCGACAAGTATCGTGATCTCCTCATCAAGCTGTATGGCGAGGAGAAAGGCAAGGCCGTGAAATACGCCGAGACCTTCGAAATCTGCGAATACGGCCGCCGTCCTTCCCCCGATGAGATCAAGAAGCTCTTCCCGTTTTACGACGCAAATTGAGACCGCCGCTCCAAAGCGGCATTTGCGGTGGCAAAGCCCGGCTTCATGGTTAAAGGCACGCCCCCATCATGCAGCCGAACACGCCTCCGCCAGCCGCCCCTGAACATTCCGAATCCGAACTGCTCCAAATTCGCCGCGACAAGCTCGACGAATTGACCAAGACGGGCGTGGACGCGTTTGGCGGCCGCTTTGACACCACGCACCAACCCGGCGCGTTGAAGGCAAACTTCGAGGAAAACCTCACCGTGAGTGTCGCAGGCCGCATTTTGAGCCGTCGCGAGATGGGGAAGGCCACCTTCTTCGACCTGGGCGATATCTCCGGCCGCATGCAGTGCTATCTGAGCAAGGGCGATGTCGGCGACGAGGCCTACAAGCAGTTCAACCACCTCGTCGATATCGGCGACTTCGTCGGCATCGAGGGTTTTACTTTTATCACGAAGCGCGGCGAGAAGTCCATCCACGTTAAAAAGCTTATGCCGCTCTCCAAGGCGCTGCGTCCGCTGCCGGATAAGTGGCATGGCGTCACCGACAAGGAGATCAAATACCGCCAGCGCTACCTCGATCTCATCTCGAATGAGAAGAGCCAGGATGTGTTCCGCAAACGCATCCAGATGGTCGCGGCGATCCGCAACTACATGCAGGAACGCGGCTTCCTCGAAGTCGAGACGCCGATGATGCAGGACGTGCCCGGCGGTGCCGCGGCGAAGCCCTTTGAGACCTTCTTCCATGCACTGAACCAGCCGATGTTCCTGCGCATCGCGCCGGAGCTGTATTTGAAGCGCCTGCTCGTGGCCGGCTTCACGCAGATCTTCGAATTGAACCGCAACTTCCGCAACGAGGGCCTCAGCCGCCGTCACAATCCCGAGTTCACCATGCTGGAGGCCTACTGGGCCTACGCCGACTTCGAAAAGATGGCCGACCTCGTCGAAGGCATGATCTGCCACCTCGCGGAGAACTTCTGCGGCGGGCTCAAGATTGAGCACAAGGACGAGGAAGGTAATGTCACCAAGACCATCAACCTCGCCCGTCCATGGAAGCGTGCCCGCTACACCGATCTGCTTAAGGGCATCGACCCGAAGTGGTATGACTACACACCCGCCGAGCGCAAGGCGCGCGCGCAGGAACTCGGTGTCGAGATCGGCGCGAATTTTGAAGACTACGAGGTCACCCAGCATGTCTTCGAGCGCCTGATCGAAGCGAAGCAGTTCGATCCGCTCTACGTCACGCATTGCCCGAAGGAACTCGTGCCGCTGGCGAAGCAAAACGCCGAGGACGACAGCATCGTTGATGTCTATGAACTCGTCATCAACGGCCAGGAGATCAGCCCCGGCTACTCCGAGCTGAACAACCCCATCGTTCAGCGTGAGCGCCTGGAGCACCAGGCCGGCGAGGAGACGCAAAAGATCGACGAGGAGTTCATCCTCGCCCTCGAGCATGGCATGCCGCCCGCCGGCGGCATCGGCATCGGCATCGACCGCCTCATCATGATGCTCACCGGCGCCGAAAGCATCCGCGACGTGATCCTCTTCCCGCAACTCAAGAGGAAGGATTGATCACTTCTTCGTCTTGCCCGCATCCAAGAACTCGATGGCCTTCTTCAGCCATTCCGCGTTTGGCGGCGAGTGACCTTGCGCGGGGATGTTGAGCATCTCGACGGCTTTGAAGCCTTCTTTTTGGAAGCCGTTGGTGAAGACGGCTTGGGTATTGGGGAGGTTGAAGTCTTTCTCGCCGGTGATGAGGACGTAGCGACACTCGTTTTTCGCGATCTGGACGAAGTCATCGTGTGGTAGATAGCCGAGGCGGAAAGTTTGTTTGCTGTCGAGCGTGGGCACATCGGTGTAAAAGTTCACTCCCATGCAGCAGATTGTGCCGGCAAATAGGTCGGCGTAACAAACGCCGAGCATGCTGGCGACTCGTGCACCGCCTGAGAAGCCGGAGAGATAGACGCGCGCAGGATCGATGGTGGCGAGTTTGCGCACGTTGTAGTTCGCGTCGATGGCGAGGCGCATGCGGTCGAAGACGCTGCGTGGATTGCCGGATTGGTGGGCACCGATGAAGATGAGCTTCTTTTCGGCAAACAACGGCTCCCAGTCGGCCGGGATGGATGGTTTGTCGCTGGCGCTGATCCAGATGAACATGCCGTGGGGGTCGTCTTTGCGGAAGTTCTTTGGCAACAGGATGTCAAAGGCCTCCTTCTTTACGTCGTAACTGGGCGGTGTTTCCGCAGCGCTCAGGCGTAGCTTCACTTCGAGCGCGTCGGAGTGGGGCGGGGATTCATCCAAAGTGATTTGCGTGCGAACACCGGGTTTGAGGTCGGCGCCGTTGGTGAAGCTGGCGACGAGACAAAGAAGAGCTGCCGTGCGATGCGTCATATGATAGGTAAGATATGAGGGTGTGGTTGCGGAAGCCTTCGACGTCTCACTTCGACTCAGGCGGCCTGCTCGCAGCGCTTGCGGACCACCTCTAGAATCGATCCTTGGATTTGATGCATGATCCACTCGCTCCACCACCCAGCATACCAGTTGAAGCGCGTCGAAAGCCGGTGCGTGCTGGAAAGGTGCAGGACGCAGGTGCCATCGCCGCGCCTCTCGATCTCGTAGGTGCCGTCGAGCACATCGTAAAAGCGGCCGCCAACGATGATGTGTTTGTCGAAAGCCGTGCGTGGCACGAACTCGGGATCTGCCTTGATGGTGAAGGACAGCTTTTTCGGCGGCTCCCAGTGCGTCACCACCTCGAAGAAGGATACCTCACGCTCAAAGGTGGCATGCCGACGGCCGCCCACACCTTGTCGGTCGATCGTAGCGGCGATCGGACGGGGGAATCCGATGTGGTAAATCCACTGCGGCGGGATCTCCTGCGGTTGGATGGTGGGCACCTCGTGAATGTGACTCCAGATCACCTCGGGGGCGGCATGGATGCGCACCTCATTGTGCATCACACGAGTCTCATGTGGGGCCTGCCACAACTGCTCGAGTGGAGAGAGGGCGTAGGGCAGCAGCACCAACACGCTGACCGAAAGCCGACCATCGCGCGTCTTCTTCAAAATCAGGCTCATGATCCAGCCGCCGAGGAAAGCCATTAAACACAGCACTGGGGCCGCCACCAAGGCACACACCAGCGCCTCCATATAAAACAGCCAGCTCAAAAACGTGAGTGCCAGCATGACCAACGCCGGCGCACCGTAGGCCCAGAAACGGGCTGGCTTGTCCAGCTTGTATCCTAGGAAGCAAACCAAGGCCCCAATGCCGCAGGGCAATGTGTAGATGAAAGAGATGGAAACGATCTGTAGCCACTCCCCCATTGGCTTTGTGGCAAACAGAAACCAAGTGGCCAGCGGATAAAGCGCAGCGAGGGCGAGAATGATCAGCGTCTGACGACGGGTGACAGCCATGGGCTGCGCTCATACCATCAATCCACTGTATCCAAAAGCAAAAGGTGCAGCCTCCCTCCGGTAGTTCACGCAGTAGCAGAACATCGGGTCAAACCAGCTCTTTGATCGAATGGAATTCGTTATCGACTAGGTAATGCGGCCGACCGGAGAAGTCTGACACCGTGCTAGTATGCGGGTTGATGCCGAGATTGTGATAAAGAGTGGCAAAGATCTCCTGGAAGTGCACCGGGCGATCCGATGCCTCGCCGCCAAGACGATCCGTCGCGCCAATGACCTGTCCATTCCGCATGCCGCCGCCAGCGAGCAAGGCACAGGACACGTTCGGCCAATGATCTCGCCCGCCTTTGTCATTCACACGCGGTGTGCGGCCAAACTCACCCCAAGCGAGCACGGTGACGTCTTTGTCCATACCGCGATCATGCAAATCCTGCACGAGCGCCGTGATCGCCTGATCGAAGTCAGGCAGGTTCTCCTGCGCGTTCTTGAAGTTCTGCCCGTGCCAGTCCCAGAAACTGTAGCTGAGCGTCACCACACGAACGCCCGCCTCGACAAGCCGACGGGCAAGCAGAAACTGCTCGTTGAGCCTAGGGGCAGCATCGCCCTGGATCTTCTCCGTGCCCTTGCCATAGCGCTCGCGGATCTTGGGCGGCTCCTTGGAAAGATCGAGCGCATTCACCAACTGGGAAGTGGTCAGGATGCCATAGGCCTGCTGGCGGAAAACATCCATGCCTGACATGGTGCCGGAGGCATCCACCTCACGGCGAAAGTTATCGAAGGCGGAGAGCAGGTTCCGGCGGTCGCCCAGCCGCTCCAATGTCACGCCGTTGAGGGACATGTCTGCCTTGCCGCGCTCCAAAGGCATGAAGGGCGCATGGGCCACCCCGAGGAAGCTTGGCCGCCCCTGATTGTAAGGTGTGTGCTTCATCTGCTGAGAGAGATTCACATAACCGGGCACCGTAGTTGCCCCGCCTTTGAGCTTCGACACCACACTACCAATCTCCGGCCAGCCACCGGGAGGCGCATTGTTGCTAAGACGTCCCGTCACGCACTGAAAACTCTCATGCCGATCCTTGGCGCCCACAACGCTGCGGATGAAGCTGAACTTGTCCGCCATCTTGGCCATGCGCGGCAGGTTCTCGCTGATCTGGATGCCTGCCACGTTCGTGCCGATGGCTGAGAACGGCCCTCTCACCTCCGAGGGCGCATTCTCCTTGATGTCATACATGTCCTGATGCGGCGGCCCACCGGGCAGATAAACTAGGATCAACGCCTTCTGCGATTTGCCGACTCCCACCTGCGACTCGGCACGCAGCAGTTCAGGAAAACTCAAGCCTCCTAGCCCCAAGCCGCCGATGCGCAGAAAGGAACGCCGAGAAAAGCCATCGCAATAGCGACTGGCAGACTGTTGGGAAAAGAGAGTAAGCACTCCCAATCTAACGGACGAAACGAAGCCGGTGTTGCTGACATCAAATCGCTTCAAAGAAGCACGCGGTGGCAGAATCTCTGCGGTCTTGTGAACGAAACCCGTTTGCTTCAAGGCTTGTCTTGCCATCTTGAAGGCTTTCTCAAGCCATGACTTCAGACATCGCCTCAGTCGCCGCCGGCATCGGTATCTCGCCAGATCACCTCAGCTTCTATGGCCATAACCAAGCAAAGGTCAGTCTCGATGCGCTGAAGATCGGCCACAAGAAGGGCAAGCTCATCCTCGTCTCAGCCATCACACCGACGCCGGCGGGCGAGGGTAAGACAACCGTCTCCATCGGCCTTGCTCAGGGTTTGAAAAAAATCGGCCGGAACGTGGCTCTCGCGCTGCGCCAGCCCTCAATGGGGCCTGTGTTTGGCCGTAAAGGTGGCGCAACAGGTGGAGGCCAAAGCACTGTGCAGCCCGCGCAATCCATCAATCTGCACTTCACAGGTGATTTCCATGCTGTCACGAGCGCAAACAACCTGCTTGCATCCGTGATTGACAATGAGCTCTTCAACGGCACCTGCCGCCTGAAGCCTGAGGGCGTACTGTGGAAGCGCGTCATGGACATGAATGACCGTGCCCTCCGCCACCTGCGCACAGGCATCGGAAAACCCACGGAACGCTCAACGGGGTTTGACATCACCGCCGCCTCAGAGGTCATGGCCATTCTTTGCCTCAGCGAATCACTCGCCGACCTTCGTGCAAGGCTGGAGCGCATCGTAGTCGGCTTCACCCCGGAGGGTGAACCAGTCTTTGCCAAGGAATTTCGCGTCACAGGAGCGCTACTAGCGCTGCTGCGGGATGCCTTAAGCCCAAACCTTGTGCAAAGCGTGGAGGGCGTGCCCGCCTTTCTTCACGGAGGTCCGTTTGCAAACATCGCGCACGGTTGCAACAGCGTGCTGGCCACCCGCATGGCTCTCGCATATGCCGATTTGGCCGTCACAGAGGCCGGATTCGCCTTCGACCTTGGAGGAGAGAAATTCATGCACATCAAGTGCCGCCAGAGTGGCCTCGCTCCGGAAGCCATTGTGATCGTCGCTACCGTGCGTGCACTGAAAATGCATGGCGGAGCCGCCTTGGACCAGCTCACACAGACGGACACCACCGCACTCTCGCGAGGCCTCGAAAACCTCGCCGCACATCTCGACAGCGCCGCGAAATTCCAGCGACCCGTCATCGTGGCAGTCAATCAATTCACCAACGACCATCCAGACGAACTCGCCCTTGTGCATGAGTTTTGCCAAGGACGCAGTGTGCCCTGTGCCACGGCAAATGTGTTCGGCGAGGGTGGGGCAGGCGCGGTGAACCTCGCCGAGACCGTTCTCGCCGCTTTGCCAAACGCGTCTAAGCCGCTGCCCATGCTCTACGATGCCGCCGAACCGGTAGAAACCAAGCTCAATGCGATTGCGACGCAGATTTATGGTGCGGATGGTGTGCGGCTCACGGAGGAAGCAAAAACGAAACTGGCGCTATTTGCCCGGAGCGGGTTTGACAAGCTCCCGCTGTGCATGGCCAAGACTCAGGACTCGCTCTCCGATGACGCAAAGAAGCGCGGACGCCCCACAGGCTTCACCATCACTGTGCGCGATTTCGAAATCAGCCACGGCGCCGGTTTTCTTGTGGCACTCACCGGCACAATGATGCGCATGCCTGCTCTACCCAAGGTGCCTTCTGCCGAGCGAATCCAAGTCAGCGAAAGCGGCGAGATCAGCGGGATCTGAAACATGTCTCACTCTGGCCAGATGATGGTGATGACGAGCTCCCAAGCACGATGATTGATGCACCAAATGATCAAGGCTACAAAAAGCAGCCCTAGCAGCATGAGGTGGATCAGGCAGCCAGACCCGCAGCCTATGCCGACGCGCCGTTGCGCATTGCGGGTCAAGGGCTGTATGAATGAGGCCATGACATCATAACTGGCGTGCTCTTAGGAGGCTGCCAGTGTTTGCGCTGGATTTTTTCCTCGCTTGCGTTGGCATACGTCCTCTAGACTAAGCCTTTACTCCTAAAACTCCTCTTTATGGCCCGACGCGCGCAGTCCAGCATCAACCCCACTCACCTTCTGGGTCTCGTCCTCATCCTCGCCGTGCTCGGTGGCGGTGGTTACACGCTGCTGCACCGCACCACTGATCCGATGACAGGCATCACTGAGCTGCTCAGCTCGGAATTCCTTGAAAACGCGACCGCGCTCAGCGGAAATTTGTATAAGGTCGAAGGAGTGGTGGACGATCGGTTGGACACCGGCTGGCGGCAGTCGGATGGCCGACTTTTCAGCGTGCAGGTCAGCGATGGCAGTGGAAACACTTTCGTCCCGCTCTGGGTGCCGCCGGACTATGAGGGGACAAATATTCAGCGGGGCCAACGCTACACCTTCAAGGTTCGCGTGCAGGAAAACGGCATCCTTGAAGTGATCGAGCTTATCAAAATTTAACTCTCTGCTTCTTATGAAATTCGCTTCTTCTTTTGTGATTCTAGCTGCGGCATTTCCGCTCGCTTTCATGCAAGCTCAGGTGCTCCCTGGCGCTCCCGGCACCGCGCCCACCGGCCAATCCGCCCCCACAACGACCACCTCTAATAACAACTACAACGTGGTACCCGGAAGCGCTTCGGACCGCCGAACTGACACACAGACCGGGCTGGGCAATATGCCCATGATGGACCCCGGCAGCGAGAACGTGGCCTTCAACGGCAAGTTGTGGAATGTGACGAACAACCGCCTGATGCGCTCGCGCTTTGAGACCTACCTCACCACACCAGAGGCCGTCTCCGCCGAGGATCAGGCTTACCGCGACATCATGGCCCAGATGATAGAGCTTCTGGCCCCGACCCATAAACCCGGCCCCGATCCGATGAAGGCTTTTGCCATGCTTCCTGAGGCCAGCACCTACAAGATCGACGGCGGCCTCTGCAACGCGATCGCAAACTCGATCTGGGATGTATGGCTTTCCCAACGCAAGCAGGCGAACCTCAAATCGGCAAACGTGGCGATGGATGAACGGCTCAAGCAGCTCCAATGGAATGCGGAACTGGGCAATGCCAACACCAAGGCGGCTAGAGTGCCCTCCTCGGAAAAAGGCAGCCAAACCAAGGCGGATGACAAGGCGAAAGCGGACAGTGCCACCTTTGGCCGCACCAGCGGCTACATCAAGGGCATCGCCGAGATCGAGGCACGCAAAAAAATGAACGAGGCAGCCACCGGTCTATCCGAGGTCTCGAGCAAAGTGCAGTTCCAGGCACTCATCGTGCAGATGTTCCTGCAGCGTCGTTTTGAGCATGCTGTCATCGCCTGCCGCTTCTACCCAAATCTCTTCAAAGACGGCGACAGCATCCTCCAGCTCGACAAAGATGCCGATCTGCAAAAAGCCCTCTCAGGCTCCTTCGGTGTGCCGCCCACGGTCACGATGATTGACGGTCTCGCGCTTGAGGCCATGCGCACGGTGGATGAATCGCTTGTCTCCTTCGAAAACCTCGTGACACGCAAAGACATCGACAGCGCCAGCAACCGTCTTCTGGAGGCTTTCGGTGTCGGTGAATACCTGCCGCGCGTGCGCCGTCTGCCGATGACGGAGAAAACGAAGGTGCTCGATTTCGTCCGTAAGAAGAACAAGCTCTTGGGCTTCCTCGAAATGAAGGACTACGCCGAGGCGGAAAAGACGGTCATGGAATTGAAGGGTGAAGCTCAGGATTTTGAGTATGCCAAACCGCTCGCTGCCATCAACACGGCCAAATCTGTAAGCTCTCTGCACATCAGCAAGGCGCGCATGGCCATGGCCACGAAGGACACGAAGACGCTCGAGACCGAAATGAAGGCCGCGACGGAAATCTGGCCCACCAATCCCGACTTGGCGAACTTCAGCGGTGAACTCGTGAAGGGCAGCGATATGAAATCGCAGGGCATCATGGAGTTCGATCGCCTCATCAGCCAGCGTGGCTACCGGCAGATCTTTGACAACAAGCTCCAATTGGCCATCGCCGTGCAAGGAGACGCCAGTCGCGAGCAACAGCTCAAGAAAGTACTCGATGACATGGCCCGCGTCGAGGTGGTCATCAATGGTGCCAAGGAATTGTCCTCCACCAGCCCTGAGGCGGCATGGGAAAAAGTCGAAAAAGAAGCCAAGCAGTTCCCGAACGATCCGGAGCTCAGCAAGCTCCGAGCGGATCTGGGTATCCAAGCCAGCGAATTCGTCACCGCCATCGAACGTGGCCGTCAACATGAGGAGAAAAAACAAACCGGCTCCGCCATCGCGTGGTATCTAAAGGCACGCCGAATGCATCCCCCAAGCGAAATGGCCCAAACAGCCATCAAGCGCCTCGTAAGCGCGGTCCGTGCCGGTGACCAACCGCCTGCGGAATCCGCTCCGACATCGGCTCTCGACAGCAAGTGAGGGGCCTCAGATGCCCGCCAACTTCATCGCATAGGCAAGAGTATCGATCTCAGCCGCTGTCTTATCCCTGCGGATGGCTTTGATGCGTGGAAAACGCATGGCAAGGCCACTGTTGTGGCGGTCACTGGGTTGCACACTGTCGAAGGCGATTTCCAGCACGATCTGTGGCATCACGGTGCGCACACGGCCTTTTTGGCTAAGCGTGGTTTGCGTGAAGTGCTCGGTAAGTTCCTCGATCTCGGCATCCGTGAGGCCGCTATAAGCCTTGCCGATGATTTTGAGCGCGTTGTCATCGGTTTCATCCCGCACGGCGAAGGTGTAGTCGCTCAGCATATGGCTGCGTTTGCCATGCCCCTGCTCGGCTTTAACGACAACGACATCGAGCGTGGCAAAGGCCTTCTTCAGTTTCAGCCATGATTTGCCACGACGTCCGGGCGAGTAGGTGCTGACCGCATCTTTGGCAATGAGGCCTTCGTTTCCGCGGCGGCGAGCGGCGAGGAAGGCGGCTTCGATCTCCTCAGCGTTCACGGCCCGGGTCACGCGAATGATTTCCAACCCCGCAGGCATGGATAAAGCCTCCAAGGCCGCACGGCGGACCTCCAGTGGCTGATCGAGCAAAGAGACACCGTTTTTCCACAACAGGTCAAAAACGACGTATTTCACGTTCACCTCGCTCGGTAGGAAAAGATCGGACTGATCGCGTCGACCAAGTCGTTTTTGCAGATCGAAGAAGGTGAGTTTTTTGCCCTCGGCATGCGCGATGATCTCTCCGTCGAAAATCACTTCTTCGCTCCAAAGACGCATCGAGGTCACAATCTCTGGAAACTGGCTGGAGATGGGTTTGAGATCGCGCGTGAAGATTTCCACCCGATCCGCACTGCGATGCACTTGGGCACGAATGCCATCGAATTTGTCCTCTAACCACACCTTGCCGCCAGGAAGGCGTTCGCAGATGGCCTCTGCGGTTTCTTCCGGTGAGGCAAGCATGACTTTGATCGGCACGAAGAGCTGCAGCACAGCCTCGTGGAGCTTGCGAACCTTCGCGAGCATGGCGGCTGCGCTAACATCTCCGCAAAGCATCACTGCCTGACGCACATCATCCACCTCTACGTCAAACGCGACAGCCAGAGCTTCCTCGACAAGGCCTTCTTTGGACCCCATGCGCAATTCACCGGTCAAAAGTCGCACCAGCCACGAACCAGCAGAGGCACTGAGGTTGCGCAGCTGCCCTTTGAGCA
Source organism: Prosthecobacter sp. (assembly GCA_017853885.1). GTDB lineage: Bacteria > Verrucomicrobiota > Verrucomicrobiia > Verrucomicrobiales > Verrucomicrobiaceae > Prosthecobacter. The sequence continues at coordinate 13,371 of JAFMIR010000058.1, forward strand.
AATCCACACGTTTCATCTGGCCGCCAGCGCGGCGGAGACACTCAAAAAGGCGCGCCACGTCAGTAAGATCACATCGCTCTGGCGTAAGCGTGGCTCGTTGCAACACAAGGAAGGCAGTACGCCCTGCATCCGCCTGCGAACGCGAGATGGCGCGATACTCCGCCTCCTTGAGTCCGCTGAGCTCCATCAGCGCTCGTTTGATCACGGCCCAACCAGTGTTCAAGGCGCCCTCACCCGTGCTGCCGCTCAAAAAGAAGGTCGTGAGTCTCAACTCGTCCTCGCCAAGTGCTTTCAACGACGCCGCGAGTAGCTCCACCTTTTTCAATCTCGACGAAACATCGGCCGTATGCGCACAAACCCGAGCCCAGTCAACAAAACTGCCTTCGCCCCACGATTCATCTTCTAATTTGTTGTGAGCTGAAACCTGAAACGTGGCGCTCTCAATTCCGAGCTCGAGCTGATCATCCCGCTCCAAGGCCCAGGCCTCGACGCCACGCGCACGCAGTTCCGCCGCAAACTCACGTGTGTGACCATGCACGAGCCACACGCGGCGAGGTTGGACGAGTTCGACCGTTTCCAACAGCTCCGGATGGTCCGCATGATCGCTGAGAGGAAAAACTTCATCGACTTGATAACGAAACCTCGCAGCCGGCATAAGCGCCCAGCCAGTGAGCATTGCGGTGCGGCAAACTTTGAGCTTTTTAAGCGCCAAAGACTTGCCGTGGCTCGGCGGAAAGATCAGCACGTGCCCCTGCGCCTGCGAGGCATCGAAAAGTCGGAACGCAGGCAGTTTGCCTAGCATCGGCGCGACGGCGTAGGTCATGTCCCACACGGTCTTGTGCAGCATGACGGGATGGCCGCTCTGGGCGAGAGCACAAAGGATCTCCTGCGCCTTGCCGAGCGAGTAACCGAGTAAAACGGGAATGCCGCCATCCTCGAGGGTCTCCTGTACCCACTTGAGAACCTGAGTGAAGATTTGTGGCAGGGGGGGGAAGGCATACTGAGGCAAGCCAAAGGTGCACTCCATGATGAGGGTATCTGCCTGCAACAGCTCGCAGCGTTCGGAGCTCAGTCCCTGACGCAGTTTGTAGTCACCGGTGTAGAGCAACGTGGCACCGTCCGCCTTGCGCATCAGGTGAAGCATGGCAGAGCCGATGATGTGGCCTGCGGGCAGCAGTCGCAGCTCCCAACCTTCCCACTCGATGACTTGGCGCATCGACAGCGCCGATATCTGTCCCTCATTTTTAAAGCCGTAGCGTGTCTTCATGAGGTCATGCGTAACCTCGGAGCAAATCGTGAACTCATGCCGTGCGACGTGATCCCTGTGCGCATGCGAGATGAAGGCGCGTTTGACGCCAAAGTGCGGATCGAGCCACAAATCCGCCTCCGGGAGGTAAATCCCGTTTCGATGAATGACTTCGATGAGCGGTGGAGGCATGATGAGCCGATTCTACGCATTGCGCAGGTGCGGTGGATGGCCAACTCTGCAACAATGGCCTCCCTAGCCGATCAACTACTCTCATTTCTGGGTCCCGACCGTGTTTCGACCACTCAGGCGGATCTCTCCACGCACAGCACGGACAAGTGGTTCGCCTCGCATCCACCTGAAGTTGTAGTGCATACACAAAATGTGGAAGATGTGTCCCAAACACTGCGGTTTGCGAACGAGCATGGGATTCCAGTCACTCCACAGGGAGCACGTGTGGGCTATGTGGGAGGCTGTGTGCCATCGCGTGGCGGTATCGCACTGTCGCTAGCGAAAATGAACCGCATCATCGAAATCAAAACGGAGGACGGCATCGCCATCGTCGAGCCGGGTGTAATCACGGGCCATTTACAAGCTGCCGTGCGCCAACTCGGCTGGTTTTATCCACCGGACCCAGCTTCGCTGAAGGAATGCAGCCTGGGTGGCAACATCGCGACAAATGCGGGTGGACCACGTTGCCTAAAGTATGGCGTCACGCGTCATTATGTGCTCGGCCTCCAAGTGGTGCTCGCGGACGGCAGCATTGTTGAGGCGGGAGGGCGCTGTCACAAGAATAAGACCGGTTTTGATCTCGTCGGTCTCATGGTGGGCAGCGAAGGGCTGCTGGGCGTCGTCACGCAGGCCACGCTGCGGATCATTCCGCATCCGCCGATGCGCGCCATGCTCTCCGCGGGCTTTCGCTCGTTTGTCGAGGCTGCGAACGCCGTACAGCGCATCTTGGGCAGTGGCTTCCTGCCTTCCGCACTTGAGATCGCGGATAAATTCACGCTGCGCGCAGCTCGCGATTATCTCGGCGAATCCGTTGCTCCGCAAGGCGATGCACACCTGCTTGTCGAAATCGACGGCCAAGCGGATTCTGTGAAAAACGAGCTGCACCTGCTCGCCAAGCTCGTACGCGAACTCGGCTGCATCTGCCTTGAGGAAGCAATGGGCGAGGAGGCCTGCGAAGCTTTTTGGAAACTGCGCCGCGAGTTCAGCTATAGCCTGAGAAACACCGGCCTCATCAAGCTCAATGAAGACATCGTCGTGCCGCGCAGCAGGCTGGTGGAACTGGTCAACTTCGCCGAACATTTGCAGAACGAGTTTGGCTTCCCGGTGGCTTGCTTCGGTCATGCGGGTGATGGCAATATCCATGTGAACATCATGGTGCCCTCGATGGACGATCCGCCCATGCGTGAGAAAGCTGAGGCCGCGCTCAACTGCCTTTTCCATCAGATCATTGACTGGAAAGGCGCCATTACCGGCGAACACGGGATCGGAATCGCCAAAGCCCGCTGGTATCCACATGCCATACCTGCTGCGGCCCGCACCATGCATACCGCGCTGAAAAAAGCACTCGATCCGAACGGCATTTTAAATCCCGGAAAGTTCATCTCTTAGGCTTGCGGAGAAGGCCGTTGAACCGCGGAGCATTTTCATCCGGCGGCACCATTTTCTGCAATGCGGAAAATCACTCCGATGAGTTCGATGGAACCGCGGGGCACAGGATAATCACAGGGATACGATAACCCGATGCTGATATCCTTATGGTGGTGAAATCTTGGCGGTAGGCCAAAATACGGGCTTACGAAGCATTTTTGGCGCTGGAATATCCGTTTGCGCTTTCTGGCTAGCGAGCCAGAATCCGCCGCTCTTTTCCCGGTCCGCGTGTGTGGGCCCCATTCGAAAAGACTCTTCGGAACCCAACACCCAGACCCGATCATGCCTGCGAAAAAGTCCAAAGCCGCGGCCAATAAATCCGCTTCGAAGCCCACTAAGAAAGCGTCTTCCAAACCGGCAGGGAAACCGAAGAGCAAGCCAGCTCCCGCTAAGAAACCCTCCCCCAAACCTGTGAAGAAATCTCTCGCCAAAAAGGTCGCAAAACCTGCGCCCAAGAAACCCTCCATCAGCAAGAAGCCCACTGCCAAGCCAATCCAGAAGAAGGCAGCCCCTGCGAAGAAGGCAGCCCCTGCGAAGAAGGCAGCCCCTGCG
>JAFMIR010000030.1 GCA_017853885.1 Prosthecobacter sp.
CCGGCAAGTATGAGCAGCCTGTCATCGCGCTCGACTTTCTCCCCACCGCGCTCGCGGCGGCCGACTCGACTGCTCCGGGCAATCTCGATGGCGTGAACCTGCTGCCCTTCTTCACCGGAGAAAAAGCCACCGCGCCGCATGACACGCTCTTCTTCCGCACCGGCGGCCCCGGCGGCAACAACGCCGTGCGTCGTGGCAAGTGGAAGCTCGTGCGTCTCGGCAAGACTGAGCCTGAGCTCTACGACCTCGCCGCGGACATCGGTGAATCGAAAAACGTCGCCGCCGAGCATCCGCAGGTCACGGAGGCACTTATTACCGCCATCGCCGAATGGGAGAAAGACACCATGGCGCCAACTTTCCAGAGTCCGAAGGGTGGAGCACCGAAGAAGAAAAAGGCCAAATGACCTTCATCAACTCGCCCGTGCTGCATCGCTGCCAACAGCGGTGGGCTGGCGTGCGCGATATTTGAGAGCCCAGGCATTGTCTTTCTGCTCCACGACATCGGCGATGATCTCGCCAAGCACAGGCGTGAACTTGAACGCATGCCCGGAATCCCCCGCGGCGACGACGAGGCCTTCGAGGTGCTCGTCATGTGTGATCCAGAAGGCGCCGTCGAAGGTGTCGCAGTAAAGGCAGACGCGGGTCGAATGCACCGGAGCCTCTGCGAGTGCTGGAAAAGTCTCGCGAAGAAAGGAACGATACTTTTCCTCCTCGCCCACTGGCATCACACGAACATCGCTGGCCTTCACGCGACGTCCCACACCATGATTGGCGATCTTGACGAGACCCTCCGCATTCACCGGAAAGCCATACCAGCCTGTTTTTGCGATATCCGCACCCCAAACCGGAAACGCTGGCGCACGAAAGCGCTCAGGCTGCAATGGCTGAAAATGAAAAACGGTCTGCGCCGTGGTCCACATAACGTTTTGGAGATGCGGTAACACTTCTGGCGTCCACGCACCTGAAGCGACTAAAACGAGGTCAGCAGTCCAAACATGGCCATCACAGGTTTCGATGCCCGTGCAATGACCAGCAGCCAAAACAGGTCGAGGAGCCTTCACCTGTTCGATGAGCTTGATTCCGGCCTCGCGAGCCTCTTTGGCCAGCATCGCAATGACGCGACCGCTCTCCACCCAGCCCCCAATCGGGTTCAAATAGCCTTCGACATATCGTTCGGCATTCCAAACGGGGTGTTTCTCGCGCAGCATCGCATGATCGGTGCGCCGCAAAGCATGCCCGAGGCCGCGCAGATAGTGAAAACTATCATGCTCGAAACCACTAGGCTGCATCGCGCTGCGGGACATGACGAGGAAGCCGTCCTCGTGATATAAATCGATGCCCCAACGAGCATTCCACGCCTTCCAACGCTCAATGCTAAGCACGCCCATCGCTGTGTGCTGCGCATCAGCCGCGTAGTCCATGCGCACAACCTTGCTGATGTCCGTCGAAGCGGCGTCAGGGTACGGAAGAGTGCCTTGATCGATCAGCGTGACCTTCCAGCCTCGCGCACGAAGCTCCAGCGCCGCCGTGAGCCCGAAGCAGCCGCCGCCAAGAATGAGAATGGAGCCGGGAGTCATATCAGGGCTTCGCTTTTTGCTTCTCCCGCTCGGCGCGGAAAGCTTTTTCACGATCATCGATATAGGCGTAATAGCCCGCGGCATCGACAAACGGATTGCTGGCACTGCTTCCGAGCAACTTGTGCTTCGCCTCCATGCCATAGTAGCCACCGTGTGCACCAAGGAACAGATCCACCGGCAGTGCTTTGAGCAACGCGAAGGTCTTTTCGTAGTCGGCAGCGATCTCCGGATAGGTTTTGTTGCCAACAAGGATGTAGCCGGGATTCACATTCGGGCTGCCGATGATCACTGCGTTCAGTTTCTTGCCGTTGTCATCGACCTGCATCGTCCACGTCGTGCATCCCGGTGTGTGCCCCGCCGTCTTCCGCGCCACTAAGATGCTGCCACCGAGCTTGATCTCATCGCCATCCTTCAACCGACGATCCACTTTCGCGGGCGGGAACTGCGTGTAGTCGCCTTTGACGATGCGAGTCTTCTTCGCGCCGCCCTTCTCCACCGCATCCGCGTCCTCAGCCATCACATTATACTGAGCTCCAGTCGTTTGGATGATCTCCGCACTGCCTGCGCAATGATCGGAATGCGCGTGGCTGATGAGCAGCACCTTGATATCCGTCCACTTGAAGCCAAGCTCTTCCACGCTTGTCCGAATGAGTTTCGGCGACTCTTCGAGGCTGCTGTTGATGAGAATGTGCCCCTCCGTCGTGGTGATGAGATACGACGCCAAGTCCCGCGAGCCGACGTAGTACAGATTCCCCGCAATGCGATGACTAGGAAAAGGCTCTGTCCAAGCGGACTGGCCAAGAGCGGCAACAGCAAACTCGATCAAGAGAAAGATTGGGAGCAGTTGGCTCATGCCCGGCGGTAAACCCCGAAGTGGAGCCAGCAGTCGGAATCGAACCGACGACCAGCGGTTTACAAAACCGCTGCTCTACCGCTGAGCTATGCTGGCCTGTTCTTCGGAGGCGTGAGACTAAACGACGAGTTTGTTTCGGCAAATGGATTTCCGAGCTGGCAGGTGGTTGAAGGCTCGCCAAGCGTGCCGAGCATGATTTCGCTCGTTTTTGCAACATCCAATGCCCATAAGACTCAAGAAGTACGCTCTATGCTGCCCGGCTTTGAGATCTCCGACCTGCGCGATTACCCCAGCCTGACCCTGCCAGAGGAGACGGGCGAGACGTTTGAGGCAAACGCGATTATCAAAGCCGCGGGTGGCAGTGCTCATTTGCCTGGCGTTCTGGTGCTCGCGGACGATTCTGGGCTGGAAGTGGATGCTCTGGATGGCGCCCCGGGTGTACGGTCAGCACGCTATTCGGGCGAAAACGCCACGGATGCGAGCAATCGCGAGAAACTGAAGGCTGCGCTGGCGAAGCTCTCACCCCAAGGACCTTTCAGGGGGCGCTTTCGTTGCTGCATGGCACTCGTGAAGGATGGCCAGACGCTGCATGTGGCCCACGGATCTGTTGAGGGCACCCTGAGATTGCAAGAACAGGGATCGGGGGGATTTGGCTACGACTCCCTTTTCACACCAGAGGGCTTCATCGACACTTTTGGCGTCTTACCATCCGAAACCAAGAATAGACTCAGTCATCGCGCTAGGGCGCTGGCGAGCATGAAGACTTGGATGACTCAGAATCTGTGAAAGCCATGGCTTACGGCGAACCGAAATAAACCAGAAGCCACCGGCGAGCTTTCCCGGGATTTTTCTTCCTTTATAGAGCCCCGAAAGAGCGCTTATAGCAGCCGTTGGATCAAACCTGCCTAATCCCTGTTTAAGAGATTCTCCCTCTATTGGCAGGATTTTAATGCATGTCTGGCACTGCGCTCAATGCTGAAATTTACCTTGCCGAATCAAACTTCTCATCTAGCCTCCGCGCCCCTATGTCCAAAAATGCTGGCATCGCCAAGACGAGAAAAGCTGTCGCCAAACGATTCAAAGTCACTGCGACGGGTAAAGTGCTGCGCCGTAAACAAGGCAAGCGCCACATCCTGCAGAACAAGAACCGGAAGCGGAAGCGTAACCTCGGCAAAGTCGCCCTCGTGGCGGAAGTCGATGTGAAGGCGATCAAGATGAACCTCCCGTTCCATTGATCCCGACACCGGTTCCCGAATGGAACCAAAGATGAGCAAGCCTGGCTCCCTTCGTACGGAGCCTTCGACCAGGTGAGGCGGCGCATCTCTCTTAACAACAGCCTGATCAACCGATAAAGAACACATGCCAAGAGCCACCAACTCCCCCGCCAGCCGGAAGCGCCGCAAGCGCGTGCTGGCCAAAGCCAAAGGTTTCCGCGGATTCCGCAGCACGCACTTCCGCTATGCCAAAGACGCCGTCCGCAAGGCTGAAACCTACGCCACACGCGACCGCAAGGCCAAGAAGCGCAGCTTCCGCAACCTTTGGGTCCAGCGCATCAACGCCGCCACCCGGCCGCTCGGCCTGAGCTACTCCCGATTTATGGAGGGTCTCAAGGCTGCAGGTGTCACCCTAGACCGCAAAGTCCTCGCTGACCTCGCCGTCAAGGACGCCGCCGCCATCGAGACCCTCGTCCAGCAGGCTAAGGCCGCGCTGGAAGCCAAGGCGTCCGCCGCGAAAGCGTAACACCGCAAGGCCCATTACAGCCTTTCACCGCAGCCGGGACGCTCTGTGTCCCGGCTGTTTTGTTTTTACCTCCCTCGATCCATTTTCCGTCCGACCATGCTCTCCCAACTCGATTCCCTCAAAACCGACGCGCTCGCCGCTATCTCCGCCGCGCAGGATGAAGCCGCACTCGAAACCGTGCGTGTGAACTTCCTTGGCAAAAAAGGCAGCGTCACCGCGCTGAGCCAGGGCATGAAGGACGTGCCCGTTGATCAAAAAAAAGAAGTTGGTGCCAAACTCAACGATGTGCGCACCACCATCACCGACGGCATCGAGTCGAAGAAGTTCGCCCTCCAGGCCGCGCTCGATGCGAAAGCCGTCGAAGGCATCGACATCACGCTTCCGGGCCGTCCAAGCACGGGAAATGGCGCGATGCATCCGCTCACGCAGATCCGCGATCTTGCCATCCGCACGCTGCGTCGCCTTGGTTTCATTTTAGCCGAGGGACCGGAGATCGAGACGGAGTTCCACTGCTTCGATGCGTTGAACACACCCGCTGACCATCCAGCCCGCAACGAGAAGGACACCTTTTACCTTCCCGATGGGCGCCTGCTGCGCACGCACACTTCCAGCGTGCAAATCCGCACGATGGAAGCCGCCAAGTCGCTGCCCATCCGCATCATCGCGCCCGGCGCTGCGTATCGCCGCGATGAGATCGACGCCACGCACCTGAGTGTCTTCAACCAACTCGAAGGCCTCTACGTCTCCAACGACGTGAGCCTCGCCGATCTCAAAGGCACCCTCGAAGCTTTCTTTCGCGAGATTTTCGGCCCAAACACGGCCGTGCGCTTCCGTCCGCACTTTTTCCCTTTCACGGAACCGAGTTTCGAGATCGACGTGAAACTCGAAGCCACAGGCAAAGACGCACGCTGGATCGAAATCGCCGGCTGCGGCATGGTCGATCCCGCCGTCTTCACCGCCGTGAACCAATCCCGCGGCGACAATCTCTTCGATCCCGAGACGACCACCGGCTTCGCCTTCGGCCTCGGTCTCGACCGCCTCGCGATGATCCTCCACAGCATCACCGACATCCGTCACCTCATCGAAAACGACGTCCGCTTCCTCCAACAATTCGCGGCCTGATCATCGACCGAAGAATGAGGGACGGCAGAATGTCCCGAATTCTTCTGTCCCCATTCTCCTGTCGATCTTTAACTTTTCCGTCATGCAAGTCTCCCTCTCCTGGCTCAGCACTCATCTCGATCTCAGCAGCTACACCGTTCCGCAGCTCTCTGATCTCCTCACCTTCGCTGGCGTCGAAGTCGAAGGCATCGAAGAACGCGGCGTGACCACCGACAAGGTCGTCGTGGCTCAAATCGAGTCCTTCGTGCAGCATCCGAATGCCGACAAACTCAGCGTCTGCCAAGTGAACGACGGCACCGGCATTCGCCAGATTGTCTGCGGCGCGAAGAACTTCAAAGCGGGCGACAAAGTGCCGCTCGCACTTCCTGGAGCCGTTTTGCCCGGTGGATTCGCCATCAAAGAAGGCAAACTGCGCGGTGTCGATTCGATGGGTATGATGTGCAGCGGTAAAGAACTGGGCCTCGGCGACGACCACAGCGGCCTGCTCATCCTCGACGCCGAGACGACCATCGGCACGCCCTTCAACCAGCTCGTGCCTTCCGATGTCGTCTTTGACCTCGAGATCACTCCGAACCGTCCCGATCTCCTCAGCCATCTTGGCCTCGCCCGCGAGCTCAGCGCCCTTACTGACATCCCTCTCAAAGGCCAGCGCGACTACGCAAAGACTTCCACGAAATCGAAAAGCGCCGCGGACGATCAAGTCGCGCTCAGAGCGACCGATGTTTGCCCGCTTTACACCGCACGCATTATCAAAGATGTCAAAGTCGGCCCAAGCCCCGAGTGGTTGCGCCGTCGCCTCGAAAGCATCGGCCTGCGCCCGATCAACAGCATCGTGGACATCACGAACTTCGTCATGATGGAGATGGGCCAGTCACTCCACTGCTTTGATCTCGACAAGCTCCACGGCGGCATCGTCGTGCGAAACGCCAGCGAAGGTGAGCAAATGCTCGCGCTCGACGGCCAGACCTACACGTTGCTGACCGACGACCTCGTCATCGCCGATCCAAAACGCGCCATCGCCATCGCCGGCGTCATGGGTGGCGAAGAAACCGGCGTCACCGAAGCCACCACCAACGTGCTCCTCGAAGCCGCGTGGTTCACACCTTCCAACATCCGCCGCACCTCGCGTCGGCTCGGCCTCAGCAGCGACAGCAGCTATCGCTTTGAGCGCGGCATCGACCCGCAACAAGTCGCCGGCGGCTCCGAACTCGCCACCAAGCTTATCCTCTCCATCGCCGGCGGCACTGCGGAGGACGTGCTGCACGTCGCCGGGGAAGTGCCTGCTTTGACCGGCGAGGTCACGCTCGACGAAGACCGCGCCCGCAAGCTCCTCGGCACGCCTGATCTCACCGGCGACGAAATCCACACCATCCTCGAAAAACTCGGCCTCGGCAAAAAAGCCGCCACGAAGCATGAGAGCCGCTGGCACATCCCCAGCTACCGCGCCGATTTGCAGCGCCCCGTTGATCTCATCGAAGAAATCGCCCGCGTCATCGGACTCGACCGCGTTCCGTCGAAAATGACCGCCGTCGCTGTGCCCAGCGATGCCACGGATCGCGCTTACGACTTCGCCATGACCCTCCGCCAGGCCTTGGTCAATCGCGGCTGCTTTGAAGCGCAAACCCTACGCCTCATCGCCGATGTGCAATTACCCGACACCCTCGGCGGCGGCACCGGCGTCGCCGTGAAAAATCCGCTCAGCGAAGACCACACCACGCTGCGCCCCAGCATCATCCCTGGCCTCATCGCCACCGCTGCGCTGAACATTCGCCAGGGCGCCGACCGCCTGCGCTTCTTCGAACTCGGCCGCGTCTTCCTCAAACTCCCGAATGGCAACAGCCGCGAAGAAGAACGCCTCGCCATCCTCATCAGCGGTCCCGTCAGCCCCTCAAGCTGGCATGCCCGAACGCCGCACGCGGCCGACATCCATGAGTTGATGGGCATCATTACAAATCTGCCCGGCCTGAGCCGCGTCAGCATCGAGCCGAAAGCCGTCAAAGAATCCCCCGCGAACTTCCTGCTCACCAGCGAACTCCGCGCCGGCAATCGCAACCTCGGCTGGATCGCCCAACTGCATCCCTCTCGCACCCGCGACATCAGCGCGCGTCATCCCGTCTATGTCGCCGAATTGCTCCTCAGCGCCCTTCGCCAAGGCAGCACCGGCCCTGCGAAGTTTGAAGAACTCCCGCGCTTCCCCGGCATGACCCGTGACGTCGCCATGGAAGTCCCCGCCGACCTCCCCCACGCCAAAGTCGCTGCCTTCTTCGCCAGCCAGAAAGAGCCCCTCTTCATCGCCAGCGAAGTCTTCGACGTCTTCACCGACCCCACCGGCCAGAAGATCGCCAAGGATCGCAAATCCATCGCTTGGACCCTCACTTACCGCAGCCCCGAAAAGACCCTCGAAAGCGCCGAAGTCGATGCCGCTCACCAGCGCATCCTTGCCGCACTCGAGAAGGCGCTTCCAGCCACAGTTCGCAGGTAAGTGCAGCACGCTTTGCTGCACTCGCTGCCATCACAGCGCGTGCAACAGCTTGTCGTGGATGCCGTCAAAGCCGCCATTGCTGAAGACGATGATCACATCGCCAAGGCGGGCTTCAGATTTGAGGCGTTGAACGATGGCGTCGGTGTTTGGCTCGAACCAGCAGGGCTTGCCGCGTGCGGTGACAGCCGCAGCGACCTTGGCAGTATCAAGGCGTTGATCCGCGGCGACCTTTTCGGGATTCGCCACGGCGGCGATGACGCTGGCATCGGCCTCAGCCAGGGCTTCGATAAGCTCGTTTTGCAGCACGTTGCGGCGACTAGTGTTCGAGCGAGGTTCAAAAATGGCCCACAGGCGTCGGCCGGTATAGCGCTGGCGCAGGCCGCGCAGCGTTTCACGGATCGCGGTAGGATGATGGCCGAAGTCGTCGATGATGGTGATGCCATGCGCGGCCCCGCGCTCTTGCTGCCGACGGCGCACGCCGAGGAAGTTTGAGAGGCCGGCGCGGATCTCGTGGTCGCTCAGGCCGCCAAAACGGGCGGCGCAGACGCACATAGCAGCGTTGCGGGCATTGAACTCGCCCACCATCGGCACCTCAAACGGCTCGCCGTTGAGCGTAAAGGCCGTGCTGTCCGGCTTCGTGGCGGTGATTTGAATGCGAAAATCATTCGTGGGACCGAGGCCGACCGTTTTGAGCGGCGCTGGGCATTTCGCGCGAAGCGTGAGGGAGTTCGGATCGTCGCCATTGATGAGCACGAGGCCGTTGCGCGGCACGGTGTTGAGGAAGCGCTGAAAGCTGAGCAGGATGGCGTCGAGGTCCGGGAAGATGTCGGCGTGATCAAACTCAATGTTGTTCACGATGGCGCACTCCGGCAGGTAGTGGAGGAACTTGCTACGCTTGTCGAAGTAAGCGGTGTCATACTCGTCGCCCTCAATGACGAAGATGTCGGAATGCGTGAAACGGGCACCGGATTCGAAATTCTCCGGCACACCGCCGATCATGAAGCCGGGGTTCTTGCCTGCGTGCTCAAAAAGCCACGCTAGCATGGTCGTCGTCGTTGTTTTGCCGTGCGTGCCACTGACGACAAAGCTGCGTTTGCCCTGGATGACCTCCTGCTTGAGCATTTCAGCCATCGAGACATAGGGCAGCTTCTTTTCGAGTAGTGTTTCGAGTTCTTGATTGCCACGGGAAATGGCATTGCCCACGACATACACGTCGGCATCGAGTGGCAGGTTTTCGGGTTTGAAGCCGGCGAGCACCGGGATGCCTGCGTTGGCGAGCACATCGCTCATCGGCGGATAGACCTTATCATCGCTCCCGCTGATGTGATGGCCGAGGGCTTTCAAAGCGACCGCGGTGGATCCCATAGCGGTGCCGCAGATGCCGATGAAGTGAATATGCTTGGGTGATTGGGGCATGAATCGGGTAAGAAGACCGGGATAGAAGCCGGATTTGGCCGTGTCGCTCCAAAAAAGTGCGCGCAGAAGGAATAATCGATCACGCCATAGCTCTGATGAAAAATGATTCTCTACAGACCATGGACCTTGCCTTCGATTTCGGCCTTGAATGGCCTGCAACTCGTCCGATAGCACGATGCGTGTCCGATTCCCCGCCCAGCTTTGAGCAGATTGTGGACGCCCATTACCAAGGGCTCTTCCGTTTCGCTGTGAGCATGTGTCACAGCGAGGCCACGGCACAGGATTTGGTGCAGCAGACCTTCCTGCAATGGGCCCGAAAGGGCCACATGCTGCGCGATTGCTCCAAGGTGAAGACCTGGCTCTACACGACGATCTACCGTGAGTGGCTGAGCATCGCGCGGAAAGAAAAAAAGCATGAGAAGGTGGAGTTTGAACCCGATCTGCACGGCAGCGCACAGTCCGAAGGTGAAGAGGAAACGCCTAACGTGGATAGCGACACACTGCAAAAAGCGCTCGGCCAACTTGACCCGGCCTACCGGGCACCGCTGGTGCTGTTTTATTTGAAAGAGCTGTCTTACCGCGAGATCGCGGAATCACTCGATATTCCCATTGGAACGGTCATGTCACGCCTCTCGCGAGCGAAGGACCACCTGCGCCGCATCCTCCGCAAATTGGAAGAATCCCATCCACACCCCACCATTTAAGCTGTGAATCGCGACGAAGCTAAACTCGAACTCGATGCCACGACGCTGCGCCCTCAAGATGCATCGTTGGAAGCCCGCGCGATCCTGCACTCCGATGCGGAGCTGGCCTCTTGGGAGGCGAAACGCCGTGCTTTTGATGAAGCCTTGGCGGACGCTTGTGCGAAGGTGCCCATGGTGGCCGGGCTGCGAAGCTCCATCTTGCAGGCAGCTTATGAAAAAACCCTCAGGCGCCCCCTCCGCTGGCTCGCACCCACGACAGTCGCAGCTGCAGCATGTGTGCTGTTCGGCTGGACGCTGCTATGGCCAGGCAGCAGGGCCATGGCGGCTTGGGAAGCCGAATCGCTCAACACGATTGCCAAGGTCAAGCACGGCCTGATGCAACTCGATGTGCATGAGGAAAACCTCGATAACTTGAAGAAGCACCTAAGTTTGAACGAGTGTCCCTGCCCGAGCGCCCTACCACCCTCGCTGGCACATCTGCGCACCATCGGCTGCAAACGTGTGACCATCGACGACCATGCCGGAACCATCATCTGCTTTGAACTCGAAAAGGGCAAACAGGCACACCTACTCGTTCTGGAGAACGAAGGCCTGTGCAACTGCCCTACCGAAGGTGCGCCATGCTTCAAGTCGACCCAGAACTGGTGCTACGCTTCTTGGACACACGGTTCGCATACCTTTATGCTCGCCACCACGGCAGATGAGATGACTTTGAAGAGGCTGTTTGGGCTGGCTTGAGAAAGCGACGCAGCACCGAACGTATTCCAAGAATGCCGCATCAGCCACCGCCCACGCCTTTTTTGCGCCGAGATATCCTCGGCGGGCTTGGCAGTATCGCGATGGCCTCGATGCTGCGTGCCGAGCAGGGTTGGCAACCGCCAAGCGGCCTACCAGTGATCCCGCAGCGCGCGAAGCGTATCATCTGGCTCTTCATGCGCGGCGGTGTGAGCCACATGGAGAGCTTTGACCCGAAACCGATGCTCACGAAGTATGCGGGTAAGACCATCGGCGAGACGCCTTACGCGAGCGTGCAGGACCCGGAAAAACTCAAAAAAGTGCGCGTGGTGGTGGTCAACGATGCGAACGGCAAGCAGCGCAATGTGATTTATCCGCTGCAAGTCGGCTACAAACGCTACGGGCAGTGCGGCATCGAGATCAGCGACTGGTTTCCTCACATCGGCTCCTGCGCCGACGAGATCACCTTCATCCGCAGCATGTGGACGACCGATGACAATCATGGAGCGCAGGTGCAGTTTCACAGTGGTAGGCACATGCTGGAGCCGCGTGTGCCCACTATCGGCGCTTGGGTGACGTATGGCCTCGGTTCGATGACAGAAAACCTCCCGTCCTTTGTGAACATCGGGCCGCGATACTTCGATGTGCGGGACGGGCACTACCTCGGCCCCGCTTACGATGCGGTGAATCTGAAAGTGGACCCGAAGAACCCGCTGACCTTTGCCGCGCCGGAGTTCCAGATCGGCCAAGGGGAGCAAGCGGCACAATTTGAACTCATTCACAAGCTCAACAGCCTCGCGGCCGAGCAGTATCCGGGTGATAAGACGCTCGCGGCCCGCATGAAGAGCTATCGGCTGGCCTTCAACATGCAGACCGCCGTGCCGGAGACGATGAATCTCGACAACGAGAGCGCCGAGACGAAAAAACTCTACGGCTACGATGACAAGGTGGCTGGTCCGTTTGCACGACAGCTCCTCGTTGCACGTCGTCTCGCGGAGCGTGGCGTGCGTTTCATCCAGATTCAGCATGGCGATGGTGCAGCGGGTGCTTGGGACTCGCATTCAGGTCTGAAAAAGAATCACACGAATCTCGCGCAGCAGGTCGATCAGCCCATCGGCGGTCTTTTGAAGGATCTGAAGCAACGCGGCATGCTCGACGACACGCTTGTAGTCTTCGCCACAGAGTTTGGACGCACCCCCGGATCACAGGGCAGCGATGGCCGTGATCATCATCCGTATGGCTTCAGCGTCTGGATGGCTGGCGGCGGCATCAAAGGTGGCACCATTCACGGCAGCACGGATGAGCTTGGCTTCCATGCCGTGGAGCATCCGCACTACGTCACCGATGTGCATGCCACGATTCTGCATCTCCTCGGCCTGAACCCGCACCAGCTCGAAATCCCCGGCCGCAAGCGACTGGAGCGTGATTTTGGCAAGGTGATCGGCGAAGTGCTGGCATAACGATCACCTCGACGCCGACTCGTTCACGCGTTTGATGAGGTTGAGCACCGTTTTGGCCGGAATGGCCTCGTGGAGGACTAAGGTGGTGCCAGTGGAGGGAGCTGGATTGCTGTTGAAAGTTTGGATGCGTGCCACGTGGCCGATGACGTTGCCAAATTCATCCAGCACGGCCGAGCCACTGCTACCTTGTGCCCAGTCGGTGCTGACGTTGAGTCGCTGGCTGGCGGCACCTTCGGCACTATCGAGTGAGTAGAGACGGTTCACGATGCCGGCGCTGAAGTAGCCACGGTGCTTCAACGGATCACTGAAGCAGTAGGCAGGCTCACCGAGATCCACATCCGCCCGCAGCGGCAGCGGCTTCAAGCCACCGGCGATCACACGAATGAGCGCGGCATCGGCCTTCGCATCGGTCCCGAGGATGGCCGTCGTGGCAAAGAGCTCGTTGTCGGCATTCGCGACGATCAGCGAGCCTTCCTTGAGCGTGGCAGGTGGCTCGATGACATGGTTTGCGGTGGCCACCACATCCGGCGCGACGGCATACGCACCGGCCATACTGAGGTGCATCTTGTCACAGCGCGTACAACGAAAGAACCAGCCGACCCGCAGGTGAGCTGCACGGGCCGTGCGAGCGACATCACGGCTTGATTTCGCCTGCGTGCACTCGGCGGAGAGAACGATCAGGCCCGGCTTCGGGTTCTTGATCTGGGCTTTGACAGCCTCGTGACTGAGGAATCGCTCCGGCTTCACCGCCTTTGAAGCGATTTCAAGCAGTGGATCAGGTGGACCGGCGGGCGCGGTAGGCTTTGCAGACGGCTGGCGGTCCGAAGCCACCGGCGGTGTGCCGCTGGGTGGGAGCCACAGCGCCTTCTCAAGTGTGGGCCGCAACGAGGCTCCACGCAGATCCTTGCCCTGCGCGAGGAGTTTTCCCGTGCTGCCATCGATAAGAAAACACGCCGGGATGCCTCGCACACCATAAAGCTGAGCCAGTTCCGCCTGCCAGCCTTTGCCATCGCAGATCTGCGTCCACGTCATGCCTTTCTCCTTCGTGAACTCGCCAAGGCTGCCCTTGCGATCATCGCTGTCGAGGCTCACGCCCAGGATTTCGAGGCCTTTGGGATGCAGGTCGGCATAGACCTTGGTAAGATTCGGCAGCTCACCGATGCACGGCCCGCACCACGTGGCCCAAAAGTCGAGCAGGACGATCTTCCCTTTGTAATCACCCGGAAACGAAACCTTCGCACCTGTCGTGCTGATGGCCTCAAACGGCTTAGCCTCCTCGGCAAGGCCGGGAAGCGTGGCGAGGCACAGCAGGAGGGCGGAGAGCGCGGGTTTCATCCCGCTGAAACGAAGGGACCTCGCATGATCATACAGCATGCTGCTGTAACTTGACTGCGTTGGCTCCATGCAAATCAGCCACCATGGACCCGGCTGCCTTGAACGATGATTTGCTTTGTGCCAGGGCCCTGCTTGACGAGATCACGCCTCTTGCCACCACGTGTTTCGTCGAAGGTGTTGTCACGGATGGTGATGGATTCGGTGCCGCCTTGGATATCGATCACGGCGCCGCCTTCGGGGGCGTTGTCGATGAAAGTGTTGTTTTCGATGCGGTTGCGGTGTCCAGCGAAAGTGGGTCCACGCTCGGGACGAAAAAGGATGCCGTTGAGGTGGCTGCCTCGGATGATGTTGCCGGAGATGAGGTTGTCGGTATCGCGATGACCGATGGAGATGCCGACGCGATTGCCATCGATACGGTTTTGTTCGGCGAGACCGTATTTGACACCCCAACAGAAGAAGATGCCGATGTCATTGCCGCGCAGGATATTGTGGCGGATGACCGGGCGCTGCGAGCCGCTGCCGGGATGCAGGCCGAGTATCTTATTGTTCTCGATGACGCAGTTTTCCACGATAACGTCGTGGCAGATCTGCCAAGAAATGCCATCGCCGTGGTTGTTGCGGGCGGTGACGCTGCGGATGTGGATGCGGTTGCAGTCTTGGAGGAAGATGCAGCCGGCGTAGTTGCCATCGAGCTCGGCATTGTGCTCGCGGTTGCCATCGAGAACGAGGTTTTCGATGCGCAGGTCGTTCACTAACTCGCCGCTGATCAGCGGGAAGAGTGTGGAGCAGGTAGCATCGTTCATCTGCCAGAGGTTTTCGCGCAGGGGCTTGTCGAGCTTGAAGCGGTTGCCGCTGCGGGCGGTGAGCGTGCGCTTGAGCACGGTCTGGCGGCCGGTTTTGGCGTCCGTGGCCCGCAGACACACGCCATCGCCCACGCGGAAGCCGGCTGCGTCTTGCAGGGTGATCTCCTGGTCATACCAGTCGCTGTCGAGCTTCAGCGGCGTGGTGGTGGAGGGCTCTTTGATGAGCAGTGTCTTGTCGCCCTCGCCGATGAGATGCACGCCGCTTTGCAGATAGACGGCATTTCGCAGCCGGTAGGTGCCCGCCAAAATGCGCACCGTGCCGCCGCCAAGCCTCGACACATGATCCACTGCCGCTTGGATGGCCCGATGGTCGTTTCCGATGATATCCGCGTCCCTCGTGCCCACGGTGATGGTCAACGTTTCCTGCCATTGCGGCTGCACCAAGGCATCTCCGCTCGTCTGGCGAGGATGCGTGACAGCGGGCCGCTCGGCGGCGATGAGAGAGGAACTGATCGCGAGGCTTAGCAGCATGGTTTTCATGTAGAGAATACTACGCCAACACGCCCTGCCCCCTTCCATCACGAGATGAAGCGCGGCCGCAGCTCAGGTGAAATGCTTCCGGATGGCCTCCACGAGACTGGTGGTGGTGTAGGACTTTGCCATCGACGGCGGTGGGCAGATGGTGCTTTTGGAGCGTTTGCCAGTCGCCGAGCCGATGCTGATGATCTTGCAGTTTCACCCCGAGATCGAGGCAGTGTTCGACGGTGGAGGCGACACTTTTCCTTATCGAAGTGGCAACGAACAGCATCCAACACATTCTTGCACACTTCATCGAGCGTGTCGGCTTCTGTAAAAATCGATTCGCCAACGGCACGGCCGATGTAACTGCCCTCAGGGGCTTCTTCAACCATGAAATGAGCTCGTTCATGGTGGCATCATCAGGCTGGCATCACGCCACACAACCGTGACCCGTTTGCTATCAGCTTTTGAAGGATCTCGCACCTTCGTCCGTTCTCCCAGGCCCATGAAACTGCTCACTGCCTTCCTCACCTTCGCTTCCACGATCACGTTTGCCGCCGACCAACCGGACACCAGCGGCTGGAAGAATTTGTTCGCCGCAGACCTTTCGAATGCAGTGGATGCCTCCGGCTGGCAGTTTGATGGCAAAGAACTGGTGGCAAAGAACCACGATACGATCTGGACGAAGGAGTCGTATGGCGATTTCATCCTCGATCTGGAGTTCAAGGTGGCGAAGGAGTCGAATAGTGGCGTCTTTCTGCGCAGCGGTGACATCAAGAACGTGCTCGCGGCCCTCGAAATCCAGGTCCACGAAAGCGCGGATGGCAGCAAGTATGGCATGCTGGGCGCGATCTACGATGCGATGCCGCCGAAGAAAAACGCGGCGAAACCGGTGGGTGAGTGGAATCGCTACACCATCCGCTGCCAAGGCCCACACATCACCGTCGTGCTGAATGGTGAGACGATCATCGATGCGAACCTCGACAGCTGGCCTGAGACCGGCAAGAACCCGGACGGCACGCCGAACAAGTTTAAGAAAGCTCTCAAAGACTTCGCCCGCAGCGGCCCAATCGGCCTGCAAGGGCTTCACGGTAAGGCACAGGCTCCAGTGTGGTATCGCAACCTGAAGATCAAAACGCTAGAGTAATTCTTATTTCTTCGCGAGCACGCGAAGGCGGATGGGATTAGACCACACGATAAAGGTGGCGTCCTTTGGCACTGCCTTGGTGGTGAAGTCCTTCACAGCCTTGTCAGCCTCCGCTTTGGCTTTTTCGGCCGTTTTGACGAGTTCGGCGGCTTTAGGTGATTTATCGGCCTTGGCCTTCGTGACGGCTTCAGCGGCCTCTTTGGCTTTCTTTTCGGCTTCGGAGAGTTCTTCAAGGTTTCGACGCACTTTCATCTTGGCGGGCCCCTGAAGAATGAAACCGTAATCGCCAGGTGCGAGCTTCAGTGTCTTCATGTCGAGCGTGAGCTTGCCATCAGCCGCCTTGGCTGGGATATCAGCCTCGGGAGCCTTAGCAGCATCAATGAGACCCAGCGCCTTCAGTTTGAGCGCATCGGTGAACTCCGCGTGGCGCACGGCCTTCAGCGCGATCTCGACTTTGCCATCCGCGGAGACCTCAATGAGGTCTTTTTGCGCGGTTTGAATTGCCGCAGGCGTGCTGAGGCTACTGACGCCGATAGCGGGCGGCCCGGCGGTGCGCTGGAGAAGATTATCACGCGCGGCATCGGCGATTGCAAAGCTGACGGAAAGGCTCTCCGGTAAGCTGGATA
Source organism: Prosthecobacter sp. (assembly GCA_017853885.1). GTDB lineage: Bacteria > Verrucomicrobiota > Verrucomicrobiia > Verrucomicrobiales > Verrucomicrobiaceae > Prosthecobacter. The sequence goes on from JAFMIR010000030.1 coordinate 16,520, forward strand.
CAAGACATGCAGCAGTCGGAGCATCTGCGGCAGCCTGAAAGGCGATGAAGCCGATCGACTGACCTTTGCCGATGAAGCCGCCAAGGCTAGTGACACCAACGGGAAGCTTGTCCGCCTTCAGTTCGATGGCTTCGCTGAGCGATGTATGGTTCAACGCGGCCACTTCGATAGCGTGAATGCCACCTCGAAGCACATTGGCAAAGCCGACCTCACCCGTCTTCGCGTTGGCGACTTTTGGGAGGATGGTGGGCAACGCTAGAAGTCTCGTGCTGCCAGTTGGTGTAACACGCAGTTCAAACGGCAAAGCCGTGGCAAAGGCATCGCTCAGCGTGATGCGAAAGGCACCATCAGCCTTGGCCTCGTAGGCGTAAGAGGGATCGTGGTTGTCGGCCTTGATGGAGGGCGCTGGCGCCATGGCGGGAGCATCGGCCACCTCAGCCTGAGCGGTGGTGGTGCCGTCTGGTTTGAGATTTTCAATAACGAGATGTGGATCGGTGGCGTGACCGAGTTGGTGGGAAAAAACCTCAATGACAAATTTATCGCCGGCCTTGAAGGCAAGATCAAAAACATGCAGCCCCTGAAAATCACCAGTCACCGTGCTTGGAATCGTGAGTTTTTTCTGGCTCACGTGACGCTTTTGCTTTGATGGAGCGGGTGGATCCAAGGCCAGTCGGAAGCCAAAGTCATCGCCCACGCGATGCATCAGCTCATGCACCCGGAGGCGATAAGTTCCATCGGCGGCAGCAGTAAAAGAAAGAGAGCCCTGCCGCGTACGGGCGAGCTCACGCCCGCTGGTATCCAGCACGGTGGCAAGCAATTCTGTACGTGTGTCAAAACGGTGTCCGTCAAAAGCGAGGCTGATCCCCTGCCCTTTTTTGGCTTCAAAAACGAACCACTGTGGCGTGGTAGCCTTGAATACGCCCTCGATGGCTGTGCCAAGCTTCACAGGTTGCGCCTTATCTTCCTTCAGATTTGTGCCGGTGCTGATGACCGTGTCATGAGCATCCACCTGAAATACGCGGGGATTGCTCACGCCGTAGCGCCCCACGAAATGCAAATCATGAATGCCAACAGGCAGATCCGTGGGCAGCGCCACACTGGCCTTGGTAATCGTTGAGAGTGGAATCTGCCGACCGGCGATGAGCACGGCTTGTGGAGCGTCAAGATCCGTGCCACGCAAAGAGAGTTCGATCGTAGAGCCAGGCTTGCCGCCGAGCGGCGTAACGCCTGTGAGCACGGGAGAGGGAAAAGTGGCCTGCGAATACACAGATGGTGCGATTGCAAGTATGAGCGCGGCAAGGGATAGACGGAAGGTGGACATGGGATCATAAACCTACGCCCTTCACACGGCGGCTTTTCCAGCCATGGTGAGGTTCGCGGTCAGCAACCGGATAAAGTTTCACATGGCGTGGCAGGGTGTGGTGGGTAAGAAGGGCATGATGATGCCCTTCGACACGTTTTTGAGCCGCTTGAGGCGTGCCGCCATCATTTGCGGTGTGCTGGCAGCAGCGGTCGGTTGCTCATTTTTCAAGCCACTGAGCACCAAGCGCCTCAACGCGGACCTCTCGGCTGTGCGGGGCACGGCACCGGACCGCTGGGTAATGCTTCCAAGACCACCACAGCGGGCTGCCACTGGCTGGCTGGATGATTTTGGCAGCACAAAGCTGACAGCCTTGGTGAATCGCGCAGTCACGACCCATCCGAGCCTGAAGGCCGCAGAGGCAAGGGTGCGACAGGCACGCGCTCAGGTGGTACAGGAAGGAGCAGCTCTGCTCCCCGCACTCAGCGTCAATGGTTTCGCCAATCGCGCCCAAGCACCCGGCGACCAACGCTTTGCGGGGATCAACCAAATCGCCAACCGCTTCAATTGGACAGTAAATGTGGCTTGGGATGTGGATTTCTGGGGTGTGGTGGCGGACAGCCGCCGAGCTGCCGTGGCACGCATGGAGGCAAGTGATGAAACATGGCATGCGGCGCGGCTTTCCCTTGCGGCGAATACCGTGCAGACAGCGGTGACGCTTGCAGAGTCAGAGCAATTGTACCGTCTGGCGGAAGAAGACATTCGCGTGCGCAGGACTCAGCTCGGCATCCTCGAACGTCAGTTAGACCGAGGCCTAGACCCGGATCGAGCCGCTCTGGATGTCACCTTGAGCCAAGCGGATCTCGCGCGAGCGGAATCAACTCTTCAGCAACGAGGTCGTACAGCCGACGAGACACGCCGCGCTCTTGAAGCACTTTTGGGCGACTACCCGGCAGGTAAGCAAGGAGGCATCGGCACGTTGCCGAATCTGCGCTCCGGAGTGCCAGCAGGCCTACCATCCGAAATGCTGCTGCGGAGGCCAGATCTCAGGGCAGCTGAGCGACGCGTGGCCGCGGCGCTGGCGGATGAGAGCTCGGCCAAGAAGGCACTGTTGCCAAGTTTTCGCCTCACGGGTGCTTTGGGTCGCACCTCACAGCAACTGCACCAGCTGATTAGGCCTGAGACGGCGCTTTGGAACCTCGGCACACAGGCAGCACAAACCCTTTTCCAAGGCGGTCGGCTCAAAGCGGGCATCGACCTCGAACGCGCCAGATACGATGAAAATCTACAAAGCTATGCCAACAGTGTTCTCACGGCGTTTCGCGAGGTGGAGACGGCCTTGGCAGCGGAGCAGTTTCTCACCGCTCAAGAAGTCGCATTGCAACAGGCGGCGGCCTTGGCCGCACAGGCCGAAAAGCTGGCGCTTGGCCAGTATGAAAAAGGACTGAGCGATGTTCTTACGCTGCTCGACACACGCCAGCGCACCTTTGACGCCCAGAGCGCACTGATCGCCGTGAAAGCTCAGCGCCTGCGGAACCGCGCAGCTCTACATCTCGCGCTGGGCGGTGATTTTTCCTCTCAAACGAAGCCCTGACGATGCGACATGTGACGATTTTTTGCTTCGCGGGCTGAGGGCCAGCCGCTATGCTCTAGGTTTGAATTTCCCATCATGATCGAACCGCCAACGCCCGATCTATTGTCTTGGCCGACAAACGGAGTCCGCCTCACACGCTTGGACGCATTGCTGTTCTTTGGCAGCGCAGCGTTGGTGGCGGCAGCGATGGTGTTCCTGGTGCTAAAGCTGAATCTGGGGATCGCCATGGACTCACCGGACTCGAGGCGTAAGTTTCACGAGAAGGCAGTTCCCCGCCTCGGAGGTGGGCCGATCTTTCTTACCCTCTGCCTCGGGACCCTTGCCGCATGGATGATTGACGCGGTGCAATGGGGACGCTGGCTTCCGGTGGCCATCTGCAGCACGCTGATCTTCAGTGTAGGCTTTGTCGATGATCTGAAACCTCTTGGTGCTAGAGTAAAGCTGGTAGGGCAGCTCGGCACGGCAATGATTCTTTACTCCATGGGCGTTTCAATGGATGTGCTCAGCAGCCCTTTTGGAGATGGCTCCATCTCTTTGGGCTGGATGGCTCTCCCTCTTACGCTGCTATGGCTGGTAGCCATACCCAACATCGTCAACCTGATCGATGGAATGGACGGCCTAGCAGGAGGTTTCGGAATGTTTTTGTGCCTCACAATGGCGTTTATTGGGCATTATCAGGGTCAGGTGGATGTGGCCGCTGTATCTTTAACGATGGCAGGTGCCCTTGGAGGTTTTTTGATCTTCAACCTTCCGCCGGCCAAAATCTTTCTTGGAGACGGCGGAGCTTACCTGATCGGGTTTTTCATTGCCTCCGTATCGTTGTTATCCTCGAACAAAGGCTCTGTGATAGGTGCCCTGCTCGTGGTGATCATCGCACTTGGCGTGCCGATCCTCGATACGACCTTTACCATTCTCCGCCGCGCCATCCGTGGCGTGCCGATCTTCCGCGCGGATGCTGAGCATATCCACCACCGCCTCATTCTGTTGGGATTTAGTAAGGGCCGTGCCCTTGTGGCGATGTACACCATGTGTCTTTTGCTTAGCTTGGCAGGGATCAGCATCCTGCTAACCAAAGGCTTGGCGCTGCCGGTGACGGGCGCCATTCTTTTCCTGCTCGCATTGGCCGGCGCACGCTACTTGGGCTATGTACGCAGCTTTGGAAACCTGCGGCAACAGCTCCGCGAGACGTTGGAGCGGCGGCGCATGAGGGAATACTTTCGTGCCTGTGGCCGCGTGCTGGACTTTGAGGTTGAGCGCAGCCCAGACATCGAAGGTTTTGAGCGCTCGTTCTTGCATGCCATCGAACGAATGAATGTGTCCCTGCAACCTGGTCCTGACCGCGCGGAGACCCACCTCGACCTGAGTGCTGGAAGAATGCTCGTGCTGCATCACCCCAAGGACCGGGAGTCCCCAACGGAGTGGCGTCTTCGCCTCGATGAGCTCCTGCCATCCTTGGAAGGCTGCTTGGCCCGTTGGCAGAGGCTTCCTGAGTGCCTTATGCGAAAGCTCATCCAGCCAGCCCCTCCTGCACCTTCTGGGACCTCCGCCTCCAGCCAGACCGCAGCCGCGTGAGCTACTGCTTTATCTTTTTGTTTCATGGAGTTCAAAACCAGCTTCGAAAATTCTGAATCCGAGCAACGCTCGATGCCACGATTGGCCGCGGAGGATGGCAGCATCGCCGAAGCATTTACGATACAGCAGGGTATCAAGGAGGTCGATGCGGATGACGGCGTGCCAGCCGATGCGCCCGGCAACCAGCATGAACTGGAGGGGCCCATCTGGCACGCATGGGTTTTCGCTCTGGCCCCGCTGTTGGCCGTTCTACTAGGTGGCGCTTACTACCCTTGGGCACGCGGCATGGCCGCCTTGCTACTGGGTCTCGTGATGCTGGCATTTCCGGTGCGACGCCGATTGCCCAAAATGGTGCTCATCGCCCTCGTTGGCGTAATGCTGGCACCGTTGCTGGCCTTTCTGCCACAATCCATTTCAGGAACGATGCCATGGCGTGACACATTGACGGGCGAATGGGGGCTCCAGCTTGGTAACAGATTCACACCGCAGCCATGGGTGACGTTCGAAGCATGGGCAGGCTTTGCCTCGGGCATGCTCTGGCTGTCATGGTGCATTGGCCGCGGTTTTTCTCAGGGCCAGCGCAGCACCATCGTGAGAGTTCTGGCAGGCGGCGGCATCGTCATCTGCGGTCTTACCATTCTGGAGGGCCTTAAGTTACTGCCGATTCATTGGTGGCCAAGACATACAGACTGGGGCCATGGCTTTGGCCCTTTCCCCAATCGCAATCACATCAGCAGCTTGGCTGCCATCACCAGCGTGCTTTGCGCCGCCTCCGCATACGAGGCGAACCGCCGCAAGGAGCGCTCGTGGATCCTCTTCGCCCTTGGCTTTTTTGTGCCTGCCGCAGTCATCTTCATGAACACGTCTCGTGCCGGCCTGATCCTGCTTTTTGTCGGCATGACGCTTTGGCTGGGCTTATCGGCCATGCGCCGTGGTTTTTTTCGGAAGATGGCGGTCACCACGTCCATCGTACTCATGATTGTCACCACGCTCTTTGTATCCCAAGGCGGCGTGTTGAACCGCATGCAGGAAGGGGGGAGCGCTGCGCTCATGCAGTCCGGCACGCGTGCCACCCTCTACCGCCATACCCTCCAAATCACCAGCGCGGCCCCATGGCTGGGCATGGGCTTCGGAAACTTCGACACCGTATTTGCCATCGCCAGCGGCAATCATGACCCTGTGCTTACCCATGATCCTAGGTCGCGTGCGCTGCACCCTGAGAGCACGGTCCTGAGCCTCCTTGCCGAAGGTGGCCTCTCCACATTCATCCCTTGCCTGCTACTGATTGTTTGGCTGCTGCGTTCCAGCGGACCATGGGTTGGGAAAAAGACCAAGGACCGCTCCCGTCGCCATGATCGGCGCATCCGCAACAGTGCCGCCATCGGCGTGCTGCTCGGCCTGCTGCACAGCGCCGTTGACGTGCCGATGAGCAATCTCGCTTTCTTTGCCGTGATCGCCCTGCTAGCCGGCACAGCTGTGCGTCCCCGCCACCTGCCACGCGACTCGTCTCTTTTGGACAAATCTCTCATGGTTGGCGCGGGAGGAGCCTTGATGGGTTTAGGCCTCGCTTGGTCGATGGTGGCTTTTGGCAATCCCGTACTGCCCGGCAGCAGCTCCGCCCGCATGCTGCGGATGAAAGCTCGTGACTTGGCCAACTCTGGCGCCGCTACCGACGCCCTGCCGCTCATTGATCGTGCCATCAGCATGCGCCCACTTGATTTCACGTTGTATTTCGAACGCGCAGAGATCCGCCTCGTGCTGCGTCAAGACTACGACAGCGCATTGCTCGATTTTACCCGCGCACGCATGCTCGAACCCTTCTACGCTTACATGTGCTACACAGAGGGACTCGCCTGGCTGGCCTCACCGCAGCCAGAGAATGCCATCTTAGGCTGGCGTGAATTCTTGCGCCGCTTTCCCGCCGCAGGCCCTGGCGTTCATGGCTACTACCGGCAGATGATCAACCACACCATCCAATTCCCCGAACTGCGCGAACAAGTGTGGAAGCTGTCAGGCAACAAAACCGAGCTTCAGCTCGACTATCTAACCAGCGTCTCGACCCGCGAAGAGTTCGAACGCTGCCTGCGTGAGATTCTCTTGCGCTCGCCGGATCTGACGAATTTGGAAACCATTCAACGCACCACTCTTTTCGATCTGTGGAGCCGCCTCGGTGACCCAGACACCCTCATGGCAGCTATCGAGTCCAACAAATCATGGGAACGTGATGGCGGATGGAAACTTCTCTCTGCTCACTACGCAGGAAAATCCGACTTCAAGCGTGCTTGCGAGCTCGCCTCCATCTATCTGCCCTCCCTGCTCCGCACCACGCCGGGCACCAGTATGGATGTGCAAGCACTTGAACGCGCTTTTCTGTTCAGCCCGCTGGATGCACGACTCGGCGTTGACCTCTTTCAAGCCTATAAAAACCGCAACGAGCTCGACTTGGCCATCCGCACCCTTGAAAAAGTTCGCTCAACCCCTCATCCACCAGCCTACCTGCATCAAGAGATGGCGGCCATTCACATGGCCAAAGAAGACTACCGCCGTGCATGGGAATGCTTCAACCAAGCGATGAGCCAGCCAGTCAACAATCGCTGAAGCATCCGCTTACTCGAAATTCTTCGTGCCGATGTCCGAGCGGCATTGCAGACCATCAAAGGTTACCTTCCGGCTTTCAGCATAGGCCTTGTTACGCGCCTCATGACGCGTGACACCCTGCGCCACGATGGCCAGCACGCGGCCGCCACTCGTCTCGAACTGGCCCTCTGCATTCCTTTGGGTTCCACAGTGATACACACGAGCGCCGCTTACGGCTTCAAGACCACTGATGACATCCCCACTGCGTGACGACGCTGGATAGCCGGCACTCGCCGAGATCAGACAAATGCTCCAACCGGGTGCAAAGTGAATCCATTCAGGCTTCAGACTACCCTTCGCAGCCTCAAAGACGTAGTTCGCGAAATCACCGCGCACCATCGGGAGAACGGCCTCGGCCTCGGGATCACCGAAACGGCAATTGTACTCGATCACCTGCGGTCCGGTGGGCGTCAACATCAGGCCAAAATAGAGGAAGCCGCGGTAATTCAGGCCGTCTTTGCGAATGCCCTGCACAGTCGGCTGCACGATCTCAAGCTCGATGCGCTGCATAAGCGCCACATCAGCGAGTTCGAGTGAGGCAACCGCGCCCATGCCACCGGTGTTGGGACCTTCGTCGTTATCGCGGATGCGTTTGTAGTCACGCGCCGGCATGAGGATCTGGTATGCGTCATCGCACACAGAGGCAAAGACGGAGATCTCCGGACCCGTGAGGCATTTCTCGACCAGCAGGTCGCCAGCGCCAAAACAGCGTTTTTCCATCACTTCGACAATGAATTGCTCCGCTTCCTCTTGGGTTGTGCAAACAGCCACTCCCTTGCCAGCGGCAAGGCCGTCGAATTTTAGCACGATGGGTAGCTCAGTGATCGCGGCTTTGGCCTCGACCGCATTCGTGCAGAGGTTGAAGTCTGCGGTAGGAATACCGTGACGCTTCAAAAACTTCTTAGCAAAGCCCTTAGAAGCCTCGAGTTGGGCAATTTCCTTCCGCGGCCCCCAACAAGGAATGCCCGCCTCAGCGCAGAGATTGGAAAGACCGGCATCCTTCACCAACAATGCCTCCTCGCCCGCCATGCAAAGGTCGATGGCATTCGCCTTCATCCACCGAATCAGCTCGGGCAGGCTGGGGACGTCCACCCGCGTGGCCAGTGTGGCGATGGCGTCGCTACCCGGATACGCGAAGAGTTCATGCTTCTGCGGCGATTCGCTGAGAGCCGTGAGGAGCGCGTGCTCGCGCCCGCCTTTGCCTGTGACGAGGATTTTCATGGGGGGCGTTCCTTAGCGTGCCACCCGAAGGGTGCAAATCAGGTTTTGGCGCGCTAGACACAACCCTATGTGCACGTTAAACACGACCCCGTTTATGCTCAAATCATTCACTCTCGCCGCCTTCGCGGCCTTCACCCTCGTCTCCGCCGCCGCCGACAACGACGGCTGGACCTCCATGTTCAACGGCAAGGACCTCACCGGCTGGAAGTCGAATGAGGAAACGCCTGGCAGTTTCTCCATTGAGGATGGCACCATCAAGATCAGCAACGGCCGCGCTCACCTTTTCTACACCGGGCCAAATGGCGACGCGAAATTCACCAGCTTCGAGTTCAAAGCCAAGGTGAAACACATGGAGGGGAGCAACTCCGGCCTCTACATTCACACCGCCTACCAAGCCAAGGGTTGGCCGGACAAAGGCTACGAGTGCCAAGTGAACAGCACCGTGCACAAGGATCCAAAGAAAACCGGAGGCCTCTACGCCGTGAAGGACGTGCTCAACACGGCTCCTGTGGGTGATGGTGAGTGGTTCGACTACCATATCAAGGTGGACGGCAAGCACATCACCATCTCCATCAATGGCAAAGTCACCACCGACTGGACCGAGCCGGAAGGTTGGGACCCCGCCACCGCGCTGAAAAACATGCCCGGCCGCAAGCTCAGCTCAGGCACCATAGCCATCCAAGCCCACGACCCGAAGAGCGTGGTGTATTACAAGGACCTCTTCATCAAGCCGATCAACTGATCCACCGGTCCCGCAGCCTGTTTTCACCGACGGACGCCCCTCACCGGGCGTCCGTCTTGTCTTTCCGCCATCGCTCGTTACATCCCACTCTCTCCATGCGCCTGAACCACGACATCCACCTCGGCTACTGCACGAACATCCATCGCGGCGAATCGTGGGAGGAAACATGGCGTGGCCTCAAAGAGCACACGCTCCGCGTCAAAGACCGCGTCAGCAAAGGTAAGCCCTACGGCATCGGCCTGCGACTCAGCGCACAAGCGGCGAACGAACTCAACCAACCCGGAGAGATCGATGCGTTCCGCCGCTGGCTCGATCAAAACGGCTGCTACATCTTCACGATCAATGGCTTCCCATACGGCTCCTTTCATGGCACACGGGTCAAGGAGCAGGTCTTCAAGCCAGACTGGTCCACGCAAGAACGGCTCAACTACACCAATCTCCTCTTTGACCTCCTCGCGAAACTACTGCCCGAAGGTGTGAGTGGAAGCGTGAGCACCCTGCCCGGCTCGCACAAAACCTTCAACACAGGCTCTGATGAACTGAAAGCCATTTTCAGCAATCTGCGCCTCTGCCGACAGCACATCGAAAAGGTGGCCGAAAAGAGCGGGCGCGATCTGCACCTAGGTCTAGAGCCTGAACCGCTCGGTTTGTTTGAGACAAGCGGCGAGACGCTGAAGTTCTTCGGCCTCTATTTCGATCAAAACCCACACGATCGTGATTTCTTTAAATTCATCGGTTTAAACTACGACACCTGCCATCTGGCCATCGAATTCGAGGAAGCTGCGGAGGCGTTGAATCGCATCACCGGAGCTGGCATTCGCCTCAGCAAGCTGCACTTCAGCTCCGCTTTGAAGCTCGAACCCACGCCGGAGAACATCGCCCGGCTCCGTGGCTACGACGAGCCTGTGTATTTCCATCAAGTCATCGCCAGCTACGGCCCTAACGAGCCTCTCCGACGGTTCAAGGATCTTCCGGAAGCGCTTGCTTTTGCCACTACGCAGCCCGCCGAGCTCGGCCTCGAGTGGCGTGTCCACTTTCACATCCCCATTCATGCGCAGCCTGCCGATGGCTTTCAAAGCACCCGTGACCACCTCGAAGGCGCAATGCAGTGGCTGGCCCAAAATCCATCCAAGTGCCGACACATCGAGATGGAAACCTACACTTGGGAAGTCCTGCCTCAGGAGATGCGCAGCGGAGATGTCGTCGATCAACTGGTCAAAGAATATGAGTGGACACTCGCTTCGATGAAGAATTGCGGTCTCGCGTGAGCAAGACGATGCTAACCAGTTCGTTTCCATAACACCATGAGTTCCTCGCGCACTTCCCGCCGTCAGTTTCTCGCCAGTGGAGCCGCCGCAGCAGCAGGCCTAGGCTTTCCAGCCATCACACGCTCCCGCTCGCCGAATGCAAAGCTCAATCTCGTCTTCATCGGAGTCGGTGGCCGCGGCGCGGGAAATCTCTCCAGTATCAGCGGCATCCCCATGGCGCTGCCAAAGAAAAGTGATGGCAAGGACAGCGGGAAAGCCGCCCCATCTGCCTCCGACGCTGCGGAAAACATCGTCGCGCTATGCGATGTGAATGCGCAAAACCTCGAGCATGCCGCGAAACTCCATCCTGGCGCTCAAACTTTCCGCGACTTTCGTAAGCTCTACGACACGCTGAAGGCCAGCGAGATCGATGGTATCGTTGTCAGCACCACCGAGCACACGCATGCCTATGCCACGTTGCCAGCGCTGCTCATGAAGAAGCCGGTTTATTGCGAAAAGCCCCTCACGCATAATGTGGCCGAAGCACGTCTCATCACAAAAGCCGCCGCCGAAGCTGGTGTGGCCACGCAGATGGGCACCCAGATTCACTCCAGCACCAACTACCGCCGCGTTGTTGAGCTGATCCAAAGCGGTGCCATCGGCAAAGTCACGGAAGTACACGTTTGCGTCTCGCGTGCCTGGGGACTGCAAACCAAAGAGGAAGCAGAGAAGAATAAAGACATCATCTTCGTCGATGAACGTCCGAAAGAAGCGCAGGAGCCGCCGCCTTATCTTGACTGGGACTTGTGGATCGGCCCCGCACCCATGCGGCCCTACAACGAAGTCTATTTCCCCGGCCCCAAATGGTATCGCTGGTGGGATTTCGGCAACGGCACCATGAGCGACCTCGGCAGTCACTGGAACGACCTTCCTTTTTGGGCGCTGAAACTCGATGCACCGCTCAGCATCGAGGCTTTTGGCCCCAAGCCGCATCCCGAAATAGCCCCCGCGAACATGCACGCCGTCTATGAATACGGCCCGCGTGGCGACATGCCCGCCTGCAAAGTCCACTGGCACCAAGGCTCCAGCAAACCGGAGGCTTGGACCAACGATCCCATCATTAGCAAGTGGAGCAGCGGTGTCCTTTTCATCGGAGACAAAGGCATGCTCCTCTCCGACTACGGCAAGCATATCCTCCTGCCTGAAAACCAGTTCAAAGACTTCGTCCGCCCCACCCCCTTCATTCCAGATTCACCGGGGCATCACGCCGAATGGATCCATGCCATCAAGAATGGCACCCCCACCGGCAGCCCCTTTAGCTACGCCGGTCCGCTCACCGAAGCCAATCATCTCGGCAACGTGGCCCACCGCGCCGGTGGCAAGATCCTCTGGGATGCCAAAGCCATGCGCATCACGAACATGGAGACAGCCAACCGATTTATCTCTCGTGAACCGCGCGCAGGCTGGAAGCTCGGGTGACGAATGATGCAGGCACAACTGCCATAGGTCATATGGCCATGACAAAAGTCAGCCATCACCAGATGGACTGGATCATAGTCCGTCACAAATCGTTTCGATTGCAGGATTTAATGCCCTCCAGACGATCGAAGCTGATCAGAAAGAAGCCGCTTGGCCGGCAACCTCCGCGTGCTGACTAACAGTCTATTTACCACGTAGCGCGCTGAAAGTGCTGGTCAGGATGTCCTTGAGAAGGCTGCTGTCGTTCGAATGGCAGATGAATCGAGCACCTTGTTTGATAGTGCGTTGCTGCTGCTCCAGTTTCCCAAACCAAGAGCCAGCAGGAATGTGTCGCTTGTCAGCGACGTCGATGACCCTCTGCACGATGGCAATGAAATCGGCGTGATCGTATTCGTTTGGGATGCCCATGTTGGTCGTCATGTCATTCGGACCAATGAAGAGAGCGCTGACGCCGGGGATAGAGCAGATGGCATCGAGGTTCTCCACCGCACGGACGGATTCGATCATCGGCACGAAGATTGTGTCAGCACATTTCTGCTCTGTCACATACTCTCGGGTCTTTTCACTAGGCCACTTGCCCTCGCGGATGACTTTTTCAAGCGCCTCTCCCTTCAACGGCCGATACACCGCAGCGGCGGCTAAGCGTTTGAGTTGCTCGACATCCTCCGCATAAGGAATGACCACTCCATCAAAGGAATCGCACACCTTGGCCACATCATCCGCATCACGGCTGTGGGTGCGGGCGAGCGTGGCGATGCCTTTAGCCGCCATCGCGTAGCGCAGCGGCATAAAGTCGGCAATATCGAGCGCATTGTGCTCCGCCGTTACGATCACGAAATCAAGCAATCCATCCGGGATGAAATCGACGATGGCGGGCACCACGGCATGCTGAACAAGCATTCCAAAGACAGTATGACCCTTCATCATTTTGTCTTTGAGCAAACGCGCGGGCTTCGATGAGATAGCAGAGTAAGGAGTAGGCATAGTGAAAAGAGATAGGATTAGATTTTCGGCGTTGCCCAATGCTGACGATAATCGCGGCGGAGCAGTTTGGAAGCATCCGCATGGCCGGCGAACTGCTCTTTGACCGGATCAAACACCAGCGCGCTTCGCGTTTTCGAGGCGATATTACCAAGATGGCAAAGCGCGGTGCTGAAGTGGTTGGTGGTGATGTCGGCGTTAAGCTTCGTGCCGTTTCGAATAGCGTCAAAAAAGTTTGCATGATGCGCGGCGAGGTCGGGGCCGGCACCTTTGAGTTCCTCAATCAGCTTGTTGCGTTCACCGTAGATCTGCCACGAGCCTTTGGCCTTGCCACCGATGACCATGCCCTTCGTGCCATACCACGCGCAGCCATTTTCATGGCCTTCCTGCACGTAGGGACTCCAGTCGCGCTGCTCATAGATGAGTTGCTTGGTTTTGCCCACGAGGTCGTATTCGAAGGCGCAGTAGAGCGTGTCCGGCCACTCCTGATCGTCGTCGAAGAAGAGCTTTGAACCTTGGCCGATAATGCGGTTCGGATGCTGTTCCACACCAAGTCCCCAGCGAGCGATGTCAATGTCATGCACACCGTCGTTTCCAAAATCACCGGCACCGAAATGATGAAACCATCGCCAGTGGCTGGGATGGTAAGTCTTCTTGAAAGGCACCCGGGGCACCGGACCGAGCCACAGGTCGTAGTCGAGTTCCGCGGGTGGCTCGCTGTCAGGCTCATGACCGTGATTTTTGCGAAGCTGGCTGTTCCAAGCTTTAGCGACCAGCACATCGCCGATGATACCGCTGCGAAGTTTTTGAATGATCGTGGCAACCGAAGCCGTGCTGCGGCTTTGTGTTCCCACCTGCATGCAAACCTTGTTTTGAGCCGCCGCTTCAATCATCAGCCGTCCTTCGAGCAGATTGTGCGAGCAAGGCTTTTCGACGTAAACGTGCTTGCCAGCCTGCGCGGCTAAAATCGCCCCCGGAGCATGCCAGTGGTCGGGCGTGGCCATGAGCACCGCCTGCACGCTTTTATCCTCAAATACCCGACGCATGTCTCTCACGACCGTAGGCGTCTGACCGGTAAGCTCCTGAACGAGCTTTGCCGCGGCCTCAGCACGTTTCGTGTCCGCATCGCAAACGAAGGAGAAAATGACATCATCGCGCTGACACATTGTCTTGATGTGATTGGTGCCCATGCCACCGGGCCCAATGAAAGCGAGTTGGATCTTATCAGGCTTATTCACCGCCTTCAGCAATGAGGGAGCGGTAAGTGTGGCGAGAGCAAAATGACGGCGGGAGAGCGTGCGCATGGCTCGGAACCTACGCCACTAGAGCACTAGTCCTGACAATCGAATGGTTTCCTTCATCCCATGCCAATTCTGAAGCCTAGCCGCTTGACCATTGTTGCAAAGCTGGCTCCCTCTCGCCATGTCAGATTCCTCACCTGCCGCACCATCCTTCCTGCCGCTAGTCCTCCGCGGCGGCGTGCTTGCTTTGTTCTGTTGGGCCGTGGGCTGGATGGCCATGGTGAAACTCAGTCTCGGAATCGTGGCGGGCTGTGTCATCGGCAGCACTACTTTCGGCATCGGACTGTATGCCATCGCCAATCTGCGCGATGCTCCGGCTGGCCTGTGGGTGACGTTTGGGCTCAAGCTCCTCAGCGTCACTGGCTACAAAATCATGATGGTGGTGATGGTGTCCTACCTCATGAAGGACTGCGGCATGAACGACACAGATGCGCAGTTTGGCTACTTGCTGCTTGGGCTCATGATGTCGAGCTGCACGCTACTCGCGGGCTCGATCACGGATGCGATTGGCCTTCGGCGCACGCTCGCCATCGGCGTGACGCTGGCTGTGACAGCACGCGTCATCATGATGTCCGTGTCTAATCCATGGCTGGCTCTCACAGTTGGCCTCATTCCCGTGGCTATTGGCGAGGCGCTTTGCACGCCGGTGCTGGTGGCGGCGACGAGAAAGTTCACCAACGCGGAGCAACGCAGCGTGGCGTTCTCCGTTTTTTATGCACTGCTGAACCTCGGCTTCATGGCTGGCTACTTCATCTTCGACGGCATCAAACAAGGCGGTGGCGATGGCTCCACGATCCAGCTCTTCGGTGGCGACTACAGTATCCAGCGAGTGCTCTTTGCGGTAAGCGGCGGCATCGAGCTTTTCATGCTGCCGCTGCTCCTGCTGCTGCGTGAGCGCGGTCTCGGAGCCGAGAATACGCCCATGCGCCATATGACCGTGGGCAGCGCGGTCAAAGAATCGACGCGGCTGTTCATGATGCTGCTGCGTCACCCGGGTTTTCATCGGCTACTGGTCTTTCTCGCTGTCATCGGGCTGCTGAAGATCGTCTTCAGTATCATGGATGGTGTGCTTCCAACCTTCCTCGAACGCGAGCTCGGTGTCGAAGGCGGCAAACGTGCCGGTCGTGCGAACGCAGTGAACAGCGTGCTCATCCTCATTCTCGCGCCCATCGCGGGCATTCTGACGCGAAAGATCCCCGCTTATCCGATGGTAATCTTCGGGGGCTTCATCACGGCAGCGTCCTTTATCTTCCTTGCGCTGCCTCAATCCGTCTTCCAAGGCCTTGCCGATGGCACGCTCGGGCAATGGGTGATCCGCGGTTACTTCGACTGGCAAGGCACCGCGCATCCTTTGTTTCTCACCGTCGTGCTTTGGCAGGTTGTCTTTTCCGTCGGCGAGGCCTTTTACTCGCCACGTGTCTATGAATATGCCGTGTCCATCGCGCCGAAAGGCCAGGAAGCCAGCTATGCCGCTCTCTCTGCTGTGCCCCTGCTGATGGGCAAGATCACCACCGGTGCCATCTTCAGCTGGTTGCTCACTCGATACTGCCCGGTGGAAGGTCCACGCGATACTGTGACCATGTGGAGCATCGTCGGCGGCCTTGTGTTGATGGCTCCGCTTCTCCTGCTGGCACTTCGACCTTTCATCCGCATGAAAGAGGAAGGGAAGGAATAACGCCAATGCCTTCTGCCATTAAAACAACAACCGCACGGCTGGCTTGGTTACCTTACCCATCGCATTACGGGGCAGTTCGCTTACGACTTTGAGACGCTGGGGGATCTTATAGACGGAAAGACGTTCTTTGCACCACTCACGCAGTGCCATGAGATCCAGTGGGCCTTTTTGGAGAACCACGGCCGCCGAAACAGCTTCGCCCCAAGTATCATCAGGCATGCCTACTACCGCGCACTCAGCGATGAACGGGTGCTCCAGCAGCGCTGCCTCGATTTCGAGGGCGCTGAGTTTGTAGCCACCACTCTTAATGATATCGACACTCAAACGCCCCATAATGCGGTAGTAGCCAGCCTCCAGCACCGCCATGTCACCTGTGCGGAACCAACCATCCTCAAATGTCTCCGCCGTAGCCTCCGAACGATTCCAATAAGCTTGAAAAACCATCGGGCCGCGCACTTGGATTTCACCCGGTTCATTCTCGCCGGTGATGACCGGGCCGTTCTCCATCTTCAACCGCAATTCAACACCCGGCAGTGGCGCACCGACCGATCCAGGCCGGCGCTCACCGCGGTACAAATTGGAGATCGCCATGCCAATCTCGGTCATCCCATAGCGTTCGAGCAGTTTCTGACCGGTGAGTTGCGCCCAGCGCTCATGCACGCTTGCAGGCAGCGCAGCACTTCCGCTCACCATAAGCCGCATCTTCTTGAAACCGGCCACGATATCGCAGCGATCCTGATCGTCTGCTTCTTCGAGCATCTGAATGAGCTTCACATAGATCGTTGGCACAGCCATGAAGAGTGTGTAGGCATCGACGCGCACACGTTTGAGAATAGCGTTCATTTCAAAACGCGTGAAAGGCTCCACCATGGCACCGCTCCACAACGCGCAACCTATGATGTTGATGATGCCGTGTATGTGATGCAGCGGCAAGAACATCGGAATGCGATCCTCTGAGCTCCACTCCCAAGCCTGTATGAGGCTCTCGATCTGCGCTTGGATGTTCGCATGCGTTGTCACCACGCCTTTGGGCTTGTTCGTTGTGCCACTCGTGTAGAGGATCATCGCACGTCGGTTCACGTCAATGTCCGGCAAATCCTTCAGTGCATCCACGTGAATATCGCTCACGTTCATCAGGCGCACACCGAGCCTTTCACATAGCGGAGCGATTTTTAACGCATTCGCGGTGTCAGCAATCACGGTGCTCACCTGTGAATCCGACAGCACGTACTCCCACTCCGGCTCGGTTGCAGACAAACAAATCGGCAGCTTGATACCTCCTGCTCGCCAAATCGCCCACTGCGAAGCGGTGTATTCGAAACCGGGCGATACCAACAAGGCCACGCGCGCTTCTTGAAGATCTATTTGATCCTGCAACAGCTCAACCGCGATCTCTGCAGACCGATCTAGCAGTTCTTGATAGGTGTGCGAGGCATCCGGCGTGCAAAATGCGATGCGATCCGCAAATAAATGAGCTCGGGCAAGAAAAGCAACATCAGGCATGACTTCATTCCCTAGATTGGATTTACGCGGTGTGAAGCGGCGTTTTTCTTGTGCGGGTTTTCAGTACTGGTAATAAGGCTTGATTGTTGATCTGCATTTCCTCAAGCGAGCATCTCCCTGATGACCTTGCCTTTGACATCAGTGAGGCGGAAATCACGCCCGCCATGGCGAAAGGTTAGACGTTCGTGATCGAGGCCAAGAAGATGCAGCATCGTAGCGTGCAGGTCGTGAATGTGAACTTTGCCATCAACGGCCTCGACGCCTAGCTCGTCCGTGCGACCGTGGATGTGGCCGGATTTCACGCCACCACCCGCCATCCACATGCTGTAGCCCTTGTTGTTATGACCCCGACCGTCCTGCGTGGCGTCATCCGGCGTGCGTCCAAACTCGCCTCCCCAAAGCACAAGCGTGTCCTCCAACAGTCCGCGTTGATCAAGATCGCGCAGCAATCCCGAGATCGGCCTATCAATCTGCGTGCAGTTGCGCGTCATACCGCTCTGCAGCGAGCCGTGCAGATCCCACTCAAGATGGCTAATTTCAATAAAACGCACGCCTGCCTCAGCGAAGCGCCGCGCAAGCAGGCACTGACGACCAAAAGTTTCCGTGGGCGCCTTGTCCGCGCCGTAAAGTTGCAGAGTCGCCTTGCTCTCACTGCTTAGATCCATCACGCGCGGCAGCTCACCTTGCATGCGAAAGGCGAGTTCGTAGGATGAAATGATGCCTTCCACACGCGGATCACTCGTTTGGGCAAGCAAATCACGATTCATCGCTTGCAGAAGGTCGAGTTGCCGGCGCTGCGCGGGATTGTCGAGCCGTGAATTTGTGATGTTGCCGAGCTGGAGCTTTGCTCCTGGCAGGTTGGCATTTCCGAGCAAAGTGGCGGAGGTGGATGCGGGCAAAAACGCGCTTGAGTAATAGCGCAGGCCACCGAGCGCGGTGAGTGGATTGATGCTGATGAAGCCGGGCAAGTCTGCATTTTCGCTCCCAAGACCATACACCGTCCATGCGCCCATCGAAGGCCGCACAAACTGGAAACTGCCCGTGTGCAACTGCTCGAGGGCTTGCGGATGATTTTCGTTATCAGTGTGCATGCCGCGCAACACACACAGTTTGTCCGCCTGCTTCGCCAACTCAGGAAACAACTCGACGATGTCAATGCCACTCTGTCCATGTTTCGCAAAGTTCCATCGTGAGCCGAGCAGCTTTGTGCCCTTATTCCGCCCTGGCTCACCATGTCGCCGAGTGAGCTCCGGCTTCGGATCAAAAGTCTCCATGTGCGAAGGACCACCTCGCATACAAAGAAAGATGACCCTCTTCGCCTTTGCTGTGAAATGCGAGGCCAGCTTGCTCTCCGCTGATGCCATATCGGCAAACGCGAGATAACCGAAACCTGCGGAGGCTTGCTGAAGAAGTTGGCGACGGGTATACATGGAGCTGAAGAGGGATTCATCTCACCACGCGAAACTCCGCGCTAGCGATGATCGTTTGGCAGAGGCTGGTCCAGGCCGTTTCTGGTTCATCGGTTTTCAAATACTCAAGAGCACGGCTTTGCTCAGCGGGCGTGGGCGGTCGGAAAAAGGCGCGCTCGTATAGGCGGTGGAGGCGCTGACTGTCTTCGACAAGATTTGTATCGCTGAGAAGCCTCGTGGCAGTTTGTCGTGCTTGATCGAGGACCCAGGCATTGTTCATCAAAAAGAGCGACTGTGCCGGCACGACGCTTTCCTCGCGCTGAGCCACTGGGCGCTCGGGAGGTGCAAAATCGAAAATACTGAAGATTTCCGGAAGTGTGCCACGAACGACGGGCAGGTAAACGCTGCGATGATTGCTAACGATTTCAGCAGGCTCTAGGAAGGGCTTAAAGGTGTGCAATTCGGCGTCCTTCTGCGGATGAAAACGATCCAAGAACTGCTTCTGCGGCGGATACGGATCAAGTTGGCCACTGAGCGCGAGGATCGAATCACGCAATACCTCCACCTCAACCGCGCGCGGGGCCATGCGCCAGAGCCAAACGTTGTCGGGATCGGTTTGCAGGTCTTGCGAAGATTGATCGGTGCTGCGCTGGTAGGCTTTGCTCAGCACGATCTCTTTGATGAGCGATTTGATGCTCCAGCCCTGCTCCATGAAGCGCACGGCGAGATGATCGAGCAACTCCGGATGACTCGGCTTCGCTCCATTGACGCCGAAATCATCCGGCGTGGTCACGAGGCCACGACCGAAGAGTTTTTGCCACACGCGATTCACCATCACGCGAGCGGTGAGCGGGTTCTTACGATGCGTCAACCACTGTGCGAGCTCAAGGCGGCCGCTTTGCGATTTAGGTGGCGCTTTGATAGCCGGAATGGAAATGACGCTCAAAAAACCGCGAGTCACTTTTTTACCAAGACTGGTGGTTTCACCACGGATGTGAATCGCACAGTCGGAAACGGTATCTCTGTCCCGTAAACCCATGGTCCACGCCGGTTGAGGTGGCGCAGCGTCCTTCATGGCCTCCACGCCATCCTCAAGTTTTTTGATTTTGACGTGCCATTCCTCGACCGTGGCCTCTTTAGCCTTCAAATCCGCTTCCGCATGCTTTTTCGCCTCGCCGACAGAGGATTCGACAAGGCGTTTCGCATCGGCAAGCCGCTTTTGTACTGCATAACGCGCGCTTCGAGCCTCGTGCATTTTCAGAATGGCTGCGTCGAGGCGCTTGAAATAATCCAAAGCCGCCGGTGCGAGCTTTTGAGCCTCCGCATCGCCGAGTGCATGGTAGGCCGTATGGTGAAACATCGTCGCCTTGATGCCACGAGGACCGTGGCCATAAAGCGGTTGCGTGCTGCGCAAAATGCCCGCGATGGCGTAGTAGTCTGCTGTTGGGATAGGATCAAATTTGTGATCATGGCAGCGCGCGCAAGCCACTGACAGCCCCAGCACACCACGTCCGATGACCTCAATCTGCTCATCGACAACATCCATGTGAAATAAATCCTGCTTCTGCTCTTCAAAGGCTTTTGCGCCAAGCGCAAGGAAAGCTGTGGCCGTGAGTCTTTCGTCGCGTTGAGCAACATCCTTCGCCGGCATCAAATCCCCAGCGATCTGCTCCTGAATGAAAACATCGTAAGGCTTGTCCGCATTGAACGATCTGATGACATAATCGCGGTAACGCCATGCATGGTAGTTTATGACATTGCGGTCGCGTCCGTTGCTGTCCGCGTAACGAGCGATATCCAGCCAATGGCGTCCCCACCGTTCGCCAAAATGTGGACTCTTCATAAGAGCATCGACCAAGGTGGGCAGGTCGAACTTGTCGAATGAATCGGAGGGAGGCAACCCGGTCAGATCCAGATGCAGCCTACGCACGAGCGCGGCGCGATGGGCGGGCGGGTTGGGTATGAGCTTTTTCTCCCTCAGCTTCGCATCAATTAAGCTATCGATGCTTGCGGCAGGCATGTTTCTCGGTGGTTGCAGTGACCAAAGTGACTCCGCTCCGCTCAAGGCGAAAGGCAGGGTTAGAAGCAGAAATACAAGGCGACACATGGCATCTCAACGATTCACAAAAGGCGCGCTGCGCACTGGTGGGGAAAGGCGGCCCTCGCGATCCACAGCGTGGATGTCAAAAACATACGTTGCACCAATGAGAAGCTGACGGCCGAGATCCATTTTCGTTCCTTTGACTTGAATAGGGATATACGGCAGAATTTCAGTATCTTCGTAGCCTGCGGCTTTTTCGATGAGTATAGGCGTAACCTCATGTTTCGCCGCGTTACTGCTCCAATTCAATGTTCCTTTGATGAACGTGATGTCTTTCGGCGGCGCGAGACTTTCTGTGACGGCCGGGGTCGTCCTCAAAGACACGCGCCATGCGTCAATGCGTTTATTCGCCGGTGAGATAACGAGAATTGAGTCCTTGCTTGTGACAGTCATGCCCGCGTTGCCTCCGCTTTGGCTCGAAAGAACATGCCCCGTGCTCCACCCACGTCCGCTGCCGTCAGAGGATAAATACAATCGGCAGTGGTTTTTTGTGTGAGCGGTAACCAAAGCCAGCACACCGTTGGGGAGGAGTTGCAATGTGGGCAACTTGCCTGCCACGGCCATTTTCTCCGGCGCAGACCATGTCCTGCCATGATCAGCTGATCGCAGACTGACGAGAGATGATTTCGCGCTGCTGCCGGTGCGCACAATGGCGAGGAAATCGCCGTTTTGAGTCGGCGAGACGGTCGTTTCGAGCCAGGGCGTTGTTACCGATGCGCCCGCCTTCAGCATTGCTGCGGCTGTCGTGATGCTGGATAGCACAGACCAGTGCCTACCGCGATCTTTGGAGTGCAACAGCAGTGTATGGTTGCCGGCTTTCCCCCAAGCATAAGCGGGCATGAAAAGAATGCCGCTTGCATCCTCAAACACATGCGGCAGCGGCCGTGCGATGATGCCATATTCGGAGGGATGCTCGATGACAATTGGCTCGTTGCGCCACGTCCGGCCTTCATCGCTGGAAAACCCGAGCTGATAGGCATCAGGCGGCACATCTTTCGCGCTCAATTCACCACGCTTTTTCGGGTCAGGCGCCCAGTTGAGCCCAATAGCGATCAGATCGCCATTTCGCAACCGGTCTGCCCACACATCAATCGTTTTTCCGAGCGGCCAGTCATCCGGCTGCGTCTGCCAAGTCACGCCTCCGTCCTCTGAAACGGCCGCGCCGCTGCCACCGCTGCCGCCAAAATCATCAGGATGATTCGGGTAGAACAAAAGCAGCCGCTTTCCTGTCTGCACGACTTGCCCCGCGCCCGTAATGCCCTCGCGCTGGATCACGACAGTTCGCGGAAGTGCAAGCGGATTCTGAGCATGGGCGGCGGCCGTGATCAGCAGAACAAGGGAGAAACGCATGAGCCTGAAAAGCACATTTCACTTCAATCTTTCGATCACGATCCACCAAAGAAAGCTCGCACGACGATGAACAGCAGCGAAGGCCCAAGCAGGCAACCAAGGCCAGTGTAGAAGGTGGCGGTCATTGCACCGTAGGGGACGAGTTTGGGATCGGTCGCAGCGAGACCGGCCATGACGCCACTGTTGGTTCCCATAAGACCGCCAAAGATCATCGCGGCACGCGGATTGTTGAGACCGATCGCTTCGGCGAGAAAGGGCGTGCTGATCATCACTGTGATGGCCTTCACCAATCCTGCCGTGATGCTCAGCGCAATGACTTCGCTGCTCGCCTGCAAAGCCGTGCCAGTCACCGGACCGACGATATAGCTCGCAGCACCTGCACCGATGGTTGTGATGCTCACCGGATCACGATAGCCAAACACATACGCCACTGAACCCCCAGCGAAGAAGGATGCTAATAGGCCTAAAAAGAGCGACAGCATGCCAATCATGCCGCTTTTCACAAACTCTTCGATGCGCACGCCAAATGCCGTCGCCACAATGGCGAAATCGCGCAACATCGCGCCACCCATGAGTCCCACACCGGAAAGCATCGGAATGTCAACTACGCCGTTTTTTCCACCTGCGAGCACCGCCATGAGCAAGCCGAGTAGAATGGCGATGGCGCTGCCGTGTAAGCGACCACGGGTGAGTTTTTCACTTACCCAATACGAAACCAGCATCGTCACACCGACGAAGGCAAAGGCCGTCAGCAAGCCATTCTTGCTCCAAACGCCTTCCAACAGGCTCATGACCGATTTGCCTCCTTCGAACTGTTTTTCGCCAACGCAGCCACCAGCACGAAACTGAGGCCCACAGCGCTCAGACCGGCTAAAATAGCCATCAAACCGCCCGAAATCGCTCCACGCACGTTTTGACTCGCCGCCATTGCAACGACGATGGGCACATACATCTGCCCCCAAAAGGTGATGCCGCTCTCCGTCGGCTCTTTCATCAAGCCGCGACGCTGCAAGGCATTGCAGCACAAAATCAGCAGAATCATCGCGATACCCACACCGCCTATGTCCGCATCCACACCGAGTAGCATACCAAGCATCCTGCCCATCGAGAGACCGATGAGCAGACATAGGGAAAGAAGAGCGGTGCCATAAATCGGCATGAACCATCTTTTGACAGAGTCAGGTTAACTTGTCTGCATAAACTTCTGAGCCAAAAAAACGGACTGTGCACCTTGCCTAAATCCGCATCTTCCAACTCATGAAAGGTTGTTAGGCCAATTCTCACAACGTCTGTCTGATTACCGCCGGCAGGGCAGTCTCATTGGCGGCATCATTCGCTCGTTAGCTAGGGTTCCAATAGCCTGCCCGCTCTTTTCTTGCCACGAAGGCCACTGCGCTCGCCGGTCATTGCAGAACAGCCTCAAAGGTTCTGTGAAGGCGCTTTTAAAGAATCGGCGAACGTAGCCTGCTTCTCTCTAAACTGCCTGCTGCGCACAATGTGTTCGACCAAGGTGCCAAAGCAAAGATCACTCTTCATCATCTGGTCAATCAATGGCTTGTCAGAGAGTTGAACGCTGCGGCCAAGTGCATAGCCAAGCAGTTTGCGGCAGAACTGGCGGGTGAAGTCGTCTGAACGCTTGGTCAACAGGTAGTCACGCAGTGTGGAGATACCATCGACGGCGGTTCCATCTGGCAAAACAGTCTTCGTATCGGCTTTTCGAGCTCGACCGATGGCGTCAAATCCTTCGAGAGCGAAGCCGTAAGGGTCGATGCGCTTGTGGCAGCCCATGCAATTCTCATCGCGGCTGTGCCGCTCGATGAGTTGACGCTCAGTGAGGTCGGCAGGAGTTTCTTCAGGGAGAGTGGGCACGCCTTTGGGCGGCGTGGGCAGTTTCTCGCCAAGCACCACCTCAGTGAGCCACGTGCCGCGCAGGATGGCGCTGGTGCGGGAAGCGCCAGCTTGCTTGGCGAGCGTGGCGGCAAAGCCAAGAATGCCACCACGGCCCTGCTTTTGAAGACCGTTGATGCGCTGCCATTCCCCCTTCACATTCATGCCGTAATGACCGGCCAATTTCGCGCTCATGAAGCTGTGATCCGCGTTGATTAGACTGATGATGCTATGATTGTTTTGGATAAGATCGATGAAGAAACGGGTGACCTCTTCTTGCATGTCATCACGCAGGTTGAGGAAGGTCGGAAAGTGACGTTCGCTTTTCTCATCGAGCGTGGCGACATCGTGAACGTGGAGGTATTGGCAACCAAACTCGAGCGCAAGACGTCGCACTTTGTTGCTCTTGAGCATGCGGCGGGCTTGAGCGACAAGAACTTCCGTGTCCTGAAGGCTCGCGGTGCGCAATTCTTCATCAGGTGCGGAAGACCAAAGGAAATAGCTGAGACGAGTCGCCAGTTCTCCCGTGCTCACAGGTCCTGTTTTGGCTATTGCTTTCTCTCCGCGATACAAAAATGCTGGCGAGGTGAGCACGCGGGCGAGCATGAGGCGCATGGCTTTGATGTGGGGAAGCTCCTGCTGACGCAGATTGGAGTATAATGCGTTGAGCTCAGCTCGCTCGTCGTTGTCCAGAGGCCGCCGCCACGCCTTGCCTGCAAACTCGAGCATGGCTTTCACTTGAGCGGGCTCCAGATCGACCATGCGCTTTTTGAAGGCTTCCGCACCGCGCATGATCGGCTCGCGCAGGGGTTCGAGGCGCTTGTCACCATTGGGTGCATTGGGGCCATCCTGAGTGGAGTATTGCCAAATCTGCTCAAAGGCATCGACGAGGGTAATAGCGTCTTGGCTGACGAAATGAAGCTCTTCCCATAGGCGGTCCAACTCGGCCGTTTGCCCGTCATCAAGGATCAGGCGTCGAAGTTGCTCATCCTCGCGATGGAAGAGCGTCAACGTCACCACCTCGTCCGCGGGGACGATCTTTGTGTAGCACAGCGCCGCCGGGAACACCGCCCGAAAATCATCGAACGCCCTCTCGAAACGGCGACGGGCCTCGCTGCCATCGTGGACGAGAATGGGTGCATCGAACATCACGGGTGGTTTGCTGGAGTTCCACGCGCCCGTTTCCTTGGCTGACATCGCGGTCGCGGCTTGCAGACCGGATGGTGCGACCGGCTTTGCCGTGAGAACTTGCATTTGCACGCTAGCTTCGCCACCGCTGGCTGGATGGAGACAACCCGCGACGACCAGCTCGGCACCAGAAAGCATCGCTGCGGGAAGTCGCACCTCGATCAACGAAGGGGCCTGCACGCAGAGGCTCGTCGAAGCGACTTCACCGCGTTTAGGATGATTGCCGAAAAATGCGGGATCGATGCCATATGGTGAAGCAATGGCGTCGGGCTGCGCCTTCGCTGAGCGCCACGCTTCAGCGAGCAGCGGACCATTGAAGGCGAGCAATTGATTCCTCAGTTCGCGATCCGCGGCGCTAGCCTTTGTCTCGCCGTCGTGTTGCAGCAACTGCTGCACCTGCGCGGCGATCTGTGCCCGCTCCGCTACATCGTTCGTCTTGCGCCATCTCGAGAGCAGCGATTGCGAGCCCATCGCGATGGCGGGCATGTCCGCTCCGCTCGCTGGCTGGCTGAGGAAATGCCACACGGCGCTGTTGCCATGATGATCCGCGTGCGGATTGCTGGCGAGAATATCCGGCGAAACATCCTTCACTAGATCCCACTCCAGCTTCCCGTCGTTCAAGGTCAGATTCACCGGAGTGTGATCGCAGCCGTGGTCACTGCCTTTCGGATCAATCACCAGCGCGATCACATCCCCGGGCGAGACGCGCACATTTTCCAGCGGCCTGAGTGAGATCACCGTGGAACCCTTGCTTTCGCCAGCGGCGAGCACCTCACGCGTCTGGCCGCGCCGCAGCTCGAGGGAATACAGGATGCCATTGCCACAGGCGGTGTGTCCGTCCTGTAAGGTGCCGCTGATGCGCAGCGTGCCCGTGACCGGGCTGCGCCAGGCGATGACGGAGGCCAACCTCGGCGAAGGATGCGTGGCGATGCTGTGCGGCTTCATCTCACCCGGGATACGCACGGCCGTGTCCGAGGAGTTCGCCAGCACGCTGAGTGCGCTTTCACCGGCCCATCCTTTGATGAAGTTGTAATTCTGGACGCTCTCGGTCTTGTTCACGAGCAGCGGCTCGAGCTTCAAGGCACCGCCGGTGATGCCGAGATGATTTAGCCAACCGGCAAGCATCCTGGTATCTACGTTGTGTTTCTTAGCCAGCACATCGAGGTCGGCCGTGTCTTTCGCTGACTCCGCTTCGTTTGCGGCGGCGAGGCAACGCACCGCACTTTCCACAGCGGCATCGCGGTGACGCATCATCTGCTGCATCACCGAACGCACATCACGCAACGCCAGTTCTCCACGACCAGGCGTTATCAGCCGCGCATTTTCCCAAACCGCGAAGTCGTTTCCATTGCCGTCGCCGGCATCGCTGGCGGAGAGATAAAGCGTGAGATCACCGCCATCCCTAGGCGGTTGCAGTTTCATGCGCATCTCGTTTTGAGCAGCGAGCGGTGTCACCGGCTCCAACCACGATTTCGGGCCGCCTACCTTTCCCAAGTGGCCCACGATCGCGAACCGCCACAGTGCTTTCTGCCAAGGTTCGATGTCCACAGCAGTGAGCCTGCCTTGCCGCCATTTCAAGCGCAGTGGATCGAGCACAAGCGAAGCTCGAGTGTCCTGCAGCATGGCCCAAAGAAGTTCGAGGTATTTCGCGCTCAAGCCACGCTCCCGCGCCAGATCAGCGAACGCTTTTGTTCCATTGATGAGGGTACCGCGCTCCTGAGTGACGGCGGTGAGATACTTGTCGAGCGGCAGAATCCCGCCCTTGTTGCTGACTTTGCCAGTGCCACCGACTTCAACAGCCTGTTCCTCTCCTGTGTCACTGAAGCGCGCATAAAAGGCACGAATCTTCGCCAACGTCTCGTCGGTCGCGTCACGGGACGAAGTTCCGGAGGAGAAACGAAGGCCCGTGGGGGTTAGCACGAGATGCTCCGCCACCTGCTTAGCGGCATCGAGATACTTCGTCAGCAACGCTGGCGACATCACGAGCGCCGCGCCCGCATTGGTGAAACCCTCTCCCGCCGCACCGTCGACAGGAAACTCGCGTGCGGGATCGAGCGAATCGATGCCGGTGAGATCGCGCAGGGTATAGGTGTATTCCATGTTGGAGAGACGGCGCAGCACGACGGACCCTGGATCTCCCGCATTGGCGAGGGCGATGTCATCGAGGGTCTTGCGCACCCAAGCGGTGAGAGCCTGTTTCTCCTCAGAGTTGGGTTGCCTCTCCTTTTTCGGTGGCATCTCACCGAGCTGGATTTGATCCAACACATTCTCCCACACATGAGGCTCCTTGTGGATGTCGGAAGACTCCAAGTCGAGTTCGCCCTTCTGTTTTTCGGTGGAGTGGCAGCCGAGGCAGTAGGTTTTAAGAACGGCCTGATACTCAGCGGCAGATGCCGCAGAGACGAGCAGGCAAAAGACAGCAACAAGAAGGGAGGCTTTCATGGGCAGGTGGGATTTCGAGTTTAAAAATCGCGGGAGTAGCCGGCGAGCCAGCCGCCATCGACGGGGATGATGGCGCCGTTGAGGTAGGAGCTTTCGGGGGCGGCGAGGAAAAGAACCGCATTGGCAATCTCCTCCGGTTGGCCGGGACGACCGAGTGGGACGTGGGAGAGCATGGCCTGCACACGGTCATTGAACTGGCCGTTCTCGCCATAGAAGAGCCGCTTGGTGCCCTCGCTGAGGATCGAGCCTGGAGCGATGCAGTTGGTAAGGATGCCATCGCATCCCAGTTCAATCGCCATGGTCCGGGTGAGATTGACGACCCCTGCCTTCGCCGCAGTGTAAGCGCATTGCAAACGCGCAGGCACCAGGCCCATGACCGAAGAGATATTGATGATGCGACCGAATTTGCGCTGAAGCATGTGGCGCGTGGCCGCCTTGCTGACCAGGAAAAGCCCCGTGAGATCCACCCGCAGAATTCGATCCCATTCTTCGGTGGGGAACGAATCCAAGTTCACGCGATGAGCCATGGTGTTGATGCCTGCGTTGTTGACGAGGATGTCAAGGCGTCCATGTGAGTTGATGATCTCGGCGATGGCGGACTCGACTTCTTTTTCGTCAGAGACATCCATGCGAACGGCCATAGCACCTGGCGTTGCAGCAGCAAGCTGGCGCGCTCCGTCGAGATTGATGTCGGCATAGACGACTTTGGCACCGTTGGAAGCGAGAGAGGCGCAGATGGCCTGACCGATGGCGCCGGCGGCACCGGTGACGAGAGCGACTTGGTTTTCGAGGTGGACTTTCATGATGGAAAAGGGTCAGACAAGGCCTAGGAGCGGGTTTTCAAAGAGTTGGCGGAGAGTTTGCAAAAAGCGCGCAGCTGCGGCGCCGTCGTTCACGCGATGGTCGAAGGTGAGGCTGAGCATGAGGCGGTCACGCGCGGCGAAGCCACCATTGTCGAGCGGCACCGCCTCACGCACGATGGCACCGATGCCTAGGATAGCGGACTCAGGTGGGTTGATCACAGGCGTGAAGGCCTCGACACCTAGACCGCCTAGATTGCTCACGGTGAAGCAGGCGCCCTGCATATCTGCGGCGCTGAGCTGTCCCACACGAGCGGCGGCAATGAGCCGCTGTGATTGGGAAGCAACCTCCGTGAGCGTCCGTGCGTCCACATCGCGTATGACAGGCACGAGAAGACCGTCTCCAGCATCCACAGCGACGCCTAAGTGAATCGCGCCGGGCAGAAGCAAGTGATCTTCTTCCCAAATGGCGGCAAGCATCGGATGCTGTCGAAGGGCACACGCGGTGAGTTTGAGAAACAAATCGTTGAGCGTTGGAGTCACCGGGAGTTGGGACTTCTCGGCGGCAAACTTGAGCTGCTGACGGAAAGCCAGCAGCGCCGTGGCATCGCATCGCGAGGTGATCGTGACGGGCACTGTGGTCTGACGGCTGTGCATGAGCCGTGCGGCAATGGCGCGGCGCATTGGCGTAAGGGGTATTTTTTGGCCATCGCCGGCTGATGGAAAGGCCATGGTGGCTGCAAGAACATCACGCTCGCGGATGCGCCCGCCCTTGCCTGATGCCTTAAGTGTAGAGAGATTCACATGATGCTCCTTCGCAGCACGGCGTGCGCGGGGGCTGGCAGCGACGCCTGCACTGGATGTTGCGGGCGCGAGGATCGCTGTGGCTGGTGGATCTGTTTTGCTCTGTTCGGGCCGAGGTGGGATAACCTCTGCCTTGGCTTGCTCAGGCGGTGCGCTCGCCATCGGCGCGGATTCTCCGTCGCCAAGCAGATAGCCGATAATGTGGCCAACCTTGATGATATCGCCGGACTTCGGGCCATAGGTGGGAATCGAGAGAATGCCGCTGTCGATGGATTCGACATCTTGGGCAGCCTTGTCGCTTTCGAGCGTGAAAAGGGGTTCGCCTTCTTTAACGAAGTCGCCCTCTTTCTTCAGCCAGGCGAGGAACTTACCTTCCTCCATGGACCAGCCGAGGCGTGGGAGTGTGATGTGGATGGGCATGGCGTTGTCTATTCAGCGCATAGGTCACGGATGGCCTGAGCAATGGATTCCCCATTCGGCACCACGGCGGCTTCGAGCGTGGGGCTGTAAGGCGTGGGCGAGAATTGACCGTTGAGGCGGCGGATAGGGGCATCAAGTTCGTCGAAACCGCGGTCGGCCAGTTGTGCAGCAATTTCCGCGCTGATGCCACAATGCGCGAAGTCCTCGTCCACAATGAGAAGGCGGCCCGTCTTGGCCACGGATTGCAAAATGGTGTCTGTGTCGAGCGGCGAGACGGTGCGCGGGTCGATCAATTCGACATTAATGCCTTCTTTTGCGAGCGTCTCGCAGACTTGAAGTGTCTTGTGAACCATTAGGGCGAGTGCAACCACGGTAATGTCACTACCTTCACGCACGATGGCAGCTTGGCCGAAGTCGATGAAGTATTCCTCCTCCGGCACGGGGCCTTTGATGGTCATCAGTTCGCGATGTTCGAGGAAAAGCACGGGGTCATCGCAGGTGAGTGCAGTCTTGAGCAGGCCCTTTGCATCGCGCGGCGACGATGGCACCACGACGCGCAGACCGGGAAAGTGTGCATACATGGAATAATAACTGCCGCTGTGATGTGTGGCGGCGCAGTGGCCGATGCCGATGCAGCCGCGCAGCAGCACGGGCATCTTCAAACGCCCACTGCTCATGTATTGCATTTTGGCGATCTGGTTGA
The DNA here is from genome assembly GCA_017853885.1 of Prosthecobacter sp. Taxonomy (GTDB): domain Bacteria; phylum Verrucomicrobiota; class Verrucomicrobiia; order Verrucomicrobiales; family Verrucomicrobiaceae; genus Prosthecobacter. Next base: position 46,876 of record JAFMIR010000030.1, read on the forward strand.
TGATCTCACCCACGGCATCGAGCACGAAGTCGGCAAACATGAAATCGACCACGGGGCGGGTCCCGGTCATGGCTGCGCCTGCCGCGAGGCCAACGAAGCCACGCTCGCAAATGGGCGTGTCGCGCAAGCGCTCCGGCCCGTGGATGGCAAACAGACCACTCGTGGTGGCAAAGTTGCCACCACGCACACCGATACCTTCGCCAAGAACGAAAATCTTCGGATCACGCGCCATCTCCTCGGTCAGGGCCTCCAGCGTAGCCTTCATGAAAGTGAGTTCACGAGCGCTGGATGAGTGAGCCGGCACATCGCGCGGAGATCCGCTGCGCGGCACGGCGTAAACATGGCGGGTGGCGCTCTCAGCGGTGGGGTAAGCGCTTTTTTCGGCAAATTCATGCGCAGCCTCGGTGAGCGCGGCGACTTCCTGCTCAACCACGGTGAGTTCTTTCTCAGTGGCGATCTTTTTCTTGAGCAAATGCTGCTTCAATCTGGCAATTGGGCATCGTGTCTTCCACTCTTCAACGTCCTCACGCGTGCGATAGGTGAAGTCACCCATTCCCTCGGCGTGAGCGCGGGTGCGGTAGGTCTTGCATTCGAGAAGGGTGGGGCCTCCTCCATCGCGTGCCCGACGCACAGCCTCGCGTGCAGCCGCTTCGATAGCGAGAACATCGTTGCCATCGAGTTCGACAGCTGGAATGCCGTAAGCGGCACCTCGGGCAGCCACGCTCGGATTACCGGCCACGCTGGCAAAAGCCACCTCAGTAGCGAACTGATTGTTCTCGCACACAAAAAGCACAGGCAGTTTCCAGATGGCAGCCATGTTCAACCCTTCATGAAAGGCACCGTTGTTCACCGCACCATCGCCAAAAAAAGCCACACCGAGCTGCCGCGATTGGGTGATCAACGAACTGTAGCCCGCACCTGTGGCCTGCAGGATGCACGGAGCAACGATCCCGCTAGTGCCCATCATGCCGATCTCCGGGGAGAAGAGATGCATCGAGCCGCCGCGACCGCGCGAGCAGCCGGTCTCGCGCCCATAGAGTTCGGCGATCAGTTCACTCGGTTCCATGCCCTTCGCGAGAGCGTGACCATGCCCGCGATGGGTGCTGAAGACGGCATCATCGGAGTTTAGATGCGCACAGACTGCCGTCGCGATGGCTTCCTGTCCAACGTAGGTGTGGCACGCGCCATGAATGAGTCCGCGCTGGTGAGACTTGGCGAGCCGCTCCTCGACCATGCGGATGACAAGCATGGTACGGTATAGGGTCAGCGGAGATGATTTGGCTGGAGGGCGCATGGAGTGATGAGGAAAAGGAAATGTTGGATCAGGCCTGCCTTGTTTTGAGCCGGAGAAAACTGATGATGAAGCCTCCGATCATGAAACAAGCGGCGAGGAAGTGGAGGCACTGGGATTCGCCATAACCTTGTTGACGGAGCCACCCCGTGACATGGTTGCCCGCATAGCCTGCGAGGTTGGCTCCCATGTTGATTAAACCTGTAGCGGCAGCGGCGGCGGATGCGGTGAGGGTGAGAGATGGCAGAGTCCAGAAGGGTGAGATCCAGAAAAAACCCCCGAATGCGGTCAAGCAGAGCCACACCATCTGGGTGCCGAATCCCTGACCCGGAATTGTGCTGCACAGCAAAAAGACGCCAGTAGTCATCATTCCGCCCGCTGCGTGCCATTTGCGATCACCGGAACGATCTGCCGACCAGCCGGAAATCAATACGCTCGCGATGCCACAAGCATAATAAATACCGCTGTAGAGAAGGGTCATTTGGTCCGATCCGCCGGAGAGATTTTTCACCGTGGTCGGCAACCAGAAGGTCATCGCGTAACCGCCACTGTTGCCAATCATCACACCAAGCGCGAGCAACCATACAGCCGGCAATCGCAGCGCCTGCCACGTGCTGACCTTATGAACCGCTTCCTTCGCGGCAGACTCGGCAGCAAGTTCGTTTTCCAGATGCTGTTTCTCGGCCTGTGTCAGCCAGTCCGCATCACGAGGACGATCTGTGAAGCGGGCGAGCACAATGATGCCGAGCAGCACCGCAGGTAATCCTTCGACAATGAACAACCACTGCCATCCAGCAAGTGTGAGCCACTTCACATCGAGCAGCATCGAAGACACCGGTGCACCGAGCGCGAGGCTGAATGGCACAGCCACCAGCAACCACGAAAGCGCCCGCGAACGATCACTCTGCACGAACCAATGCGAAAAATAGACGATGATGCCGGGAAAGAATCCCGCTTCGGCGATACCGAGCAGGAACCTCATCCAATAAAACTGCGCAGGCGTCTTCACAAAAGCCATCGCTGCCGAAATGAAGCCCCAAGTAATGAGAATGCGCGCAAACCACTTCCGCGCGCTCCAGCGCTCCACCAGCAGCGCACCGGGTATTTCAAGAAAAAGGTAGCCGATGAAGAACACGCCGATGCCGAAGCCAAACACCTGCTCGGAGAAGCCCAGCGCCTCTGCCATTCGCAGCTTGGCAAAAGCCACGTTAGCGCGGTCGAGGTAGGAGATGATGTAAAGGATGATGACCAGCGGCAGGATACGCCACGCCACCTTACGGCGCATAGCGGCGACATCGACGGTGCTCGTATCAGCGTGGGCAGAATTCATCGGTGGGGATCAGGGTTGTAAAATGAGAGCGCGACCATGGCCGCTGCGGATGCCTTCGATTTTGACCGGGGCGAAAAGGAACCAAGCGCCCTTTTCCGGCACTTGGCCGAGGCTGGTAAGGAACTCGACAAGCAGCATGTCATGCTTCGCTGCGGCCCAGTAGGTCATGAGCGAGACCTCGCGCTGCACGCCACCGGCAGTGGGCGTATCCATCCCGGTGCAGCGCACGCCGCGCTCCGCCAGCAGCGCGATGACTCCGGGCGAAAGCGCAGGCCAGCCTTCGGACTTTCCAGCGAGCGGCGCAGCGAAACACTCATCCTGCGCAGGCGCATCGGGTAGCGGCTTGAACTTTTCATCCGTGTAACCGGTGCGGAAGAGGACGATTTCTCCCGCGGCAAGACGGCCGTGCGCTTTTTCATGATCCAGCACCTGCTCCACAGTGATGATGGGCGAGGCAGGCCACGTCTCCCTAACGGTGGTGCCGCGGAGCTTTGAGACATCGATGATCCTAGCCGCGCCGATCAGGCGGTTCAGCGGCAGTTTGTCGATCGTCTGCGTGCTGTGGCCGAGAGGCCCGTGCTCCTTCTCAAAACGGGCGCGCAGATCCCGGATTTCCGATGAAAACTGGCCCGCATCAAAGCCGGGCGGCGGAAGCGTGAAGGCAGGCGTCACGAGGTGCGTTCCGACCTGGCTGTCGAAAGTGTGTGTCCACGCCATGTAGGGGCCGCGCGGCTTCTCAAACTGGTTGAGCGGCTCGGCGAGGTAGCGCTGTGCCTCTTCGCCCGGCCCGTGGCCCTGCCAGGTCACGGGCAGGTTGTTGTCGAGTGTGACGGACACATCGGTGACTCGTTTGGACCGCGCGGCGTCGATCAGTCGTGAAGCCAGTTTGGGCTCCGTGATTGCGAGCACACGCGCCTCGCCCCCGGAGCCGCCGGCGTGCTTCGCGGGCAGCAGGGCGTAGAAAGCTCCCGTGGGCGGCAGAGCTTTGAAGTTCGTGCCGCACTCGATCCAGATCATGCCAAAGGCCCCGCCCGCCTGGTGCGTGGCCACGGCGAGGTCCGGCAGCGGCCCCATGCTGGCGCCATCGAGCCCCGCTGCCATCACACCTTTTTCACCGAGATATGTCATGGTCTCCGGCGCGGGAGCCGGCCATGCAGGTGCCATCTTGGTCAGCGGACGGATCACAAATCGTGCCCCGCCGCGGTTTAGCGGCAGGTAGTAGGTGTCCGTGTAATCGCTGCGGAAGAGCACCACATCTCCGGCACGCAGAGGCCGGTATTTTTCCTCCCATGCTTTCACGTGCTCAGGGCGGATGAGAAAGCTCGATCCACCGGGCGCGTCGTCACGGTGCGCAGTGACATCGATCACGCAGGCTTCGCCAACGAACTGCCAAGCAGGCACTTTCTCGCCAGTCACCAGCCCCATAGGACCCGCACCGGGCAGGCCTGAGTCCGGCGGCGGTACGAAATGCGCGGGGGCGTCCCACTGCGTGCCGGTGTGCTCGTCGAGCACGATGGTCTCGCGATGAAACGCTCCCGGGCCGAAGGTAAAACGCGGAATGGTGATGTGCTGCATCATGCCGAGCGGCCAGACACAGGGCCAAGCCGAAGAGACGGGGAGCGAAAGATCGTGGACATGCTCCACCGGCACCTGGGCGCGCGCGATGGCGGAGCAGGCAAGGAGGAGCAGCAGGCTGGTTTTCATGGCGTGCGGGAGTCTTGGAGTCACGCCTCGGCCACGACCGGATTGGTAAGCGCGCCAATCTTTTCGATCTCAATGGTGACCGTGTCGCCGGGTTGGAGGAAAACGGGCGGCTTCATCGCGGCACCGACACCTTGCGGTGTGCCGGTTAGGATCACGGTTCCTGGCAGCAGCGTGGTGCTGCCGCTGAGGAACTCAATCAGCGTGGGCACATCGAAGATCATGTCATTGGTGTTCCAATCTTGCATGGACCTGCCGTTGAGGATGGTCTGGATGCGCAGCGTGTTGGGGTCGGGGATCTCGTCCTTGAGCACGAG
>JAFMIR010000031.1 GCA_017853885.1 Prosthecobacter sp.
GCCGGGAGCACCACGCGGTTCGCGCCGGCCTGCAAAAGCTTGCGCTCGGTGGATGGAACCTCGCCGCGGGCGATGATCTGGATGCGTGGGTTCATGTTTCTAGCGCTGAGCGTGATGAAGTCGTTCGCGGCATCGTTGGGCAAGACGGTGGCCAACACACGGGCACGGGCGATGCCGGCGGTCTTCATAACCGCCTCATCGGTGGATGGGCATTCAGACTGAGCGGGGCACCACCATCAGCGAAACGCGTGCCAGAAGCCCTGGCGTGAACGCTGCGCCGCCGTCAAACACCTCCGAGCTCGATGAAATGGCTGGATGCCCACGGGCGTTTAAATGATCCCGACTCTACCATGAAGCGCCTGCTTTCTCTCCTCGCCCTCGTTTCCCTCGCCAGCTCCGCTTTTGCCGCGGACAAGAAATCCATCATCATGATCGCTGGGAAACCCTCGCACGGTCCTGGCCAGCACGAGCACAACGCGGGCATCCAGCTTCTCAAAAAATGCCTCGAACAAAGCGTGTCTGACAAGGTGGAGATCCGGCATCATCTCAATGGCGAGTGGCCATCGCAGGAAGAACTCGCCAAGGCCGACACCGTGGTGATCTACTCCGACGGTGGCGGCGGTCACCCGGCGCTCCAAACTGACCGGCTCGCCCAGCTGGACAAAGAGATGAAGCGCGGCTGCGGCTTTCTCACCATCCACTACGCCGTCGAACCGACCACCGAAAAAGGCAACAAGGAGTTCCTTGATTGGATGGGCGGATGCTTTGAAACTCATTGGAGTGTGAACCCGCACTGGGATGCGAGCTTCAAAGAACTACCTGCGCATCCTATCAGCAGTGGTGTGAAGCCTTTCGGCACGAACGATGAGTGGTACTTCCACATGCGCTTCCGCCGAAACATGCAGGGCGTGACGCCAATCCTCAGCGATGTGGCTCCTGATTCGACCATGGGCCGTCCGGATGGGGCACATAGCGGCAATCCCGCCGTGCGTGAGTCCGTCAAAAACAAGGAAAAGCAGCACGTCGCCTGGGCCTGCGAACGTGCGGACGGTGGACGCGGCTTTGGCTTCACTGGCGGGCACTTTCACCGTGGCTGGTCGAACAACGACCAGCGCAAACTTGTACTCAACGCCATCCTTTGGACCGCTAAGGCCAGCGTGCCCGCCGATGGCGTAGCCTCCACAGTCACTGAAGACGACATGAAGGCCAACTTAGACCTCAAGCCCGGCCAAGGTCTGCCCGAGAAGCCGAAGAAAGCGAAGTGATGCTCACTGCATCATGGCCTGCGCCTTATCTGAGGTGCCTGAGGGATCACGGAAAGCGGCGAGGGCCGGGCGCGAAAGCGTGGGGTCATCTTCGAGGGTCTTGTCGGCCAGTTGGCGGGCGAGGCGCACGAGTCGTGTGTCCGCCAACAGCTCACCGAAGAGCAGTGGAGCCTCGCCGCTCTGCGCGTGGCCAAGCACATCACCAGGGCCGCGGCGTTTGAGGTCCTCTTCGGCGATTTGAAAGCCGTCGCTGGTCTGCTCCATGATGGCGAGGCGTTGCAGGTTCTCATCATCCTTGTCGTCGATGAAGAGCACGCAGTAGCTGGTGTGCGCACCGCGACCGATACGGCCGCGGAGCTGGTGAAGCTGTGCAAGCCCGAAACGCCCCGCATCGTGGATCAACATCACCGTGGCATTCGGAACGTCGATGCCAACTTCGATCACAGTGGTAGACACGAGCGCATCAAACTTGCCATCGCGAAAGCGTTTCATCACATGCTCCTTTTCCTCGGGGCTGAGCTTGCCGTGCAGAAGACCCACCTCGAGCGGAGCGAGCCGTTTGGACCACTCCGCATGGCCTTTCACCGCCGCGCCGGCATCCACCTTCTCCGACTCCTCGATCAGCGGATACACAATGTAGCCCTGGCGGCCCTCCTCGATCTGGTCGCGCAAAAATTTCGCCGCCTCGGCCTGCTTGGAGCGACCGCGCACCTTGGTGACGATCTTCACGCCATCACGCGGCCGCTGGTCGATGGTGGAGACATCGAGGTCGCCATACACGGTGAGCGTCAAGGTGCGCGGAATAGGGGTGGCGGTCATCACGAGCACATCCGGTGTGGCGGATTTGCGGATGAGTTTTGCCCGCTGGGCCACACCAAACTTGTGCTGCTCATCGATGACGATGAGGCCGGCATTGGAGATGAGCTCTTTGTCAAAGAGCAAAGCGTGGGTGCCGATGACGATGTCTGATTTGAGCAAGCTCGGCTGATCTGCCAGTCCCGCAAGACGAGTCTGGCCAGTCAATAATCTCACGCTCAGCCCCAATGGCTCCAACCACTTCGCGGCACTGCGGGCGTGCTGTTCGGCCAAAATTTGTGTTGGAGCCATCATGACGGCTTGGGCGCCACTTTCGATGGCGCGAAGCATCGCGGCAAAAGCCACCACGGTCTTGCCACTTCCCACATCGCCATGCAGCAAACGATTCATGGGGGCGGCGGAGGCCATGTCGCGATGAATTTCATCCAAACAGCGCTGTTGAGCCTCGGTGAGTTGGAAGGGCAGATCCGCCAAAAAGTCGCGCAATAACTCGCCGGTGCCTTTTTGAGATCTGCCACCCGCGTCGAGCATGCGACGGCGGCGCTGTGCGACGCGCAGCTGGTAACCGTAAAATTCTTCGAGTGCCAGATAACGCCTTGCCACGGCGAGAGCCTCGTTGCTGCCAGCAAAATGCACCTCGCGCAGAGCTTTCGCCCGTGTCATACCGGCGAACTCGCCCTGCCCGGATGGTTTTGGCAGCAGGTCGTCGATAAAATCGGGCGGCAGGTGCTGGAACACATGCCAGGCAGCCACACGAAGCGCCTTCTGCGTGATGCCGCCACGCAGTCGGTAGATCGGCGTGATGCGGCCGGTGTGGATGGTGGCGGCCTCGTCATCGCCCCCGCCTTTGATGATTTCGTATTCAGGATGAACGATGGAGAGGCGGCCTTTGAAGTCCTTGATGACGCCGTAGATGATGAGTTCCATGCCCTCGGCGAGCGATTTCGACAACCAAGGCATGTTCCACCAACGCAGCGTAAGCTGTTGACCGAGCATGCCGCCCGCCTGCTGCACGACGGCCTCGAAAGTGCCCTTGCCGCGGCCAAAAAACTTATTCGCACACTTCGTGACAATCACATGATGGCACGAGGGCGTCGGCGAGGCCTGAAAGGCCATCACATCCATCCGCCGCCGATCCTCATGTCGCGATGGCAGATGCCACACGACATCCGCCATCGTGCTGACACCCTCTTTCGCTAGCGACCGCATGACATGCGCCGGAATTCCGGGCACGGCGGCGAGAGCGAGAGCGAGGTTGATGTTTGACACGCAGGCAGATGATGCGTGGGCAGGGTGGTGTCAAAATGGAATGACGAATGGGATTGCCTCCCACCTGCGTTTTATTGCAGACTCCGTGTCGCATGAAATTCGTTGTCTGTCTTTTGAGCGCCATCCTGCTCACCCAGCCGCTGTTTGCGGCCAAGGGTGCGATCGGCGTCTCGTTGCTCACCCTCCAAAACCCATTCTTCAAAGTCATCGGCGACAGCCTCACCGCGGAAGCCGCCAAGAGCGGCTATGAGGCGGTGGTGCTGAGCGCAGATCAGGATGTGGCGCGGCAGAGCAATCAAGTGAAGGATTTCATTGTGAAGAAGGCCGCGGCTATTGTGCTGAGCCCCTGCGACTCAAAGGGCATCGTGCCTGTGATCCAAGAGGCGAACGCAGCGGGCATTCCGGTCTTCACCGTGGATATCCCATGCAACGAGCCGGGCGTGCAAATCGTGACGCAGGTGACCACTGACAACTTTGGCGGGGGCAAAGAGGCAGGCAAAGCGATGATCGAGGCGCTGGCAGGTCGCGGTGGAAAGATCGGCGTGCTCGATTTGAAGCAGGTCGAGTCCTGCATCCTACGCGTGAAAGGCTTCAAGGAGGTCATTGAGGCTCACAACGCCTCCGCCGGGGCGGCGAAAATCGAAATCGTGAGTGAGCTGGATGGCGGAGGCGCGAAGGACAAGGGCTACAAGGTCGCCGAGGACATGCTGCAGGCCTTTCCAGATCTCATGGGCCTTTTCGCGATCAATGATCCGTCCGCACTCGGGGCCCGCGGCGCTCTCGAAAAGGCAGGGAAGGCGGACAAAGTGGCCATCATTGGCTTTGACGGTCAGCCGGAGGGCAGGCAGGCGATCAAAGAGGGCAAGATCTATGCCGATCCGATTCAGTTCCCCGATAAGATGGGCGTGGAGGTGATGAAGGCCTTTGTCCGCTACTCCAAGGGCGATGACCTGCCGCCGCAGATGCTCATACCGACAAAGTTGTATCGTAAAGCCGATGGCTTGGCTGATTCGGAGCTGAAATGAAATTTTGGAAGGACCAGATTTCTCGAATCGCCGCGCTACTGGTGCTGGCAGTGTTTTTCAGCGTCATGACACGGCGCGAGGAATTCCCGCAGGATGCCGCGGCGGCCCGCGAACTCGTTTCGGGCCTCGGCAAGGACGCGAAGGTGATGGTCGCCGTGCGTGGCATCGCGGAGGACAAGGCTTTTGCGGAGGCTTTGAAGGCGGAACTGGGCTCGCGAGCCGTCGAAGTCGTCACCGGTGAGCCTCGCGATGCAAGAAAGGCTCTGGACCGCGTCACTGCAACAGGTCTCGATGTGATCATCGGAACGCAGGTGACGGCCGAGTGGCTCGTTTTCAGCGATTTGAAGGACGTCAAAATTTTGAAGCCCTCCAGTCGCACCTGGCCGGTGTTTTTGACGCGAGACAATTTGCTCAACATCGCCAGCCAGATCGCCGTGATCGCGATTTTGGCGATTGGCATGACGTTGGTGATCATCGCTGGAGGCATCGACTTAAGCGTGGGCAGCCTGCTGGCGCTTTCCGCAGTGGTGACGACGCTGATCCTTCGCGATGCGTTTGGCGGCGAAAAGGCTACGAGCATGCAAATGATGCTCGCCTCGCTCGGCGGCATCGGTTTGTGCGCGGCGAGTGGCTGGCTGGCCGGTGACATCATCACGCGGCTGCGCATGCCGCCCTTTATTGTCACGCTGGCGATGATGCTCGTGGGCAGCGGCCTGGCCTACCGGCTGGCGGATAATCAAAGCGTGTATCAGGTGCCGGAGAGTTTTATCTGGCTGGGACGTGGCGCGGACCTCATGAATGTGCCAAATGCGGTCGTACTGATGCTGCTGCTCTATGCCGCCGCGCATGGGATGATGACGCAGACGGCCTTTGGAAGACATCTGTATGCCGTGGGTGGCAATGCTGAAGCCGCGCTGGTCTCCGGCGTATCGGTAAAGCGTGTCACGGTGATGGCATATGCGCTTTGCGGTTTGCTCGCCGGTCTCGGAGGCGTGGTTATGGCCTCGCAGCTCAAGAGCGGCTCGGGCACTTTTGGGGCCAAATACGAATTGTATGCCATCGCCGCCGCCGTGGTGGGCGGCACCAGCCTCAGCGGCGGTCGCGGCACGATGCCTGGCACCCTCATTGGAGCCTTCATCATCGCTGTGATTCAAAATGGCATGAACCTCACCAACGTAGAGAGCAACACGCAGAACATCGTCCTCGGCCTCGTCATCCTCGCTGCGGTGGCGATGGAGCGGAGGAAGTAGGGCGCGGGGTCAGCGGAAGAACTTCTTCGCCTTCTCCAAAAAGGATTCCTCCATTGGTGAGGTGGTCTCACCAAGGGATTTGGCATAGTCTTCGAGCTTCGAACGCTGCTCAGCGCTTAGCTTCGTTGGCACGGCGATTTGAACGTGCACATAAAGATCGCCGTGGTGCTCGGAACCGAGGGTTTTCATGCCTTTGCCGCGCAAACGGAAGGTCGTGCCGTTCTGAGTGCCGGCGGGCACTTTGACGGTGGCCTTCGCTCCCATGGTGGGCACGGTGATCTCACCTCCGAGAGCTGCGGCGGTGAAAGAAAGCGGCATCTGGCAATGAAGGTCATCACCTTCACGCTCGAAAATCTCGTGCTGCTTCACCTGAATGACGACATAGAGATCACCGGCCGGGCCGTTTTTGGTGCCAGCATTGCCATTCCCACTGGAACGAAGGCGGGAACCGTCCTCAATGCCAGGCGGAATGTTGATGCGGACGCGGGCAGATTCTTTGGCCATGCCGGTGCCACGGCAGTCGCGGCAGGGATCTGTCACCGTCTCCCCTGCACCATGACAGTCCGGGCAGGCCTGTTGGACTTGGAAGATGCCGCGCGACATGATGACCTGACCGACACCGCCACAGGTGCGGCAAGATTTTTTGCCGGAGCCGCTGGTGGAACCGGAGCCACGGCAGCTTTTGCAAGACACCTGACGCTCGTAATCGATCTCACGCTGAGCACCGTGTGCGGCCTCTTCGAGGGTGATCTCGAGGCCATAGCGAAGGTCCGCGCCGCGTTGCGGGCCATCGGAACGGCGGGCACGGCCGCCACCACCGCCGAAAAAGGTATCGAAGATGCCTCCTCCCCCGCCACCGAAGACTTCGTTGAAGATGTCGAAGGGATTGTGGAAGCCACCTCCCCCACCAGCAGGCCCCCCCATGCCGCCGGAGAAAGCAGCATGGCCGTAGCGGTCGTAGGCAGCACGTTTGTCTGCGTCGTTGAGGACATCGTAAGCCTCGCTGACCTCCTTGAATTTTTCCTCCGCAGCCTTGTCGCCCGGGTTTTTGTCCGGGTGATATTTCACGGCGAGCTTGCGGTAGGCTTTCTTGAGGTCGTCCGGCGTGGCGTCACGCGAGACGCCGAGGACTTCGTAGTAGTCGCGTTTGTCGGCCATGGGATGCGAAAGAGGTAATCAGAGATGAGAAATCAAGCAGCAGGTGCGCCGGCGACGATGACGCTGGATGGACGCAGGAGGCGATCTTTGAGCCTGAAGCCACGGCGCGTAACCCGCAGGATGGTGCCCTCGGCATGCTCGGCGCAGGCCTCGGTGGAAACAGCGTCATGAAGGTTCGGATCAAACGGTTTGCCTAGGGCTTCGACCTCGGTCACACCCATGTCGCGAAGGAAATCGGCGATCTGGCGCTGGACCATGCTCATGCCCATGAAGATCATCGACTTTTCGGACTCGGCGCGTGCAGCTTCAAGGCCCATATCAAAGTTGTCCATGATGGGCAGGATGCCGCGAAGCAGGTCCGCGTTGGCATAGGCACGGGTTTCCTGTGCCTCGCGTGCGCTGCGCTTGCGGAAATTGTCGAGCTCCGCTTGGGAACGATAGGCGAGGTCTTTCCACTTTTCGACTTCGGCGCTAAGGATGGCGATGGGGTCCTGAGAAATCTCGCAGGCACTTTCGGGAGCCACTTCGGTGGCCGTGGGGGCTTCAGCCACCTTTTCGACAGCTGGGGTGGTGGATTCGGGGGAAGATGGGGGCGCGGAATCAGGACTCGGCTCGTTCATGACGGCTTCAGTTTGGGTTTGGGGGGCGGAGACTATGCCGTCTTCTGCAAAACGATCAAGGTGATGTCATCATGAGAGCGTTTCCCACCGGTGAAGGCGTTGACCTCCTGTAGGAGGCCGTCGATGATGGTGCGAGGGGCGGCGTTAGAGGCTGAGGCTAGCTGAGCGAGGGCGTTATGGACACGTTCGTCACCAAATTCCTCCCCTTGGGGGCTTTCGGCCTCGTTCACGCCATCGGTGTAGAGCAGCAGGAAATCGCCGGGCTGCATGTCAAAGGCGGTGTCTTTGGTGACACGTTCAAAGACCGCTCCGGTATCGATGCCGACGCCGAGGCCGGGCGGATGAATGGCCTCGATCTTGCCGCTGGCACTGCGCCAAAGCAACGCGGCATTGTGTCCCGCCCGAGCAAGGGTGACGGAGCTGGTGCCTGGCCGCAGCGTGAAGTAGGTCATGGTGATGAACATGTCCTCCTTGATGTCCGGGGCGATGGCGCGGTTCACCACGCCGAGTGCCGCACTTGGGCTGGCTCCTGCAGGCGCGGCGGAACGTAACAGTGAACGGCACATGACGGTGATCAGCGCTGCAGGCATGCCTTTGCCGGAGACATCGGCGATGACAGCTCCAAACCGACCATCTGGAAGCGGCATGAAGTCAAAATAGTCCCCACTGAGACGGCGTGCGGGGATGTTTTTGCCAGCAATGGCAAAACCCTGGATCTGCGGATCGCGATCTGGCAGAAGCACTTTTTGGATTTCACTCGCGGTGTCGATCTCACGCTGGTCGGCTCGGGCACGGGCCGCCTCCTGTTGGGCGATGGCATTGGCGAGAGCGACAGCGGACTGCTCGGCGATGGAGGAAAAGACTTCAAAGTCGTTTGAGTTAAAGCGGCGTGCATCTTTGGAGGCCGTAAGCACGAGGATGCCGAGACGGCGTGTGCCAAAACTCAGCGGTCCGACTAAGGCAGTGGCACCGCTGTCGAGGCCGAGATCCGGCACGAGCTCGCTTTTCTGCGCGGAGAAGATGCGTCCGAGGACGCCCTGCTCTGGAGAGACATCCGCACGGCGGAAGAAGCTGAGCACCGCGCCTGGATTGTCCTTTGATTGAAGGCGCACGCTTTCAGGAACAGCATGCAAGGCGGCGCAAAATTCGCTGAAGTGGCGTGGCACGAGGCGCTTGGTGGGCACGTCGTAGGTGTAGATCGCCCCACCGGTGCTCTGGGTCACCCGCATGGCTCCTTCCACGATAAGGCGGTGCATCGCCTGCTGCTGGTCCTCACGCCAAATCGCCTCGCCGAGCTCATGAAGGAAGCCAAAGAGGCGACGTTCCTCGGCCACAATGGCTTCCTCTTCGGCACGAAGGCTCGTCAGCTGGCGTTTCTGGCTCCTCGAGAGTCGGACAAGATAGAACACTGCTGCCGACATCAGCAGCATGAGGAGAATGGGAATGTAGGGGGTCATGGGGCATGCGGCGCGGCACCTCCGGGCAGGCGCCATCAGGCAGGCACAGGCGCGGGATGCGCCACGGGGACGCTGTGGGCCTGGAGCTCCTTTTCGAGGAACTCAATGACATCTTGGAAGCGGATTTCATTCTCCGCGTTGATGCCGGAAAGGGTCTTATGCGAGTCAAGGATGTGCAGGGTCTGCAGCTCCTTCGTGCAAGGCTGGGCCTCAGCACATTGCTGGAGGGCGGCACAAGCTCGCTCACGTTCGGCGACCCAAAGTTTGCCCTCCGTATCGAGGTTGAGGATGTTATGCAGACCGAGGCTGGTCAGGAGCTGCACGTTGCGTTGATTGGCATTGACCACGCTAAGGCCTTCGCTGTCAGAGGGAGGCGGCGTGGTGGTCTTCATGCTGAGGGCGGCGCCGGTGAGCATGCCGAGGAAAGTGGAATCCATCATCGGACAGCGATCGAGGTCCACGACGAGGCTGCGCACGCCGCGGGCCATGACGCCTTGGAAGGCGGACTTGGCCTGCAGGCTGTTTTGAAAGGTTCCTTTCCCTTCCACGCGCATCCAAAACACACGGCCAATCATGCCGACAAGGATGCGGGAGGCGGGGATGTTCATGAAAGCGGGACGGGGTTCTTGGCAGAAGCAGTTTCAATTCCACAGATACGACTGCTGACTCACGAGCTCTTCTGGGCCACGCCGAATGCTCACCTTCCACATCGTAACACGGCCGTGGTTCCGATACTCCTGACCACAAACCTGAAAACGAGAGATATTGCTGCGGCGGATATCATCCACAATCTGCTCCTGCACAAAGTCCTTCAGGCCGGTGTTCGCCATGCGGTATTCCAAACGCACCGTAACGGGTCCGGTGCGGTCATCCAGTTTCCAGAAAATGGTGTAGTAGTGCCCAAAACGATTTCGGATCTCCTCGGCGGTGACCGCTCCGAACAAATGGTGATCACGCTCGAACAAGATGGCCGGATTCTGAGTGCGTGGCGGCTGGCCGGGATGAAGATGGTAATGCTTCACCTTCGTGATGCTCCCGCCTGGACCCGTGATGGACGATGAGCAGGCACCGATCGTCCACGCCGCCAGAACAGCCAACGTTAGTCGAAGAAAAGCGGGAAAAGACGCCGGAATCATGAGAGGGCATATATGAAGCGATGCAGGCACTGTCAACGCCGCCTTCGCACGGGGAAAAAGTCAGTGCAGACGCTCCGTCTGAGGCTGATGATACACGACTGAGTCCATCGCCGCCTCCAGATCGAGACTGCTGAGCACCGGCTCCAAGTCCGCATGCCTCGCCGCCTCCTCCACCTGCTTCAATTGCATCAGTCCGGCGAAGTCCTGCTGCTCGATCAAATGGCGCACCTTTGAATCGCCGCCCAGTTCCACAATGCTCGGATGGTTCAGCGCCGCAGCGGTCTTTGGGCTCTGCGCGGCGAGCCGCCGCCACATGGTGCCCTCCGGCCAGAGGATCAGCAGGCGCGAGAGGTTGGCGGTCGCTTTAAGATCATAGGGGTCAAACTTCTGCGCGAGGGCTCCAATAAAGCTATGGTCGAGTTCCTGACTGAGGCTGGTCCAAAGAGATTGCGCCTGCGATTGAATGGCCACGCCTTGTTTGGCCACCTCCGCGGCGCTTTCGATGCCATCAATGCTGCCAAGCAATCGCAGCGCCATGGTAGTTACCCACATTAGGAAGCTGGATGGCAGAGCGCTGAGCAACATACCCTTCCAGCCGTTCCACTGGCCCAGCAAACTGATCAGACCAATCACGCTCAGGACATAAACCCCTGCCTTGCATAGAAAGTAAGTCAGCAGCCCGGCAGCAGCGGAAAACAACAGCAGGCGGTCCGCGCTCATCCCAGAGGCCGATTCACCAAAAACCTCTATCCGATGCCGGAAGACATACCATGCCACTCCCACGGAAAGCGCCAAGCTGCACATGCCGACGAGTTGACGCAAGGCACCCCGTGAAAAGGCCAGAAAAGCGGTGACCGCCACAAAGCCCAATCCGCTAACAGTCAGCCACATGCTGGCGGACGCCATGGATGCGGTTTCAAGGAATTCGGCGGAGTCGGGGAGAGGCACGGCAAGCATTCATTTAACATCCATTAATCATTTTGCCAAGTTGGAGCTTGCTTCACAAAGCATGCCAGTAAAAAGCCCCGGACCGAATCGAGCGGTCACGGGGCTTCGAAACTAACTGGCAGCACTAGACGATGCAGGGGCTTAGGCCACCTTCTTGTGATACTGCTGCTGATAGATGCTGTCGTTGAGCTTCAGCTTCGCGCGGGCAGCCTCGACGGCAGCAGGAGCACCTTCGCAGTGGAAGTTGATGAACGTACCGGCCTCAACGTGGCGCGGATTGAAGGGAAACTTGCGCTTCCCAAGGTTGTCGATCTGCTTGATCTTTAGGCCTGCGGCCTCCAGATCCTTACTAACGGTGCTGACGAGCTGCTCGACGGTCTCTTCCTTGCCTTTCGTGTCGAGGACGATGAGGGCTTCGTATTGGCGTTTCATGTTCTAGGTGTGGTTTGGGGTTAAACGGCGGGGTGTGGCTGGTTAAAAACGTTCATCGCCTGCTCAAGGCCGCGCTGCAAGGCCATCAGCACGGCATCGGCGGAACGCTGAATGATGCTTTGAAGCGCAGATTGTTCGTCCGGAAGGAACTTGCCGAGGACGTGGCCCACCATGCGCTCGCCCTTGGGGCGTCCATCTTGAGGCGCGATGCCAACTTTGAGGCGCGGGAAGTCCTGGGTGCCAAGATGACAAATGAGGGAACGAATGCCATTGTGGCCGGCGGCGCCGCCATTCCCACGAAAACGCAGGCGGCCCAGCGGTAAATCGACGTCATCATAAATCACAAGTGTGCGGGCAGCCGGAGCCTTGAAAAAATGACTCACAGCCTGTACGCAGCGACCGCTGTCATTCATGTAAGTCTGCGGCTTGAGAAGGTGAACTCCATCGTACTTCGCAAGCAGACCGCTCCAGCGCTTTTCCTCACGAAAAGGGGCTTTGAAGCGATTGGCGAGTTCGTCCAGCACCATAAATCCAACGTTGTGACGTGTGTCCCTATAGGTTTCTCCGGGATTCCCGAGGCCAACGATGAGCAGGGGTGGCAAGTTCAGGCCACGGCCCGTGCTGTCGATGGTCTCGGCCACATCGCGGGTGAGGTGCGGGGTTTACTTCTTGGCCGGGGCCGGAGCCGCAGCAGCCGCGGCGGGTTTCGCAGCACCGGCAGCAGGCGCGGCGGCAGTAGCAACAGCCGCGGCAGCCGGTTCTGGCTCGGCGTCAACTTTCGGCTCGCTGCAGTGCACCAAGACAACCTCGGCAGCGAGGCGAGTGCGAACACCTTCAGGCAACTGAATTTCACCCACATGGATGGACCCATTGAGCTGCAGGGCCGTCACGTCGATGGTGATGGTCTCAGGGAGGTCCTTCGGGAGACAGCGCACTTCAAGGTCGTGATGGATAGCCTCAACGAGACCGCCAAATTTCACACCAGCAGCCTCTCCCGTGAGCACGATCGGCACATGAGCATGAATTTCTTCATCGTGAGCCACCGCGTGGAAGTCGATATGAAGAATGCCACCGCGCAAGTAATCGTGCTGAACTTCCTGCACGAGCGCCAACTGTTCAACAGAGGAACCAGCGATCTTCAGAGAGACAAGAATATTGTCCGACGCGGAGCTTTCGAGCAGTTTGGAGAAAGTCTTCCCATGCACCTGAAGCGAGGCAGGAGAAGTCCGGCGGCCATACAGAGAAGCGGGAAGGTTGCCAGCCTTGCGCAGGCGGTTGACGGCACGGGAGCCTGCGACGTTGCGAGGTTCGGCGTTGAGATCGAGGATTTTGGCCATGTCGGGTGTCTCCGGGTAAAGTTTCAGGAAAAAGGGCGCGGAGACTACACGCCTAGCCCCGGATGTCAAACAACGAAGTCACGGACTCATTGCCATGAATGCGGCGAATGGCGTCCGCCAGCAGCGGCGCTATATCCAGTGCGGTCACTTTCTCCCCGGTCGCCTGAGGCGTTGAGTTGGTGGCCAAAAGCTCAACGATTGGCGATGCGGCGATACGGGCGCGGCCTTTTTCCCCAAGTACACCGTGAGTCACACCCGCGTAGATTTGCTTCGCTCCGTGCTCCAAAAGCAGTTTAGCTGCAGCGGTCAGGGTGCCGGCCGTCTCCGTCAAATCGTCCACGAGGAGCACGTTTTTGCCCTGCACATGCCCGATCACACTGTGCGCCTCCACTTCCTCGGCACTGACGCGGTTTTTCGCCACGATGGCCATCGGAGCCTTCAACGCCTTGGCAAAGGCATGCGTCATTTTGATGCCGCCAACGTCGGGAGACACCACCACGAGGTCTTGATCGATGCCGCGCTCTCGAATCGCCTTCATCAATACCGGAGCGGCGTACAGATGATCCACTGGGATATCAAAAAAGCCCTGAATCTGCCCCGCATGCAGATCCACGGTGAGCACCCGGTTCACGCCCGCAGCCACCAACAGGTTAGCCACCAATTTCGCGGTGATCGGAACCCGCGGACGGTCTTTGCGATCTTGGCGTGCATAGCCGAAAAACGGTAGAACTGCGGTGATGCGGGCCGCGCTGGCCCGACGCACCGCATCCACCATGATCAGCAACTCCATCAGATTCTGATTCGTCGGCGGACAAGTTGGCTGCACGATAAAAATATCGCTCCCACGAATGTTCTCGTGGATTTGCACAAAGGTCTCGCCGTCGGGGAAGGTCGTCAGTTCAGCGGCGCAGAGCTCGGTGCCGAGGTTTTGGGCGATCAGGCGTGCCAGCGTAGGATGCGCGGAGCCACTGAGAATCTTCAAGCTTTCAGTCATGGGATCGCGAGTTAGACGAGTCCGTCACAGAAATCAACCCGCCCGGTTTTTTGACTGCCTTTTTGCCCATTCAGGACTCAATCCAGCCACTCCATCTCATTCGAGAGCATCGTATCATCCTCAAAGGTAAAGCGACCGATGAAGCGTCGCCGCCTTACCAGCATCTCCTCCAACCAAAAGCGGTCATCTGCCCACATCTCGTCCAGTGGCAGCGCCTTCAGCGGTGTCCATAGCGGGATCGCCTCCTCTGTCTCGATCGCCGTGCCCTCATGTGCCGTGGCAATGAACACATCCACATGCAGGCTGAGTCCATCGACAAACTGAAACCAAAGCTCCCCATGCTTCAGCGGGTCCAGCGCCGTCACACCCAACTCTTCCTGCGTCTCGCGAATGGCGCATTGCTCGGAGGTCTCACCCAGATCGATCTTGCCTCCGGGCCCATTAATCTTTCCTGCGCCTAGCCCGCGTTTCTTGCGGATCAGCAGCACCTGACCCTTCGCTTCGTCGATGATAAACATCAGCGTTGCCAACATCGAGGGCTTCCAAGTTTTCCATTCGGTCATGAGGCCGTGAGCCTATCCGCCTCCCATGCAGCGTCAAACCACCGTCTCAATGGAAAATCGCCACTCATCGTCTAGTGATCCAAGCCGAAACGGAAGACCGCAAGAGGATCGGAAGAAAAGCTCCGTGCATCGGCCCGCCGCCTGCTCATCCTACATGTCGTCCCATGACCTCTGTCTCCCGCCCAGGAACGCTCGAAAAAGCGCTCAAAATCAACCTCTCCAAACAGATCTACGGCACCTTTGCGGAAATCGGCGCCGGCCAAGAGATTGCAAACTGGTTCTTCCACGCGGGCGGAGCCTCCGGCACCGTGGCCAAGACGATGAGCGCCTACGACATGGTGATCAGCGACGAAATCTACGGCAAGGCAACCCGCTATGTGTCCCGCCAGCGCATGTGCGCGATGTTGGAACACGAGTATCCGATGCTGATCCAGCGCCTCGCGGCGAATCGCGGTGAAACGACGAGCTTTTTCACGATGGCGGACACCATCCGCGCCCGTGCTTACAGTGACACCAATCAAGAGTGCCACGGTTGGATCGGGCTGCGCTTCCAAACCGATCCCGGCGCACCAAGCAATGACATCCAGATCCATGTGCGCCTGTTCGATGATTCGAATACCCGCCAGTCCGAAGCAGTTGGCATCCTCGGCGTGAATCTACTTTATGCCGCCTTCCACTTCCGCGACTCGATCGACGAATTCCTTGCGAGCTTGCTCGACGGTCTCACGCGGAAACGTGTGGAGATCGACATGATCGACTTCAGCGGCCCCGCCTTTGCCTCGACGCACTATCAGGACCGCCTGGTGGCACTGAAGCTGGTGCGCCTCAGCTTGGCGGATGCGGCGTTGTTTGGTGCCAACGGAGAAATTTGGCAGGCCAGCGATGTGTTGTATAAGAAACCCGTCTTCCTTAAACGCGGCAGCTTCGATCCGATCACCAACCTGAACCTCGACATGATCGCGCGCGGCCAGGCTGCCTTCCTAGCGGACTTCGGTAAGGAGGCACATGACAACGTGGAACTGCTCGAGCTGACGATGCACAACCTGCTGGCCTCTGGCTGCGAGGTGCCTGACAGCGAGTTTTTGGCACGGGCGGACGTGCTGCAGGCACTCGGCAAGAACGTGCTGATCTCAAAGTATCCCGAGTTCCACCGCGTAAGCGCCTTCCTCGCACGCCACACGCAGATGCCCATCGCCATCGTGCTGGGCCTGCCGCTCTTTCAGGAGCTTTTCAACGAGCGCTGGTGTGCGGATCTCGAGGGCGGCCTGCTGGAATCGTTTGGCCGTCTCTTCAAGAATCAAGTCCGTGTCTATGTCTATCCGATGGGCGACCCGCTCACCGGTAAGGTCCTAAGTGTCAACGATGCCAAACTGAGTCCCGAGCAGCGGCATCTGCTGCGCTATCTGCTGGACACTCAAAGCGTCCGTCCACTGGAGGACCCGCACACGGATTTCATCTTCCACACCAGCGCGGAGGTGCGCCGCATGATCGAGGCTGGTGATGATCGCTGGCGCTCGCTCGTGCCGGATATCGTGCTTCGCCAAGGCCCTTGGAAGGAGATGGCTAAGCCGATGCCGTGATTCGGGAATGACGAATCGTGAAGCCCGGCTAGGCTCTTGCTGCCATGAGTGACAAGACCGTTTTTCAGAAGATCCTCGACCGTGAAATCCCTGCACCTCTCGTCTATGAGGACGAACTCGTAGCAGCCTTCAACGACATCCAGCCGCAGGCTCCCACGCACATCCTGATCGTCCCGAAGAAACTCATTGCTCGCGTGGGCGAGGCCGCAGCGGAGGATCAGGCCACCCTCGGCGCCCTACTGCTCGCCGCCGGCAAGATCGCCGACCAACTCGGCATCAAAGCATATAACAAGGGCTTCCGACTCGTGATCAACCATGGTCGTGATGCAGGCGAAAGTGTGCCACATCTGCATGTGCACCTGCTGGCAGGCCGGCAACTCGAATGGCCTCCAGGTTGATTTTTTTCGCAACTTCGTGTCCTCAACCCGGTTTGCGGAAGTGTCATGGAACCTTTTTCACCTCTAGATCCCATTCGAAAGCTGCTCGCTCAGGCCCGGGAAGCGAAGGTGCGTCCGAACTTCACCCAGAGCGTCTTGCGCAAAGCCCGGCAAACGCCGCAGGATCTCGGCTGGCTCGCATCGCTGCGTGCTTGGTGGGAGGAAACCCCACTATTCAGCGGCCTTAGCGTAGCTGGGTGTGCTCTGGCAGCTCTGGCGCTGGCTTGGGTGACGCTGCAGCCGGCCGTGACTGCGCCTTCCGTGGCGGATCAAAGCGTGCACCCCCCGCTCAGTGCTGCCGCACTCGATGAAATGCCCATCCTACCGGAGAGTGAAGAGGCTTGGGAAAGCCCCCTGCACACGGAGGCCCTGTTCGCCGTCGAAGACAGTTCGCAGTTCACGGACAGCGAAATCAGCTTCCTGCTCTACTGAGTCGGCAGGCTCGACAACGCATTTCTTCACGCACCGCGTGGCACATGAAACTTCGAGCAACCTGCTAGAGGCTGCGCATGGAAAATGCGAGTCGCAATCGCCAAGTTTCTGATGGGTGATTCAACGCCAGTTGGATGATCTAGCGACTGAGAATCAGCCTGCCGGTCAGGCAAAGACATCCATCACCGCTTTGCCCTTGCCGTCCTCCGTCACGTAGAACGGGCGGCCTTCGATCTCGAACTCAGTTTTCGGGCTGATGCCCATCGCGGTCATGATGGTGGCGTGCAGGTCCATGACGCTGACGGGGTTCTTGGTGGCGATGAGCGGGCGTTCATCGGCGGTTTCGCCGTAGAGGTAGCCTTTCTTCACGCCGCCGCCGAACATGACGACGCTGGTGCCGCCGGTGAAGTGACGATGCAGGCCGTAGTGCTTCATTTCTTCGAGGCGATCCACCTTAAAGGTCGTTTGATCATTCGCGGTCGAGCCGGGCTTGCCTTCCATGAGCGCATCGCGGCTAAACTCGCTAGCGATGACGATGAGCGTGCGGTCGAGCAGGCCTTTCGCTTCCAAATCGCGCACGAGCTGCGCGATGGGCGCGTCGATTTCCTTGTGCATGGCGTCCACGGTCGTGTGGCCGTCCTTGTGCGTGTCCCATTGGAAGAAGGGCACGTATTCGGTGGTGACTTCAACGAAGCGCGTTCCTGCCTCGATCAAACGGCGCGCGAGCAAACAGCCGCGGCCGAAGCGGCCGGTGTCGTATTTTTTGCGGCTCTCCTCGGGCTCGAGCGTGATGTCGAAGGCCTCACGCTCCTTCGCGCTGAGCAGGCGGTAGGCGTTGTCCATGCTGCGGAGCATGGACTGCTGCTGGTAATCGCTCATGAAGTCGCGCTGCGGACTTTGATCCACGAGTTTGCGGAAAAGGCGGTCGCGGTTGGCGAAACGATTCGCGTCCATGCCCTTCGGCGGTTTCACGGACTGCGCGGCGTCTTCGGGGAAGGGGAGATTCATCGGACCGAACTCGCTGCCGAAGAATCCGGCGGTGGTGAAGGCCTTCAGCTCCTCGCTTTCCCCAACGCCTTCGAGACGCTGACCGATGTTGATGAACGCGGGCATCACGGGGTTGCGCGGGCCAAGCACCTTGGCCATCCACGAGCCAATGTGCGGGCAAGCCACCGTTTGCGGCGGAACGTAGCCGGTGTGCCAGTGATACTGATGACGCGAGTGCAAAATGCTACCGAGATCTGGCTGCACCGCGCTGCGGATCAAAGTCGCTCGATCCATGACTTTGGCGATGCTTTCGAGACCTTGGCAAATTTTTACGCCATCAGCGGCAGTGTCGATGGCAGGAAAGGTCGAGAGCATCTTCTTCACTTCGAGACCCTTTTCGAAAGGTAAGTAGCGTTTCGGGTCAAAGGTGTCCGGCGCGGCCATGCCACCTGCCATCCATAAAAGAATGCAAGCGTCGGCCTTGGCGGGTGGATGAGTGATTTTTTCGCCGGTCTTGGCCCAGATCGCCCGCGGCTCGCCGGTCATCCACGCCGCCGTGGAGGCAGCCGCTAGCTTTTTGAGAAAATCGCGGCGAACGAGATGCTCGGGCAGGCTGGGATCCAAGTGGTTCATAAATCGGTTAAACGTACGGTGAATGCGTTCGCTGGCGGAAATCTCGTAAAGGACTCAAAACCCCGTCCTTGTCGGCTTGCTACCATTCTTCGATATGAGTTCGATCCAGTCGATTTCAACGGGAGTCTCCTGCATAGGCAAGTAGAGCCTCACAATACCCAGCGGGCCTTCGGCGGGCAGTTCGACGGTGATTTCTTCCCAATCGCCGCCTTTGAGCGTGAAGTCGGATCGCTTCGCCTTGCCTTCGACACCTTGCGGGAGCCAATCGACGTGTGAAGCGGCTGCTTGGGCCTTGAGGCGTGCTTTGAGCGTCGTCGGGCCATTGTGCTTCCCAGCGGCGAAACCGAGGAAAGCGGCATCGCCGAGCTTCGTCAGCTTCAAAACCCCGTTTTGGACCTTCGCGGTGCAATCGCGGGCCTTCCAGCCTTGCAGAGCGGGATCAGCGATGTCTTTCGCGGGCGATTTGGCTTTGCCTTTCGGCTGCGATTTGCCTTCGAGCTCGGGATGATACTGAGCAGGATCAAATTTGGGGTTCGGCACGGGCACGACGGCTTTCGTGTCGGTGAGGAAGGTTTCGATCAAGGCATCGAGTTCGGCCACGAGCTCGGGCTTCTGCGCAGCGAGGTTGTTTTTCTCGCCGAGATCGTCGCGCAGGTTGAAGAGCAGGTGACGATGCGCGCCCTTCTCGCCGCCGTGGAAGAGGCGGATGAGCTTCCAGTCATCGCGATGCACCGAAACGGCCGGCGGGAGCCAGTCCGGCACGCCGGGGTTGTGCGGGAAGTATTGAAAGACCGCTTTGCCAGCGAGCGCATCGCCTTTTAGCGAAGGAAGGATACTGTGACCATCGAATCGCTGCCCTTCGGCCGGTTTGAGGGCGAGAGCTTCGAGCAGCGTGGGATAGTAGTCCTCGCTTTGGATGATCGCATCACTGCGGCTACCGGGTTTGGCGATTCCAGGCCACACGATGACACCGGGCACGCGCGTGCCGCCTTCAAACAGCGTTGCCTTACCACCGCGCAGCGGGCGGTTGCTGGTGGGCGTGGTTCCATCGATATCATTGTACATGTTGCCGCCGTTGTCGGCGGTGAAGAGGATGATCGTGTTGTCGGCGATGCCGAGACGGTCGATCGCATCCAGCAGCGTGCCGATGGCGTCGTCCATGCTCTGGATCATCGCCGCGTAGGTGGGGCTGCGCTGCGCGTCCTTCCGGTCGATGCGGCCGCGATGCGTCTCGATGTTCGCCTTCTTCGCGTCAAAGGGCGCATGCACGCTGAACATCCAGTAGTTGAGGTAAAACGGCTTCCCCGTCTGCTGCTCCATCCATGTCACCGCTTCCGCCGCCATTCGGTCCTCGATGTGCTCGCCGGGTGACTTCTCTTTGAAGTTCGCAAATTTCCACGGCGCGACAAAACTGCCCGCTGGCGATGGCCCAGGATGATGCGGCAGATCGAAATCAAAGCCCTGCTGCAGCGGCGAATACGGCTCCGGCCCGAGGTGCCACTTCCCGAAATGCGCGGTGGCATAGCCCGCGTCCTTCAGCGTCTCCGCCAGCGTGCGATACTCCGTCTTCAACCGCGTCGGCGGACTCGGCTGGACGGCTTTTTGGTTCGGCGCAGCTGCTTTCGGCATCGTGGTCTCCAGCGTGACCTGCGGCACATGGCAATTCGGCGTCGTGATGCCCGTGCGTGCCGGACTCAGCCCCGTGAGCAAGGCCGACCGCGTCGGCGAGCACAGCGGACTCGCCGAATACGCCCGCGTGAAGGTCATCCCGCGCTTCGCCAGCCGTTCGACATTCGGCGTCTGGTAAAACGTCGTCGTGCCGTAAAGCGTCGTGTCACTCCAGCCGAGATCGTCCGCGAGGATGACGAGGATGTTCGGCTGCGCCGAGAAAGCGGAGAGCGTAGGGCAAAGAGCGAAGAGCAAGAAAGCGAGGCGGCGTAGCATGGCGGTGGGTGAACGAAGCGGAGGCCGGGAGCTTCCGGCAAAGTGTGTGGCGGATTTGGAGAGGCTTGCCGCTCACCAGAATTCTATTTCTGGCTATTCTTCGATGTGTCAGGGGCAGGCTCGATGTCAACGATTGTGCAGTTAGGACTGACCCTCCGATAGAACTCAAGAGTGACCTTCCATTCTGTTTGTGTCGTGGGTTTCCAGTCTTTGATCTGAGCAGTTTTCTCTTTCTGCTGCCAGTCGGGTTCAACGTGGCTGAAAAGAACGAACTGATCCTTCTCCAGAAAGCCTCCAAATCCTTCATGCAGAGTGCGGCCGCCTCTTAAAACGCCTTGGCGCCCGAGGATATTTGCGACGTATGGAGGAAACTCGAGCTTCTCCCAAGCTTTGTCATCAAGGACATACACATCCGTGTTCCACGTGCGCTTGGTCCCTCGGACAGTGACAGCAAAGGCATCGCCCGTTTTTCTCCATGTTGCTTCAACATCCTCTGTCTCAAAACTCCCGTAACCTTGCCATGTATCGGTTGGTGTCGTTTGTCCTGATTTCAGGTCACGAATGAGCACCATGCCAAGGTCTTTATTGGAAGGTGCTGACAGCACGAGTTCGAATTTGTTGTCGGGAGACTTTCCCAGAGAGCGACTAACGTCAGCTACAACGCCAAGAGGAAACAAAACCAAAGAAATGCAGAGCAGCTTGAAGGTCATAACTCCGGACACTACCGCTTCCCCACCTTCAACTCAATCTCCCGGATCTCGGCTGCACCAGGAAGATGGACACGCACATGGATGATGCGGGCGCTGGTGGGCAGATCGAGGGTGTGGGTTTGCCAGTCGGGGGTGGATTGGAGTTGGAGGGGGAGGCGGTTGGCGGGGAGGAAGTCTTTGTCGCCGTCGTTGCGCCAGGCGATGGCGGCGGGGCCGGTGGCGGTGGTTTTGAGGGTGAGGTGGATGGAGGCGGGCGGTCGCAGGTTGATCTGGCTGCGGGTGATGAAGCAGCCTTTGGATTGTTTGTCGGGTGTGAGCACGAGGATGTCGTCTTTCGCGGTCAAGCTGCCGCCACGGGCGAGCCAACCGCGTGTGGCGGCGGTGTCGGGCTCGGTTTTGGCGACGGGTTTCGGCGCGGGTTTGCCTTCGAGGTAGAAGTCGAAGTAGTCATTCCAAGTCGCGGCCATGGGGCCGAGTGCGAGGCCGGGGGGCGTGAGCTCGGCGCACCATGAGGTGAGCTTCGCGCGGAGTCGCGTGGCGATCTCGGGATGCTGCGAGGCGAGGTTGTGCTTCTCTTCGAGATCGGTGGCGAGGTCGTACAGGTATTCGCGGTCGCCACCGCGCAGGAGCTTCCAGTTTCCTTCGCGTAGGGCGCTCTGGGCCATCCAGCGCCACGCGAGGAACTCATGCGGCGCGTCTTTTTTCTCGCCAGTGAGGTAGGGGAGGAGATTCACGCCATCGAGCTCGCCAGGCTTCACGGGGAGATTCACGATGCCTGCGGCGGTGGCGGCGACATCGAGCGCGCTGACGGGATGCTCGTAAACCTGACCGCCGGGGATGGTGCCGGGCCACGCGATGAGAAAGGGCACGTGCATGCCACCCTCCGCGAGCATGCCTTTTTCACCATTCAGCGGCGTGTTGAGGCTGCCATCCCAGCCGCCGGCATCGCCATCGAGAGGCGAATCGGTTTTGTGAATCTTCAGGGGCGCGCCGTTGTCGCCGATGAGGAAGATGAGCGTCTTTTCGGTGAGGCCGTGCTTTTTCAAGGTGCTCGTGACGAGGCCCACGCCGTCGTCCACGGCGCTGAGCATGCCGAGCGCGGCGCGGCGGCGCTCTGGCATCTCGCCGGGGAAGCGGTCTTTGTAGTGCTGCGGTGCGTCGAGCGGCGTGTGCGGCGCGCGGTAGGCGATGTAGAGGAAGAACGGCGCGTCGTGGTAGCGCTCGATGATCGACGCGGCGGCCTTCGAGCAGCCGTCGATGTGGTAAGCCTCGGGCGCGAGATCGCTCATCGGGCGATCTTTGCCATCGGCAGTGATGTTCGCGGAGAACTTCTGCTCACCATGCTGCGCATACACGTGCCGGAAACCATGCCGCGTGATCTCCGGCATGGGTCCGAGATGCCATTTGCCGAACTGTGCCGTGGCATAGCCCACGTTTTGCAGTCGCGTGGCGAGGGTGGTCTGCTGGTTGAATCCGTCGAGCAGCGATTTGTTGTTATCGAGGTCAAAACGCCCCTGAAAGCGCCCCGTCATGACTCCACCACGCGATGGCACGCATTGCGGTGCGGTGCTGTAGCCATGCTTGGCAATCACGCCACTGCGGGCGAGCGCATCGAGATTCGGCGTCTTCAGATCCTTTTCGATGCCGCGGATGCCGAGATCCGCGAAGCCGTGATCATCGGTATAGAAGACGATGATGTTCGGCTTCGCCGCATAGAGTGAAGAGCAAAGAGCGAAGAAGAAAACCAGAAGGCGCATGGTTTTCGTGAAACGCGGCCACCGACGACACATTCCAGCAAAGAGTGTGTCGGATCTGGAAAATGGGCTTCCATTGTCGAAGAGGCAATGGCGCTGCGTTCGAGATCGTGACTGCTAAGACGGAGGTGGCACGGCCTATGCTCAAAATGGTAGGCCCAGCCCATGTCCATCCACGTCGCTCTCCGCCATGTCACCACATACAAATACGACCGGCCTATTGCGTTGAGTCCGCAGGTCATCCGTTTGAGGCCGGCGCCGCACTGCCGCACGCCAGTGCTGAGCTACTCGCTGAAGGTCACGCCCGGCCAGCATTTCATCAACTGGCAGCAGGACCCGCAGGCGAACTACCTCGCGCGGCTGGTGTTTCCAGAGAAAACGACGGAGTTCCGCGTGGAAATAGATCTGGTGGCGGAGATGGCGGTGTACAATCCTTTCGACTTCTTCCTGGAGCCGGAGGCGGAGCGAGTACCCTTCAAATACGACCCGGTGCTGGCTCACGAGCTGGAGCCGTATCATCGCAAGGTGCCGCTCACTCCGGCACTGGGGGAGTACCTGCGCGGCATCCGGCGTGATTTGCTCAAAAATACCCACCTGCCGCATGCGAGCACACCGCACTCGGAGACGGCGGACACGCATGCGCATGGCATTTTGCCCGAAACAGGCGTGGTGACGGCCGCGAAGGACAAAAGCGATCCGCGCCCGCGCACGATCGACTTCCTCGTGGCGATCAATCAACTGCTCTGGAAGGACATCCGCTACATGATCCGCCTCGAGCCGGGCGTTCAGACGCCTGAGGAGACGCTGGAGCTTGGCAGCGGCTCGTGCCGTGACTCGGCGTGGCTGCTCTGCCAGCTCTTCCGCCATCTCGGCATGGCCTCGCGCTTCGTGAGCGGTTATTTGATCCAGTTGAAGCCGGATGTGAAATCGCTCGATGGCCCCAGCGGCACGGAGGAGGACTTCACGGACCTGCATGCGTGGTGCGAGGTGTATCTGCCCGGCGCAGGCTGGGTGGGCCTCGATCCGACCTCGGGCCTGCTCGCGGGCGAGGGGCATCTGCCGCTGGCCGCCACGCCGGACCCCACGAGTGCCGCGCCGATCACGGGTGCGCTCGACCCGTGTGAGGTGGAGTTCGAGCACGAGATGAAGATCACGCGCATCTTTGAATCGCCGCGTGTGACGAAGCCCTACACGCCAGAGCAATGGGCGGAGATCGAAAAGCTCGGCCTGAAGATCGACGGTGATCTCGTCAAAGGCGATGTGCGCATGACGATGGGCGGCGAGCCGACCTTTGTGAGCATCGACGACATGGAAGGCGAGGAGTGGAACACCGCCGCGGTGGGTCCGAAGAAGCGACTCCTGAGCGGCGAGCTCATCAAGCGCCTGCGCCAGCAATTTGGCCAGGGCGGTCTGCTGCACTACGGCCAGGGCAAATGGTATCCGGGCGAGCCATTGCCACGCTGGGCACTCGGCTGCTACTGGCGCAAGGATGGTGCGCCGGTGTGGACGGATGACTTGCTCATCGCCGATGAGTCGCGCAGCTATGGTCACACGGAGAATGAGGCGTATCGCTTCGGCCTCGCATTGAGCGCCGCACTGGGCGTCGATCCAAAATGGCTCAAAGCGGCCTATGAAGATGCCTTTTACTATCTTTGGAAGGAGAAGCGCCTGCCGGTGAATGTCGATCCGCTCAAGTCGAACCTCAAAGATCCCTTCGAGCGCGAGCGTCTCGCCCGCATCTTCGAGCAGGGGCTCGACAAGGTGACCGGCTTCGTTTTGCCGCTGGAGCGCAATCAAGTCGGCAGCGAGATGCGCTGGCAGAGCGGTCCGTGGTTCGTGCGAGACGAGACAATGTATCTCATCCCCGGCGATTCGCCCATGGGCCTGCGCCTGCCGCTCGACAGCCTGCCCTGGGTGGCGGCCACCGACTATCCGTGGATCTATCCCACCGATGCGATGAGCGACTGGCCGGACCTGCCGGAGCGTCCGGAGAACCGCCAGCACTTCCTCCGCGCCGTCGCCGACTGGCTCGACGGCATGGAGGCTCCGCCGAAACCATCCGCCGCGGCTTCCAACTACATCACCGGCCAATACGGCGGCCAGGGCAAGCCCGAGCGCCGCAAGATCGAGCCGCTGCCGCCCGATCTGCGCCGCGATGACGATGCATTCGGCGATTTGAAGTCGCGCTTCCCGATGCCGCAGGAGTCCGCGAGCTGGATCATCCGCACCGCGATCTGTTTCGAGCCGCGAAACGGCCGCCTGCATGTCTTCATGCCGCCGGTGGTCTCGACAGAGGACTACCTCGACCTCGTCGCCGCCGTCGAAGATGTTGCCGCCGCTTTGAAAATGCCTGTCATCGTCGAAGGCACGCCGCCTCCGTATGATCCGCGCCTTCAGGTGATCAAAGTCACGCCTGACCCCGGCGTGATCGAGGTAAACATGCATCCCGTGAAGCAATGGGACGAGCTCGTGCACAACACGAAGACACTTTACGAAGAGGCGCGGCTCACGCGGCTCGGCACGGAGAAATTCATGGTCGATGGCCGCCACACCGGCACCGGCGGCGGCAATCACATCGTCATCGGCGGCGAGCGACCGAAGGACTCACCCTTCCTGCGCCGTCCCGATTTGCTCAAATCGCTGCTCGGCTACTGGCACAACCATCCCAGCCTCAGCTACCTCTTCAGCGGCCTCTTCATCGGTCCCACCAGCCAGTGCCCGCGTGTCGATGAGGCACGCAATGACGCGCTGTTTGAGCTTGAGCTGGCCTTCCGCGAGTTGAAGAAGCAGAATGACAAGGCTGGCACGCCGCCGCCTTGGCTCGTCGATCGCATCTTCCGCAACATCCTCTGCGATGCCACGGGCAACACGCACCGCACGGAGTTCTGCATCGACAAGATGTTTGATCCCGGCAGCAGCACCGGCCGCCTCGGCCTCGTCGAGCTGCGTTCGTTTGAAATGCCGCCGCATGCCGAGATGAGCCTCGCGCAGCATCTGCTGCTCCGCGCCGCCATCGCCAGATTTTGGAACAAGCCGTATGAGCAGAACCTCGTGCGCTGGGGCACCGATCTGCACGATCGCTTCCTGCTGCCGCACTTCGTGTGGGATGACTTCACCGATGTGATGGAGGACATGACCGCGCACGGCTACGACATGAAGCCGGAATGGTTCGCACCGCATTTTGAGTTCAAATTCCCCTCCATCGGCCACATCACGCAGCGCGGCATCCATCTCGACATCCGCACCGCCATCGAGCCTTGGCATGTGCTGGGAGAAGAAGGCGCCGCGGGAGGTACCGTGCGCTACGTCGATAGCAGCCTCGAACGCGTCCAGGTGAAGACCAAGGGACTCGTGAATGGCCGCTACGCCATCGCCTGCAACGGCATGCAAGTCCCGCTGCATCCCACCGGCACCGTCGGCGAGTATGTCGCCGGCATCCGCTACCGTGCCTGGCAACCCGGCGAGTGCCTCCAGCCCACCATCGGCGTGCACAGCCCGCTCATTTTCGACATTGTGGACCAGTGGAACGGCCGCAGCCTTGGCGGCTGCACCTGCCACGTCGCGCATCCCGGTGGCCGCAGCTACGACACCTTCCCCGTGAACAGCTACGAAGCCGAAAGCCGCCGCCTCGCGAGGTTCTTCAGCTACGGCCACACCCCTGGCGCATTCAAACTGCGGCACATTGAAGGCACCCCGGAGTTCCCGCTAACACTGGACATGCGGAGGTCTTAGTCACCCTATGGACTTCTCCCTCCACTTCGTCTGCAAAACTGCTATATAAAAATTTCCCTTGTCCGTCACCGAAGTTCCAACCCCTCCTATCGAAGACCTTATCCCAGCCTACCGGCCGGACGCGGGTGTTTACGACGAGATGATGGATGAAAACGGCCACTTGAGGCCGCATTGGAAGACGTTTGGTAGCTTTCTGGCGAACTGCGGTCGGCAGGATTTTGCCTCTCGCACCGAGGCGGTGCAGCGTCTGCTGCGAGACCATGGTGTGACCTACAACATCTACGATGACGCGTTGGGCACCAGCCGACCCTGGATGCTCGATCTGCTGCCCTTCATTGTGAGCACGGAAGAGTTTCAAACAGTGACCGAGGGGCTCGACCAGCGCGCGCGGCTCATGAACGCCATCCTAGCGGATATCTACGGCCCGCAGCACCTGCTTAGCGAAGGCTGGATTCCGCCGGCGCTTGTTCATGCAAATCCTGGTTTCCTGCGGCCGGTCGTTGGCGTTCTGCCCGCAGGCGGTAAGATGGCCACCCGCATGGGATGTGACATCGTGCGCGGCCCCGATGGCAAGTGGATGGCGCTGGCGGACCGAGTGCAAGCACCCAGCGGGCAAGGCTACTCACTCGAAAACCGCATCATCCTTGCCAGCGTGTTCGCGGAGGAGTTCAATGCGTCACGCGTGCGGCGATTAAAGGCCTGGTATGATCTGAAGCGGGACATGTTGCGCAGCCTGCTGCCGCAGCGTCGCGGAGATGCGGGCGTTCTGATGCTCACACCAGGGCCTTACAATGAGACTTATTTTGAGCATGCGTTCCAGGCCCGTTACCTCGGCTTTCCTCTGGTAGAGGGAGCCGACCTGACGGTTCGGGACCGCCGCCTATTCTTGAAGACGCTGGAAGGCCTCCGCCGGGTGGATGCCGTGCTGCGACATGTCGATGATGTGTTTGCTGATCCACTCGAGTTGAATCCCGATTCCATGCTCGGAACCGCCGGGCTGCTTGAAGCGTGGCGCAGCGGCAGTGTGGCGTTGGCCAATGGCCTTGGCTGCGGCGTGGTGGAAACGCCAGCCATGCATCCCTTCCTGCCCGGTCTCTGCCGCAGGCTGCTGGGTGAGGAATTAAAGATGGCCTGCGTGCCGACATGGTGGTGCGGCCAGAAGCGCGAGCTCGATCTCGTGCTGAGCGACCCCGACCGCTGGGTGATCAAGCCCGCGTTCGTGCGTGGCGCTCGTGATCCTGTCTTTGTGCGGGATTTGGACAAAGAGCAAAAGGCGAGGCTGATCGATTCCATTCGTGCCTCACCACAGGATTATTTGGCGCAGGAAATCCTGCCACTCTCGACGACACCGACACTCGTGAATGGCAGGCTCGAGCCACGTTCGCTCGTCTGGCGTGCCTATACGCTCGCCAACGGCGACCGATTCACCGCGATGCCCGGTGGTCTCACGCGGGTGAGCCCGGAGCCGCATCGCTGGCTCGTCACCATGCGCAGCGGCGGTATCAGCAAGGACACATGGGTGATCGGTGATGCGCCCAGCGAAAACGTGAGGCTTTATCCGGCACCTGTGGTCATCCGTCCCGCGCGTCCTCCCGGCGGCGTTCCCAGCCGCGTGGCGGATCATCTTTTCTGGCTTGGTCGCTACAGCGAGCGGTTGGAGCAGACGGTTCGGGTCCTGCGGACCACGCTGCATCGCTTCTCCGGCGAAGGATCCGCTGAGAGCAATCGTGAGGTCGCCGCCTGCGTGGCACTGATGACCCAGCTCGGGCTGCTGCCAGCGGAGGCAGCGGACCTTCGCGAGCATCTCTCCGCCCTGCTTCAGGATCCGAAACGAGACGGCAGTGTGCTGGATCTCATGAGCCGCGTGCGTTACAACGCCGCTGCCGCTCGTGACCGCCTCTCTGATGACACGTGGCGGCTTTTCAACCGCATCGAACGCGATGCACGCATGCCCGCCAGCGGCTTTTCTGTCACGCGAGCCATTGAGGTGCTCGACACAATCGTGCTCGATCTAGCCGCATTTAGCGGCATGGAACAAGAAAACATGACGCGCGGACACGGCTGGCGCTTCCTCGAGATCGGCCGCCGTATCGAACGCAGCGATGCCATGCTGAATATGCTACAAACCGGCATCGTGCATGCCCGCGAGGATGAGATCGTACTAGGTCCACTACTCGAGATCGGTGACAGCACCATGACCTACCGCCGCTTGCACTTTGCACGGCCGATGCTCATCCAGACGCTCGACCTGCTGCTGCTCGAGCCTAGCAACCCAAGAAGCTTTAGCTTCCAACTTCACGCTCTGGACCGCCTCGTTGCCAAACTGCCGCACGATGCCACACAGGACGTAGGCAATCGTGAACGCCAGCAAACCGATTCCCTTCTGTCAGACCTCATGGCCCTCAATCTCGAAAAGCTTGCCCATTCAGGCGAACTCATCTTCGAAATCGCCCCGAACTTCTGCCAGAAAATGGCCAAGGGCATCGAAACGCTCTCCGACATCATCACCGAGCACTTCTTCAGCCACGCGACTGTTCGCGGAAGGTGAAGACGAACCACGAATGCCGCCTGTCATGCGCTACAATATCATCCACCGCACCACCTACATCTACGAAAGTCCAGTGACGGTGGGGCATTACACGGCGCGGTTAGAGCCGCGCACGCTGCCACAGCAGGAATGCCCATGGCATGAGCTGCACATCTGGCCGGAGCCATTGGAGCGGGCGAAGCGTTTTGACTACTTTGGGAATGCGACGGTGTATTTTGAGATCGCCGGAGCACACCAGAAACTTGAAGTTATCTCCCGCAGCCTGATCGAGGTAAAAAGAACCGAGCCGCCTGATCCAGCCAGCACGCCATCCTGGGAAATCATTCGCGATGGTTGCCGCGGTGATGGCAGCCCTTCACTTCTTATCGCTGGTGAGCTGGCCTTCCCATCCTCGCTGATTCCAATGGGGTCCTCGTTTGTTGATTACGCGCGGTCATCCTTCCCGGCAAAGCGCCCCATTTTGGAAGCCGTTTGCGATCTCAACCGGCGCATTCACGAGGACTTTGTATTCGATCCAGCCGCGACGGATCATACGACCCCCGTATCACAGGTGTTGGCAAACCGCCGCGGTGTCTGCCAAGACTTCGCTCAGGTCATGATCGCTTGCTTACGGTCCATCGGGCTGCCGGCACGCTACGTCAGCGGTTACCTTGAAACCATGCCGCCACCCGGGCAGGTGAAGCTCATTGGTGCGGATGCCTCGCATGCTTGGATCAGCGTGTATTGCGGGGATGACATCGGCTGGATGGACGCAGATCCCACCAACAACATTCTCCCAGGAGAGCGGCACATCACGGTGGCTTGGGGTCGTGACTTCAGCGATGTCAGCCCCCTCCGTGGCGTCACCATCGGAGCCGGCGAACAGCGGCTTCAAGTTGCCGTCGATGTTCTGCCAGATGGCGGAGAGTGATGGCGCATGCTCCGGCAAAAGTCGGCTGATGCCGCGCCAAGATGCTCTGAGCGATCAAAAGCCAACCGTGTAGAAAAAGCCCTGAGAGACTCTTTCGGCTTCTTGCAGCGTGATCCACCGCTCCTTGTAATTCTCACCCCAGCTATCGCTGAAGGCGATTTCGTTCGTCTCCTTGTTGTACCCGATGATGAGCACAACGTGGCCTGTTTGCTTGTCTTTGGTCAACATATTGCTAGCCGCTTCATCCGTCACTTTTGTCTTCCATTCGGCCCAATTCGTGACGCTTTGGCGGCCCTTGGTGCGCTCGTTGGCCGTCTTGTTGAATCCATCGGTACTGAAGAGCGTCCAAATGACTGGCACACCTCTGTCGATGTGCTTTTGAAGCTCCTTGAGTTTCAGCTCTCCCTGCCAGGAATCAAAGGAGCGCTGCTTGCTGCGGATCTGCTTCGCCATGCCTTCGAAAATGGCCTGCATGCTGGTGCCGCCGCCAAAGCCGGTGTTTCCCTTGTTGGCGATGATGTACATGTCCGCCGGAATGCCAAGGAATCTCATGGCGCGCTCCGCAGTGGCAGGGGCGCAGTAGCCCTTGGGACCCTGGTCGACCATCGGGATGTCATCGATCACGATATCGCCGTTCTCCCGTTTCTCGATGTTTGCCAACGCGCGCGCTTTGATAACCTTGTCCACGGTGTCCTGCACTTTTCCACCCGCATCAGCAAAAACGCTGGGAACAATCTGAATACCGACATACTCACCCTCAACATCGGCGAGTAAGATGCTGTGGCCGCGCCAATCCCAACGCAGCATGTTTTCACGCACAGACTGTGAATCACCGATACGCTCCTTCTTGGGCTCACCTAGCTTTTTCGTAAGCGCAGCAGTGATGGCGTTCACATCCTTATCCATCGCGGCTTTGACGATGGCGGCCGCCTTAGCAGGTGGTGTATTCTTGTCGAAATGCATCTCACCACTTCCCTTCGCGCTAAAAAGATCCCCCTTGTTGGCAAAAACCAGAGAGAAAGAGGTGACGCGATCATTCTCCGCATACATTGCGACTGAGAACGGGTGCGCGCCAAACATTTGGTAGTCGTCTTTGGTGTAGGATCGGAAACTGCTCGCGTTCTTCGTCTTCGACTCCGGCGGGATGCCAAGCTTTTGCGCAAGCTCATCCGCCGGGTTTTCCCACAATGACGTCTCCATGAAAAGCGGCTGGCCGATAGCCTCATTCACCACCGTAGGCTCCAGCTTGTCATTTGGCGAGGGTTTGTAGGCTGGCTTCGAAGAAGCAGAAGCGGCTGGCGTTGCTGGCAAGGACTTCAAATACTGCTGATCGGCAACAGAGAGAGTGGTGATCGGCAGTGTGAACTGTTGACCAGCCGGGGTGACAATCGTCACATTTGCGCCGCTGATGCCGAGCACGCGCGCTTGGACTGTTCGTCCCTGCGCATTGGTGAACGTGCGCCATTCCGCTTGGGCCATAGCTAGACTAGAAAAAACCGTAACTGCCAATAAGAAACGTGGGAGTAACATGATGGACGCTTTTTATCGGAGAGGTATGGAAAGGTCAAGCGAGGGAGGCAACGCTGCGCTTTTCTTCCACCCATTTAGGGCGCTGTCTTCGCTTGGGCAGGCTTTCCCGTTTCCTTTGAAGGCTGATCGGCAGGATCCTCTGGCTCGGCTGTGATTTTGCCAGCACGAATCCACTGAAAGGTGCCAGAGTTCTTGCCGGGAACTTCGATCCATTCGCGGTCGTTGGCTTGTCGAGTGCGGATCTTCCATTGCTCGTCTTGCACTTCCTGCAACGTGCGGCCAGAGTCCTTGGCTTTCTGGCGCATGAACAGCAAGCGGTCCTCGTTCTCGGCGCTCACCTGCCTCTTCACATCGTCGCCCCACTTACCGGCCGGCACTTGGCGGATCTCAAGCAGTCCACGATGATTTTCGCCGACGAGTTCGTTGGATTTGAAATTGAAAATTTCCGCCATGCGATTCCGCATGCGCGTGTTCGCCTCATCAAGCGCCCTGCCCGACTCCTTGTCCGCGGGCTCATCGCCTCGGTATTGATACACATCGAGGCGCATGTTGAGGTTCACTTCCAGAGGCTTCGGCGTAGTGATGGGCACCTCCGGCATTTGCTTGCAGGCGGCGAGAAGTCCACACGCGAGGAGAGGTGTGACCTTAAGGGTTCTTACGGGCCGCGAGTCGATGGTCATAGACGTTGATCTTGATGGTGCGCTTGCCGCCCGGGCCTTTGAACCGCAGGTGACCGCGGCCCTCGCGCCCGTAGAAGCGTGCTTTGCCATCGACGCTTTCATAATCGAAGTCACGCAGCGTTTCCAGCCCGATGCGGCGGATTTGATCCGCGATGTTGCCGCGCATGGGTGCGGGCAGGTCCTTGATGAGATCATTGAGCGTGGCGATTTCGAAGCGGCCTTGGCCATGGTTGAGGAACTCAGCGTCGCCTTGGTAGAGCTCGTCGCCATCACCGGTGGCCACGATCTTGCCTGTCACGGTGCCATCGAGCGTAAAGTATTCGGGAAAGAGGAGCCTGGTCACCGGCCCGCTCTGGATCTGGGTGGCGGCGATCCAACCGTCCCAAGTGTAGCTGTCGTCGAGATACACGTTGAAGGCGCCATTCACATCGCCGGCGTAGGCCTTGCCGTAAAAGCTGCCATAGATGCCGTTGCGGTCGTAAGTGATGCTGAGAGACGTGTTGTCAGCATGGAGGCTCTTCCACTGGATGCGATCCGCTTGGAAGACCTCGACCACGTTGTTGTTCCGATCCCTCATCGGCAGATTAAAGCTGACCTTGCCGCGCAGGTTGGTGAATTTGAGCTTCATCTCCGCCAGTTCACGATCCTCCTGTGGGATTTGCAGCTCGGCTTGAAGCTCTCCGCTTTCCAGCCGTGTGGTGAAGCTGAAGGGAAACGGCTCTCCGAGGCCACGAATGGGGACACCCTTAGGCGCAATGGCAAGGCGACCATCATGGACGGAAAGTGTGTCCACCCGCCAGCCAGGCGCTTCGTGTTTCGCCTCCTGCACCGGGCCTACAAAGCTTTCCGCCAGCTCGGGCTCGCCCTTGGTGGACTTACGGTAATTTTCCACATACCAAAACAAATCTTCGCCGACAAATAGATTCGGCGCTAGGATGTCCACGCGATCGATTCGGCGATGGAGCAAGCCGTCGAGTGTGTAATGCACTTGGATCTCCGTCATCTCCGCTACGGCGTTGAGGGGGCGATGGGGTGAGGGAATGCGAAGATTTTTCAATGTGACGCGCTGCGGCTCTACATTCTCGGCGAGGCCTTCAAGATCGAGCGGCGTGTCCTTCGTGCTCAAATTTACGGTGAAATGAAGGGGCGGCACCTGCGGCGCGATCTCTTCCAGCGTCACGCCAAAATCGCTGATCCGCACATCGCCCGCGTGCCAGCGCTGGGCAACAGCCTGCGCCTTGCCCTCCGCGATCTGCGCCGGACCGCGGAACAAGGTCATGAACGCATCACCGACATCAACATGGCCGCCAGATAGGTCGATTCTCCCCACGCTGTGGTCACGCCACATCTCCGGTAGCTGGGCTTCCACGACCGCCGCTTTCAATGAGGCCACAGGCATGTTTACCCGGGAAGGGATGCTGCCGCGCGACTCGTGGATGGTGAGCTGCTGCGAGCCACCGGGGGTTGTGCGCACCTCAAAAGCGGTTTCCACCTCCAGCCTGTGCGCGAGCGGTACCACGACGTGGGCGGTGGCGTCGGAGATGGCGAGCGAACCAAAGCCGAGGCGCTTCCAGAAAGGCACGGCTCGCATCGTTGGCTCCACCTCGGTGGCGATTTGCTCAAACCATGGGCCGTTCTCCGGATTCAGCGTCATGCGAGGCTCCATGATGTGCAACAAGTCGATATGAAAACGCTCACGCAGCGCATCTGGCACGATTTCGGCCTTCAGTTCCTTCAGCTGCCCAAACGGCTGAAAAGACTTCCAAGCCATTTGAAGGTCTGAAATCGTGATCTGCTGCTTCTCTGAGGAATGAAGACTCGAATCGAGTTCGCGCAACGTAGCACTGATTCGGAACTTGCCTTGGAGTGGGAGCTTCTTTGTCATTTCGAAGGCGACGTCACCCTGCTCCAAGCTCAGCGAACGGACTTGAAGCTTGAGCCCACTGGATGAACCACTGTCTTTCAGCAACACATCTTCAAAAGCCTGTGTCCAGCGGACGCGAGGTTTGATGAGGTTTGCAGCATGCACTTCGTCGAGACCGTTTGCTTTCAGATGCAGAGCTGCCGCGAGGATCTCCCCTGTCCCGTTGGCGGGACGAAGCTGAATCTCGGTCATATCGAGCTCATGCGGTCCAATTTTCAGCTCGTCTCCACGCCGCCATGTCAGCTGATGACCTTTCCACGAAAAACGAAAAGCGAGGTTGAGACCTGCGAGGTCGGCCGCTTTGAAACGCATGTTTTGCAACGAAGCGGAAAGCACACTGATCTCATGCGGCCAAGCATCGCCAACACTGTTCCCACTTGTTGCGGTAAACCATGCGGAATCGATCGAAGCTTCTGCCACATGCAAATCGCTCACCTCGATGCCTTGCGCGGTGGTTTTCGCCTTCAGCATCAACTCCTCGATCAACGGATGATCCCGCCAGATGACGTTGCGGGCCTTCAGCCGGACATGCTGCACCTGTGGAGATCCGCCATCCATGACAACACCTTCCATGCCGGGCTCGATCTTCGCCGAAAACAATAGCCCTTTAGCATCGCGCAACGTCACGGGCGTCTCGGAAAGCTCGAAGCGATCCATGCTCCAGCGTTTGGCCGTGTTGCCAGCCCCCTTGGAGAGCTGACGAAGGCGTTCGACGTCAAGGTCCACTCTTGCGCCAGCAAGAGAGATGCTGCCCAACTTTCCCTCCCCGAAGCCAAGCCATTGAGGTGACCACTCCGCCTGCTCGATGCTGGCCAACTCCGTGCTGTCTGAGCGCCACCTTGCACGCATCTGCCCGAACCGCAGTTCAAGTCCGTCGACCTCGATGGACTTCACCTCGATGGCAATCGTGACCAACATGCGGTCGAGCAGGAGATTCACCAGCGGCACGCGCTGCGTCCAAGCCCACCAGCCCAAAGCGAGCAGGGCGATGCCTGCCACGAGCAAAGCCAAAACTAACCTCCGCAGCCAGCGGGAGCAGGACTTGGCGGATTGAGTGAGTTTCATACCACTGGTGTGAGCAGCTCACGTCCGGCGAAGTGAGCGGCTAGATTGTCGATGACGAGCTGCGCCATGGCTCGGCGCGTCTCGTGCGTGGCGCTGCCGACATGAGGGAGTAGGACGGCTCTTTCACATGCCAAGAGGGACGCAGGCACGCGGGGTTCATCCTCGAAGACATCGAGGCCGGCGTTTCGAATCGTGCCGGCCTCAAGAGCAGTGATGAGTGCCTTTTCATCCACGACGCTGCCACGCGCGATGTTGATGAGGGTTCCTTTAGGACCCAGCGCGGCCAAAACGTCCGCATTGACCAATCCCAAGGTCTCCGGGCCTCCCGGACAGGCGATGATCAAAAAGTCACTGGCAGCCGCGAGGGCTTTGAGATCGTCGAAGTAGCTCCACGGCACATTTTGCGGGCTCCGGCCATGATAGGCGATTTTCATGCCATGAGCCTCGAGGCGCTGCGCAATGGCTTTCCCGATGCGACCGAGACCAAGAATACCCGCCACCTTGCCATGCAAGGCATGAGCGAGACGAAAGGCTCCGCCGATCCACTGCGAGGCATGCAGAAAGCGGTTGGATTCCACGAGGCGGCGGCTGGTCATGAGCACAAGCGCGACGGCAATGTCCGCCACGTCATCGGTGAGCACATCGGGCGTGTTTGTCACGCGGATGCCACGCTCCTTGCACCAAGCCACCGGCACGCCATCATACCCCACCCCCATCACACTGATGATTTCCAGCTTGGGAAAAGCCGCGAGCTGCGCCGTGCTGAGCTGGGTGCCGCCAAGCGGCACGATGGCTCGGACATTCTCGGATGGATTCGCCAACTCGCACACCTGGTAGGCAGCTTCGAGCGGTTGGCGGAGAAAATCAGGAACGGTCGCGGCAAGGAGAATTTCGGGGAGCATGCTGTCACAGCATGGTGCGGGCACTCTCGGCCGCAACGTCATTCAGCAAAGCAGTGATACCTGCCTGATGGTGATGTCACGGCTGCGGCTTATTTGAAGAAGGTGGTGCCGGGGCAGCATTCGGCTCGAAGTCAAGCACCTCTTGGTGGGTGCGCAGAGCCTTGCGCGCTTGGTTGAAGAGGGTGCCAAGGTCTTCCGGATTTTGCTGCTTCTTGTCATCGAGGTAATCCTGGAGCTTCTTGATCTGTGCATCGGCATCAAGGCTGACAGCGTTCATCGCTGTCTGGGCTTTTGCATACACGCCGTTGAAGACACCCTGCGCCTGCTCAAAGGCTTGGCGCGCACCTTCATTGCGCTCCCACTCCTTCTCGGCTTCGCGGAATTCCTTGCTGAACATTCGCTTGAAGAAGCTGCCTTTGGGTTTCTCCGCCACCTTCGAGGCCTGTGCTTCGAAATAATCCTGGAGCTCTTGGA
Organism: Prosthecobacter sp.; assembly: GCA_017853885.1. Classification (GTDB taxonomy): domain Bacteria; phylum Verrucomicrobiota; class Verrucomicrobiia; order Verrucomicrobiales; family Verrucomicrobiaceae; genus Prosthecobacter. Next base: position 36,513 of record JAFMIR010000031.1, read on the forward strand.
ACTCCTGCATCGGCTTTTGATACTGCTTTTTCAGGTAGCCGAGACCGGTGGTGATGATGGTGAGCCGCTCTACCTCGGCCTTGGCAAGCGATTGTCCGGCCTTCACTTTTTCCTCAAGGGTGTTGAGGTAGCCGAGCGTTGCTTTGTTTCCTTCAAAGATGTCGCCAAATTCTTTCGCGGCAGCAGCCAGTCGCTGGCGCTCCCCTTGGCGCATGGCCGTCAAGGCCTTCTCGTGCTCGTGGTTGAGAGCGTCGAGGGCCTGCTGATGCTTCGCCGCCTGATTTTCCAGCGCTCTCTGCAGTTGCTCATCGCGCTGCTTGAGGGCCTCGGCATGCTCGCCTTCGAGGTGGTTCAGTTGGTCACGCAGAACATCGTTGTCCGAACGGGTTTGAAAGAGAAACCAGCCCAGCACACCAGAAGCAAGCAAGGAGATGACAAGGAGAGTGACAAGGTTTTTGATCGCAGTCATGCAAGATCATTCTTCCAGCGCAGGTAGCATGCAAGGTCAAAGCATGAATGGCTCATGAAAGCCTTGGAAGCGGTTGCCCGTCATCGGCATTCACCGGGTCATATGCATGCTGCCTTTTTCAGGCGAATACGAAAAATGCGGAATGACGAGAAGAATGGACAGCCGAATGGCTTTCATGGCAGGTTCAGAAAACAAGTTGTCTCCACTCCTCATGCAATCCACCCGTCCCACCGCTGTCCGCCATCACATCCTCGCCACGGCCACGGTGGTCGCCTTCCTAATGTATCTCGATCGAATCTGCCTGGCGCAGATCATCAGCTCGGACTCGTTTCAAAAAAGCATCAAGCTTGATCAAGGTCAGATCGACCTTATCAAGGGAGCCTTCTTCTGGGCCTACGCGCTCTTCCAAGTGCCTGCCGGATGGCTAAGCGATCGCTTCGGTGCGCGCGTGCTGATCACACTCTACATCGCGGCTTGGTCACTCTTTACAGCAGCAACGAGTTTTGCATGGGGCTTCTGGACACTGTTCTTTGCGCGGATGCTATGTGGCCTCGCCGAGGCAGGCTACTACCCGGCGAGCAGCAGCCTCATGACACGCTGGGCACACATCGGGTCCCGTGGCCTAGCCAGCTCGATCATTTCATGGGGCGGCCGCATCGGCGGAGCGCTCGCGCCGTGGTTGACGGCCTTTGTCATTCTACGTTCAGGAGACTGGCGCTATGCGGGCTGGCTCTACGGCTTTGGCGGGCTGGCTGTCGCACTGTGCTACTGGCTGGTTTATCGTGAGCATCCGCGTCTGCACCCGCGCTGCAACGCAGCGGAGATCGCACTGCTAGCGGAGGGCCGCGGAGATTTCCAGCCATCGAAGAATCCTCCGCGCAGCTTTCCCTGGGCGGAGGCCTGCGGCAGCCTGAACCTGTGGAATGTGAACGCGGTGCAGTTCTTCACGAACATCGGCTGGGCCTTCCTCATCCTCTCGCTGCCGGACTACCTGAAGAAAGTCATGAAGCTCGACGATGCTGGCAGCGGCTGGGTGACTACCGCGGCGCTCTTCATCGGCATCTCTGCCTTGCCCATCGGCGGCATGACCACGGACGCCATTTCACGCCGTTGGGGCAAACGGTTGGGGCGCATGCTGCCTATGTCGCTGACCAAATTCGCCGCCGCTGGCTGCTACCTGCTGGCGCTGACGACGGACTCGACTTGGGGTATGGCGTTGACCTTTGGCTTGGTGACCTTCTTTGCCGATTTCGGCCTCCCGGCGATGTGGACAACGATGCAGGACATCAGCGGGAAGTATCAGGCGCAGCTTTTCGGCTGGGGAAACATGTGGGGGAACTTCGGTGCGGCCATCCTGCCGGTCATTTTCACCAAGACCCTCTTGCTCTACGACACGAACCACGATTACCACGAGGGCGTGTGGCTCTGCGCCGGGGCCTTTGTGCTGGCGGGTGTATTTGCCCTCTTCGTGAATGCGGAGAAACCGGTGACGAGGGAGTAAATCACTTCAGCGCCGCATACACACGATGCACGTCGTCGTGGCCGTCGAGGGCTTGCAGGAAGTTCGTGACCTCCTCGCGCTGGGCATCGGAGATTTCGGGATACTCTTTGGGATGGTAGCCGAGCTCAGAGCTGGTCACCTGCCAACCAGCGGCCTTGAGAGCCTTCGTCACAGCATCCAGCGAGGTCGTTTGCGTGAAGAAACGAGCACCTACCTGCCCGGCGTGTTCTTCGTCTTCGAGCTCCATCGGTTCGACGTTCTCCGCCTCGGCTTCAAGGGCGGCCAGCTCGATGTCGATCGACTTGTCGGCGTGATGCGCCTCGATGAGGCCACAGTGGTCGAACATCCATGCCACCTTCCCCATGCTGCCGGCACGAAAGAGCACTCGGATCTCAGAGGACGTGCGGTTGTTGTTATCGGTTAGACACTCGACGATCACTGGCACGCGATGCGGCGTGAAGCCTTCGTATATGACGGTCTCATACTGCACGGCATCCGCACCCGTGCCGCTTCCCTTAGCGATGGCACGCTCAATGGTGTCCTTCGACACGCTTTGCTTGCGGGCGTTGATCAAAGCGGCAGCGAGACGTGGGTTGAACTCCGGATGCGCGCCGCCAAGCCTCACAGAGACTTGGATTTCGCGGACGAGCTTGCCCACGATTTTGCCCTTCTGGTCCGCAGCCAGTTCACGCCATTTTTGCTTCCATTGTGCGCCCATATTTGTCGTCGGGTTGAGGTTTAAAAAGTACCATAAACGGTGAAACAGCCTCAAATGCAAGCTGTCGGCTCTGCCGGCAGCTGGTTCGAGATATGCGAAAAAACTCCATTAGGCTCGAAGTTTGATTGCCATGATTGGACGCAGACGCTTCTTGCATCCTCCTTTGTCACGGCCATAGCTCGCCGTCCTATGTCGAAAGTCACCCTCGGCCTGGTGCAGAGCCGGGCCTTCTCCTCCAAAGCCGAAAGCCTGCGCCAACATATGGCGCGGATTCGTGATGCGGCGGCACGTGGGGCTCAAATCGTGTGCCTGCAGGAGCTTTTCAACACGCCCTACTTTTGCATCACCCAAGACACAGAGCTGTTTGACCTCGCGGAGGCTGTCCCAGGTCCCACGACGGACGCTCTGGCTCCGCTGGCTAAAGAGCTCGGCGTGGTGATCATTGTGCCGCTCTTTGAAAAACGCGGCCCCGGCCTTTATCACAACACGGCGGCCGTGATCGACGCCGATGGCACTGTGCTTGGCAAGTATCGCAAGATGCACATCCCGCAGGATCCAGGCTTCGAAGAGAAGTTTTACTTCACGCCCGGAGATCTCGGTTATCGTGTGTGGGACACCCAATTCGGGCGTATTGGTGTGCTGATCTGCTGGGATCAATGGTACCCGGAAGCAGCCCGCTTGACGGCGCTCATGGGCGCGGAGATTTTGTTTTACCCAACGGCCATTGGCTGGCTGCCGAGCGAAAAAGCCACTCTTGGCAAAGCCCAGCATTGCGCATGGGAGACCGTTCAGCGAGGCCACGCCGTGGCGAATGGCTGCTTTCTGGCCGCAGTCAATCGCGTGGGCACCGAACAACAGAGTGAATTCTGGGGGCAGAGCTTTGTCGCGAATCCATATGGAGAAATCGTTGCCAAGGCCTCTGCCACGAATGAAGAGATCCTCATCGTGGAATGTGAGAAGCAGTCGGTGGAAGACTTTCGCCGCATCTGGCCGTTTTTCCGTGATCGCCGTATTGACACCTACGAACCCTTGACCAAACGCTACTTGGATGAGCAAAGCTAATTACCCGCAGAACTACCGTCTCCCCGCCGAATTCGAGCCTCAGGAGGCGATCTGGCTTTCCTGGCCCTCCAACAAAGAGAGCTGCCCGAAGACCTTTCACAAGCTCCAAGACAAGTTCGGCGAAATTGCCAGCGTCATCAGCCGGTACGAACGTGTGCGCATCAATGCCCCGATGCTGGCCCACATGAACATCCGCCTTTCGATTGCTGACAACGAGGGCGATCTATCCCAAGTGGATATTTATGAGCACAACACGAACGACGTGTGGTGCCGCGACCATGGTCCGATCTTCATCAAGCACAATGAAACCGGAAAAGTCGCCATCACCGACTGGGAATTCAACTCTTGGGGCGGCAAATTCGCTCCTTGGGACCTCGACAACAGCATCCCCGAGAAAGCGGCCAAGGTGCTGAAGATGGAGCGCTTCACCTCCAAAATGATTCTCGAGGGCGGCGCGATCGAGACGAACGGCAAGGGCACGCTGCTCACCACCGAGTCTGTTTTGCTCAACCCGAACCGCCACCGCGGCAAGCCCGGCAACAAGGCCGAGGTCGAAAAGGAGTTGAAAGCCATGCTCGGCGTCAAAGACATCGTCTGGTTCAAAAAAGGTATCGAGGGCGACGACACCGATGGCCACATCGACGATCTCGTGCGCTTTGTGCGTGAGGACGCCGTGATCTGCATGGTCGAGCCGCGCGACTCCGACCCGAACCACAAGGTATTGAAAGAGATCCGCGAACGCCTCGACGATGTGAAGGCCCCAGGTGGAGGCAAACTTGAGATCATTGAGATCGAAATGCCTCAGTCCATCGAGATGAAGGACTGGCGTCTCAGCCGTCTGCCCGCCAGCTACGCGAACTTCCTCATCCTCAACAACGCGGTCATCGTCCCGCTTTTCGGCAACAAGAAGAAGGACGCTGCGGCCGAGGACAAGATCGCCGAATGCTTCCCGGGTCGCGAAATCATCTCCATGATGGCCAAGGACCTCGTCACCGAAGGCGGCGCGTTCCATTGCATCGCGATGCAGCAGCCGAAGTGAGGTTTTGTCCTCAAGTCAAGGTTTCACAAAGCTCCCAAGACGGATCCGTGTCTTGAAGCTGTGTCTTCCGAGCATCTGCGGCAATCCCGAACCACCCACAGCCTATGCCACGCCCCGACAACCGCCAACCTGATCAACTCCGCCAAATCGACTTCATCGTCGATGTCGCTCCACACGCCGCTGGTTCAGTGCTGATCGCTTTTGGCAATACGCGCGTGATCTGCGCTGCGAGCATCCAGGAGGATGTGCCTCGCTGGATGAAGGTACAGAACGTTAAAGGAGGCTGGCTCACGGCCGAGTACTCGATGCTTCCCTATTCGACACTCGACCGCAAAGAGCGAGAAAGCAGCCGCGGCAAGCCCGATGGCCGTTCTACGGAGATCCAACGCCTCATCGGCCGCAGCTTGCGCGCCGTAGTGGATCTCGAATTGCTGGGTTCCCGCACACTGAACATCGACTGCGATGTCCTGCAGGCCGATGGCGGCACTCGCACAGCCTCCATCACCGGAGCCTGCGTAGCCGCAGCCATCGCTTGCAATCGCTTGCTCGAAAAAGGCAAGATCAGCCGCCAGCCGCTCAAAAAGAAAGTCGCCGCCGTCAGCGCCGGCATCCTGAAAGGCGAGGCGCTGCTCGATCTCTGCTATGTCGAAGACGCCGCCGCCGATGTGGACTGCAATGTGGTGCTCACCGAGGATGGCGAATTCGTTGAAATCCAGGGCAGCGGTGAAGAAGCTACCTTCACCGAACCGCAGCTGCATTCTATGCTCGAAGTCAGCCGCAAAGGCATCCGCGAGCTCTGCGCCCTGCAAGAGCAGGTCATTCAGGCCGCGATGAAGCCCGCCAGCGGCAGTCAGCTGCAAAACCTCGCCCACTTTTTCGCGAAGAAGTAACGACGGGTGAAGCACCTAGCCCTGCAGCACTGCTAGACAAGGCGCAGCGTTCGCGTTAAACCACGCCCGCATATCAACCCATTATGAAATCGTTTCTCTCGCTCGCCGTTTTCGCCTCCCTCTATGTCACCGCCTTCGCTGGCGAAATCGAGGTCTTCAATGGAAAAGACCTCACAGGTTGGGAGGGCAACAAGGACCTCTGGAGCGTGAAAGACGGTGCCATCACCGGCATTACTCCGCCTGACCCTGCTGACCCCAAAAAAGGCATCATCAAGCATAACACCTTCTTGGTGTGGAAAGCAGGCAAGGTGAGTGATTTTGAGCTGACTTTTCAATACCGCATCGAGAAGGGTAATTCAGGCGTGCAGTATCGCAGTAAGGAGCTCACCCCTGGTGCTTTTGGTCCGATCATCAGCGGCTATCAGGCCGATTTTGAGGCTGGTAATACATACAGCGGCATTCTGTATGAAGAACGCGGGCGAGGCATCCTCGCTCTGCGCGGTGAAAAAAATACCATCAAGCCCGGCGCAGACGGCAAGAAGCCTGTTGTCGAAAAAAACGGTAGCGTGGGCGATTCCGCCGCCATCCAAGCCGCCATCAAAAAGGAAGATTGGAACGACTACAAGATCATCGCCAAAGGCAACCATGTGCAGCACTTCATTAACGGCATGCAGACCATCGATGTGATCGATGAGGATGCAGCTAATGCTCCGAAGGAAGGCCTCTTAGCGCTTCAGATTCACCAAGGCCCGCCAATGATTGTGCAATTTAAGAACTTCAAGCTGGTAGAATCCAAGTAAACGCCCGCATTCCATGTGTCTCCGGCTTCTGCTTGCCTGCCTCACTGCCTTCATCTCCAGCGCTGCAGCGGACACAGAATACATTGTTGTCAGTGGCGGTCCCGCTGTGAGAGACTTTGAAGACCTGCGTAAGCCGGCGGAGCAGCATGATCGCTGGTGGGGAAACTTCATCCGCACCGCCCGTGTGCGCATGCAGGAAATCCACAAGACAGCGCCAGCCGGCACGCACATCACTTGGCTGGTCTATCGCGACGGCTATGTACGCCGCGCCGCCTCCGAGCGCCAACCGCTCATGCAGAACATCGAATCTGTGCCTAAGGCTTACCCCTTCATCAAGCTGGTGTGGTTCAACACCGCAGATGAGCTCATACGTCATATCAACAGCGGCATGAATCGCTGGCACACCAAGATCTCCGGCTTCGAGTATTTTGGCCACTCGAACATGTACAGCTTCATGTTCGACTACAGCTCGGATGTCTACGCCAACTCCACCTGCTGGCTACACCAAGCTGATCTGGGCCGCATCAATGGCAGTGCCTTCGCACGCGATGCTTACTGCAAGAGCTGGGGTTGCCACACCGCTGAAAGCATGAGCAGAGTGTGGAAGCAGCACACGGGAGTCCCGCTTGTGGGCGCCAGAGGAAAAACGGACTACAGTCATATGCATGAACGTGGATGGCATGTGGGCCTCTCTCCTGGCTCGCGCTGGATCGAACGCTGAAGCCTTCCCGCCTCAGGACTCAACCCGCGTGCCAGAGCAGTAGGATCCAATGCTGCGAGTCGCGGCCCCATCGGCATGCGTTTGGGCCAGAGCCTTCAGCACACGCTCCTCGGCCATGCTGCCCTCGATCTCGATGTAAAAGCGATACTGGTTCGGCTGGCCGCGGATGGGGCGGGATTCGAGACGCTTCATGTTCACGCCCGCATCACTCAACGGGGTAAGAAAGCGGCACAGGCTTCCTGCCCGATCCGGCAGCTCCACGACGAGCGCGGTGCGGTTGTGCGTGGCGTCCGGCTTGTTCGCGGTGTGGCCTAGGAGAAAGAATTGCGTGATGTTCGGCACCTCGCCGGCGATGGGAAAGTGCAGGACGCTAAGCGCATGCCGCTCGGCATTTTGACGCGGGCCGATGGCCGCCGCACCGGGCGTGGCGGCAGCTTTTTCAGCAGCCTTGGCCGTACTGGGCTCCACAATGCGCTTAGCATGTGGGTAGTGCGCCTTCAGCCAGTCGTCGCCATGGAAAAAAGGCATCGCGTGGGAGTGAATCGTGCGCACCTCCTGACCCGGACGGCCTAGCAGGGCCAGTTTCACATCGAGTGTCAGCTCTTCCATGATGCTGAGGTGGCAGCGGGCATCGAGCAGGCGATCCACCGTGTCGATGATGAAACCTCCGGAGGAGTTTTCGATGGGCACGATCCCCTGCGCATCCGGCCGGCCGCTCAGGAAGTCGAAGACATCGCCAATGTTGTCGCGCAGGCTCACCGCGACATCGGGAAAGCGCTTCTGTGTAATCAGATGCGAAAAACTGCCCTCAGGTCCGAGGCAGGCTATGATATTGGCGGCGGCGGCGCTCATGAAAGGCCATGCATGCTGCCGCCGGGGGCTCATCAGGTCAAGAAGGCAGGACGGGCTTGATTCCACCGCATGGTGGGGCATGGGCTGGAGTATGCTGAGCTGGGATGTGCTGATGCTTCTCTTTTTCGCGGGGTTGAGCGCGGGGTTTATTGACGCCGTTGCAGGCGGCGGTGGCCTCATCTCCGTGCCGGCACTGCTGTGGTCAGGGCTGACGCCGCAGATGGCGCTGGGCACGAACAAGATGCAGTCCACCTGGGGCACGCTCATGGCCGTGAGGAAGTATGCGAAGGCAGGGCTTGTGTCCTGGCGGGAGGCAAGGCTAACGGTGCTGATCACCTTTGTATTTGCCTCCATCGGCACATGGACGGTCACTCAAGTGAGCAACGACACGCTCAAGAAAATCGTGCCTTGGATGTTGCTAGGTATCGCACTGTATGTGCTGCTCAGCCCGGGTTTTGGAAAGATGCCTGCAAAGGCGCGACTCGGCATGGCGGCCTTTGCGGGAGTTGCTGGATGCACGCTAGGCTTTTACGATGGATTCTTCGGGCCGGGCACGGGCACGTTTTGGGCCATGGCCTGCATCTCGCTGGCCGGGATGGAGCTTACACGTGCCACCGCCTTCACAAAGGTGGCCAATCTCACAAGCAACCTCGCCTCGCTCGCCGTCTTCGTGATCTCTGACCGGGTGAATTACAGCATCGCCGCGGCGATGATCGCAGGCCAACTCCTCGGCGGCCGCTGGGGCGCCTCGATGGCCATCCGCCACGGTGCCCCCTTCATCCGTATCATCTTCCTCACCGTGGTCTTTGCCATGGTGATCAAGCTGCTATGGGAGCAGTTCCGATGAGCATGCAGCCCTCCATCTCCGTACTCATGCCCGTTCGCGATGCACGTGAGACGGTCGAGGCAGCCATCGCAAGCGTGCAGGCACAAACCATCCCCGATTGGGAACTCGTCATCGTCGATGATGGCTCGCGAGACGGCACGGTGGAGCTTTTGCGTCAAATCGCCGCCCTTGAGCCACGCCTCGTTTTGATCGAGCAAGAGCCGCAAGGCATTGTCATCGCGCTGAATCGCGGTTTAGCTTCGTGCCGGGGTGAATTCGTCGCGCGTATGGATGCGGACGATGGGATGAGCAACCAGCGTTTGGATCTTCAAAGCGCGTTTCTGGCCGCGAATCGCGATTTCGGACTGGTTTCGTGCCGTGTCCGTTTTGGCGGCACGGAAGCCGGTTACGCAGCGCATGTCGATTGGATCAATTCGCTGATGAATCCCGATGAAGTGAGCCTGCGGCGCTTCGTTGAGTCTCCCGTGGCGCATCCAAGCGTGATGTTCCGGCGTGAGTTGATCGAAAGACATGGTGGTTACCGAAACGGCCCGTTTCCGGAAGATTACGAGCTGTGGCTGCGCTGGCTAGCGGCCGGTGTGCGCTTTGGAAAGGTCGATGCGGAGCTGATGGTGTGGAATGATCCACCGCAGCGACTTTCGCGCACGGACTCGCGCTACTCTGTGGAGGCGTTTTATGCGACGAAATGCCTCTATTTGACGAACTGGCTCAAAAAGCATGTCAACGGGCGCGAGCTGTGGTTGTGGGGAGCGGGTCGCATCACGCGGCGGCGTTTCGATTCGCTACCCATTGTTGGGTTCATCGATGTGGATGCGGCGAAATGCGGCACTCACTGCGACGGCCGCGTCGTTCGACTGGCCAATGACCTGCCAGAATGCAAAAAGAGCTTCATTCTTGCCGGCGTCGGCGCTCGCGGTGCTCGTGAGGCTATTCGAGCACATCTTGTAGCACGTGGCTGGATGGAGGGACGTGATTTTTTGCTGGTCGCATGAAGAAGAAACGCGGTATCACCACGTTCACCCGCCTCAAGCCATGATCCGATTCCTCCTCGCCACCCTCGCTCTCGCGTTCACCGCCAGTGCCGCACAGCCGCCAAACATCGTTTTCATCTTTTGCGATGACCTGGCTTATCAGGCGATGAGTTGCTACGGCGACAAGCGCAAGCTGCTCGAAACGCCGAACATGGACCGCCTCGCGAAGGAAGGTATGCGTTTTGACCGCTGCCTCGTAACGAACTCCATCTGCGGCCCGATGCGTGCCGTCATCCAAACCGGCAAGTACTCCCACGCCAACGGCTTCTACAACAACAGCAACAGCAAGTTTGACAGCAGCCAGCCCACCTTTCCGAAGGTGCTGCAAAAGAGCGGTTACCAGACCGCCATCATCGGCAAGTGGCACCTCATGACCGATCCTGTGGGCTACGACTACTGGAACGTCCTCCCCGGACAAGGCGCCTACTACAACCCGCCGATGACCGAAAACGGCAAGCAGGTGAAATACGAAGGCTACTGCACCGACATCATCGGCGACCTCACTTTGAAATGGCTCGATGGACGTAACAAGTCCAAGCCCTTCATGATGATGAGCCAGCACAAGGCGCCCCATCGCGAGTGGGAACCGCCGCTTCGGCTGCTCGGCTTTGACAAAGATCGTGTCTATGAGGAACCGAAGACGCTCTTCGACAGTTACAGCGGCCGCAGCAAGGCAGTCAGTGATCATGACATGGGCATCGACCGTACCTTCACCGAGCGCGATGCGAAGCTCGTCGTGCCCGGCAATCTCACGCTGGAACAAAAGAGCGCATGGAATGCTTACTATGAGCCGCGCAATGCCAAATATGCCGCGGCAGCACCCACAGGCCGAGATCTCGTGAAGTGGCGCTATCAGCGCTACATGCACGACTACCTCGCCTGCGTGAAAGCCGTCGATGAAAATGTGGGGCGCGTACTCGACTACCTCGACAAGAACGACCTCACAAAGAACACCGTCGTCATTCTCAGCAGCGATCAGGGCTTCTATCTCGGTGAGCACGGCTGGTTTGATAAACGCTGGGTCTTTGAGGAAAGCTTGCGCACACCATTCCTCGCCCGCTGGCCCGGCGTCATCAAACCTGGCAGCGTGAATACGCAACTCACCAGCCTACTCGACCTCGCCAGCACCTTGCTCGATATCGCGCAGGCACCGCCGATGGAGGGCGTGCATGGCCGCAGCCTTGTGCCACTTATGAAAGGCGAGATGCCTGCCGACTGGCGCAAGTCACACTACTACCACTACTATGAGTTCCCGATGCCGCACCGCGTGCGCCCACACTACGGCGTCATCACGGACCGCTACAAACTCATCCATTACTACACACCCGATGTCGATGACTGGGAGCTTCTCGACCGTCAAAAAGACCCGCTTGAGACGAAGGATTTTGCGAATGATCCCGAGTATGCCGATACCGTGAAAGAGCTAAAGGCCGAGATCCTACGACTGCAGAAGCAATTTGGCGAAACCGTCCCGCCACCGCGCTTTACACACGGCAACAAGGCCTTCGACAATGAACCTCAGCCGCCCGAGCAGCCCAAAAAGAAGGGCAAAGGCAAGAAGAAGGCTGAGTAACGCAGCTCACTTCGTGCCGTTCTCGAACCAAGCGAGCAGATCGAGGATCTGCTCGGCCTTCAGGGCGTTCAGCAGGCCCGCGGGCATAGGTGAAACCTCGGAGATGATTCGCTCTTGGATCATTTCTTTGCCGACTTCGACGGTTTCAGGCGCGAGCGGATTCGGTTTGAGAACAACACGCTCGTCGTCCTCACTTTCGAGGCTGCCAGAGTGTGTTTTTCCATCACTCGTTTTCACCGTTACGAGACGAAATTTCTCGTCGATGAACTTCGAGGGATTCAAAATGTGGTCGAGCAGATCCTTGCGGCCAAAACGGGCGGAAACTTGAACCAAATCGGGACCGAAAACACCCGCGGGCAGCGTGGCATCCATGCTCACGCGATGGCAAAACACGCACTGCGCCCGCACCAGTGCATCACGAGCGCTTTCGCGGCTGCGGGTCTTCACGTTCATGTTGGTGAGTTGAGGCTCGAGGTCAGCGAGGGTCCAGTTTTTGAAGCTGTGCCCCGGCAGTGCATGCGGTGACAACGTGGCCGGTTTGGGCGGATGAATGATCGCGGCGAGCTGGGTGGCTTCCTTCGGCTTCAACGCCGCGGCGAGCTCACTGCGGGTATCGCTAATGGCTTTGAAGAAGGTGGAGGCTCCCGTCATCTTTTCGGCCTTGCTGAGTGCCTCGAAAGCGATTTTTCGCTGATCGAGCGTCCAGCCATCCTTCAGGTAACGAAGCATGAAGGGATAAAACAGCAGGTCCTCCGAGGTCGTGGCGGCTTGCAGCAGCGGCATGGTCTTTTCGATGACGGTAGGAGATTTCAAATAGACTAGCAGGCGGCAGAGTTCACGGTTTAGGAAGGTCTCGTTCGCCGGATAAACCGCCCACGCGGCGAGTTGGTCTTTTTGCGCCGGCTCGCCCTGCCTTGCGATGGCCACAGCGATGACCCGCAAGGCGTCCAGCGTGGGCTTCGGAGCAGCCTTCATCACCGCATCGAGCAGCGGTTCGAGATCGGTCTTTGCCCCGACGCGGGCCAAAGCTAGCAGCGCCTGCATGTCCCCGCCTCGAAACGCCTCTGCACGCCATTCAGCTACCGGGCGATTTTCGAGCAAAAGGCGCTTTTGCAGCTTTGCCGCATGCGCGTCCGACCAGCCGGATGAGTAGAACCCGTCGGACGATGTTCCCGTTACACGATACAGTCCGCTCTGCGTGCCTCGCCCACCTGTAATGAACCACATCGCGCCATCGGGCCCGATGCAGCCATCGGTGACATTGAGCGGTCGGCCAGTGATGAAATCCTCCTGTGTCACCTTTTTTCCAAAATGCACCGCGATGATGCGCCCGTAGCTCCAATCGAGCAGGTAAAGTGCCTCTTGATACTTCTTCGGAAACGCCGCGCCGTATCCAAAGAAGATACCGGTGGGCGAAGACAGGCCGATGTCGATGACGCTGGGCAACGTGTCCGCGTACCACGCGGGAAAGCGCCCAGTGCCGCGACGCCAGCCGAAGTCGGCGCCGGGTAGAACATGCAGAACGCGGGTGGGCATGTACCAGGGCGTGCCAACATCACGCTCCATGTCCGCATCAAAAGTGAAGAGCTCACCGGCGCGATTGAAAGCGATGTCGAGCGGATTGCGAAGACCGCCGGCGAGCAGCGTGATCTTTGAGCCATCCGGTTTCACGCGGAGGATGTGCCCGGCAGGCAGTTCGACATTGCCGTCAAACATGCTACCGTCCCACGGGTTTGGAATGAGCTGGTCATTCTCATAATTTTTCAGCGGCGAATCCGAGGCGATGCCTTCCGGTAGAAGCACATTGTTTCCGTGTGCCACATAGATGTCACCATCTGGACCGAGCTTGATGTGATTACGCCCATGCCCCACGCCGCCGCCGCTGCGCATGAGCTCTTTTCGCTCGTCGAAGGTGCCATCGCTGTTTGTGTCAGTGAGGCGGAACAGAGCCTTGGTGTTGTTCGCATTCGCGAAGAGAGAGCCATGCGCATAGAGCAGCCCGCGGCATTCGAGCAGCTCGTCGTCGATGACTTCGATCTTTTGATCGCCGCTGCCGCTGATCGTGAGCCTGATGAGACCCTTTTTCTCTCTGGCGAGTGTCAGGCGGCCCTGCTCATCAAAGGCCATTGCGACCCACGAGTCCTCGCTAGGTTGGGCAGAGCGAACGAGCTCGGCCTTGAAACCCGGTGGGAGGCTCAAGGAGGCTGCGTCGGTGGCCTGGTTTTGTGCTCCAGGCTTGGCGAGTTGCCAAGAGTTGTAGGCATCAAAGGCTTTTTTGAGGTCAAAGGGGTTCTTAGCTGGATCGGCATCCGTCGAGCCAAGTACGCTGGCATTTTGCCAAGCCGCATCGGTGACGATCCAGCGCACGGCGGCGAGGTCGCCATTGAGTTCCAGCAAGGCAGCCACTGGATTCTTCGCTGGCAAGCGGAGGCCAATTTGGTGCGTCTGACCATCGCCAAGCTGACGCGTGAGGTCGGTGCCCGTAGCACTTTCCGCTGGAGCGATGGTAACGATGGATTTTCCATCAACGAAAATCTCCACCGGGGCCGCCGCAGCGGTCAGGAGCACAGCCTTGAGCAGCTTGCCTTCGTGGCGCACTTCGCGGATCATCGTGGATGCTTTTTCGGAGGTCAGCCACATCGGTGCGGGAGGCCGGTTAGCCATCTGGGCGAGGGCAGGCAAGGCCGGCAGGAAAGCAAGGAGCAGAAAGCGCATCCTCCCCAAACGCCTTGGAGCCTTTCAAGCTTCCAAAAGCGCGTGGCTTGCGATTTTAACCTCACCCCCGAGGGGGCTTTCCTTCGAAAGCGGCGGCTCAATCGAAGGTTTTGCGTCCTTGCGCCGGGGTTTTTTGCGCCCATCATCCGCGCCCTCACTCATCTTACACGACCATGGCCGACATCACCACCTCCGCAGCTGACAAGAAGGAAAAGGAATA
>JAFMIR010000006.1 GCA_017853885.1 Prosthecobacter sp.
CCTCATCAAGCCGGTAGGGCAACGCGGCGCGGATGGCGGCGGCAAAAACGCGTGTCGAGGCCTGATCGTTGCCGGCGAGGGCTTGCGCGAGGATTTCAGCGCGCGGTTCATCGGCGTTGTCGGTGAGGATGGCCTGCAGTTTGGCGGCGGAGAGCTTTTTCAGGAAGTCACGGGCGCTGAGGCCGCGGTGCGGGTTCATGCGCATGTCGAGCGGGCCGTCATGCTTGAAGCTGAAGCCGCGCGAGGGGTTGTCGAACTGCATGCTGGAGCAGCCGAGATCGGCGAGGATCACATCCGCGCCATTGTGCCAGCCGCATTCGTCAATCGCGCGGCGCAGGCCGGCGAAGTTCATGCGTTTGACGATGAGTGCATCTGGCGCGGCCTTTTCGCGCAGCTTGGCCTCGGTGCGGACGATTTCGAGCGGGTCTTGATCGAGGCCGAGGAGGGTGACTCCGGTTTCGAGAAGCGCGCCGGCATGGCCGCCGTTGCCGAGGGTGCAGTCCACGGCGCGTTCGCCGGGCTGCGGGGCGAGGATTTGCAGGATCTCCGGCAGCAAGATGGGCACGTGCATGCCTGCGGGCGTTTTGCCGGCCGCGCGGACCTTGGCGAGCGTTTCGGCGTCCTGCGCGTGCTCTTTGTATTTCTGCTCAAACCTGCGCGGATTCTTTCCAGAATAACGCGGACGGCGTTGGTGTGGCGTAGTAGCCGTTTCGGCGGATGGAGGCGTTTCGTCGCTCACAGCTCGTTGTATTTGGCGTTGCTGCCGCGGGCTTTCGCGACGGGGTAGCGCGTTTCATTGCGCTCGATCTTGTCGAGCATGGCCTGGCCGAGATCGACACCGAGGTTGTGGGCAAGTTCGAAGAGCAAAATGCCCACGTCAGCCATTTCATCATTCAATTCGCTGCGTTTTTCCTGCACGCGCTTTTCGAGCTGATCCGGCTGCTGCCACACAAAGTGCTGCAGCAACTCACCAGCCTCCGCCGTGATGGCGATGGCAAGCTCCTTGGGATTGTGAAATTGCATCCAATCACGTGCGTCACGAAAAGCGAGAATGCGGGCGGTAATATCATGGATATTCATGTAAGGAGCAGCATGCCGGAGAGGTGCCAAAGAGCAAGTGGCGCAAGAAGCGCACAGCAAGTACCAAACGAGAACAAGACGCAGCGGGCTACTTCGAGGATGCTCTAGTTATGAAAATGACTTTTTACCCTGCCCTCGCCGGATTGCTCAGTGCATCATTTGTTTTTTGTGCGGCGGAAGAGCCCCCGGTGGACTTCGCAAGGCAAATTAAACCTATTTTCGCCGATCGTTGCATCGAGTGTCACCACAGCGGATCCCTGATGGGTGATCTGAATCTACAGAGCCGCAAGCTGGCTTTCCGCCAAAGATCCGGTGGGCCGGTCATACTTCCCGGTCGCCCCGAAAATAGCTTACTGGTCCTGATGCTCATGCTTCCAGCCAAAGACAAGAAAGCCATGCCTGCCACGGGGCATCGCATCCCTATGGATGAGGTCAATCTCATCCGCCGTTGGATCAAGGAAGGGGCGAACTGGCCAGAAGGTGATGAAGGGTTTATTCCAGCAAAGAAAGCCTCGAAAGAAAAAAATGTGTGATGCATACGAAGAGGTTGGCAGCAAGATCCGGTGAGAGACCGCGTTGACGCCGCATCATGAAGCAGACGCTTCTTCTTTTTCTTGCTGCTTGTTCATTTGCCGCCGCTCAGATAAGGCCAGATGTGCTTTTCGTCGCTGTGGATGATCTGAATGACTGGACGTCCTATCTTGGCGGTCATCCGCAGACCAAAACCCCGAACATCGACCGCCTCGTGGCGCGCGGCACGGCGTTTACCAACTCCCACTGTGCAGCACCGGCATGCAATCCCTCTCGCGCGGCACTCATGAGCGGCCTGCGTCCTTGGCAGACGGGCATTTACACCAACCAGGACCCTGCTGGCCGCGTGCTGAAGGATGTGGCAACCATCAACCGTCACTTTTTGGCGAACGGCTACACCACTCTTGGAGGTGGTAAAATTTACCATAACCTCAGTGCAGAAGGCCGCACCGATGGCTGGACGGAGTGGGCCGGGCTTTTTCCGAGCATCAGCGATCACGAGAGCAATCGAAACGGAATGAAGCGCGGACACTTCGACTGGGGTGCGGTTGAGTCAAAGACGCAGGAGATGGGGGACTACAAATCGACTGATTGGGCGATCAACCGCCTCAAGACGGCACCGACAGACAAGCCGCTATTCCTCGCGCTAGGCTACATCAAGCCGCATCTACCTTGGTATGTGCCGCAGATGTATTACGACCGTTTTCCGCTAGCTGAGATCCAGCTCCCGGTGGTCAAAGAGGGCGATCTGAACGATGTACCGAAGGCGGGCGTAAAAATGGCGGGGCCAGAAGGTGACCACGCGTCCGTTCTGAAGGGTGATCAGTGGAAAAAGGCGGTTCAGGCCTACTTGGCGACGATTTCGTTCCTCGATGATCAAGTCGGTCGTTTACTCGATGGACTGGATGCGAGCCCGCGGAAAGACAAAACGATCATCGTGTGGTGGACAGACCATGGATGGCATCTCGGAGAAAAGGAGCACTGGCGGAAGTTTGCGCTGTGGGAGAAGGCGACGCGCACTTCGATGGCCATCGTGGCTCCCGGTGTCACCCAGCCAGGCACACTCAGTGATGCCCCGGTGGACTATACCCATCTCTATCCAACTCTCTGCGAACTCACCGGCTTGACGACGCCAGAACATGTGAAAGGCATGTCACTGATGCCGCTTCTGCGCGATCCTACAGCCAGATGGGACGAAATGGCTGTGTGCACGCATGGAAAAGGCAACCACGCAGTGCGAGACGCCCGGTGGCGTTACATTCGCTACGCGGACGGTAGCGAGGAGCTCTACGATCACGCTAAAGACCCGAATGAATGGACCAACCTCGCAACCGACACACAACTCAGCCCAGTGAAGCTCAGGCTCGCAACTTTTTTGCCAGTGGAAGAAGCGACTCCGTCAAGTGCAATGCAAGCTGGAGAGAGAGAAGGTGGAAAAAAAGGAAAAAAAAGCAAAACGAAGGGGGAATGACTTCCCCCTTCGCTTTTTTCAAGGCAGTATTTCCGTTTCCAGTCGTGTCTCCAGTTTTGGCTGAGTGGTCACTATGATCCGGCGTTCTACTTTGCGAATGCCATTGATTTCATAGTAACGCACACTGAGAATTTTGCCCTTGTCTGCTGCTGTGAGCGGACGGCCAGGGGGGACGTGCTGGCTCGCACATTGGACGAGGCAAAGACTGCTTAGGATAAGGGGAATTTGATTCATAGCAGGATGGTTTTTGGGACTTCATTCGATGCCCATAGACCAAGCTGCGTTCATTTTTTGGGGTCAATCTCCCGGTTTTGAACCTAATTGGATGCGTTGCTAGAGAACGCGGAGACGCCTTTGGGGTGCTCAAGCCCTTCGGCACGTCTTTTGCGCGCCTCAGCAAAAAATTCCTTCAGAATCATTACACAATCATCTTGAAGAACACCTTGGGTGATTTCGCAGCGGTGATTCAAATTGGGGGCCTGAATAAGATTCCAGAAACCGCCTGCTCCACCACCCTTCGGATCAGGGCAGCCAAAAATGACCCGACGCACGCGACAATGCACGATGGCTCCAGCGCACATTGGGCAGGGTTCCTTGGTCACGAAAAGATCGCAGTCCGTCAGCCTCCAATCGCCCATGACACTCTGGGCCTGAGTCAGTGCGATCATCTCAGAATGGGCCGTGGCATCCTTGAGCGTCTCCACTTGGTTCCATGCCCTCGCGATGATTTTGCCCTCGTGAACAATGACCGTCCCAATTGGCACTTCATGCTGCTTGGCGGCTTTGCGGGCCTGACGCAGAGCCTCACGCATGTAGCGAGCGTCATCGGGGATAAATATGTCGGACTCGAGACTCAAGCATTGTATTTGTAACCGAGCTTCATCAAACTTGAAACTTGAAACTTCGAGCCTTGGACCTTTATGAAGACTTCATGACCCATGAGACCAACCTCATTCTTCCCTCTTTGCTGGCTTCTGACTGGTCGAAAGTGGCCGCTGAAGTGAAGCGAGCGGAAGACGCTGGAGCACAATGGCTGCACTTGGATGTGATGGATGGCAGTTTCGTGGACAACATCTCCTTCGGACCACAAATGGTGCAGGTGGTCCGCACCTGCACCAGCTTGTATCTTGACGTTCATTTAATGATCCACCGCGCCGACCACTACTTGGAGCGCTTCATCAAGGCAGGAGCCAACAACATCACCATCCACGTTGAAGCCAGTTTCGAAACTTCTGTGGCGGCTACACTGGCACGCATCCGTGCCGCCGGACTACAATGCGGAATCGCCCTCCACCCAAAAACCCCTTTTGAGTCAGCTTTGCCTTTTCTGCACGAGATCGATCTTCTACTCATCATGACGGTGGTGCCAGGCTTCGGCGGCCAACCGTTCATGGAAAAAGAGACGATGCCCAAACTGGCTGCCGCCCGTCATTATCGCGACAAACACGGTCTAAAGTACCATTTGGAAGTTGACGGTGGTATCTACACAAACACCGCCCCCATCGCCCGGCAGAATGGCGCAAACCTTTTTGTCTGCGGCACATCTTCTTTTGGCCCACCGGACATGGGGCAAGCAATGCGGGAACTCACCGCAGCGGTCGCTTGAAGCAACAAAGCGGAAGACAGACCGTCTTCCGCTTTGTTGAGATTTCAAATACCCTGAAGCTTTTACTCGAGGGGCGGCTCGACTATCAGAGGCTTCTTCTTGTGCTGAGGCTGGCGGCGCTCCTCGTGGCGCTCTTCCTCGAGATCATTTGAATCATCATGCTCATCGTGCTTATCCTCGCGAGGGTCGTGACCTTCGGTGTACTTGTGATCGTGATGCTCCGTGACGCCTTTGAGATGAGGTTTGAACTTGCGGTGGCGCTGCTGACCCGGAAGCGGGCTGATCTGCATGTTGATGTTGCGTCCAGCCATCTTTGGCTCTTGATCGCATTGGCCCATGGTCTTGAGATCGTCTTTGATTTTAGATGCCAATTCATGGCCCAGCTCTTGGTGGGCCATCTGACGACCACGAAACTGCAGCTGGATGCGCACCTTATGCCCCTCGGCCAGAAAGTCTTCGGCGTGGATGATCTTGATGAGATAGTCATGCGGATCGATGCCAATCCGGAATTTCATCTCCTTCACCTTGCCGGCTTTTTGATGCTTGTGGGCCTCCTTCTTGTGTTTCTCCTGAATGTACTTGAACTTGCCGTAGTTGACGATTTTGCAGACTGGAGGGTCCGCCTGCGGCGCCACCTCAACAAGGTCAAGACCGCGCTCACGAGCAATACGCAGCGCTTGATGTGTAGGCAAAATGCCAAGCTGATGCTGCCCGTCTTCCTCAACCACTCGGACTTTCGGCGCACGAATCCTTTCATTGACGCGATAGAGCTCGTTTGAATGACGTCCGCGATCGCGGTCCCTACCGCCGGGTCCTCCTGGGCGGTTTCCGCCCCCCTGTCCACCACCAAATGGACGCGAGGTGCCTCCGACGGGTCCTGGCGGGCGGCTCTGAGACGGCCCGATGGAAGGCCCGCCAAAACGATTACCTCCACCTGCGCCAACTGTACCTTGGGGTCTTTGCCCGCCGACTCCTAATGGACGCGGCTGCGATGGGCCTTGTTGAGATTGCTGCGGACGTGCCGATGGGCTACCGAATTGTCCGCCGTTCAGGCTTTGGAATGGATTGCTAATAAATTACCTCCGTGTTGGTTCTCATAATTTCTCTTTGGAAAACGTCCCAAGGAGAAAAAGACTTTATCTGGCAACGTGCTTCCACAGTCATACATTAGCACCAGCCAGCTATCGGCATGAAACGCGCCTCACAACCCCGGTAATCCGGACGAGCAGGGCACTGGAATTGACAAATCATGCAGTCGAAAACTTGAAATAGCAGCAGAAACCTCAGAAAGAGCGTTTTAGCTGCCAATGCGATTCATACGCAACTTAAGTGTAGGGGCTTTCAGACCAAACAGCAACAAGTCTTTCACTTCCGTGGTATGACTGCTTCGATTCGGTCACCCGATGGCGGTCGAAGGGCTAATTCGACCAACTGTAGCCTCCACGACGTGCTTTGGCGGCTCCTTGATATCGTAAATGACCCGAAGCCAACCCAACACCTTAAGGGCGTAATAAGTGACGTCGATCTCCCACCAGCGGAAGCCTTGCCGGGCGCAATGCTGGTAATAGTGATGGTTGTTATGCCAGCCTTCACCCAGAGTGACCAATGCAAGAATCAGAGAGTTTTTGCTCGATTCACCAGTCTCATATCGGCGCTTTCCAAGCATATGGCAGAGAGAGTTGATAAAAAAAGTGGTGTGGTAGAGAACCACGGTGCTCACACAGAAGCACCACAGGAAAGCTGGCAACCCTCCAAGCCACCAGCAGGCAAGCGCCAAGACGAAAGGCGGAATAAAGTGGTAAGTGTTCAAGAACACAAGCTCAGGATACTTGACCAAGTCTTTCACGCGTTTGGCATCAAACGTTTCGTAATCCGGGGCCAAGATCCAGCCCACATGCGCCCAATAGAAGCCCTGCTGCTTCACAGAATGGATGTCTTCCGGCTGATCGGAATGCTGGTGATGATGCCGATGGTGAGCCGCCCACCAAAGTGCGCCTTTTTGCGCTGACATACCACCCAGCCACGCGAGGACGAACTGGAACCAACGCGATGTCTTGTAGGACCTGTGAGAGAAATACCTGTGGTAACCACCGGTAATGCCAAATTTGCGAATCAGAAACAGCCCAACAGCCAAGACGAGCATCCAAGGCTCAGGCTTTACAAAAAAAGCGCTGACCGCGAGAACATGGATCGTGAAGAACAGAAGGGCTCCAGGCGAAAAATACGATGCTTTGACCACGAAAACGGAATAAACGGGTTGGTTGATGCTCTCAGCCCAAGAAAGTGAGAATTGGAAAAAGTAAGTAGATGGTGCTCATTGAGGACCGAAGTGCAAGTCGAATGATGCAATGAACTCACCAAGCGCATGAACGGCCACGAAAAGCCTCGATTTCAGGCGCTGCCTTTTTCATTCCGGCGTCTTCTAAAGAAGACAAATTCCTGAAGCTCGCAATGGCGGATCCAAAAGAGCATCCTAACAGCAGGGACAATCGATGCGCCTAAAAAGTGCGGATTAGAAGCGTCTTCCACAGGTGACTATCAGGCCTGCACTGCCAAACGCAACCCCTCCCTCATGGCTTCCAGCGGCGCCGAACCACCGAACCAGTGTTCAAAAGAAATCGCTCCTTGGTGCAGCAGCAACGTGAGACCATCCACCACCTTCGCGCCGGCTTTTCTGGCATCCGCGAGCAGCAGCGTCTCACCATCTGCGCGATAAACCATGTCAAAAACCCGGTGCCTTGCTTGCAAAGCTTGAGCGGGCAAGAGTCTCGAATCCCCACCTTTCATGCCAATCGAGGTCGCATTCACAATCAGATCAATCTCAGGCAGAACATCCATCACTGTGTCATCCGTCCACAGAGTGCATTTCACGGCTGTTTGCGGACACAGCGAGGTCACCTCGGCTGCCAAGGCCTCGGCCTTGGCAGCCGTGCGATTCATCAACACAAGCTCTCGGCAGCTCACTAGCGCACTTTGCACCGCCACCGCACGTCCCGCGCCACCGCCTGCGCCGAGGATGAGCACACGCAGATCCTCCACCCCAACACCAAATGACTCCTTCACGCTGCGGAGAAAACCTGGGCCGTCGCTGTTGTAGCCAAGCAGTCTGCCTTCTCGGATCGCCAAGGTATTGACCGCGCCGAGCCGTCGCGCCAATGGATCGATCTTGTCCACCGCTTTAAGAGCTTCAAACTTATGAGGAATGGTGATGTTCACCCCAAGAAATCCAGAGGCTGCAAACTGCTTGAAGGCTTCCGCTACCCTGCCCTGCGGCACCTGCACCCGGATGTATTGCGCCTCAATACCGCGTTCTAGCAACGCTGGATTGTGCATCTGTGGACTACGCGAATGGGCGATCGGATCGCCAATCACCGCCAGTCGGGCTGGCGGCGTAAAATGCTTTGCTGCCTCATCCCAGTTTAAAAATTCATCAAAAGTCAGAAACTCACCCATGGGTTGCAGACATGGCCCAAAAGCTGACCCTGTCAAAGTGCTCGCAATTTTCATCCGAACACACCGTTCCTTCCGTGCTGCAATTGCGGCTATCCACTCAATGAAACTTCTCTTTCCTCTGCTGACTCTCGGCATCAGTGCCGTTATCTTTCTCGCTCGCGCTGCGGATGCCCCCACCAAGCCGCTCCGCGTGCTCATCGTGGCCGGCGGCTGCTGTCATGAGTATGACAAGCAGCCCATGGCACTGAAAGAAGGTATTGAATCACGCATCCACGCCATCGTGGACATCGCCTATAACCCAGACAAAAGCACCAAGGCCACTTTTGAGATCTACAAGGCCAAGGACTGGGACAAAGACTTCGACGTCATTATTCATGACGAGTGCAGCGCCGATGTCACAGATCCCGCTTATGTGGGTGCTATTCTCAAAGCGCACAAGGCTGGCAAGCCCGCTGTGAACCTCCACTGCGCCATGCACAGCTACCGCTGGGGCAATTTCCGCGAAGCTGTCAAGCTTGGTGCTGACAACGCCAGCTGGTATGAATATTTGGGGCTCCAGTCCACCGGACACGGTCCACAGCAACCCATCGACATCACCTTCATCGACAAGGAAAGCCCGATCACCAAAGGCCTCGAAAACTGGACCACCATCAACGAGGAGCTTTACAACAACATTCAGATCCTCACGGGCAAGGCAATCGCCTCCGGCCACCAGATCGTGCCCCCCAAGACAAAGAAGGGAGAAAAGCCCGCACCCGACGCCAAACCTACCGAGGCCAGCGCTGTTGTTGCCTGGACGAATGAATATGGGCCGAACAAGACCAAGATCTTCTCCACCACCATCGGCCATAACACCGCCACTGTCTCCGACGCTCGCTATCTTGACCTGATCACCCGCGGCCTCCTCTGGACCACTGGTCATCTTGATGGGAACGGCAAAGCGAAGGATGGCTACGCTAAGTAAATACCACCATCAATAGCATCTGGCCAAGGTCTCAGTTTTCATCCGGATGACTCCAGCAAAAGCTTTGCAGGTAGAGACAGCATTTCGAATTCATAAACTCTTTCAGTAACAGATTTCGCCATGCTAGCAGGCCATCGGTGTCCCGTGGATAAACGTGTTACTCTCTGGTAATGAATTCGTCGAGATTGAGCACGATGCGTGATACTGCTACCCACGCGGCATTTTCGGAGACGGGAGTATTGGGGGCAATGTGTGAGCCGAGGGCGCTTTTCGCTTCTTCCGCAGGACCGTTTTGGTAGGTGTAGCGAGATTCGTCGAGGAGCCTTTGGAGAGCGGAGAGTTCTTTCGCCGTCGGAATACGAGCCAAGCAGTAGCGAAAAACACGCGTGAGCCTCGCCGCATCATCTTTGAGGTGCGCATCAACCAAGACACGTTTGGCGAGCGCTTGAGCCGCCTCAGCGAAAGCCTCGGCATTGAGGGTGGTGAGGGCTTGCAGCGGTGTGTTGCTCACCGTGCGGCGCACGTTAGTCGTATTAGCATCCGGGCAATCAAAAGTCGTAAGGTCGGGGTGTGGTGCGGTGCGTTTGAAAAAGGTGTACATGCCGCGGCGATAGCGATCCTCTCCCTTGCTCGTGGTCCATTTGAAGTTACCCGCGTAGCTGAGTGCATCGATACCAACCGGAATCGGCGGATACACGCTCGGCCCACCGACCTTCGCCGAAAGCAAGCCGCTGGCACTGAGGTAAAGATCACGCACAATTTCACCCTCGACGCGAAGACGATTCTGACGCCACAGCAGATGATTCTTCGGATCGATTTCTGCGATCTTTGCAGGCAGGTTCGCCAGGGTGGCACTGCTCTGGCGATAGGTGCCTGACATCATAATTGTCTTGAGGATCTTCTTACGGCTCCAGCCTTGCTTCACGAATTCGTCCGCCAGCCAGTCAAGCAACTCGGGATGTGTTGGTGGTTCACCACGCACACCGAAATCGGCCACAGTGTGCACAAGGCCTTCGCCAAAGAGTCGCGTCCAGAAGTGATTCACGGTGACGCGGGGCGTGAGCGGGTTGTTTTGGCTCACGAGCCACTTCGCGAGATCAAGACGTGAGGAGCCCTTGAGCGGCGGAAGTGTCGAAAGAGCGCCCGGTGTGACTTCATCGGCCGGTTGCAGGAAGTCGCCACGATGCAGTAACTTCGTTTTGCGCGGGTTGTTGGCGCGCTGTGCGATCACGCGCACGTCCATGAGCGGCGGTTGGGGGAGTTTGGCTTCCGCTTGCCTCAATGCGGTGTCCGCAGCCACGACTTCTGGATCGACTTTGGCCATCCAATCCCACAGCGGTTGGATCACGACCGGATTCCGACGCTTCGACTCCTCGCTGAGGATCTTACGTACCGCCTCTGGTGCGATGCTATCCTCCGTCTCCTCTCCCGCCGCGAGCAAGCGCAAGTGTCCGATGGTATGCCCGAGTTGTTTGTGGTTTTGTTCCAACTCAATCACGAGAGTCTCATTGGTTTTCAAGGTAACTGGCTCGGCCAATTGCAGAGTGAGTGCATGTTTCTTGCCGGTGGCACCAGAAATCGCCCAACCGGTTTGATCGTCGGCGTCGAGCACCTTGTCTGCGGTAAAGGTCTTCTGCTCAAAATCCGCTTTGGCTGAATGCAGGAGCAGTTGACGTCGGACATTGTTTTGTTCGATGGAAGCCGATAGCTTCGTGAGCACAAAGTTACCATTTTGGTTCTGTCCGGGACCTCGAGAGGGTAGCGAAGCATCGGGAAGCACCTCAATCTGCAAAGCACTGATTGGTTTCACATAGCTCCGAATGCTCAAAGTGTAGCTATCGGTCGTAGGAGCCTTGTTTTCGGCCAAAAGCGAGCCGTCGGTCTGCTTTTTTATCTTGGCTGCTTTTGTCTTTATATCAGAGACAGGCAGCGTTTCGAACTTCTGCACTGCTTTGGCTGCTGCAGCCTTGGCGAGACGTTCTTTGACGGCCTTTTCCCATTCAGGAAGCTTCACAGGCAGCTCAGCCTTCGCAGTATCGAGTGCTTTACGCAGCGGAATGAGCTGCTTCACCGCAGCACCGTTTTTCTTTTCGTACGAAACCCATTCGCTGGGCGAAATGGGCACTTGGCGGTTTACCTCGTCACCATTGTTAAAATAAGAGAAAAGCTGATAGTATTCGGTTTGAGTGATCTGATCGTATTTGTGTGAGTGGCAACGGGCGCAGCCGACGGTGAGGCCGAGCCACACGGTGCCGAGTGTCTCCGTGCGATCCATGCAAGCTTCAATGCGGAACTGCTCCTGATCGGTCCCACCCTCGGTATTTGTAAGGGTTTGACGGTTGAAAGCCGTAGCCACAATTTGCTCAGGCGTGGCCTCCGGCAACAGATCACCAGCGAGCTGCTCGATGGTAAACTGATCGAACGGCATGTCGTCGTTGATCGCACGGATCACCCAATCACGAAAACGCCAAGCATCCGGTCGCGGGCGGTCTTTTTCATAGCCATCGCTGTCCGCGTAACGCGCCATGTCAAGCCAGTGACGCCCCCAGCGCTCGCCGAAACGTTCGGAGTCGAGCAGGCGGTCAATGAGCGCTTCGTATTTTTGCTCGGACCAAGACGAAGCATCGGCCAGCTCTTCCAACGAAGGCGGAAGACCATGGAGGTCATAGGTGGCACGTTTGATCAAGGTGATCGGATCGGCTTCCGGAGACGAAGAAAGCCCGTATTTAGCCAGCTTGGCGCGAATCAAATCATCTATTCGACCGCCTTTGGGACGCGTGAGCGGCTTATAAGCCCAGTGCTGTTCAAACTTTGCCCCTTCAGCAATCCAACGTTTCAGAACCGCAATGTCACGTGGCTTGACTGGATGTTTCTCACGATGCTTCGGCGGCGGCATTTGCTCATCCGGATCGGTGGAAAGCAGACGCACGATCATCTCGCTTTTATCCGGTTTAGCAGGAACAATACCATATGAGCCGCTTTCGAGGGCTTTGAGTGCCAGTTCACGGCTGGTAAGCACAAGACCTCCCTTTGAATCATCAGGGCCGTGGCATTCCAAGCAGTGCTCTGCCAGCAAAGGCTGCACCTCGCGGGCGAAATCAACCGCTGGGAGCAGGCTTGGAACGACACAAAAAGAGAGCGCAAGGGTTTGAAAATTCACGCTTTTTTAAACGGACTTCAGAACCCCACCTTTGCGAATTCATTCAGCGAATCAGGCCCCAATTCCGGCCAAAGGGAAAGTAGCAAAACAGCGCTGGGCCGATGAGATTGCGCTCGGGCACGGAACCCCAGTAGCGGCTGTCGGAACTGTTGTAGCTGTTGTCCCCCATGGCCCAGTATTGCGCGGCTCCGAGGGTCTTCTGATTGCTGGGAGAAAGCATTTGGATGGCTCCATAACCACGATACTTGCCTTCCTTGGCAGCGACGCGTTTCATACCGGCCTCTTCTGCAGGCTTGCCATTGATCCAAAGCTCAGGCGTCTTCACCTCAAGCGTGTCGCCAGGCACACCAACGAGTCGCTTGATGTAGTGCTGGGAACCCTGCTCGGCAGGCACATTCATGTAGGGGCTACGAATGTCTTTCGTGGTGAACACAAACACTTCGCCGCGAACGGGTTGGCGAAAGTGGTAAGCGAATTTGTTCACCAGCACATGGTCACCCGTGTCTAGCGTGCCGCGGGCGATGGTCTGGCCTTTGGTGATAAGCTGACCGCCAAGCGCGGAAGGTGAGAACTGACCCACCATATCTGGCGTGACATTGTCCGTCTTCATCTGCGGGTAAGCACCTACATAACTGAACAGGCCGAGGTTGTAATGCGTATTGATCAGCTGCGCCATCGGGGCCCAGATCCAGAGGGTGTGACCGTCCTCAAAGTGTAGGCGGCAATGCGTAAAGAACCCCAGCACCCCATGCTCTGTGAGCGGCTCTGAAGCACGAATGCGACCCGTGTGATCCGAAACGACATTGATGTAGCTGCGCCCTGTGACAAAGTCCTTCGCCATGCCGATGATGTTGGGCGTGGTGTCCTCCTCGGTATGGTTGGCCACGATGCCATAGAGCGTAGGCTGCATTGAGCCGGTGGGGATTTTGAAGGGCTGCAACAGGTAACTGCGAATGCCAAAGGCCACTACAATAGCCACAAAGAAGACTTCAATATTGTCGGCGATATCGGAAGGCTGAGAACCGGGCAGTGCACGCTCACAGACCTTGTTAATCTCATCACTCAGCGTCTCGATACGGGTCTTGTCTCGCGCCTTCATCGCGTTTTCGAGGCTGCTGCGCAGGGAGGTGATCTCCTGCAGCTTCGCCTCCGGCAGGATATCGCGTTTGTAATTGATGAAGCGAGTCACGCCTTTGTGAAGGAGTTTGGCGTGCTTGAGGTAACGGGGGGTGAAAAAAGAGAGCATCTGGGAGAAGCGAGATTGCATTTCAAACGGCGAAAGCATCAGCGCAATCGCAAAGCGGGTGAACTTTGGGCAAGATAGATTTTGATTGACGTTCTGGCGCGCGGCGTGGTCTGAGGTGAGTAACCCTAAACCCAGCAACCAACCTCATGCTCAACGAATTCAAGAAATTTATTCTCAAAGGCAATGTGGTGGATCTCTCCACCGGTGTGATCATCGGATCTGCCTTTGGCGGCATTGTCACCGCCTTCACCAAAGGTATTGTGGAACCTATCCTACGCCTGATACCAAGTGGTGGAGAAAACATCAAGGGCCTCGCATGGGAGATCGGAGGCAAGTTCAAGGATGACAAAGGAAATCTTGTCCCAAATATGATCGACCTGAATGTGATCGTAAATGCCTCAATCAATTTCCTCATTACGGCTGCAGTGGTTTTTTTTGTGATTATCAAGCCTTTGAACAAACTCCTCTCCATGATCAAAAAGGAGGAAGCCGCTGCTGCACCGCCTGCAGATGTGGTTTTGCTAACGGAAATCCGCGACTTGCTCAAAAAATAAGCAGTAAACGCTTTTGATTCGAGCTCACGCGCACGATCTGCACTGCGATTGGACATGATTTTGGTGTTTGAAGGCGGGTGAGACCTCGCCACTGCTTCGAGGCATGCCGCTTGCTTATTACCTGCACGATCTGAACCCGAAGCTGATCCAGTTCACAGAGACTCTCGGCATTCAATGGTATGGTTTGGCCTATGTGACAGGCTTTTATTTAACCTACCTAGTAATGCGTTTTCTGGCACAGAAAGGTCTTTCGCAAATCGCCGAAAAAGATGTGGGCGACTTTATCACCGGTGTGGCGCTTTTTGGCGTGATTCTGGGGGGGCGACTTGGCTACATGCTGCTATACAATTGGAATGAGTTCATCCACCGCCCGTGGATTTTCTTCATGCTGCATCAAGGAGGCATGGCGAGCCATGGCGGTATCGCTGGAGTGGCTTTATACTGTCTTTGGTATGCACGGAAACATCGTATCTCTTGGACAGGCGTTGGAGATACGCTGGTGTGTGGAGCGCCGCTGGGCATTTTCTTGGGTCGCATCGCTAACTTCATCAATGGCGAACTTTTCGGTCGCGTGACGAACGTGTCTTGGGCGATGCAGTTTCCCACGGAGCTGCTGCACGAAGATTTTGTGGCACAAGGCGGAGAACGCTTGCCGATGCCAGACCACCTCCAGCACAGCCCAGACATCATCGCGTGGTTCGAAAAGTATCGCGGCGGACGGGCGGAACTGGTGAATATCCTGCATCCACGGCATCCTTCCCAGCTCTACGAGGCCTTGGGTGAAGGTTTGCTGCTGGCAGCAATGCTCTTGTTTATCCGAGTGAAATGGCCAAAGGCACCGCATGGAATCATCACTGGGCTTTTTTTCCTTCTATATGCCGTGATCCGCTTCGCACTGGAAGGTGTGCGGCAGCCAGATAGCGGCTCGGAGCTCATCATGGGCCTTACCAAAGGCCAATTCTTCTCCACCTTCATGATTGCTGCCGGTGCAGCTTTTATTGTCTTTGGCTGGCTGATGCGCTCACCGCAGGTCACCAAAAAGAAGGTCTGAAAGACTGGTGGGAGCGGAAACTGGGCTTTCAAGAGTTGTTACTCAGAATTCTTTTCCATCCCTTCTGGCGCAGGACCCAGGTGGCCATACACAAGCCTGTGATCAGAATGATGCCTGTTAACGCACCTGACCAATCATTCATGGATTTTCGCGGGAGCACCGCGATTCCTTTCGTCACATCCCCCGCAAGCAGCAGCATCCATTGGCTACGGCTGTCTTGATTGGCCTCCACGGGTTGCCAGAGAAAGACATCATGCATGTTTCCTTTGGGCACCCTAAAAACCAATTCGGACTGCGGATGTTTCCATTGCCAAGAGGCGGTGACCAACGCATGAACAGCCTCCGGGGGCGGTGGAGGCAGGTTGGGCGGTGCGCAGCGCAACCAGTCCGTATGCTTCTCGATGAGGCGGGGCATCATCTGATCAAGGGGAGCCCATGAGCCGGCCACCTGCACTTCCAACGGTCTATCCACTGCTTGCAGAGCTGCGGCTTCATCTGGAACCAAAGGGTTTAAAGCATGGTCTGCCGTCACCTCCAGCCGAACCTCTGCATCAGGCAACAGGATAAGCTTTGCGGTCAAAAATTCCATGGCATGACCCAAAACACACAGGGGGGCCAAAACGACTCCCCCTGTGGCTAGAATGCGGATGAATCGCCCGAGGCGCATTACTTCTTGAGATTCCAACGAAGCACGCGGCCCCACTTGTTCCATTCGGTTTCGAGAATGTTACCGTCATTGTCGAAAGTGATGCCGTGGGGGCTAGTAACAACGCCTTGCTGCCAGTCTTTGGGTTCGACGCCAGGTGTGTTGGTGGGCTTCGGCGCTGTGCCGAGATCCGCCACGCGCTTATTATTCTTATCCCACACACTCACGTTGCCTGCGATTTCCGCTACGCACATGAGATCGCCGTGAAAACTGGCGGAAGAGGGATTGCGCATTTCAGTGCCAATTTCACCGATGAATTTGCCGTCGAGGTCCGTGTGAAGCATGCGCTTGTGACCGCGATCACAAATCATGACACGGGCGGGCTCAAAGCGCCGGTCAATGAAGATTTTGTGGGCGTTTGCCAGCTTGAGAGGCTCTCCGGGACCACCAAAGACAGCTTTGAACTTGCCTTCGCGGCTGAAGACGAAGATGTGGCTCTGGCCGTAGCCATCGACGACATAAATGTCACCGTTTGGAGCCACGTCGCAGTTGGTGAGCTTGAGGCCTTTGCCGATCTTGTCGGCTGGAAACTCGCTCGTCGGAATGGTCATGAGCACTTTGCCCTCCAGATCGCACTTGATGACTTTTTGCTCGCCGAGCACTGCGGCGAAAATGAATTCTCCATCGCCATCCTTACGCACCACAAAACCATGCAGTGACGGAGGCAGCGGCAGCGCTTTGATAAATTTGCCGTCGGCACCATAGACCTGCACTCCCGCATTGGCCTCTTGCACGCTCACATAGATCTTGCCGGATGAATCGACAGCAATTTCGCCATGGCCATTGCCGATAGTTTCCTTGCCGGGGGGCGGCGTGATGAAGTTTGGAACAAATTCGTAGGCCACTTCAGCGAGAGCGCCGCCCGCCAGTGCTACGACCGAGAGAAGAGAGAGGATAGATTGGTTCATGAGAGAAGGTCATACAAACGGGCTGAAAGCTTTCCGTCAATCAAAGACCCACCATGAAGGAAGATTCATGCGCCCAAGACACTCGGTTTCACTTGCGGGCCAATATGGCGGCCTGTGCAGATTCCAATTCATCTGCAAGAGAAGTCGGCCCCAAGTCGAAACGTGAACGCAAATCATCGGGAAGAAGATCCTGCGGCACCATCAGAAAGCCGTCGGCATGCATAAAGGAGATCTGGTTGGGCTCGATTTTTTTGATTTTGGCTGCCGTGAGAACCTTGCCATTTAGCAATTTCACTTCGGGAAATGCTGCATTGACACCGTCCGCACGCACCTTCTCTACCGCAGCGCGTGTAGAACTAACCAAGTATTTGAATTCGCCCTCCACACGCCGCCACTTGGCTTTTAAATCGTCCAACTCACGCAAAAGCGGCGTCTCCTTGCTGGCGGCCTCCTTGGCCCGAGCGGCAACAACCTCGATTTTAGCCCACTCGTCCTGTCGCATCTTCCAACTCTCTTTCAGTTGCGCCAGATTCTTCTTGGCCTCGAGCAACTGTGCATTGGCTTCATCGACACCTTGGAAGTAATTCACTGCGTTAAAAATACCCGCCACAGCACATGCAAAAGCCATTATCGAAAAGAATTTTCCTGTTTCCATAAATGAAGCGTGATCTCAATTTATCGAAGGTGCTTGGCTTTATACGCATCCACTTTTGGACCCAATGCCGCTGTTGCATTCTCCAAAGTTTTTAATTTTGCTTTCAGCGCATCAATTTCCGCCTGCAAATTAGACATTTTTTGTTCAAACATTGAGGTCTGACGTTGGATAGTAAGGGTTACGGAGGCTGATTCCGCTCCCAAGGCTAGAGCGCGTTGCTCCAAAAGCTGAGTTTCGGAATGAATACGCTCAGCATACTTATCCACTTTTTGACGTTCTTCTTGGAGTTTCTTTGCTCGGTCACAGCACGTCAGCAATAGTGCTGACACCAATGCAATGACTTGGAAAAATAAGGAGCTAGTTCTCATGACAAAAAATGCCCTCGAAGATCCAATTGTTCACTAACTCATTAGCGCAATGTTTGCCGCGCCCCACCCCAACTTTAGCATGTTTCGCCTAACATTGACTTTTTCAAAGCACGATCACCCAATGCTAGGGCGCCTAGAATGCCAGAGTGCCCGTTGAGGCCAGGTGGAACGATGAAATGATCCAGTGACTGGTCCATTTCTGGCACCTTGAAATAACCGTTCAGCACCTTCGCCAAACTCTTGCGGATCAGCGGGAGGATATGGGGCTGCTGCATGACACCTCCTCCCAAGATGATGCGCCGAGGGCAGAGTGTCAGGGTGATGTTGGCCAGAGCATGCGCCATCACTTTGGCGGTCTCCTGCCAAGCTGGATGATCATTGGAAAATGTATCGGCTCGCACACCCCAACGTGCGGCAAGGGCGGCCCCGCTCACATAGCCCTCGACGCAGTTCTTGTGGAACGGGCAATGGCAGATGTCATGCACCGCCTTTGAATGCTGAGGAGCCGGCACCATGAGATGACCGATTTCAGGATGGAGAATCCCATGCAGGAGTTGGCCATGCACGAGAACGCCGCCTCCAACACCAGTGCCGACAGTAATGTAAACCAGGGGGTCAGTGTTCTTTCCTGCTCCCCATAAAGATTCGCCGAGGACAGCGGCGTTCACATCCGTATCAAACGCCACTGGCACTTGGTAGCGGCTTTGCAGCCTGTTCACTACACCCACCGACTGCCAGCCAGGCTTCGGCGTTGTAGTGATACAACCGTAGGTCTTGCTGGCTTTGTCGAGATCAACTGGCCCGAAAGAACCGACGCCAATGGCTGCAAATGGACCATGCTTGGACTGTGCCATCGATAAATAGCGGTCAACCTCGGCGAGCGTCTCACCCGGGGTCGTGGTGGGGATGCGGGCAATGTCCCGCAAATCATCCGGACCTGTTCCCACCGCACAGACAAACTTGGTTCCACCCGCCTCGATGGCGGCAATCAATGGTGACGGGTTGCTCATATTACGAACTTTTTCGTACTGCAGCAGAGTCGTGAATGCCCAGGCTGGCGTAAATCTCACGCGTGGCATGGGATTTGTTCAGCGTGTAAAAATGAATGCCGTCCACGCCGTGATCGAGCAGATCGAGGCACTGCTCGGTGGCATAGTGGATCCCCACCTTTTGCACCGCTTCCTCATCACTGCCGCAGCGCTGGATGGCTCGGAGCAGCTTCGCGGGATACCGGGCTCCAGCGGCCAATTCGGCCATGCGTCGCATGCCGGAGGCACTGGTGATGGGCATGATACCTGCAATGATAGGTACATGAATGCCACTTAATCGGCACCTAGCGCGAAAGTCGTAAAAGTCGTGGTTGTCGAAAAACAGCTGTGTGCAGATATAATCGGCTCCGGCATCCACTTTAGCCTTCAAATAATCCATTTCGAGCACGCGGTTCGGTGTGCTGGGATGTCCCTCTGGAAAACCGGCCACACCGATGCCGAATCCACGTTTATCGGGGTGCCCGCCCCTCTCATTGAACTTCTGGATGAAGGTCACAAGGTCCGCCGCATGCTGGAAGGTATCCTTCGTTCGGTCATAACCAGCAAGATTCTTCGGTGGATCACCACCGAGGGCCAAGATGTTGCTTACACCCGCCTGGGCGTAGCGTTCTAGAATGGCCGCCACATCCGCCTCACTGTGACACACGCAGGTGAGATGTGGCACGGGGTCAAGCGAGGTGGTTTTTTTGATTCGCACCACGAGATCATGGGTCAGCTCTCGAGTGGATCCACCGGCCCCGTAGGTCACGCTGACAAAGGACGGTTGGTAGGATTCCAACTCGCCGATGGTGGCAAACAACGCATCTGATGCCTCAGATGACTTGGGTGGAAAAAACTCGAACGAAAGCGTTGGCTTCTGGTCCTTGAGAATATCGGCAATGTGCATGCGGTTGCGGCGGGAAAAGTGGCGCATTCAACCACGCTTCAGGCTTTTGCATAGCGTCGAGTTGCGAAAACCGCCTGCAGCATACCTTCAAGCCTTTATTCATCATGCCTATTTACGAATTTTACTGCCCAGACAACAACAAGCTGTATTCCTTCTTTGCTCGCAGCTTGTCTATGAGGGACAAGCTTCCACGATGCCCGGATGGCGAGGGGTTACGCATGGAAAAGCGCTTATCGCGCTTTGCCGTGATTGGCAAGGCCAAGGAAGACAACCGAGATGATCCATTTGCTGGCATCGATGAGTCCAAAATGGACTCCTTCATGGAAGAAATGGAGCGGGACATGGGCAGTCTTGATGAAGAAAACCCTGATCCGCGGCAACTCGGGCACTTCATGCGGAAAATGACTGATGTCATGGGAGACAAAGCACCGCCGGAACTGCGGGAAATAGTCAGGCGGTTGGAGGCGGGAGAAGATCCAGACAAACTGGAAGAGCAATTTGGCGGCTCGGATCAGGATGAGACTGGCGAGGCTCTTTTTTCTCAATTTATCTCCCATGTCAAAGCGGCACGAAAAGAGCCTGTGCGTGATCCCAAGCTTTACGAAATGCGAGACTTCGTGACCGATTGACCCGACTCAGCTTTTCCGAGTGGTCTTCCAATTCAGCCAAGCGCGGCGATAAGTGAATGCCATGGCCACCAATCCGCTGAAGAACATCATGGAACGTCCGGGGGCAGAAGCTGGAAGAAATGTAGATGCTGTTGCGTTCACGTTGACCGGTATCATGGCATCAGCAACAGAATCGCTCGCTCGAACAAGCTGCATAGCAAAGGCGAGGCAGACGAGCGAATAGAAGATGAAGCGGCGACTCATTCTTGGATTTGATTGCATGGAGAATGAGTGCGCTTTCACACGCCGAGCGTTCAATCATCAACCGTTGCTTCGAATAAACTTCAACAAATCAAGTCTGACCCTCTTCAGCTCGAGCTTTCTTCAGGACCGCTCCAGCCACTGGTAAACTTTTTGGGAATTCTGTGAAAAATACTTCCGCCGAGCCTCAGATCCTTTGCTGCTGAAAAACTCGTTCACGATACGAAATACCACGTCGTATGACGACCCCTTGTCCGATACTGGCCAGTTACTCCCATAAATCAGCCGGTCAGGGCCAAACTGCTGCCAAAGATAATCCAAAACGGGCAGGTAATAGGCCGTGTCCTGCGGTGCCTGACCTTCAGGGCATTTAATCTGCTCCACAAGAGCAGAAACCTTCATGAAAACATTCGGCCTACGCGCAATTTCCCTAATCGCAGGCTTCCATTCCGGTCGAAGGTCCTGCGGATCGCCAGATGCTCCGAGGTGATTGATAACGATCCTGAGGTCAGGCACCTCGACGGCTAGCTTGGCGGCGGCTTGCAGGTTCGTACAGGAACCGTTCAAGTCCAACTCCAAGCCCAATTGCGCCAAAAGCTTAACGCCAGCTTTCACCGCATCGCTTTTCGATGCATCGACCAAATACCCGCTGTTCCAGCGAATGCCACGAAACACTGGATTTTTTGAAAACCTTCTCAAATGCCCCTCAAAGTCCGGCCCAGGGTCCAAATGGCCGACGAAGCCCACAATGGACTTTTCCCTCGCGGCCAGATCGAGAACCCATTGGTTGTCCTCCACCCACGGGCTGGCCTCCACGACCACCGTTTCACAACATCCATGACGTGCGGCCAGCGCCAGCCAGTCGGCAGGAAGCACCTTGCGGTAGAGCTTGGTCCCCTTCCCCGGCCATGGCACGCCCTGCGGCCGCGTCGGGTCATAGAAATGCGTGTGCGTGTCGATCACACGCAAGGAAGAAGACTGCACAGCAGGGGCGATGGAAGGCAAAACGGCTGCCGAGGCAGCTTGGAGAAAGTGGCGGCGCTTCATGGGCATCGCTTAAACGCTCACGCCGCCACGCTTTTCCGTCTCAATTATACAACATGCTCGCCTTTAAGCACATCGTCGAGCGTCTGGCGCTCACGAACGACCACAGCTTTGCTGCCATCGACGAGGATTTCGGCGGGCAGCGGACGTGTATTGTAGTTCGAAGCCATGGTGAAGCCGTACGCGCCGGCACTCATGACAGCCAGCACGTCACCAGCCTGCACAGGCGCGATGTCGCGGTTCTGGGCGAGGAAGTCACCGCTTTCGCAAATCGGCCCCACCACATCGGCGAGCTCGGTCTGATCGTTCGAAGGCTTTTTGA
Organism: Prosthecobacter sp.; assembly: GCA_017853885.1. GTDB lineage: Bacteria > Verrucomicrobiota > Verrucomicrobiia > Verrucomicrobiales > Verrucomicrobiaceae > Prosthecobacter. The sequence continues at coordinate 21,924 of JAFMIR010000006.1, forward strand.
CTGGGACGATTTGGTGCCAGCCTTCGTAGAGGGTGGGGCGGATGAGGTCGTTCATGCCGGCATCCACGATCTTGAAAGTCTTGGCGCTTCCGCGCTTTTCGTATAGCACACTGGTGAGGAGAACTCCTGCATTGCCAACCATAAAGCGACCAGGTTCGCACAGGATCCGCAGGCCAAGTGGCTGGAGCAGCGGTACCACAGCCTCGGCATAGGCCTGCACGGTCAGCGGATGCACGTCACGATTGGATTCCCACCAAGTGGATGCCCCAGAGTCGAGGCTCTGCTTGTAGTTGATGCCAATGCCACCGCCGATGCTGAAAAACTGGATCCCGTAAAGACGCTGGATATCCTTCACCATGGGAATGACCTTCTCCACGGCTTCGCGGAATGGGGTGACACTGGTGAGCTGAGATCCAATGTGCATCTGCACGCCGCGGATTTCGAGGTGCGGACACTCCTTGGCCGTGCGTGCATACACATCGAGCACTTGATCGAAGTCGATACCAAATTTGTTCTCACTCTTGCCCGTGGTAATTTTTGCGTGCGTCTTGGCGTCCACGTTCGGATTCACGCGCACGGCCACAGGAGCCTTCCTGCCAACTTCACCAGCAACGTGGTTGATGTAGCGCAGTTCAGCCTCGGACTCGGCATTGAAGCAGTAGATGCCTTTTTCGAGGGCGAACTCGATTTCGGCGCGTGTTTTACCCACGCCGGCGAAGGTGCATTTGCTTGGCTCACCACCAGCTTTGATCACGCGGTAGAGTTCCCCTGCGGAGACAATGTCAAAGCCGCCACCGAGCTTCGCGATGGTGCTCAGGATGGCGAGGTTCGAGTTCGCCTTCACCGCGTAGCAGACGAGGTGTTCGAGCGGATCGAGTGCAGCATCCAAACGCTGGAAATGGCTCATAATGGTGCCTTTGCTGTAAACGTAAAGCGGCGTACCGTGCTTCGCGGCCAGCAAGCCGAGGTCAGTGTCTTCGCAGTGGAGGCGGTCGTTTTGGTAATGGAACAGGTGCATGCGGGCCGCTCTCATAGGCGGATGCCGCTGGTGCGCAAGCAGCTGGCTATCTTAGGCCACTCGTCATGCCCCTTCTCTCGCTGCCAATGACATCTGCAAACCACTGCCTGAATGCGCGAAAACCCCGGATGACACCGTTCTCGATTACCGCTTGGCAACCGAGGTGAGCGGCCAACCCTTCCTCCACGCCTCGGTAACGCGGCAAGAGCACCAACAGGCTACATGGGCGAGATCCGCCCTCCTCAATCTGCGATAAGCTAGGGTTCACAAGGCCTTTGCATATGACTAGGCTGCTTTCTTCAAGCGGAAAACTTCGCTTGGGGCCGAAAAACCCGCTTTGCCACACAAAACGAGGACGACCAAGTTCGTCGAGCACCACTCTACCGAGAGTGCGCGCCGGCACACCAGACATGCGGCGGGCTAGAAAAGCTTTCGCTCCTTTTCGGGCTTCGCTGACATCCACACGACGGCCCAAGATCCAATCGAAGCCCATCAGCATGCCAAACAACATCAGGCGCAGGGACCAACCTACGATTAGAAAACCGATACCCATGAGCATGAGCGCTACCAACAGACCAAGCCACGGATGGATGGCGGCACTACCAACCACAACAGCCAAGATGCCCAGCTTCGTCAGTTTTAGGACAGCATCGACGAGACCAAAAGGTGAGATGGCGATGAGCACATGGATAGCGTGTGAGCTGAGCCAAACGACAAGAAAAGCAATCAAAGCCACCGCAACCGTGAACCAAGGTGTTTGCATGGCAAAGTCGGCGATTGAGCCCAACGGTAACGTGGCCGCTCCTACTGCTGCCTCGCGTTGTATGTGACCCACCCGGGACATGGCAATGGCCACCAACGGCACAAAAGCCGTGCTTGCCATGAGTGCGCTAGCCTTGTTTTCGAAGAGCTCCAGCCAATCAAGTGGCTTCTTGGCAATCGCGGGCACCATCGCCCCGAAGATGTCCTTCATCAGGCAGAGAGCGATGATGCTAAGTCCGATGCCCCAAGCCAGTGGATGGCAATACCAAGGCAGCATCTCGCGTTCGAAATCTTCTGCTTTCAACCATGTCCACGCACCGATCACGCTCACACCCAGCAAAGGGCTCACAGCCACTCCAGTGATTTCCGCAATACCCTCAGCCATCCCTACTCCGGGCAGCCGTGCATCATTCAAACCGAAAGAGCCTGCCGCAGCAGGCATGGCGGTATTCAGCGAATCGGCTTCGGCAGCTTGTTGGGCCAACAAGGAGCCGCACATGAGCCATGGCAGGCAAAAAAGGAATCTCGCATTCATGCTTGAAGAGGGTCGACGCTGTAAAACAACGACGCCGACCAATAATGCATCCAAACAAAACCATCTGTTCTATTTTTCGAGAAATTCCGGTGGCTTTTAGTTTTCCCTGCCGACGGCTCGTGCTCCTGACGCTTGAGTTTTCGTTAACGCATCGCCAAGGTCGTAACGCATGCCTGCGGCCAGCTTTTGAAGCCTCTCAACGATCTCTGGGTGCTTCTCAGCCACATTTTCAAGCTCGCCCGGGTCACGGCTTAGATCATACAGGGCCAATGACTGCTGTTTTACGACATAACCATGGCGCGTGGCGATACCTTTAATGCCACTTTGCGTAATCGACTTGGGCTTCATCTGGCCAAAACGAGCGGGTCTGCCATCACGGCCCGGTTCGCCATCCACGGAGATGTAGGGATGGGCTAGGTGCAGCTTCCATGCGCCGCTGCGCACGGCCTGCAATTCATCGCCGCTGTAAAAGTAGAGCGCCTGATGGGGTGAAGTGCCGCCTTCGAGCACGGGCAGGATGTTTTTGCCGTCGATCTTGTTCTCGGGCAACTTGCCGCCCATGAGCGTGGCGATGGTGGGCAGCAGGTCGATCTCCATCATCGGCTCTGCGGATTCGCGACCAGCCGGCAGGTGTCCGGTCCAGCGGGCGATGAAAGGCACGCGCACACCGCCCTCGAAACTCGTGAGCTTGCCCTCACGCAGCGGTTTGGCGGAGCCGGCGTGATTGCCGTAACTGAGAAAGGGCCCGTTGTCGGAAAAGAAGAGGATCAAGGTATCTTGTTCGAGGTCGCAGCGGCTCACGGCATCCACAATTTGTCCCACCGAGTCGTCCAGCTCCGCCACCACATCCGCGTAGAGGCCTGCGCCAGACTTCCCGCGCCATTTTTCGGAGGCAAAGATCGGCACATGCGGCATCACATGCGGCACGTACAAAAAAAATGGATCCGCACGATGGCGCTCGATGAAAGTCACAGCTCTCTCCGTGAATCGCTCAATAAAAAAGCTCTGGTCCGGATCCGTCTCAATCACCTTCAGCCCGTCATACAGAGGCAGTGGTGGCATCTCTTTGGCAAGTGAGGGATGGTAGCTGCTGTTGTCATTGGAATAAGGAATGCCAAGGAACTCATCAAATCCGTTTTTCATCGGATGAAAGATCATTCGCGTGCCCAGATGCCATTTACCAAAAGCGGCCGTCGCGTAGCCTTTCTCCTTCAACATTTCGGGCAGTGTCGACTCAGCCGGATTCAGACCCTCGTCGCTGGTATGGTTCAGCGCTCCTTGCATACCCACTCGGTTCGCGTAACACCCCGTCATCAGCGATGCACGTGAAGCGCTGCAAACCGCCTGCGCGACATAGAAACTGGTGGCCTTCACGCCTTCAGACGCCAGCCTGTCCAAATGCGGCGTTCGGATTGTCTTGGAGCCAAAGCAACCCAAGTCCGAATACCCGAGGTCATCCGCCAAAATCAAGACCACGTTTGGCTGGCGTGCAGAAACAGCCGTGAAGAGGAACAGAAAGGTTAGCGTAATGCGTAGCATGGCAAATAGACCCATCATTCACATCATGGGCATCTAGGCAATACCCTAAAGCTTTGCCGTTGATGTTACCATGCCCGCAAAGCATTCGACGATAAAATGACAATCTACGTCGCGGCCTTATTCCAAGAGCTTCATGACTTCGCCAAAACAACCTCATGGCCGTAGATCTCGCGGAACAGGTCGCACTTCGAGTCAATGGCAATTTGTTCGATGGTGTTGTCATCCACACCGTGAGTGATTATGCGCAAACGGGAGCTTTCTGGGCGAAGCTGAATCGATTTGATGCGCTGTGCGTGGCTGCGATCGAGCGAATCGGCTATGCGTAGCAGAGCAGCGAGCTTGAGCACAATCATGCGGTCCTCGCGACTCAGATCGGAGAAGGTGGGATGGTTTGGCTCGGGGTTGTAGCGGCGGTGGTAGCGGGCTAGCAGGGCTACAAGCTCACGATCTCTCGTGCTAAGACCGAAGATCTCGGTGTTCAGCAGAATGTAGAGGCTGTGTTTATGATGCTCACGCGGGCTGATGAACATGCCCACCTCATGCAGCGTGGCTGCCACTCGAAGGATGAGTTCATATGTTGGATCAAGCCCATGCAGGTGCTGGAGCTCTCGGAAGAGCTGTTGTGCGAACAAAGCGACCTGATCAGCGTGTTTGCGATCGGTTTTATATCTCAAACCTATCTCGCAGGCGGACTGCATGACCTCTTCTTGAAAAACTGCAGTGCGGGAGCCGGCAGTCATAAGATCCAGCATGAGCTCAAAGTGAAAATCTCCCTCTGGCACCCAAATGGATTGATCGCCGAAACGCTTCGCTAGGGCAAGGTTGGTCTGCAAAGCGGGCACAATACCCTCGCCACCAGTGTAGTGAACGTGCAGTTCACGGACGAGTTGGTCCGGATTCAATCGCGCCAGTTTCTCGGTGAAACGCGCTAGGTCATCCTCTCGCACTTGGTAGGAGCCCTGACGACTTTTGGTCAGCCGGGGAGCCACACTTTGGATCTCCGCACCGATGGCGACATGATGATCGATGGGGTGACCTGAGTAGTCCTGAGCCAGATGATCCACCACACCACGAATCTGCTCCTCCAAATGCACCATGGCCTGGGGAGCCATGTCGTCGCTACCAGACACGGCCTCGCGTGCGCGAAAAATGCCGAGTCGGTAGTTGGAGTAAGCGGCGAGGCGCCCCTGATCAAAGAACATGGCACGCGTATTGCCGGGGCCGATGTGGGTGACAAATGTGCGACCCTCAGCGAGACGCGGATTTTTCTGCAGCAACCGCTGGGCAATCTGAAAGACAAGGCGAGTCATGCTGCCGTCGTCAATGAGGGCTGGTGTGACGCCGGTCTGAATCTGCAGGCGGTTGAGAAAGATCTCGTGGTTTGAAGCCTCGGCCAGAATGTTGGTGGTGAAGAGCCGTACCTGGGCCAGCGGGACGCCCAACTCGCGTGTGGACTGCAAAAAATCCCGCAGGATGGAGACGGTCTGCTCAACCGTGCTCCGGGTAATGCTGCCACTGCGAAAGATATCGCGAGCCAGCGGCAAAGGGCGGTCGAGATACTCCACATCTTCCCGATGAAGCCTCTCTGCCCCTCGCAATCCGACCACCATCGACACGGACGCTGCACCAACATAGATAACGGCATGCTCGGGAGCAGGAGAGGCGGGGTTCAGAACAGCGGAAGACATGCGATGAAAAAAAGACGGATGACCAAAGTGAAGAATGACTTGATGCGGCATGACGCCTTACCTCATCCAACGTGGCGCAGCCAAGCCACACTTCCAGCAGCCACGGCTTGTCCACCCAGCTTTGCAACGCTGTATTTCACACCCTTGGCGAGCTCGGGGATGGCATAACGCTCGACTTCTTCCCTGAGAAGCTGAACATAAAGACCAGGTAGCTCCTCCACGAGACCGCCACCTAGGGTAATCTGGTCGGGCGCAAACAGATTCACAATCATCGCGACCCCCATGCCGAGATAGCGCACGGAATTGCGGAAGAGTATCATTGTGGCTTCTTCACCACCGCGAAAGGAATTCGCGAGTGCTTTACTGCGAATGTCGCGGAGGGCGCCCTGTGTCTTACGGTCAAGCTCAGGCGCTTGGCCGCGATAGCAGGCCACACCAGCGGCAGAGGCCAAAGCAAGGCGGCTGGTAAGATCTTCGAGAATAACGGCACCAAACTCCGTGCTGCCTAAATGTGTGCCAGGAAACATGACATTTCCCAGTTCCATGGCGGATATCGTTCTGCCCATCACAAGCTTCCCGTCATACACAAAGCCCGCGCCCACACCGGTGCCTGGAAAGATACCGAGCAGCGAGCGAGCGCCCCTGCCAGCTCCAAGCATGTACTCGCCATAGGTGCCGGCATCCACGTCGTTAAGCACGGCGACGGGGACTTTGAATTCGGCCTCGAGAATTTTGCGCAGCGGCAGGTTCTTCCAACCGAGGTTCGGCGCGAACAGAAGCACACCCTTCTCTGGATTCACCAGCCCAGGGCACCCGATACCGATGCCTTGGATACCCTTCGGGTTCACACCGGCGTTCTCCATGGCCTCGTGAATGGCATTCAGGATCTTCTTTTTTCCCTTCATCTGGCCATCGCTGCCGTTGGTGGATTTGCGAGCGCTGCCGAGCACCTCGTAGTTCTTGTCGAGAACCGTAGCCATCATCTTGGTGCCGCCCAGATCGAACCCAATCCAAAAGGGCACGTTGAGGATTTTCTTTTTGGGGGCCTTGGCAGTTTGGGAAGTGATTTTTTTGGCAGGCATGACCCTACATGACACATGGGGCGCAGGCTCCCGGCAAGTGACAAAACACAGCGTTCAGAAAACTAACTTCCTCATGCACTAGAGCGGCCTGAGTGGGCTTTTGACCGGATGGACGCCTTCCATTTGAAAGCTCACCTCTTCGAGCACGTTATCGCCGCTCCATGAAACGTCTCGTCTTCCTTCTATCCGCCTTCAGCTGTCCGCTTATTGCCGGTAATGCTGAGGACCTTATCAGCCAATCCGGCGTGAAAGGTGGTATCGTCGTTCATGTGGGCTGTGGCGACGCCTCCGTGACACGAAAGCTAAGGGTGAATGACTCGTATCAAGTTCATGGTCTCACGAAAGAAGCCGCGAAGCTGCCTGAGTTGCGTGATTCGCTCTACAAGGATGGCGTCAGCGGCGTGGTGGCCGTGGAGGAGTGGGATGGAAAGCACCTGCCCTACATCGAGAACTACGTGAACCTACTCGTTATCGAAGAGGCTACCTCCGTCTCCAGAGAAGAAATCGACCGCGTCCTCACGCCGTTGGGCGTGGCGATGCTGCGCAAGGCAGACGGCAGCTGGGAGAAGATCGTAAAGCCCTGGCCAAACGACATGGATGACTGGACTCACTACGCCTACGACTCAAAGGGCAATCCGACCTCGAAAGACCTGCTCGTGGGCCCGCCGACTCGCATGCAGTGGGTGGGGAATCCACGCTGGAGCCGCCACCACGACCGCATGTCATCGGTCAGTGCTAAGGTGAGTTCGCAGGGGCGTATCTTTTACATCATCGACGAAGGTAGCCGTATCTCGATTTTGATGCCTGCCAAGTTCTCAATCATCTGCCGCGATGCTTTTAACGGCACGGTGCTGTGGAAAAAGCCAATCCCGCAATGGAGCACGCACCTGTGGCCGCTGAAGTCGGGCCCCACCCAGCTCACGCGTCGCCTCGTGGCGATGGGTGACAAGGTCTATGTCACCATGGGCATCAGCGAGCCGATTTCATGCCTCGACGGTGCCACGGGCCATGTCGTTCGTGTGTATGAGCAAACGAAAGGCGCGGAAGAGCTGCTCATGCGCAACGGTACCATCTACGCCGTCGTGAACAAGGAGCCGTGGCGCTTGAACGAAGAGTTCGCCGTGAAGCAACAGAGCGACCAGAAGCGTGTCGAGACGGAGTTCAACTGGGACGGCAAGGAGCGCGACCTTATCGCGCTCGACCCCCAGAGCGGCAAAACGCTTTGGAAGGAAACCGACCGCATCGCGCCAATCACACTCGCCGTCGATGAAAAGCGCGTCGTTTACTACAACGGCGATGGACTCGCCGCCCGCAATGCGAAGACAGGTGCGGTGATGTTCAGCACCGATCCCACGAAGCGCCGCCAGCTGTATGAGTTCAACTTCGCGCCGCGTGTGATGATCTACAAAGATGTCATCCTGTATGCCGGAGGCGATGGCGTGATGAAAGGCTTCCATGCAGACAGCGGCAAGGAGCTCTGGGTCGCGCCTCATGAGAAAAGTGGTTACCGCAGCCTGGAGGACGTGATTGTCTCCCAGGGCCTCGTGTGGAATGCCGGAACAACCAGCGGCAATCAAACCGGCGAGTATCGCGGCTTTGATCCGGTCACCGGGCAATTGAAGAAGAGCTTCTTCCCCGATGTGCCTGAAGGCACTTACTGGTTCCACCATCGCTGCTACATGGCCAAGGCCACAGAAAAGTTCCTCATGCCAAGCCGCACCGGTCTGGAGTTCGTGGACATGGAAAAGAAGCACTGGGACCTCAATCACTGGGTGCGTGGTGCTTGTCTCTATGGCGTGATGCCCGCCAACGGCCTGACCTATGCCGGCCCGCACAACTGCGCCTGCTATCCCGAGGCGAAACTCGACGGCATGGCCGTGCTAGCCACCGAACCACGTTATCCAATGCCTGCTGACACACCGGACGCTGAACGACTCACGAAAGGCCCCGCCTATGATGCTATCCTTGAGGAAACCGAAGCCGATGCCGCCGATTGGCCGACGTACCGCAGCGACAATGCCCGCAGCGGAGCGGCAAAGAGTGATTTGAAGCAGAATCTCGGCATGGCGTGGGAAGTGAAACTGACTCCGCCGCTATCTACCACGACCACCGCGGCTGGCTTGACCTTCGTGAGCGAAGTCGATAAGCACACGCTACATGCATTTGATGCTGCCACGGGACAGAAAGCCTGGCACTTCATCGCAGGTGGCCGCATCGACTCACCGCCGACGTATTGGAAAGGTCGCGTATTCTTCGGTGGCAAGGATGGCTTCGTTTATTGTCTGCGTGCAAAAGACGGCGCCCTTGCGTGGAAGTATCAGGCCGCGCCGAAAAACTTGCGCCACGGCCGCTGGGAGATGATGGAGAGCGTGTGGCCGGTACACGGCAGCGTGCTCGTTGAAAACGGCCTCGTGAGCTGTGTGGCAGGCTTCAGCTGCTTCCTCGACGGTGGCTTGTTTTTCCATCGCCTCGATGCCAAAACGGGTGAATTGAAGCACCGCGAGAATTACAACGATCGCGACCCCGAAACCGGCGGCGATCTCAACGATCGTCATAAGAGCCTGCAGATGCCCGTCGCGCTGAATGACATCCTCAGCAGTGATGGCAAATGGACTTATCTTCGCACACAAAAAATTGGCATTGATGGCAAGCGTTTCGAAATCGGCCCGGTGAGCGGTGATTTCGCCAAGCAGGGTGGCGCTCACAAAGGCGAGGGCGCTCATCTTTTCGCACCGATGGGGTTCCTCGATGATTCAAACTTTCACCGCAGCTATTGGGTCTATGGCAAGAGCTTCGCCGGAGGTCATGGCGGTTACTATCAAGCCGGCAAGTATGCGCCTGCTGGCCGCATCTTGGTCCACGACGATAAGAACGTATATAGCTACGGTCGCGAGGCCCAATACTACAAGTGGACCACCACGATGGAGTATACACTCTTCTCCACGCCGAAGACACCACCGGAGCAGGCCTACGAGACAACCGAAGCCACCACACCGCGTCAGGGCAACAGTCTCGTACTCGGCCCCAACGGCCAGCCATTGTCACAACAAAATCAGGTGAACGAAAACAAGGCCGCCAAGGCCGCGGGCAAAGGAAAGGGCAAAGGCGAGGCGAAAGGCAAAGGAGCCACCAAAGGTAAAAATGCCGTCGCTGCCAATGCGCCGCTACCTGGCAGTGTGCTTTTCCCGATGAATGATGCTCTCGATCCCACGAAGAGCGCCCTCAGCATCGAGGCCTGGGTGCTCCCTGACACGGCGAACGGCACCATCTTCCACCACGGCGGCCCGCTGCAAGGCGTGGCGCTCGACATTCGTGAGAAGAAGCCGCAATTCCATATTCGCAGTGATTCGAAGCTCAGCACCCTCATCTCTGCCGAACCACTCACCGAAGGCTGGCATCACGTCGTCGGCACGCTCGCAGCTGATGGCAAGATGGTGCTCTATTTGGACGGCAAACTCGTCGCCGAAGGAACCGGTAGCACGCTGATCAGCAAACCCGCTCGTCCAATGTATCTCGGCAACGGCGAAGGTGCCGCCGAAGGCAGCGCCGGAGGCTTCAGCGGCCTGCTTGATCAATTCGCGCTCTATCACAAGGCGCTCACGCCCGCCGAGGTTCAGAAGCGCTTTGAGGCTCCCGATGCCAAACCGGCCGATTCTCTCCTCGCCTGCAATTTCGACAACGGCGACAGCCGCGACAGTTCCGGCAACAACATTCACGGCATCGGCTCAGGCATTGAAACAGGCAAAGGCAAGGTTGGTGGCGCACTCTGGTTCAAGCCGGCCGCAGGTAAAGGTGGCGTGCCGGATAAGGGCAGTTTCGTGAAACACACTTGGGACCGCTTTGTACCCATTGTGGCCCGCAGCATGGCTCTCGCTGGCAAAACGGTACTCGTGAGTGGCGCACCAGACACCATCGACGAAGAATACGCCTTCGAACGCCTAGCAGCCAAAGACCCGGCGATCCTAGATGAACTCAAAGAGCAGGACGAAGCCCTTGAAGGCCGTCGCGGAGCCAAGATGTGGGCCGTAAACACCGAAACCGGCGAGCAAAGCACTGGTCTTGAACTCACTTCTCCGCCCGTCTGGGACGGTATCACCGTCGCCCAAGGCCGCGTCTATGTGAGCACCATGGACGGCAGGTTGCAGTGTTTTGGGAAGTGACTCAAACTCGCTCAGCAAGTTCACTGGCTTTATGCACAAGAAAAAAGCAGTGTCAGCAATATGTCAGGGATTCCTGAAACCTAGAGGCATATGAGCATCCACAAAAAAGATGCCTCTTCGTTGAGGCATCCTTCAATTTCTCTCAATTCGCATGGAGCATGTCTGAACTCATTGGCCGCCGCTTTGTGCGAGGAAATTGAGAGCCAAGGTGACGATGGCAAGAATAAAAACAATCAAGGCGAGGGGCATGACAAATGGAAGTCGGATTTGGATGGGATCAGATGGACTCTTGGCAACTGAACATCAGGGAATCGATGGCAACTCAGTACGTTGGAAACTGTTGTCCCATGCGCCATTGCTGGGATTGCGGCTCTCCCACTTTTGCTTGCCGGCTTCAGGCACCATGATCGGGGAAGCTCCACCTGCGACATCAGTCTTCACCATGTCCGCGCCAAACATCTGTATAACAACAAGAGCTGCGGCGAGCACGAAGCAGATGGCCGAGAGAGGCATCAATCCGGCTTCCGGATCCTTCTCTTCATAGAACTGTTCAGAATCCGCAGCAGCAGCCCGTTTCACCGGTGCACTTGGCGGCGCAGAGATTGGCGCACGTTGCATCGCTTGGGTCGGCTGCAGCTTCACCGTGGCTTTAGGAAGCGGGGCAGTAGCAGAAACCATAGGGCCGGTGCCACCACTGGAACCGGGTGCCTTCGGAGCAGGTTTGGACACCAGAGGCACCGTGGCATCGCCCGCTTCCACACGCGGCGCAGCAACTGGAACCGCAGGAGCTTTGGCTAGCGGGCGGGTGGCTGCAGGAAGACTCGTCGTGGGCGTGCCCATAGGACGGGGTACTCCTGGAACCACCGGGGGCCTCGGGGCCATCGGCGCAGTGGCAGCAGGAGCCACGGGTGGACGAGCTGGAGGAGGAACAGGAGCAGCAACATGCGTATCCCTAGGGGGCGGAGGCATGGGCGGCGAAGGCAGTTTTACCGTAGAGGTGGCACTCTTGGGTGCTGGGGGAGGTAGTGGAGCAGAAGGAAGCTGGATGGGAGCCGTTGAGGGTTTCGCCACCACCGGACTGCCCGGCATCGCAGCTTCATTAGCTTGAGCAGCATCGGCACTAGGACGAGCACGCAGAGTGATACGCACGGTTTCTTTTTTCAGGGGCACAGCCGAAGTTTTGGGTGTGACGGAAGGATTTTCAGGATCGCTCATAAGAACGGTGATTGGAATAAAAGGGGGATACCTGCTTCTTTAGCGAATTCTGCCCTCGCGCGTCAATCCCTTTTCCTTACGGGTTGCAAATATCCAAAGGGTGTTCGTAAATCTTCCGTTAGGGTCATTTTCCGCCTCATTCATTTTCATTATGAAACGCATTCTCGTCACCGGCGGAGCCGGATTTATCGGTTCCCACACTGTGCAGCGCCTCCTGCGAGATGGTGCCGAGGCCGTGGCTGTGCTTGACAGCTTCAACGACTACTACAATCCGGCCATCAAACGAGCCAACATCGTTGCCATGTCCGATCCACGCCTGAGCGTTCATGAAGGCGAGCTCACGGACGCTGCTTTCGTTCGCCATGTTTTTGAAAAAGGCCGCTTTGATGCTGTCATTCATCTCGCTGCTAGGGCAGGTGTACGCCCCTCCATCGAGCAACCGGAGCTTTACATCGACACAAACATCAAAGGCACGTTCAATATGTTAGAAGCCGCGCGGCGCACAAATGTAAATCAGTTTGTGTTCGCGAGCAGTTCCTCCGTCTATGGCGTGAACAAGAAAGTGCCTTTCGCCGAGGCAGATCCGATCCTCCAAACGATCAGTCCTTACGCCATGACAAAGATGGCGGGTGAGCAGATGTGTTCGAATTATAGCCATCTTTATGGCATTAAGACTGTCAGTCTGCGTTTTTTTACCGTTTACGGCCCCCGCCAGCGACCTGATCTGGCTATTTCGAAATTCACCCGCCTTATTGAGGATGGGAAACCCATCGATAAATACGGCGATGGCACTACGGCGCGCGACTACACCTTCGTGGCGGACATTGTAGACGGCATCATCGGCGCCATGAACTACACTTGCGGACCAATTTGCGACATCTTTAACCTCGGTGGCTCGCAGACGGTGACGCTCAACGAGCTGATTGCCGCCATCGAAGACGCGACCGGAAATAAAGCGCAGATCCACCAGCTTCCTGACCAACCTGGCGATGTGCCGTTAACCTCTGCGGATGTGACCAAGGCCACGACATTGCTTCAATTCAAGCCGACCACAAACATTGCCCAAGGCATCCCCAAATACGTGGAATGGTTCCGCGAAATGCGGGCTAAGGGATTGGCGGTTTCCTGAACTGTTTTTTAAGCAAGAAGACAGCGCCTATTTTGCGCAGCTTGTGGCATCACCCGAACGCTCAGGCTGCCACAACCTCAAAGCCAGCTCGATACGGCTTAGTGATCAGTTGATCAGCCTCTGCCGAGTTGGTGAAGCGAAGATTCGCAGCATCCCATTCGAGGACAAGCCTGCTTTCTTCCAAGCGGCCGCTGACACTATCGTAGGTGGGACGGCAAATTCGTGTGGCGATGTTTCCAAGTTGGACCGTCTCAGCGAGCGGCGCGGCATAGTGAAAGCCATCGCTCGTCTTTTTACCCTCAAGGCAAGCGTCAATCCATGTGTGCCAGTGGCTGCGACCTTCCTCCTTCGGGTACTTAAAACCTGTGAACTTGTCGAACGGATAGAGACGCGGTCCGGCAACATGAGCCAGCACCATGCAGCCGTTTTCACCAATAAAGATGCTTCCGCTCGAAGGAAGGTCGATGTCACCAGGCATTTGGGCAATTTTGTGGCTAGGCTTTAGTCCACCATCCATCCAAGTGACCTTCAAGGTCTTGCCTGCCGTGTAAGCAGTGCCTGGAAAAACGTAGTTCACCGTTTCATGAGAAGGCCAGATTTGTTCGTTCACGCCGCTATTCTTCGCCGTGATGCTGATCGGTGCGGTTAATTCAAGTGCGGTAAATACCGGATCGAGAATGTGGCATCCGAAATCTCCCAACGCGCCACCACCAAAGTCCTGCCAGTCACGCCAAGAGAAAGGATGATAAGCCGGCGCGTAGTCACGCATCGGCGCCGCTCCGATCCACAGATCCCAATTCAGGTTCTCGGGAGCCTTCGTAGACGGCGGTGGGGTGAGTAAGCGAGTGCGTTCATTCCCCGTAACGCCCACCCATGACCAAACTTCCTTCACTTTGCCGATGGCTCCTTCTCGGATAAGTCGAGTCCCCAGACGGTATTCGATGGCAGAGTGGATCTGGTTGCCCATCTGGGTGGTCACACCGGCCTTTTCCGCCCAAAGTCGCATTTGCCGCGCTTCCCAGACCGTGTGCGCCAGAGGCTTTTGGCAATACACATGCTTTTTGCGCTGCATGGCCGCCACGGCCACAGGCGCATGCATGTGATCCGGAATGCCAACCGTGACCGCATCGAAGCCATCTCCCAAGGTATTGAACATTTCCCGGTAGTCACTGAAGTGCCTTACACCTGGGTGCGCCTTGTCTGCTTGATCGAAGCGATTGGCATCTACATCGCAAAAGCCAACAAATGTCACCGCGGCATGCGTGCCGACATTTTTCAAATCGGTGAAGCCCATGCCGTTCACCCCCACACAGGCCACTTGCAACTTGCTGTTTAGATTCTGGCCACGCACGAATGCTGGAAAAGCGACAGCCGCAGAGGCAAGTGTGGTATTTTGCAGGAAGGAACGGCGGGGGGTTGTGGTCATAGCAGTATTACTACGCATATGACGAGGCCTGAATTACACGCTGACTACACAGTCTGCCTCCGATGTAGGCACGGCCGGTTTTGACTCAACTTCGAGCAAATCATGCCGTGCCACGCGGCAGCACCAGCACGGCCTTAGTTCCCTTCCCTCCTCCGCCTGGCACCAATTCAATGCTTCCTTTATGCAACGTAGCCGCCTCCTTGACAAAACAAAGCCCCAAGCCGGTGCTCTTTTTTCCAGTATCCGAACGAGGAAGTGAGTAAAATCGCTCAAAAATACGCTCTCTCGCATAATCCGGCACACCGGGGCCTTCGTCCTCGATTTCCATCACGACACGATCCGCGAATCGATATGCCTTCACCTTTATCCGACCACCGGAAGGCGAAAAGTCGATGGCGTTTTGTAACAGATTGCTGACAGCAAGCTCAATCAGCCAGACATCCCCCTCCAAAATGAGATCGCTGGCCATTTGAGATTCCATCTGGAGTTGCCGCGCCTGCGCGAGAACGGTCAAATGATTCCACGCCCGCTCAAACACCGCGCCCAGATTCACCGGTTCGCGCTTCAGCAGCGTCTTTTGCTTCTCGAGAGCTGCGAGGCGCAGGAGGCGCTCCAGTAAATCGCGCAGTCTACCCGCCTCCGCACGAATGTTGCCGAGAAAACGATCGCGCTTTTCCTCCGGCAAGTTTCCCTCCTGCAAAATCTCACTGGCACCCCAAATGGCTGCCACCGGGCTTTTCAGCTCATGAGTAAGGCTTTGCACATAGCTTTCGACATACTCGCGCCCCTCCAACGCATCGCGCATGTTTTCCAGCGCGGTCGCCAGTGTCTTCATTTGATGCCCGGGCATGTAAGGCAATGCCGAACGTTCACCGCGGCTGACCGCGAGCGCATGCTGTGTGAGATCTGTGAGAGGCTTCGTGGCCCACTTGGCTGCGAAAAAAATGCCTGCCAGCATCAGTAGCATTGTGGTGGTCACCGTCCATTTCAGCCAACGCTCCGTCTCCCACACAAAGGCCAACACGCCTCGCTGCGGCTTAGCCACGCCAACCATGCCAACGGTTTGTTCATTCACTCGAATAGGCGCTCCGACATACATCAGAACCGAAAGCGGATCATAGGGATTGATGCGGCTGCTGCGGGCACCATACTCACCATTCAAGGTGAGCACCACATCCCGCCGGTTTGAGATGGCACCCGGCTTTTTGATGCCAGCCGAGTCAAACAGCACACGACGCTGTGCATCTGTCACATAGACCTGCATGTCCACCTGCTTCTTGGCTTGGTTGTAGATTTGCGCGTTCAACTCCCGCGCTTGCGCACGTTGCACCGCAGTCTTGACTACCGTGGGATTCAGCAAGCCATCCTTAGCCTCCATAGCAAGAATCTCGGCAAGAATATTCGCCATATCCACCATAGGTGCCTCGGTTGCTTCCATGTATTGCCTTTCCACCCTCTGAATGAGTTGTGAAAACAGCACAAACCAGCCCACACTGGCAACCAGGGCAAATCCAAGCAAAAAACGAATGGTGAGACTCATGCAAGCTGCATCATAGGCGTTCCGAACACAGCTTGCCAGCGCACATACACCACTTACCCAACAACTAACTCATGCCCGACTATCCCGCTTGGCAACTCGAACACTCTTACTCCCGGCTCCCTAACCTGTTTTTCAATGAGGTGGAACCCACGGCGGTGACCCAACCCGAGCTTCTGGTTTTCAACCACGCACTTGCTACGGAACTCGGATTACCTGAAGAGGAGGCAGCTGTTTACACCGGTAACCGACTGCCACCCGGTGCACGACCGATTGCTCAAGCCTATGCCGGACACCAATACGCGCACTTCACCGCACTTGGTGATGGTCGCGCCATTCTGCTCGGCGAACAAATCACCCCGATGGGCGAACGTTTCGACATTCAGCTTAAAGGTCCCGGCCCCACGCCCTTCTCGCGCAGGGGCGATGGACGTGCTGCCTTAGGTCCGATGTTGCGTGAATACCTTATCAGCGAGGCCATGCACGCGCTCGGCATCCCGACCACTCGCAGTTTGGCCGTTGCAAGCACAGGCGAAAAGGTATGGCGCCAGGACGGTGGCCTGCCAGGGGCGGTTTTGACCCGTGTGGCTAGCAGTCACATCCGAGTAGGCACCTTTGAATGGGCTGCAGCAAATCGCAATGTCGAAGCACTGAGGGCGCTAGCGGAACACACAAGACGGAGGCACTACCCTGAGGTCGAAAACCATCCAGTGGCGCTCTACGAAGCCATTTTGGAACGTCAGGCCACTTTGATCGCCCGTTGGATGCTGACCGGTTTTGTGCATGGCGTGATGAACACGGACAATATGGCCCTAAGCGGTGAAACCATCGACTATGGCCCCTGTGCCTTCATGGACGCCTATCATCCCGAGACTGTCTTCAGTTCAATCGATCGCGAAGGACGCTACGCTTATGCGAATCAGCCCCCCATCGCGCAGTGGAATCTCGCGCGGCTTGCCGAGGCCATGCTGCCGCTGTTTCACGAGAATGAAAAGCAGGCCGTTGAAATCGCCAATGGACTCATTCCGAAGTTTGAAACGCGTTTCAAACACCACTGGCTCAGTGGTATGCGCGCCAAACTCGGCCTCTTCACAGACGAGACGGATGACATCGGACTCATTGAAGATTTGCTCAATTGGATGCAACAAAGCGCGGCAGATTTCACCAACACTTTCGCCGAACTCAGCACGGCGCGCTTTGAAGACAGCGAATGGCACCAGCGCTGGCAGGCACGCATCGCCCGCCAGCCACAATCTCGCGAGACCTGCACCGAACTTATGCGCCGCAGCAATCCGGCCTTCATACCCCGCAACCATAAGGTTGAAGAAGCTCTCGCCGCCGCTCAAGACGGTCGCATGCAACCCTTTCACGATCTCCTCGCCGTCGTCACCCAGCCATGGGATCACGACAAACACCTGCCCGACTACTCGAAGCCAGGCACACCCGCCGGATATCGCACCTTTTGCGGCACCTGATCGATCTTCATTGACCAAACGCAAACAACCGCGTGTCGGTGCGGATGTAGATCACGCCATCGACGATGGCAGGTGAGGCAAAAACCGGCGCTTTTAGATCATTTCTTGCCAATACGCTCAGCTTGTCACTTGTCGCATCGAGCACCGAAATCACACCACGCTGAGAGACGACGTAAACGCGGTTTCCCGCCGTCACAGCAGAGGCATAGTACTCACCTGATGCTAACTCCAGACGCTCCCCTTGGTAGATTGGGCTGCCACTTTCCACCTCGTAAGCAGACGCAAGACCACCGCCTTTAACGGTAAAGATGCGCCCGTTCGCAACGACCGGTGTAAAGACATAGGGGAGCTGTTTTTTCTGACTCCAAACCACATGTGTCTTGGTGATGTCGCCGCTGCCACCGGGCTTAATCGCGCAGAGCTGATTCTCTGCTTTGGCAAACATTGCCCGCATCACGTTATACTCGTCTTTTGTCACCCGCCCATCCTTGTCGGCGTCGATAATCGTGAAGCGGTCCCGCAGTGGACCTTCGGGGAATTCTGCTTCGGTCAACAGACCGTTCTTGTCATGGTCCTGCGCAACAAGAAACGTGTCATACGCCTCCATCTCTACGCGATCATCCTCATCACCTCCCACATTCCACCCGCAAACGAGGAGCACATCTTCCGTGCCGATGGGACTGGTGTTCGACACGCGCGACATGCCGGCCACTGACCAGCGTTGCCTCCCGTCCTTTAGATCGTAACTCCGCGTCCACAGCGATCCGCTCACGACCAATTCCTGCTCCCCGCCATGTTTCCAGATGAACGGCGTCGAGAAACCCCTTCTGAACTCTTTTCGATCCACCCGCCATACTTCTGCGCCTGTTTTCACATCGAGCGCGATCATGTAACTGCGAACATCCTGATCGACGACGAGGATCACTTTTCCCTCCGCGAGGATCGGCGAGGAACTCGTGCCAAACTCCACCACCGGCGCGGGTAACGGCTTTTTCCACTGCTCCTTGCCGTTCCAATCATAAGCGAGCAGGCCGAAGGATCCGAAGTAAGTGATCAACTTCTCGCCATCCGTGCAGCAGGTCGGCGCGGCCGGACTACCAATGCGATGCGCCGCTTCAACCTTGGTTGCTGGCACCGCCACACGCCAAAGCTCACGCCCATCGGCTTTATTGAGGCAAAATGTGACCAACTTGCCCTCAGAGAACCCCGTAAGCGCGATCTTATCATTCCAAACACAAGGTGAAGAATGCCCATGCGGCACTTCAACCTTCCACTTCAGATTCTTCTCCGCTGAAAATGTCACCAGCGGCTCACCCGTGCCGATGCCAAGACCGCCTTCACCACGGAATTGTGGCCAGTTTGAGGAGGCGAGGCATGTCATACCGAAAAAAAGAAAAAAAGTCGCCAAATGCTTCATGACAGCCTTACGGGCCGTTGGATACGGATGCTTCAAAAGTCTCTCGTTCTTCTTTGCCTCGCAATCAGTGCGTTGGCAGAAATCCGGATCTCCACCGATTTTGATGGAGGCAACGCTGAGGTTGTGAAGCTTGACCCATCAGCGCTAACCCTTCGCATCATGCCAAAGCTGCACGAGGGCCGGGGCTGGCCTTGCTGGTGGTATTTCAGGCTTGATGGCCTTACGCCGGGACAGCCATTCAGGCTGGAACTGCAGGCTCAGTCAAAACCGTTTCGAGAAAAGCAATTCCTTGCCTCGCCTTGGTGCCAGCCAAAGCATGCGTGGCTGAGCAGTGATGGCGAAACATGGTCACCCAGCGATGCAGGCACTCTCAGTGACGACAAGGTGATGACTTACATCCTCACGCCGATGACCGATTGTCTTCGGGTGGCGTGGGGACCACCGTTTGTTTCGGCAGATGCGGAAAAACTGCTCGCTGAGCTCGCTGAGAAACTGCCGGAGTCGAAGCGCTTCATGCTCTCTAAGACACGCGGAGGTCATGCGGTGAATGGCATCAGGATTGGTGATGAAAAAGCTCCACATCAGGTCTGGATCGGCGCGCGGCATCATGCATGGGAAGCAGGCGGCAGTCAGGTGGGACGTGGATTCATCCGCTGGTATGCCAGCGACGAGGCCAAGGCACTGAGAGCCAAAACCTGCCTGCACTACATTCCGATCATGGACGTGGACAACGTAAAACTCGGAGCTGGCGGCAAAGACGCTGAGCCTAGGGACCATAATCGCGACTGGGCTGATATCCCCATCTATCCTGAAATTGCCGCAGCACAGCGAATGATCACGGAAATTCATCAAAAGCATGGCTTGGATGTTTACATTGACCTTCACAATCCGGGCCCGAGCGACCCAATCTTCTTTTTTGGCCCTTTTACCTTTGAGAGAATGACAGGGATCCAGCAGCGCAATTACAGCCGCTGGATGGAACTCGCCGCCACGAACATCACCACACCCCGGCCGGTGGAACCCAAATACCGCTTTGCCACTTACGTGAGAACGGAAGAAGAACGCGGCCGCATGAGCAGTGGCTGGGTGCGCAATCACGCTGGCGACTTCACCATCTCCGTAACTCTCGAAACAGGCTGGAACAACCCGATGATGTCGATCGAAGGCTACTCGAACATTGGAGCAGGCTTGGGCCATGCTCTAGCAGCGTATCTCGCGGAAAACCCGAGGCGTAAGTGATGGCGGATTATTGCTGGAAAAGACTTCACGTCTCGCCCTCTTACTTGGCCCATGACTTTTCACCGCTCCATCACGCTTGCCGCTCTCTCTGCAACGTTCGCAGGGGCGCAGACAGCATCCGATCTCGCGAACCCACCGGGTAAGCCGACACTGGACCAACTCAAGGAAGCGGCGTTAGACGCGGAAGCACGCCTACCGGCTGCAGCAGCGCCCCAAAAAGGTTACTTTACGATCACTGATGCACAGCGTGAGCGTCTCACCAAATTTCTGCCTCGCACCTTTTTAAAACTCACACGTCGAGAGCGATTACACATCGTTGTCATCGGTGATGGCATGCTACAGACCACAGTGCCCAGTGGTGATATCGATCCACTGCTGACAAGTTTTCCAGGTGTTTTCGCCAACCTTCTGGCAAACCAGTTTTACTTCACCGGTGATGTGCGCGTGCTGCGGCCTAATTCGCCTTATACTGCCAAGAAACGCCCGATGATGGGTCCGGAGATCGTTCTGCAGCCAGTTGCAGCATCGAGCATGGTTCAAGCCATGACCGCGCTGATAAGCGAGGGATTCCAAAGCACACCCGATCTCGTTTTGCTGGCGTTGGGATTCGAAGATGGCATCTCCGGCACGCCACTGGGGGACGTCGAAAGCAGTCTGCGCAGTTTGATTGGCGCAGCTAGGGCGAGGAAAGTCGATGTGTTGGTGGCCGGCCCTATGCTACAGGCAGCAGAACCCGCCGAAGCCAGCCTAGGCCTCACACGCGGCGTGGCCGGGGTGCTGCGAGAGGTCAGCACCGATGAAAAAGTGTTGTTCTCAGACCTCGGTGATCTCTCGCGCCTCATCGCACCACCTGCGGAGCTCGCACAGGGTTATCGAAGCTTTCCCGTATTGGTGCGCCAGTATCAGTCACGTCTGATCGCGCAGCCAGATGGCATGATTTCGCCTGCTTCGGCCGAGCTACACATGACAATGGGAGGCATCTTATTCCAAGATTTGATGGAGGGTTCTCCTGAGATGCCGTGGGCAATTGAAAAAATCACGGGCCAGGCTGGTGAACCCGGCCACCCCCATCTCAGCGCCGAAGTTCGCAACAAGAGCAAAACGTCGTTACGCCTCACCGTGCTGCCTCTGCCCACCACTGCAGGCAAGCCACAAGATGCCAATCCCGAAGTCACAATCCCTCCCGGCGCCAGCCATACGTTCAAGGTTATCTATGCACTGAGCCCTTCCTTCATGGCCAATGAGCTACATGTGCCTCTGCTCCTTATCTCGGGTAGCACCTCGCGCATTGAGAACCTCAAAGTGACGCTTCTTCCCGCAGGCGTGACGGTAAGCACACGCACGACCTTTAATCATGAAGGCATCTTCAATCCCGGGTTTCAAATCATCAATCCAAGCAATCACCCACTCGTGGGCTCATGGAACGTGTCTTTCAACAAGCAGCAGGCCTCCGGTAAGTTCACCCTTGAGCCGGAGGCACGCGAAACAACTGTTCTAAAACTTGACCTAGGCTTAAAGCCTGACGCACCTCTACGACAAAAAATGCCGCTGAAGCTTCAACTTGATCTCAACGACCAGAAACACGAATTCACCCGCCAGCTCGAAATGGTTCGCAATCTTGGCCTAAAACAGGCCACCCCCATGCATAGCAGCGATGGCAAGGAAAGCACAGTGAAGCTCCAGTTTGATGCCGATGGCCAGAAACTATTCGTGATCTGCGACCTCCACGGTCTCGACCTAGTCGATGCCAATGGGCATGCATTCGATGCCACGCTGTACCTCGATGCTCGACGTTACGGCCAGCGCCTCACGCCGGGAGCGGTGAACGGCATCCGAATCCATGGCAAGGCGGCCGATGGCGATGCTACAGTGGAAAAACTTTCCCCGTGGGCCTTTGGAACAGGCTACGCCGCAGAGTTTGATGAGAAGGAAATCAAGGCCCTGCTCAGCAGCACGCCAGATGGTCTACGCCGCCTTACGATTTCCTTGCCCCGCAGTTACCTCTACGATCATGAGTGGGCGCTCAACAATGGCAACAGCCAGCTCGGCGTGAATTTCACGCTCCGTGCTGCCGGCCGCTCCCTCTTTCTGACAAGCAGCGAACGCCATCCCGATGATGCAGAGTCACTCACCGTGCTGGAGCTCACAGATAAGCCCACGCAACGGGCAACCATCAAGGTTGAATGACCTCGTCAAGTCTCTGAGGAGCCATACCCTCGGGAGGGATCTGCGAACTTATTTTTTCGGCCTCACCTTGATTTCGACTCGGCGGTTCATGCCCTGCTGCTCCACGGTGCCATTCACGTCGACAATCGGTTTAGATTTGCCCATGCCAACTGCACGAATGCGATCATCGCCGAATCCGAGGGATTCTTGAAGCCATAAAACAACAGCCTGCGCGCGGCGCATGCTAAGGGCGAGATTGAATTCCTCGCCGCCAAAGCTGTCCGTGTGGCCTTCAATGATAAAAAGTGAGTCTGGATTTTTTTGAATGAGGAATCCGAGCTTCATCAAGCTAAGTCGGGCCCCTTCGGCGAGTTGGTCGCTGCCATACTCAAAGAGCAGATCGGTAGGCATGAGAATTGGCGCTGTGCTGCCGCCCATCTTGCCACCACCGCTGCCACTGAGCAGTTCATCAAGATTGCTAAAACCCTTCACTTTCGCACTCGCAGCGGTAGCGCCTCCCTGACTCTTCACCGCATCGAGCAGGCCAACATCCATTTTGCCGCCAAGACCGGGATCGAGTGCCCCTGAGTCGAGCAGCATCTGTTTCTCGGAAACAGGCTTCATCAGCACTTCACGCTTCACGCTGGCCATCTCAGCGGCAAGATCGGGTGTGGAGATGTTTTGCGGTGCGGCGAGCAGTTTGGCCAGTTCGCTTGTCTGGAGTGCACCGGGAGCACTTTCTTTTGGATCGCTTTTGCGAATGAAGTTGGTGATCTCCTTCACGTTCGGAGTGAGGTCAATCTCTTGGTTCGGCACAAGTTCTTGGAGCTTATCAATCATGTCCAAGTTGGGATCAAAGCTTTTCACATCGGGCAGAGCACCCGTGGTGGGTGTGACAGTTTCAGGAATGTGCTGAATGGCCTGCTGCTCGCGGAGCAACTTTTCGGAAATGCGCACGCGCTCAGGCAACTTGCGCGGTATGGGTTTGTCACCCGCGGAAAGCCCCATGGTGTCAAAGCTCACATACAGAGCCATGTGGAAAACCACACTGAGGATGAGGGCAAACATCACCCACCACTTCAGCGCCCAATCGTCACGCGAACGATAAACAGCGCGAGGCGCGGTAGTCCATTCAGGCGGGTGGGTAAGGGTGGCCATGCGGCAAGATGTATTTCGGGAAAATCATTACCATGCGACACCGGGAATGCACGCCCCATCTTAAAATGACCGCGATATCATGCCCTGAGGCTTCGTATTCTGCATGCAAAACTGCCACTATCCTAAGCACAATCCGCTCATGAACCGACGCGTCTTCCTATCCAACACCATATCCGCCGCCACCGTTTCACTGTTGCCCGCCACAAGCAGCCATGCGGCAATAGATTTGGCCCAACCCGCTCTGCCCTATGCTCCCGAGGCGCTGGAACCGCACATCGACGCTATGACCATGAATATTCACCATGGCAAGCATCACGCAGCCTACATTAAGAACTTGGGAGATGCACTCAAGGCTGCCAACCTCCCGCAGAAGCATGTCATGGAGCTAATCGCCGACCTATCCGCCGTACCGGAGGCGCAACGCACCCTTGTCCGCAACAATGGCGGCGGCCATGTGAACCATTCTTGGTTCTGGAATTGGATGGCACCCGCCGGCAGCGGGCCACAAGGCCCTGAAGGCAAGCTCGGCGAGGCCATCCAGGGCACCTTTGGCAGCATTGCCGACTTCAAGAAAGTCTTCGCAGATGCTGGAACGAAGCGTTTTGGCTCAGGCTGGGCATGGTTGATCATCACGAAGGACGGCAGACTCAAAGTGACCTCCACACCGAACCAAGACAACCCGCTGATGAAGGGCATCGTCGCTGATGAAGACCTCGGCACACCACTCCTAGGCCTCGATGTGTGGGAGCATGCCTACTACTTAAAGTATCAAAACAAACGTCCTGATTACATCGCCGCTTGGTGGAGCGTTGTGAATTGGAACCAAGTAGCGAAAAGCTTTGCATCCGCTCAAGTCTGACCGGTCATTTTCCCATTCCGTTTGTGCTCATGACAGGACTCATTGAGGTCAAGCTTGCGGAGTTGAACCAGTTGTTCAATTCCATGGATCCCTCTCCCTTTCATGAGCGGGATCTGGATCATGATGCGGAAGAGTTCATCGTCAGCTGGGCACAGGAGCATCCCAAGCAGCAGGAGCTCAAGCTCGTCGTTCACCTCGCCCACCGACCTGATGGCATGGCCGATCCACAAAAGCTCGCTGCCGACTCCGTGGCACACTATTTCGAGTACCGGGCACAAATGACTCTACATGACCTAAAGCGCCTGATGCGAGAGGGGCGTGCTTCACTGCTTATTGGTCTAGCATTCCTCGCCACGTGCCAAATCACAGCCACGATGCTCATCCCGCCTGCGGCGAACTGGCAGATGGTAGCCCGCGAAGGCCTTACCATCATCGGTTGGGTGGCCATGTGGAAGCCGCTCGACATCTACCTTTACCGCTGGTGGCCGATGCTGAGCCTACGGCGTCTCTACCAAAGGCTCTCCACCATGCCAGTAGAGGTGCGTTGGGCTTCTGCGTAACAAATTCTCTCTGGGAACCCGTCCATAGGAACAGCAGAACACGACACATCCTGCTGATCCAAACCTAGGAAATGAGGTTCTACGGAATGTTACCGGGTTGCGAATCACCCTCCACGAGACGAAGTGCCCACTGGATGCCGCCGAGGATCATCTGCTGGTACGTTTGAGCGATTTCCGGGCTATTCTTCCGGTCCTTCGTACCTTCCTTCCACCTCGGGTCCCATACGTCCTCGCGATGACCTAGAGACGTGTAATACACACGGCCCTTGCCGAACTCCTTGCACCATGAGATTGGGTAGTAGCCTGGCGTGCCATCATTCGGGTGAGCGTTCAGGCCGAGCAGGCCATGCACAGCAGCCTTGTCAAAGGACTTGATGATATAGATCTCATCAAAGACCTTCCAGCCGGAAGGGGCGGGCTTAGCGGCCGGATGCAGTGGCGAGTGGATGGCAGGTTGGACCTCGACTTGAGCTTTGTGCGTCTGAAACTCCCCACCGAGCATGTCCACATATCCACGAAAGGGATGGTAAGTATCCGAACCGGAGTGCATCGCGATGAAGGCCTTGCCACTCTTGATCAGTTCTACGAAACCCTCACGATCTGGAAACTGCAAATCACCCGTTGTATTGGCAAAGATGAAGCCATCGTAGTGCTTAATCTTTTCGATGGCCATCTTCTCGGCCATGTAGGTCTTGATCTTCTCGTTCCAGACCGCGTTGGCCGCGTTGAAATCCACCAAGGCTTTGCTGAATGACTCCTGTTTGGCCTTGAAGGACTCGTCAGTTTCATTGGGTCCTTTCACTGGCGGCCTGCCAGGGTTCTTGGGCTGACCATCCGGCTGATGAACAAAGTCCACTGCGAAGGAACCAGACTTTTGGCCAATCTCAGCGAGAACTTTTTCTGCTGTCTCAATGGACGAATGACGAAAACCGGTGGTGACAGTGACGACCAGTAACTTCTTCGGCTCCGCAAACGCGGTGGAGAAGGAGGCTACTGCGGCAAGGAAGAACGTGAAGCGTGCGATCATGGTAAGAAATCAGAACGTGGCACTGACCATGGCTTTTGCATTGGGCTTTTAAAGAACTCGCTTCACGCATTTTCAGAAAAATCCCATACAAGAAGCCCGCATGCTCATGATTTGGGCCTCGTGGTTTTCTTCTGGGCTGAGACAAAGTTGACTGAAAGCCTCTGCCAACGTGTTCCGTAGATTCTGTTATGCTGACTCTTTCTGGTAAACCTCACGGTTCACTCTGCGATGGAATATCGCGGCGCGATTTTTTGCGGATTGGTGGTCTCGCCATGGGCGGATTGTCTTTGCCGGAACTGCTCAAAGCTGAGGCTGAAGCGAAAGCAGGTCGCAGCTTTAAATCTGTCATCATGATCTACCTTTGCGGTGCACCGCCGCATCAAGACATGTATGACCTGAAAATGGATGCACCGCTCGAGATCCGTGGGCCCTACAAGCCAATCAAGACGGCTGTGCCAGGCATCCACATTTCGGAACACGCTCCGCGTCTCGCAAAGATCATGGATAAGCTCGTGCCTATACGAAGCATGTATGGCAGCCCGAACGGTGCGCACGACAGCTTCATTTGCTACACGGGCCGCCCCCCTCCTCCAAATGGGGGTAATGCTCCCACTGGACGCCTATCCGACCCTCCTTCTTTCGGCTCAGTAATCTCCAAACTGCAAGGTCAGGCAGATCCCGCCCTTCCAGCATTTGTGGGTCTTGCTCCGAAAGCAGGGCATCCACCCTACGGTTCCCCCGGACATCCAGGCTACTGCGGCAATACTCACGCTGCCTTCCGTCCGAACGGAACCGGTGTGGAAGACCTCAAGCTCAATGGCATCACGCTGGACCGTCTTGAAGATCGACGCTCGCTGCTCGATGGTTTTGATCATTTCCGCCGTGAAATCGACGCAAGCGGCTTGGTGAGCAGCATGGATGCATTCAACCAACAAGCGCTGAATGTGCTTACATCCAACAAATTGCTCAGCGCACTTGATTTGAGCAAGGAAAGTCTCAAGACCCGTGAACGCTACGGCAAGGGCGATGCGAAAAACTATGGTGATGGTGCACCGCTGAATCTTGAGCACTTTCTCCTAGCCCGCCGCCTTGTCGAAGCAGGTGCACGAGTGGTCACGCTGAATTTCGGCCGCTGGGACTTCCACGATAACAATTATCCCCAACTCCTTCGACATCTGCCGCTGTTCGACCAAGGGATGAGTGCCCTCGTCGAGGACCTTCATGAGCGCGGACTCGACAAGGACGTGGCCGTCGTTGCTTGGGGTGAATTTGGCCGCACGCCCATCGTGAACAAGGATGGGGGGCGCGATCACTGGCCGCGCGTCGGCGGTGCTCTGCTCGCTGGTGGTGGCATGAAAACTGGTCAAGTCATCGGTGCCACCGACAAACTCGGCGGCGAACCCACCGACCGTCCCGTTCACTTTGGTGAAGTATTTGCCACGCTCTACCGCCACATGGGCATCGACACCGTGAAGACCACCCTTAATGACCTTACCGGCCGTCCACAGTACGTCGTCGATGGCTGGCAGCCGATGCCTGAGTTGGTTTGATCAGCCTTTTCGGAGCTTCTTTCGATTCGCGAACCATCTCGCGATCAGAAAACCCTTCAAATCAGTGCTACCATGCCCAGCACGATTAACAAGCCGATCAGTCGCTTCGTCTCCTCCTCGGCGGCGCGGCTCTGATCGAGCGGCGCGGCTTCGGCGAGCAAAAGCATGATGCTGATGAGTTGCGTGGCAAACATCTCATAGATAATTCCCTACCATGCCACGCTTTGTCATCTTTCTTTTCCTATCCGCTTTAGCACAAGCCACGGACTGGCCCATGTGGCGACACGATCCCGGCCGCACGGCAGCCACCACACAAAAAATACCCTCACCACTGAATCTAATTTGGTCGCGTGAACTGCCCCCACTACGCCCGGCATTCAAAGAGCCACGCTTGCAGTTCGATCGCGGCTATGAACCCGTCGTTGCTGGAAATCGACTTCTGACAGCCAGTTCGCGCGAGGATTGTGTCATCGCGCTGGACACCGAAACCGGCACGGAACTCTGGCGGGCACTCGCCGACGGCCCTGTCCGCTTCGCACCTGTGATCGTCGGTGAAACGGCCATCTTCGGTTCCGACGACGGTCTCGTCCGCTGCGTGAAACTCACCGATGGCAACATCATCTGGCAAAAACGCGCCGTGCCTTCGAATCGACTGCTTCTTGGCAATCAGCGCCTCATCTCCGTGTGGCCCGTGCGCGGCGGTCCAGTGGCCAAAGACGGCCGCGTCTACTTCGCCGCCGGTGTTTGGCCTCTCGAAGGCACCTTCGTCTTCTGCTGCGATACCGCTACCGGCACCGAGATCTGGCGCAACGACCGCTGCTCCTACCTCTACGGCACGCATCCGCACGCCACCGAAGCCATGGGCGGCCTCGCGCCGCAGGGCTATCTCCTCATCGACGGCGACGACCTCATCGTCCCATGCAGCACCGCCTATCCCGCGCGTCTCGATTTGAAAACCGGCGCCATCAAAGAATTCGAACTGCCTTCCGCCGGTCGCTACACCGGTGGCTGGTTCGCCTCTACGCCTGCCGAAAAAGAAGCCGCCAAACTCCGTCGTCGCGGCCTCCTTTTCGACGAAGCCATCAACGTCAAACGCCACGAGGACAAACCCCGCGCCGAAGGCCAGAAAGGCATCCAGCGCACCCTCCACGCCGCCGAAACCGAAGTCGCCTTCGACACTTTTACCAATGCCCACAGCGTCATCCTCGCCGACGACAAATGCTTCGTCGTCACGCATGACGGCGTCCTCAAAGCCTACAGCTCCGGCAGCGGCGAAACGAAGCGCTGGAAGCGTGAGATCGTGATCGAAAAGGGAGATGAAGAGCATGCAGCCAAACTTCTAAAGGCTGCTGGCACAGATCGCGGCTTCGCCCTCATGACTTCATCCGGTGATCCTGGATTGATCGAATCCATTCTTACCACGAGCCAGCTCAATGTAGTCGTTTTGAGCGACGATGATACTTTGCGGCTTCGCCTGATCAAAACGGGGCTCTATGGAGAACGAGTTGCCGTTTTACCTTCCAAGTCCGAATTGCCACCGTTTTTTGCGAGTGTGATTTTCGGCGATGAGCCACTTGGAAAGTGTCTGAAGCCGCTAGGAGGCAAGTTAGTCTCTCTTTTGGATGCCACTGTGCTCCACACCCGCGGCCCGCTCACCGGCTCCACCAACTACCTCGCCGATTGGAACGCGAATGAAGATCCGCTGGTGCAGGCACCGCTCGGCGTGCTGTGGTTTGATGATGCGTTGAGCAACTTCAAGCGCTCGCCGCAGCCGAAGATCGTCGATGGTGTCATGATCACGGCAGACAAGGACTGGCTCGATGCCACGAACCGCAAAGGAAAGGTCGATTACAAGCTCCTCGCGCCCGTTTTCAGCGATATCTACACCGGCCGCGTGCTCGATGAATACGAGCAACCGGAGCTCCGCGCGAAATTTGGCACCGTGGACCAGCATAGCATCCAGCAGGCGCAATACCGACCGCCCACACAAAAGAACGACTGGTCGCCCGATCAACCTAAAGCCGGCTTCCGCATCAATCCGCTCACGCTGGAGCAAGAACCACGCGTGTTCCCGAAAAGCTATGGTTGCGACGGCGGATTCGACTACGGCAGCATCTTCACCTTCCGCAGCGGCACGGCGGCGTTTTACGACAAGAAGGTCGAAAGCGGCACCATCCACATCAGCGGCCCGCGTAGCGGCTGCACGAACAGCATCGTGCCTGCCGGCGGCATCTTGAACGTGCCTTATTTCTACGAAGGCTGTACCTGCAGCTACCCTCTGCCGATGGGCCTCGCGCTTTACTCGATGCCCGAGGACTTCGAGCAATGGGCCACCTGGGGCGCTGTGCCCAAAGCCGCCATTCACGGTAAAATCCAACGCATCGGCATCAACCTCGGTGCGCCCGGCGACCGCAAAACACGCGATGGCACGCTCTGGCTCGATTTTCCGAGTGTGGGCGGTCCCTCACCCGAAATCGACTTCACCACAGAACCCGCGAAGCCCGAGTATTTCTACCAGCACTCGCTCTGGATGAAAAAAGGCTCCAGCTGGCCCTGGGTGGCCGCCAGCGGTGCACGCTACCTCCGCAGCGCCAAACTCAGCGGCCTCCAAAACGGCCGCTACACCGTCAAACTCGTCTTTTCATCGCCGGACAGCGCCAAGCATCGTTTCGATGTGTCAGTTCAGGATCGTGTGGTGAAGGATCTCCAACCTCAAATGATGCTCGCGAGTAGCGAGACGTTCTCTGACATCCGTGTCGCCAATGGCACGCTGCTTTTCACGCTCAAGCCACACGAAGGTGTAACACTCCTCAGCGGCATCGAGGTCATTCGCACAGCGGATTGATCTAATAGGAACAAAACAAACCCCGGAGAAAAACTACCGACGCGCTCGGTGCTCTCTCCGGGGCCATGCCGTCGAAACATCGCAATGCGATGCACATGGCGGCAAGCTTGTCCGCCATCACACCGCCACGAGAGCAGGCGCGCTATGCTTCATGCGGCCGCGAAACTCGGTGGGGGATTCCGAGGCGATGCGGCGAAAGCTCCGGTTGAAATGGGAGAGACTTTGGAAGCCGACATCATATGCGATCTCTGTGATGCGGGCAGCAGGCTTCATCAGCATGCGCTTGGCTTTTTCCACGCGGGCTCGGTTCACGAAGTCCGTGAACGTGAGGCCCGTGGCACGCTTGAAGAGCTTGCAGAAGTGAAAGGGACTCACATTCACAGCACGGGCTACAGCTTCGAGGGACATGGGCTCAGCAAGATGCTGATGGATGAAAGACTTTGCGTTGCGAACAGCCTCAGGCTCGTGCGTCGCGGTGGCAAACAAAAGACGATGGGCACTTTCACCGAGTTGTAAGGCAAAAGATTGTAGGATGGCGATGGCAGCTTCATAACGCTCAGGTTCCATAACTGGAGCGTGATCGAAGTGAACCTTCGCGCCGCGGATCTCGGCAGCGGAACGATCCTCATCCAGAAGGGCTTTTGCGACCGGGGCGAAGGTATCGGCGTTCGCAGGCTGGAGGCGAACAGCCCCTGTGAGCATGAGAGCAATCACATTTTTGCCGACTTTGACAGGAACCTTGGATTCCACGATACCTGCAACACCAGTGCGGGTGATCACACCTTCGCAATGGGAGTCCTCCGGAGCGCTTACGAGACAGAGCGGCAGACCGGTAAGGGTGTGAAACGCTTTTTGGTAATGCTGGAAGAGCTCGCTTTCGGCTAGGTTTTGAATGAAACGCTGGCGTGCGTTGAGGGGAGCAGAGCTGTTGTTCATGGCGTTTTTTGGGGTGAGGGGGGTGAAGATTGACGCCGCCATAATGGCTAGTGCATGCTGTTCCGATATTGTGGGTGCATACGGCATAAATGGTGCTTGATGACTGCAAAACGGAATAGTGGAAACCATTAGCGTCGGGCACGTTTCAAGCCGTCACCTCCCATGAACGACTAGAGGCATTTTCTCCGTGTGACGATCACTCTGTTGATGCTTTCCGTGATCTTCTTTACCATCGAGCGCATCGCCAGAAGTGGAAGAAATCGCGTGCTGCCGTTTTGAGGATATTCTCTTTGGCACATTCTACATGTCACATGGCCGCCACCCGGAGAATTTTGGCATCTGAAAGCTGATGCCGAAAGGCGACCTCGGACAGCTTTGGGAGCCTTTTGCTTGGCTGATGCAACGCAGAAAAAAGTGGACCCAGCTTAAGCGCGGCGCATTTGGAAAGCGATGCCCCCCTCTCACTTTTTTGTCACTGGTACGGATACGGACGCCGGAAAGACATACATCACCTGCCTGCTGCTCGAAGCACTGAAACGCGCCGGAAAGACTAGCGCAGGCTATAAGCCATGGGTTTGCGGCGGACGTGATGATGCCGTCCATCTGCTTAATGCCAGCCACAGCCCTGAAGGCCTCACGTTGGAGGAGGTGAACCCCGTCTGGCTCAAATTTCCCGCTGCGCCTTATACAGCCGCAATGATGGAGAATCGCCGTTTTGACATCTCTGAACTCATCACCGGTTTTCACTCACTCGCTGCGCGGCATGAGCATGTGCTCGTCGAAGGGGCGGGAGGTTGGGAAGTGCCTGTGAATGAGTTTTCCACTCTAGCCGATTTCGCGCAAAGGCTGGCCCTGCCAGTCATCATGGTCGTGAACAACAAACTCGGCTGTCTCAATCACACGCTACTGACCGTGAAGAACATCCAAGCGCGCGGCCTCACTTGCGCCGGGATCGTTTTGAACCATGTACAAGACGAGCGTGATCCCGCCAGTATCAGCAACCGCATGGTGCTGGAGCACTTCCTGCCCGATGTGCCGGTGCTCACCGAAGTGATGCACGGTGAAACGCAGATCGACTGGCCACTGGCATAAGGCTGAGGAGTTGGTAGCTACTCCAACTGTAGCTTCGCCAGCGAGCTGTATAGACCACCGGGCCTTGCCACGAGCTCGTCATGCGTGCCTCGCTCCAAGATCGAGCCGCCGGACATGACGAGGATCTGATCGCAGCGCCTCACCGTGCTCAGGCGATGGGCAATGATGATACTTGTGCGGTTCTCCATCAACTTGTCGAGCGCCTCCTGCACGAGACGCTCGCTCTCCGCATCGAGGCTGCTAGTGGCCTCATCGAGAACCAGGATGGCCGGATCAGCGAGGATCGCCCGCGCGATGGCGATGCGCTGCCGCTGACCACCGCTGAGCTGCGTGCCACGATCACCGACGATCGTCTCATAACCTTCTGGAAGCTTTTTGATGAAATCATGCGCATTCGCCTTACGCGCCGCAGCGGTGATCTCGTCATCGGAGGCACCGGGACGGCCATAGGCAATGTTTTCGCGAATGCTACCTCCAAACAAGAGCACCTCCTGCGGCACGAGTGCCAAGTTGCGCCGCAACGTGGTAAGGCTAAGCTCCTTCACAGGCTGGCCATCAATGCGGATCTCACCAGTATTCGGATCGTAGAAGCGGAAGAGCAGGCCGATGCTCGTCGATTTACCGCTGCCGCTCGGTCCCACGAGCGCGATGTGTTGGCCGGCCTTGGCGCAGAGGTCAAAGTCTCGCAGCACCATGACATCCGGCCGGGTGGGATAGGCAAAGCTCACACCGCGCATCTCGATCTCGCCGTGGAAGCGCTTCTCTGGCGTATTACTGGCATCGGCCGGCTCGGTCTCATCACGCAGCAGCTCTCGCACCCGCTCGGTGGCTCCGAGCGCCCGCTGGAGCTGCGTGACAAGCTCAGGAAACTGCATGAAGGAGGCCGCGATCATACCACTAAGCCCCGCGAACTGCGTGAGTTCATCACGGGCAATATCACCATGTTCCAGCATGCGCATCGCAAACCACGCCACGAGCACCAGCGCCACACTGAAGGCAAAAATGATGAAGGCGATGAAACTGGCACGCGGCGCAGCGGCACGGATTACCGTGCGCAGATATTCGCCTAGGTTTTTGTCATAGCGGGCCATCTCATAGGCTTCGTTGCGGAAAGCCTTCACACTCACGATGCTTTGCAGGGACTCATCCACAACGACCTGCGTGGCGGCCAGATTATCCTGCGCTTTGCGCGTGAGCTTGCGGATGCGGGTGCCAAAGATGGCAATGAGGACGATCACCACCGGAATGGTCCCCACCATAAAGAGCGAGAGCTTCACGCTCATCTGTAGGATCAACACGAGGCAGATCGATAGCATCACCGAGTGTCGAATGAGCATTGGAATGGTCACCACCAGTGTCTCACGCATGGCTTCCACATCGTTCGCAAGACGCGAGGCTAGCTCTCCCACACGCCGTACATTGAGAATGGCCATCGGC
This sequence comes from Prosthecobacter sp., assembly GCA_017853885.1. Classification (GTDB taxonomy): domain Bacteria; phylum Verrucomicrobiota; class Verrucomicrobiia; order Verrucomicrobiales; family Verrucomicrobiaceae; genus Prosthecobacter. Next base: position 55,776 of record JAFMIR010000006.1, read on the forward strand.
AAGCGGATGATCTTGCCAAAGGTGTCCTTTCGCAGCGTGGCCAGCGCGCGCTCCGAGGCCTTAGCGAACAACAAGATGCGCCAGAAGGCAATGAAGGCCTGCCCTCCAACGATAGCAACGAGGAACCAGCATTTCTCCTGCAATTCCGCCATCCATGCCGGCCCGCTGGCACCACCGAGCCCCTTGCCTACGAGCGCAGTCAACTCCTTCATGAAATAGACCGTCAGCCCGCCGGTGAGCGCCAACGCGATCAAAGCAGGAATGAAGACGTTGAAATGGGGCCGTAGATAATGGAGGAAGAAACTGGCATCACGCCAAGCGGCGCTGTCCCAGAGTTTTTTGCTCGCGCGTTCTTGGTCAGGCATCAGAAGAAGGAAAGGCTGGAGGTCGAGCATGGCATTTCGTTCTCTCCAGCGCTCAAAGCAAGGTTTTAGCACCTCAAATTCAGCTCTCTACCTTGCCCCAAGGCTCTCAGCACGCTCCGTACCTGCTCTTCAAATGCGCCACGGTCTCGTCTGCGGTGTCCGCTTGGATCATGACCAGATCCCCGGGCTTAGCGGAGGCGAGGGCGAAATCGACAGCTTTCAGATGGCCGTAGATGGATTCGAGACGTTGGACTCGGGCGGAGCCTTGGAAACCGGTTGCAAGCAGGCGCATGATTTCACCGGGTTCGCGGCCACGCACGTAATCACCTTCGTAAAGCCACGCTTCATCGAATTCGGCGGCAAGGAGACGGCCTTGCTCAATGATATCAGAGTCACGCCGGTCGCCGGCAGAAGTGTAAACGACAACGCGGCGCTCGTTTGGGAATTGGCGAAGTCCTTCGAGCAGGGCCTTGAGCGCGTCCACGTTGTGCCCGTAATCAACGATGACAGTCACTCCACTTAAATTGAGTATATTGAAACGTCCGGCGTTCTGCTCAAGACTTGGAATGAAGGTTCGGCAGCCCCGGCGGATGACCTCGTCTTCCACAGCCAGTGCCCACAAAGCGGCAATAGCGGCAAGCGTATTTTCGACCTGAAAGCCGATAGTGCCACCGCGCGTCAACGGCACCTCTGCCAACGACATGAATATTTTTTCGCAGGGGCCTTCCGCACGGATGATGTGACCATCGCGAACGAAGATGACCCGCTCACCTTGAAAACGATGGCGTATGATCACGCTGTTTTCTGCCTCAAGCGCGAAGAAGATAGTCCGGCGCGGATACGTGTCCGCCATTTTTACAACAAGTGGGTCAGCGGCATTCAGCACGGCGGTGCCGTGGGCAGGCACGGCAGCCACAATGCTTTGCTTCACCTCGGCAAGCTGCTCCGGTGTGTTGATCTCATTGATGCCAAGGTGATCGCCGCAGCCGATATTGGTGACGATGGCAACATCACAATGATCGAAGGCAAGACCTTCGCGCAGGATGCCTCCACGTGCCGTTTCGAGCACAGCTGCATCACAGAGTGGATACGCCAGGATGCTACGAGCGCTCTTCGGCCCACTGCAATCGCCGCTGTCGACCTTCCGATCATCAACAAAGACGCCATCGGTGCTCGTGAGGCCAGTGCGCCAGCCGTTCGTGCGCATGAGATGTGCGACGAAGCGTGCGGTAGTCGTTTTGCCATTCACACCGGTCACCGCGACGATGGGAATGCGTCCGCTGCAATTCGGCGCGAACATCGTGTCGATTACCGCCTTGCCTACGGAACGCGGCTCGCCCTCGGAGGGATACAAATGCATGCGCAGGCCGGGGCGGGCGTTTAGCTCGATGATGACGCCATTGCGCGGGCTGAGCGGCGCAGAGATGTCCGGAGCAATCATGTCAATCCCGCAGATGTCGAGGCCTACGGTTTGCGCGGCCTCGACGGCGGCGGCGCAGATCGTGGGGTGCACCTCATGCGTGCAATCCGCAGCAGTGCCGCCTGTGCTAAGGTTCGCGTTGCGGCGAATGAGGATCATGCGGCCCTTCGCAGGCACGGAATCGGGCGTTACGTCCTGCTCGGCGAGCACCTGCATGGCCACGGCGTCGATGCGAATCTTGCTCAAAGCGGCGGCGTGGTCGGCGGCGCGGCGCGGATCGTGGTTTTTTTCGGCAATGAGTTCTTGGAGGCTCTGCAGACCATCGCCAATAACATGTGCTGGCATACGACGTGAGGCAGCGATGAGTTGCTTACCGATGACGAGCACACGGTAGTCTTCGCCCTCGGCGAACTGTTCCACGAGGACGGAGTCACTTTCCTCCTTGGCAGCCTCATAGGCCTTGATGACCTGCTCACGGGTAAAGAGATTCAGCGCAACGCCACGGCCTTGGTTGCCATCGCGCGGTTTCACAACCACCGGAAGGCCGATTTCATTTGCGGCATTCCAAGCATCCTCGGCAGAGCGCACGGGGCGGCCTTGCGGCACCGGCAGACCGACTTCATTGAGAAGTCGGCGCGTGAGGTCCTTGTCCTGCACGATGTCCTCTGAGATGGCGCTGGTCTGGCTGGTGGCAGCGGCGAGGATTTTCTTTTGCTTCGAGCCCCAGCCGAGTTGCACAAGGCTACCTTCCGTCAACCGACGCACGGGAATGCCACGCACTTTCGCCGCGTCCACCATGGCGCGCGTACTGGGGCCCAGGCAGATGTCGTGAGCGAGGTCACGTAAGGTTTCGATAGCGGCATTCACATCGAAGGTCTGGCCATGAAGCGCGGCATCGAGCAAACGACGGGCCAATTCAAAGGCTGCACGAGCCACTGCTTCCTCGTCGAATTGAATGACGAGACGCAAAACGCCCACCTCGCTGCTTGGGATAACCTTGGCAAAACTCACCTGAAGATCCGTGCGGCTCTGCAGATGCAGCGTGATATCCACAAGTAGCTTCGCTAGCGTATCGGCGTCCGGCTTGGCGACCTGCTTGAAACTGGGCTCCAACGCTGGAAGCCATGAAACGAGCCAGTCGGTCCAGTTCGGGACGAACGTGGGAATCTCGGGAAATTGCACGCGACACTCCAGCATGGTGTCACGAGCCCAGATGTTTGGCCCGCGTAGGGCGTTGATTTTCCGCACGAGAGTGGTGCGGGGCTCACTGGATGAGAATTCAGAAGACAAGCAGGAGAGTGGGGAGAGCAGAAGAATCCGTGCTGCAATCAGACGTCAACCACAGATTCTCGCCGCCAAACGATAGCTGGTCATATTTCTTTCAGTCGGTTTGACTTCCTTACGAATCGTCGCTCCATAACATTTATTGCCTCACGATCTTCAAGACGCTTCTACAATTCTTTTACAGCATGCCGAATCGCGGCTGGCTTCGGGGGAACGCATCGTCGCAAAATTGCAGACCAATCTCGATTGGAATCTGCACTTTCACGCCGGGCTCATCCTGTTAACAAACTTTCGGCTGATGCACTTGGAAGTAGGGGTATTTCACGAATGGAAATTGCAGGATGTTGAAAACCTTGTTTTGGAGGAGATGGGAGCCACCGCTGCGCTACATCTTCAGACAAGTGCTTCACTTGCCTGGCATTGGCGGCTGACTGCTGGCTTGTTGAAGGATCTCGAGAGCTTCATCACCCGCTTTCGTGAACTGAAAGGCTCCAGTGGGCTGCAACAAGAATCGGGCGAGGACGATGAAGACGATCCTTTTGCCAGCGAAACAATCAGCGAACCGAAACTCGCGTCAAAGCCGCTTCTGCGGCTTCTAGGTTTTTCGCGCCCATGGATCGGATTGATGCTTTGCGGCCTTGGATTGACCGTGGCGAGCACAGGAGCTGGCCTGATCGGTCCTTGGCTGACGATGGCTTTGGTCGATGACGTGCTCATTCCGCTACAAAGCGCCACGCATGAGATCAATACTGAGCGAGTGTATCGCTTTACGGTCGGCCTGCTGGGCGCGGCGGTGCTCACATGGATGCTGAAATGGGCTACGACCTATGTGGTCTCCCGTCTGGCGGAAAGAGTCACCAGCCAGATGCGCCGTGCCACTTTTGAGCATTTGCAGACCCTCTCACTGAGTTATTTCAACAAAAAACGCACTGGTGATTTGATTTCCCGTATCGGCTCGGACACGGACAACATTTCGCTCTTCATTTCGATCCATTTCATCGACTTCGCATGCGATGTTTTGACGATTTTTTTCACGGCAGTGGTGATGTTTTCGATCAATCCAGTGCTCGCCCTCGCAGCGCTCGGGCCACTGCCAGTCGTCGCCTGGCTCGTCCAATGGGTGCGTGTGCGTCTTCGAGGAGGTTTCGCCGCTGCCAGTCGCGCCTGGAGCGCCATGAACAGCGTGCTGACAGACACTATTCCGGGCGTGCGTGTCGTGAAAGCCTTCGCCCAAGAGCAGCGGGAGATTGAACGTTTCCGCCAACAGGACCAACATATCTTTGACACCAATGACCGGGTGAATCGCACTTGGTCGTTCTTTGAGCCCACGATTTACTTCCTCACTGACATCGGTCTGCTTGTGGTTTGGTCAGTGGGTGCTTGGTGCGTGGCGCATGAGCATACAACGGTGGGTGTGCTAACGGGCTTCGTGCTTTATGTGGGTAAGTTTTATGTGCGTTTGGACTCGATGAGCCGCTTCGTGGCCTCCGCCCAGCGCGCAGCATCTAGTGCGCATCGCGTGTTTGAGATTCTCGATGTGAAGCCGGACATGCCAGTAAACAAAGGCACGCATCAGGTCGGCCGCCTGCGCGGTGAGATCGAGTTCCGCGGCATCAAATTCCGCCACGGCAACCGCCAGATCATCCGCGGATTTAGCCTAAATATCGCACCGGGCGAGATGATCGGCCTCGTGGGCCCAAGCGGCGCTGGCAAGACAACGCTGATCAATCTCGTGTGTCGCTTTTTTGATGTTAGTGAGGGCTCGATCATCGTCGATGGCAATGATCTGCGGGAGATCGACGTAATAAGTTATCGCCAAAACCTCGGCCTCGTCCTGCAGGAGCCTTATTTGTTCTTTGGAACGATCTCAGAAAACATCGCCTATGGACGTCCGAATGCCACGCGTGCGGAGATCATCGCTGCGGCGAAGGCGGCAAGGGCACACGATTTCATCTTGAAGCTAGCCGACGGCTACGATTCGACGGTCGGCGAACGCGGCCAGCAACTCAGCGGCGGAGAAAGACAGCGCATCAGCATCGCTCGGGCGCTTCTCGTCGATCCTGCGATCCTCATTCTCGATGAGGCCACCTCGTCCGTGGACACCGAGACCGAACGAGAGATTCAGACCGCTCTTGATCATCTCGTCAAAGGCCGCACCACTATCGCCATCGCACACCGTCTCGGCACGCTGCGCAAGGCCAACCGGCTTGTCGTGATTGAAAACGGTCTCATCAGTGAAATAGGCACACATGACACACTGCTGCAGCGCGGCGGCGCCTACGCCAGACTGCATGCCGCTATGGAGGACGTGAACCACGCATGAAACTGTTTCTCAATGGCCAGTCACTGACGCTCACCGATGCCTCCGGCACTAGGCATGACAATGTGCGTCCGGTGCGTCTTTTCCCGCTCACTGAACCTAGACGGTGGATTTCAATTGTCGGTGAAAACGGTCGCGAACTGACTTGCATCGAGGATCCGAGTTTATTGGATCCGGAGCAACGCCAAGTTCTCGAGGCCGCGATGGCCAAGCGCGACTTTGTTCCTGTCATACAAAGAATTATCACCATCCAGCGGGCCAGCGACGGCCACGACTGGCATGTCGAAACCGACCGCGGATCCACCGCCTTCCGCATTGAGACAGATGAAAGCATTCAAAACCTCGGAGGTTCTCGTCTCGTCATCATCGATAAAGCGGGCACGCGCTACCTCATCCCGGACATCACAAGGCTTGACCGCGACAGTCGACGAAAACTCGAGCGCTACTATTAGATGAACCCCTTTCGCTTCTTTTTCCCTCTCAGTCTTGTCATTCCGTTTTTCCTCATCAGTTGCCAATCGCCTTATCGATATCGGGAAAAAGCGGGTCACCTCATGATTGTAGGCGGAGGTCTCGATGACGATCTGCGTGGAGTGTATGAATGTTTTTTGAAGCTGGCCTCGACGAAGGGACAGCCTCGAGTGCTCATCGCCACCGCGGCCACGGAGCAGGGCGAAGAAGTTCAATCGGAGATAGTCGGCAAAACCAGCGCCCTGCGAGCTTGGTCACCACAGGTGCAGGTGGGTGTCATCACACGCGAGACCTCCACCGAAGAAACCGTGGAAGCCATCGATAATGCCACCGGCATTCTTTTCACTGGAGGGAGCCAGTCACGGATCACGCAGCGCTATCGTCCCACTGGTCATGCCACGCCAGAGTGGCATGCCATGAAGCGTCTTTTGGCTCGGGGTGGTGTGATCGCCGGATGCAGTGCAGGCGATGCGATGATGGGCGAATTCATGGTTCTGCATGGGGACAATACCGGAGCACTCATCGCACCCTCCAAGCCAAAAGATAAAGCCGTGGTGGATTTCAAGATGAGCCACGGCATGGCCCTTCTTCCATGGGCAATCAGCGAATCCCACTTCTTCGAGCGAGACCGATTGGCACGATTGGTGGTAATGCTGGAAAGCGCGGGCAATCGGCTGGGCATCGGCGTGGGGGAGGATGCGGCCGTGCATATCGATCTGGCCAGTGGCGTACTCACTGGTCTCACGCCATCGGATTCATTACTTGTGGATGCTACGCACTTGGAAACGCACGGCCAGATGCGCCGCAACTTGCGGGCTCGTCTGGTGAGGCAGGGTGACCGGATCTCGCTTCGCCGCCTGCTCGTCAGAAAACCAGTGCCACCTGCCGGGAAACCGCCTCACACGCCCAGCGCCATCCACATCACTTCACCTGGACAAAACCGCCAGCTAGCGCTGTGGCGTTTGTTTATGAATGCCCGCCGCCCAGGCAGTGGAGTATGGGAAATGCACTTCCAAGAAGGATGGAAGCTACAGGCTTGGCCGGACAACAAACGAAGATGGGTGAGCTTTGAAGTTTGCCCCGTTCAGTCCAACCGCGCTCACGCCTACCGCTGAAAGCTCCGCAGACCGTCGACAATCGCTTGATCGTCCATCCCTTGATCCCAAGCCGCCCCGCAGGCCGCGAGCACATCATGCAGATGAAACGCGAAATGGCCTTCAACAGGCAATGTGACATCGCTGAGACTGCAAAGCGTCCGCTCTGTGGTTCCTACGGCGAGCTTGACTTGGCCAGCACTCACAAACACCGCCCGTCCGCCTTTTTGACGATGCTCAGTGAGAATCGGATTGGCTTCATCACAGCTGAAAAACAGAACTTGTCCTTTGCAATACTCCGCCATACCCGCCACGAGGGGATCGTCGGCATTTAGCACTGCCGTTCCACCGGGCAAAACGACATCCACCACACAACGTTTCACCTTCGTCATCAGCTCCAGCGTGTCGATGTAGCCAAAACCAAGATGATCTGATCCAACATTCAAAACCACGCCTGTTTGGCAGCGGTCATAGCCGATGCCCTCCAAGATAATGGATTCAGCGCTGGTCTCGCAGATAGCAACTTCCGTCCAAGGATGCAGCAGTGCGCCTTGTGCGCCGAAAAGTCGGTCACCTTGGTTCGAGGCGGCTTTTCGATCACCAAATTGCACACCCTCGCTGTGGCAGACGCCGAGAAATTTGCCCGTGGAGGCTAACAAATGTGCGAGGAGCTTCACCGTGGTTGTCTTTCCATTAGTGCCGGTCACGCCGATCACTGGGATGCGCCCATCGCTCTCGGGGAAAAGCATGTTCACGATGGCCTCACCCACGGGACGCACTTTACCGATGGCAGGCTTGAGGTGCATCAGCAGACCGGGGCTGGCATTGATCTCGACGATGGCTCCACCCTGCTCTTCGAGCGGTTTGGAAATGTCCTCGCAGACGACATCCACACCGCAGATGTCAAGCCCAGCTACCCTCGCAGCAATGATAACATGGTCACGCACGCTGGGATGCACATCATCCGTGATGTCGATGGCCCAGTTCGCAAAGCGGGCCACCATCACGCGTTCACCATCGTGCGGCACAGATTCAGGGGGGTGACCTTGGTTTTGCAGATCCGCAAGGATAACCGGGTCCCACTTCACGGTGTCGATCTTATCCCATGGACATGTTTCTAGCTCGCCACGACGCGGGTCGGAGTTCAACTGGTCCTCGATGAGCTGCACAATGGTGCTTTTACCATCACCGACGACGATGGCTGGGTCACCACGGCTTGCGGCGACCATTTCACTGCCGACGACGAGCAGGCGATGATCGACACCGGGGATGAATTTCTCCACCATCACGCCACTGCCTTCATTCAGTGCCTGCTGGTAGGCATCCGCTACCTGCTCTTGTCTGGTCAGATCAATGAACACCCCACGTCCGTGGTTCGCATCAGTCGGTTTCACCACGATGGGCAGGCCGATGTCCTGCGCCGCCACCCACGCTTCCTCCGCACTGCTGATGGTCTGACCTTCCGGCACGGGCACGCCGGCCTGCTTCAAAAGGTTGCGCGTGAGGTCCTTGTCCTGCGCGATGTATTCCGCGATGGCACCGGTGCGATCCGTCTCCGCAGTCCAGATGCGGCGCTGTTTCGCTCCTTGGCCGAGCTGGATGAGGCTGCGACCTTCTTGCAAGCGCCGCCACGGGATGCCGCGTTCTTTCGCCGCATCGACGATGGCTTTTGTGCTCGGCCCAAGCGCATGGCGATCCACCACGTCTTGAAGGCGCTTCACCTCCGCTGCGACATCAAAGCCACTTCCCATATAAGCCGCGAGCAGAAGCTCGCGAGCCGCCCGCAGGCACTCCTGCACGACGACCTCATCATCGAAACGCACGATCACCTTGTAGAGACCGTCCACGCATGTTTCACGAGCCTTGCCAAAACCGAGTGGATGACCCGCCAGGGTCTGAAGTTCCAATGTGACATGCTCGAGGATATGTGCCGGATAGGTGCCGCGGTCCAGACGTTGAAAAAAGCCGCCGCGCTCCCCCACGCTGCAGCGGTGCTCGACCATACCGGGCAGCCAGGCCTTGAGCCGTTCGTTAAATCCAGCGACTTCGTCCGATCCGGTGTCTTTAAGATTGCCAAGATCCACCCACGCCTCCATCACCGGATAGTTCGCCCAAAGGTTCGGGCCGCGGAGAATATGAATTTCACGAATGTCGAGGTCAGGCATGCGGCATAGACGTTACGCCGACCCCTCGCCTCCGGCAAGGCGCTGATGCCCCGTTTCGCATTCAGGTTGTTTACTCCAAAACAACAATCATTGCCATGCTCAATCTCGCACTTCCTTACAGCCCATGCTCCGATAAGGTCTCAGATGCACCTGATGCGCGGCATCTGACATCATCGAATGGGCGCGTCCGTTATGGCACCGAGACCTGCGGCAAGCGCCAAACTTTCTCGGCATATTCAAGGATAGTACGGTCACTGCTAAATTTGCCGACACGCGCTGTATTGAGGATGGCTTTGCGTGTCCAATCTGGTTGGTTTTGATAAGCCCAACCGACTTTAGCCTGCGCAGCAGCATAGCTCTCGTAGTCGGCCATAACAAGGAAGGGGTCGCCATGATGGAGGAGACTATCGCGGAGCGGTTTGAACTCGTTGGCGTTGCCGGTGAAGGCATCGCTGGTGAGCCAGTCTACACTGAGGCGTAGTTCCTCGCTGGCCCAGTAGTAGTCCATGGGGTTGTAGCCCTTGGCGCGGAGTACGGTAACTTCTTCGACGGTGAGGCCAAAGATAAAGATGTTGTCGTCGCCAACTTCTTCGAGAATCTCGACATTGGCTCCGTCTAGCGTGCCAATCGTGAGCGCGCCATTGAGAGCGAGCTTCATATTACCGGTGCCTGACGCTTCCTTGCCGGCAGTAGAAATTTGCTCGCTCAAATCGGCGGCGGGAATGATGCGTTCGGCAATTGACACGCCATAGTTTGGGATAAAGACAACCTTTAGCTTGCCACCGATGCGCGGATCATGATTCACCTTGGCAGCAAGAGCATTGATGGCGTGGATGATGTTTTTGGCGAGGTAGTAACCAGGCGCGGCCTTGGCACCGAAAACGAAGACACGCGGAGCGATGTCAAGGTGCGGGTTATCTAGGAGCTGGCGGTACAAGCTGACGATGTGCAGGAGGTTGAGGTGCTGGCGCTTGTACTCGTGCAGTCGCTTGATCTGCACGTCGAAGAGGGCATCCGGGCTGACACTGACGCCACAGCTATCTTGAATGATCTTTGCCAAGCGTACTTTATGACCACGTTTGATGTCGTGGAAACGCTGCTGGAAGGATTTGTCAGCGGCGAATTTTTCGAGGCTGCGGAGCTTAGAGGCATCTTTGAGCCAACCCGATCCGATGGACTCGGTGATGAGGGCGGAGAGCTCCGGATTGCACACATCGAGCCAGCGACGGAAGGTGACGCCATTGGTGAGATTGAGAAAGCGCTCCGGATAAAGCTCATGGAACTCCGGAAAGAGCCGCTCGCAAAGTAGACGCGTGTGCAGCGCGGCAACTCCATTCGTAGCATGGGAGCCAAGCACACTCATGTGAGCCATTCGCACCGCTTTGTGGCCACCACGTTCCTCAATGAGCGAAAGGACACGCTTCTTTTCGTTGTCGCCGGGCCATTTCGCCTCGACTTCATTCGTGAGGAAGAGATGGTTGATCTGGTAGATAATCTGAAGATGGCGCGGCAATACACGCTCAAAGAGACCAACTGACCACGTTTCAAGCGCCTCAGGCAGCAGCGTATGATTCGTATAGCCAAAAGTCTGCTGGCAGATGCTCCAAGCCTCGTCCCAACCAAGCTTTTCTTCGTCAACGAGGATGCGCATAAGCTCAGGAATGGCGACAGCGGGATGCGTGTCGTTGAGCTGAATGGCAGCCTTGGAGGGAAATTCGCTCCAAGGGAGATTATAACCGTTTTTGAAGCGGCGGATGATGTCAGCGAGCGAGCAGGCAACGAAAAAATATTGCTGTACAAGGCGTAATTCTTTACCGCTTTCGGTGCTATCGTTCGGATACAGAACCTTGGACACGGTCTCGGCCATAGCCTTCTCGCGAATGGCGTCGATATAACCCCCTTCGTTGAAGATTTGCAGATTGAGGTCTTCGTCAGCCTGCGCCTGCCAGAGTCGCAGCACATTCACGGTATGCGATTCATAACCGACGATTGGAATGTCCCACGGCAGGCCAAGGAGGCACTTCGTATTAACCCACTCGTAATGCGGATTGCCGAGGTCGTCGAACTTCTGCACGCTGCGGCCATAGAGATGAATTTTCTGACGGTAGGACGGGCGGGCGATTTTCCACGGGCTGCCATCGCGCATCCAAGCATCGGGATGCTCAACCTGCTTGCCATTCACAAACTCTTGTTTGAAGAGACCAAACTCATAATGAATGCCATAGCCGATGGCCGGCAGGTTCAGGGTGCTCAGCGAATCCATGAAGCAAGCAGCTAGGCGGCCAAGACCTCCATTGCCAAGGCCCATGTCAGGCTCGCGTTGCAGCAGGCAGTCGAGATCCTTGCCGCACTCCGCCAGAGCAGCTTTGGTGTGCTCGTAGAGACCGGAATTGCGGAGATTATTCTCCAGCAAGCGGCCCATGAGGTATTCAAGCGAGAGATAGTGCACGCGCCGCACGCCCTCTTGGCGATGCAGCGAACGCGACTTCGTGGACAAGTCCATCACGCGATCACGCACAGCCAGACAAGTGGCCACCCACCAATCATTTTCGGAAGCGGACTGCACGTAAGCACCGAGCGTAAAACGCAGGTGGTTGGTGATCGAAACTTTGAGCGACTCGGTGGAGTCGGACGGCGGGCAGTTGAGCGGGGATTCCATGGAAAGAAACGAGGAACGAAATGGAGGCCGTAACGAAGATCGAACGATGTCGGACGGGCCTAAAGATGGATGGTGGCAAGACCATTTCAAAGACCTAATAAGCACTTGCTGTGCCGGGACAGCGAGAAAGTGTGCCTGGGCTGGCATCGACGGGCGGCCTGCAAGCAGCAGAAAGCCTCCCGGCATCGCCTCGAGGAGGCTTTTTCAGAGGCAAGCCTGGAAACCTCACATGGCAAAAATCCTATTCATGCGATCGACGAGCATGCGGAGGCCGTTGGGATTGATGCCGCCGCGCTGCTCGCTAATGGCCCAGCCGGTGTAGCCGATGCTGTCGAGGGCTTTCATGATGGCGGGCCAGTTGTTCGTGCCCTCGGTGAGGTCGCAGTCGAAGCCCTTCCACACCCCCTCGTCCTTCATTTTCTTCGTGCTATATTCTTTGACGTGGATGCGGTTGATGCGTTTGCCGAGGACGGGAATCCAATGCTCCGGCCAGCCATAGCGCAGCACATTGCCGATATCGAAATGCCAGCCCACTATCGGATCGCCGATCTCGTCGAGGAAATTCACGGCCTCGATAGGACTGAGGATAAAATTGTTCCAGACGTTTTCGATGGAGATCTTTACGCCAAGCTCCTTGGCGAGCGGAACGGCCTTCTTGATCTGGGCGATGGAGCGATCCCAAGCCTGCAGATAGGTCACATCATCACCGACAGTGCCGGGAACGACGAGAATGGAGTCCGCGCCATAAGCCTTCGCATCGCGGAGGGTTTGAAGAACGCCTTGCAGGCCTTCCTCACGGACCTTTTCATCGGGATGGGTAAGCGTTTGCTTCCAGTGGGTATGGCAGCAAACACTAGCGGCCTTCAGGCCAGACTGTTCGAGCGCATCGATGACCTCCTGCTGGTTCAGGCCGCCCTGAGGCTCCACGCCTTCGTAACCAGCTTCTTTGGCCGCCTTGTATTTCTCGATCAGCGTGCCTTTGAGGCCGAGTGTGCCACCCATAATGGCCTTCCGAAGCTGGCGGACCGGCTTGGCTTCTTGTGCAGGCAGAAGGCTGCTTGTGGCAGCGGCGAGCGTGGTGGCGGAGAGGGTGCGGAGAAAGCGGCGGCGGTTGGACATGGTCGTGGAATACGCGGAACGGCACCGCTTTGTCACTCATCAAATCACAACGGCTTGCGAATCTCGTCGAGGGCGTTGATGAGGTGCCCTTCGAAGACGTCTTTACTCACGTAGGCATCACCTGCTTTTTTGAGCAGAACAAAGCGGATGCGGCCTTGTTCGAATTTTTTGTCCATGCGAGCGATACGTATGATTTCTTCATTCGAGAATTCATCGCCGAGTATGACGGGCAACTCGAAACTCTTGAGGAGGTGTACGATACGGCTGTATTCCTCGGCATGAAGGCTACTCAGTTGCGTGGAGAGCCACGCAGCGGCTCGCAGACCGAGTGAGATAGCCTCGCCATGGAGGAGTTTGCCATAGCCCGCCGCAGCCTCGATGGCGTGGCCGAGGGTATGGCCGAAATTCAGAAGGGCACGCATACCGATGGTCTCAAACTCATCGGCTTCCACAATGGCTGCTTTAATTGAAATGTTGCTCCGAATGACATCGGAGAGATTGCCTTTTCCTTCGGCAATCGCTTCGATCTGCGCGTAGAGGCTTGGGGCTTTGATTGCGGCATGCTTGATGATCTCGGCAAAGCCCTCATTCCACTCGCGCTTCGGCAGCGATGCGAGCGTGTCGATGTCAGCAATGACCAAAACAGGCTGATGGAACGCTCCGACCATGTTTTTCGCGTCTGGCAAGTTTACACCGGTTTTGCCACCGACGGAGCTGTCTACCTGCGAAAGCACGGTGGTCGGGATTTGCACATACGGAATGCCGCGCTGGTAAATGGCTGCACAGAAGCCACCGAGGTCACCAATGACTCCACCACCAAGGGCGACAACAAAACTTTTGCGATCTAGGCCAGCTCTTGTCATCTCACTGAGCACACTTTCACTACTAAGCAGAGACTTTGATGCCTCGCCCGCAGGCACGGTGATGAGATGAGGCTCTTTCCCGGCATCCCGCAGGCTTTGCATGATTTTTTCCGCGTAAAGCGGGCCCACATTCGAATCTGTAACGACCGAGCAACGGGTGCGATCGCCTAGTTTTTGGTTCACTTCCTCGCCTGCCTTGGCAAGCAACCCTTTGCCGACCTGCACGGCGTAGCTTCGAGGACCTAAATTGACGAAAACAGGAGCGATAACGGCGGGCGGTGACATGGAGGCAAGGGCGAAGAACGAATTTAGTAGGACGAAATCAGGCGCAGGGCGGACTCAAGCATTGATTGTGCGGTGGATGAGGAATCGAGGCAAATCGTTTGGTAGCACCTCTCCCGGCGGAACCAGGTGGTCTGACGCTTCGCATACTGACGGGTGGCTATGCTGATAGCCTCGATGGTTTGTTCTAAGTTGGATTTGCCGTCGAGATGGGCGCGGATCTCACGAATGCCGATGGCCTTGCAGGCGGTAATCGATATGTCACCAAGTGCCGCTACTTCTTCGATGGCCCCATTCGCCAGCATCTGGCGGGTTCGCGCCTCGATGCGACGGCAAAGGGTCTCACGTTGCCAACTTAAGACAATGCCACGCACGTGCGGCTGGGCATTTAGGAAGCTTTGGCGCAGCTCGGACTGCGGTTTGCCGGTCATCAGACAGATTTCGAGGGCTCGCTCGACATAACGTGGATTGCGCAGATTGACCATCGAGGCAGCAGCGGGGTCGAGATCAAGCAATTCGGCCACTTTGTGCTCCAGCGGCCTCTTGCGGAGCTTTTCACGCATGGCCGCATCACCTTGAGGCAGCGGTGCGAGACCATGAGTGAGTGCCTTCAGATACAAACCAGAACCGCCGACCACGAGCGGCGTTTTCCCACGGAAGGCGATCTCCTCTATCACGGATCTGGCAAGGCCATGAAACCGCTGCGCATCACAGGATTCTCTAAGCGGTAAAATGCCGTAGAGATGATGTGGTGCACGGGCTAAGTCAGGCGGGGAGGGCTTTGCCGTGATTACATCCAGACCCGCGTACAGCTGGAGGGCGTCTGCATTGACGATCTCGCCATCCAGTCGCGAAGCCAGCTCCAGCGCGAGGGCCGATTTTCCAGACGCAGTCGGTCCGGCGATAAAAATCGTGGATTCAGGCAACATGCGCCACACAAATGGTTTTCATCATGTCATGATAGGTTCAGGTCGGAAGATCTCAAGCCTACAAGAGCTGCCTGAATTCATCCAACAGGGACCTGCGGGCAGATGCATCGATTCAGCGCTTTCACGTCATAACAGAGCAATGGGCACAGCCATCAAGTCGTGGAGATCACAAATCATCATCGTTCACATCCTCAAAGGCCTTGCGCTGAGGCAAAGTTCCCGTTTCTCGCCAAATCCGAGCGTCCTCAACCGCTTCAAAAATCAGACGGTCAACACGGATCAACTGAGATGGAAGCGGTGAGAGCAGTGCATCTATGATGCATGGCTTTCCTCCCGCATCTTTCATGACGTTGCCTGGATGGAGATCGCTCATGATCCACGGGCGATTTTCACACCAGAGGACCCATACCGGACGCTTGAAACTGCTGCGACACGGCACCGCCCGCATGCGAGCGACTGCTTCGGGCCTCATTCGATCGATAAGCGCGATTGTTAGATCACGCAGATTCTCGAAGTCGCCATAAGGCTCAGCAAGGGGTTGTTTAGCGATTAGATACTCCCCTTGATCGTCAATGCCCACCAGTTCCGTCGGGTGAGCGCCGGCCTCGTGCATTACTGAGAGTTTTTCGATAGTTTCATGGAGCACCGCATCACGTACCGACATGACAATACCTTCGCTTTCGACATCCCTTTCGATTTCGAAAGTCTTGCCTAGTCCGCCATTGATGTGAAGCGGAAAGAGCTTGTAAACGACTCCGCCTGCAAAATCTGCAAATGGACTGGCTTCAGCTCCTGTTTTCAGGGGCGCCAGCACATTGGATACGATCATTCCATCTTCATCCCGTCGTAGCCCAAGCTCTTTCAGATTAACGAGTGGGACGTTCCATTCTCGGGCACGTTCGGCAACAAGGGCTGCCCAAGCATCAGCCGTAAACGATTGCCTGGATGAAGAGTCGCGAGTTGCTTCCTGGATGCCTTTCGCTCGTCTTCGGTTAAGGGCAGAGCAAGCTGATCGCTCGGTGGCCCCGAAGACAGCCCCTTGGAGGGTTGTTTCCCGGCCTGTGCGGAGGTCGAAGCAAGTTTGTTCTGGGAGAGAGCCATTCACAACAAGGGTGGAGATGCTGCCGCAATCGTCAAGCCACCTGATCGATCAGGCATTCCATGCGACAACGGCCGCCTCAAGGCTGGGAACATCCTTGATCGTCGTCACCTGAACGGTTTTGTCGATTTTACCCATGAGGCCTGCTAGCGTGCCATCGGGTCCGAGCTCAATGAAACGGGTGTGACCGGCGGCAATGAGGCTCTGCATACACTCCACCCAGCGCACGCTGCCGGTGACTTGGCGCGTGAGTGTCTCGCGGATCTCATCGGCGCTGGAAACGGCTTTCGCAGCAAAGTTGCTCACCACCGTGCAGCGCGGCGTAGCGATTGCGGTCTGCGCGAGCACGACAGCAAGCTTGTCCTGCGCCGATTGCATCAAGCGGCTGTGGTAGGCGCCAGCCACGGGCAGTGGAATGGCACGCTTGATGCCTTTATCCTTCGCCTTAGCCGTAGCGACCTCGATGCCGCTGGCGTCGCCGCTGAGAACGATCTGGCCAGGGGCATTCAGATTGGCCACATCGACATCGCATTCAGCGGCAAGTTCGCGGATAGCGAATTCTTCACCACCGAGCATCGCCAGCATCGCGCCTCTAGTGCTTTCGCAGGCCTCTTCCATGAATCTGCCCCGTTGCAAGACGAGCTTCAGACCCGTAGCGAAGTCGAACGTGCCAGCAGCAGCATGCGCGGTGAATTCACCGAGCGAAAGACCGGCCGTGGCAGCAATTTCGAGCTGAGGGACCTTCGCCTTGAGCACTTCGAGGATAGCGAGTCCATGAGCGTAGAGCGCGGGCTGGCAGCGGCTGGTCTTTGTAAGGTCCTCCATCGGACCCTCGAACATCACATTCGTCAGCGAAAAGCCGAGCGCGGCATCTGCCTGCTCGAGAAGACTACGAACTTCGGGGAAGGCCTCGGCAAGGTCCTTGCCCATGCCGACTTTTTGAGCGCCCTGACCGGCGAAGAGGAGAACAGCGGGGAGAGACATGGTGTGAGAGAACGGTGGTAAGGAAGGAATGGCAGGGGCGGAGAACATGGCGACGTGAAAGTCGCCTTCACGCTCGCGGCAGGGTTTGAAGCTTTTCTTAATGCTTCAGCAGCCACTCAGTAGTGCGAGGATTGAAATCGCCGAGGCACTCCCAGTGGAAGGCATGGCCAGCGTTGTCATACAAATGCAGGTCCGCTCCGGGAAGAGCGGCGGCCACTTCTTCGCTCATCCATTTCGGGGTGAAGGTGTCATTCTTCCCGCCGATGACGAGTGTGGGACATTTGACATTCTTGAGCTCATTGAGCGTGTTGTGACTGATAGCAGCAGCGCTTTGTGCCTCCATGGCATGCACGGGCTGAGGAGCTGGGTTGAAGGCGGCATCTTTCAAGCCTTGCTGCATGTTATTCCAACAGTCATCGTTGTCGAACCACGGCTTGGTGAAAATAAGCATCTGCACGTATTGCATGAAGTCTTCGGGACGCATCGTGGCCTTGCACTTCATAAGGTGCTGCCAAGTGTAAAGGCCGAAGCGGTCCTGCCGCGCCCAAGTGCACATGAGGATCATGCTCTTCACCTTGTCTGGATGACGGAGGGCGAGCTGCTGGGCGATGACGGAGCCGAGCGAGCAGCCGACAACACGCGCCTGCTTGATGCCGAGCTTATCCATGAGGCCAGCATAATCGTCCGCCATCATCGCAGTGGTATAGGGACCTTCGGGTTTGTCGCTCTCACCCACGCCGCGATTGTCACCAAGGATGCAGCGGAAGTGCTTTTCCCATGCCTGCGCATGTGCATCCCACACACCACCGGGAGCTGTCACTCCCATGATGCAGATGAGCGGATCACCGCTGCCGCGTTCCTGATAAAACATTTTGATACCGTTGGTTTCGACGTGGGGCATGATCTTGAATGAGTTGGAGGGTGAATCGTAAAGGAACTGGGATTTGAGCAGGGAGGCGGGGAACCAACAAGCAAAAATCACATTTGCGCCGCGAGAGTCGGCGGGCGAGGTCGTTTGCCATTTTGCATGCACCGCCGCACCCTTACTAAAATTGCCCTTGGGGGTCTCGCCTGTGTTCCGGCATGTAAAAAAAGGGATGATGAAATATCTTTGACTGAGCAACGAAAAGCCGTCGAGCTCACGCAACACTACCTCGACCGGATCGCGAAGCTCGATCCAATGCTGCATGCGGTCATCGAGTTGAATCCCGACGCCCTCGACATCGCCCGAAAGCTCGATGCTGAACCAAAACCACGCGGCCCGCTGCATGGCCTACCCATTTTGATCAAGGACAACATCGAAACCGGCGATCGCATGCTCACCACGGCCGGTTCGCTGGCCTTACTTGACTCGCGACCGCGTGAAGATGCCCCACTGGTGCAGAAGCTGCGGGCGGCTGGAGCGGTCATCCTCGGCAAAACGAACCTCAGCGAGTGGGCCAACATGCGCTCTCCCAACTCCACCAGCGGCTGGAGCGCCCGTGGCGGCCTCACTGCGAATCCGCATGGGCTCGATCACAACCCAAGCGGGTCCAGTTCCGGCTCTGCTGCGGCGGTTTCAGCAAGCTTGTGCTTCGCTGCCATTGGCACGGAGACGGATGGCTCTATTGTCAGTCCGTCAAGCGCCTGCGGTGTCGTCGGTCTGAAGCCAACACTCGGTCTCATCAGCGGAAAAGGCATCATCCCCATCACTCACTGGCAGGATACCGCTGGACCGATGGCTCGCAGCGTGAAGGATTGCGCATTGTTGCTTGCTGCCATGGCCGAAAAAATGGTGGATTGGAAAAGCACCGAAAAGCTTGAAGGCATCCAGCTCGGCTTTTTACGTCATTTGAACGGGAAGAACAACGACGTGCAAAAGCTCACCGAACAATCGCTTAACGTGCTGCGATCTCTCGGAGCCGAAATCATCGAAGTGGAGCTACCGCATACTCGCGAGATCAGCAATTTGCGCTTCCGCGCCATGCTCGGCGAGTATCGCGAAGACTTGAACGCCTACCTGGCCTCCACGACGAGCAAAGTGAGCTCCATGGCTGATTTGATCGCTTTCAACAAAGCGAACGCTGACAAAGAGATGCCATATTTTGGACAGGAGTTCCTCGAAATGGCTGCGACGCTTGATTCGGAAGAAGCCATCGCCGAAACGAAGGCCGCTCGCGAGACAGCGCGGCGTCTCGCTCGTGAGGAAGGCATCGACGCCGTGCTCAGAGAGCATCGCCTGGATGCCTTCGTCGTCTCCACCAGCGATCCTGCGGATGTCAGCGACCTGCAAAACGGCCATCGCGGCGGCCGCGGATGCTCCACCGTGCCCGCCACCGCTGGCTATCCCCATCTCAGCGTGCCCATGGGCCTCGTCGGCAGGCTCCCGGTGAACCTTTCCTTTTTCAGCACCGCCTGGAGCGAGCCGCTGCTGCTGCGTCTCGGTCATGCTTTCGAGCAACAAGCCCGCGTGAAGATTTCTCCGGCTTTGCTGCCGAAACCATGAGATAGCAGCACTTCACAAGTCCATCGTCTCACGCTTGAACTTTTATCGAAGGGACGCTTTTTTATTCATCGTAATGTTTCCATGAAGAGAACTCCCGTTCCAACGAAGAAGCCCGCACAGAAGCCGCGGGTAGATTCGCGTCAGGGCAAGTGGCGACAAATGATGCTCTTTCTTTTGGTCGGTGGCGCGCTGCTGGGCACGCTCGCTGTTTCGGTGATCGTCGCGGTTTACAGCCAGTGGGCCAAAGAGTTTGACCTGACTCAACTGGGCCAGATGCCGGAGCGCACGGTGGTGTATGACTTGAAAGGTGAAGTGCTCGGTCGCATGCATGGGGAGAACCGAATTGTCGTTCCGCTAAACGAAGTTTCACCTTGGTTCATCAAGGCGCTCCTAGCTCGTGAGGATTCTCGGTTTTATCATCACAGCGGCATTGACTATGTCGGCGTGGCACGAGCCGCTATGCGAAACATGAAGGACGGACGCATCGTGCAGGGCGCCAGCACACTAACCATGCAACTCGCCCGTAACAGCTACACAGAACTGGGAGATGACCGCAACATCCACCGCAAGCTGCTCGAAATGATGTTGGCACGCCGCATCGAGAAGCACTGCACCAAGGATCAAATCATCGAGCATTATGTAAATCGCATTTTCTTCGGTCCAGGCCTCTACGGCATCCAACGGGCCAGCCAAGTTTACTTTGGAAAGCACGCCAGCCAACTCTCACTCAGCGAGGCAGCCCTAATTGCCGGCATCGTGCGCAGCCCCGTTCGTTTCTCCCCTTTCCGCAACTACGATGGCGCCATCAAGGAACGTAACGATGTGCTCCAGCGCATGCTCGCCACCAAGATGATTACGCGAGAAGAAGAACTGGAGGCACGCTATACCGAGGTGGTATTGCATGCGCAGCCCGCACTCCAGCACCAGGGTGGTTACGCGCTCGACATGGTACGACAGGACCTCGACCTTATTCTAGAGAAGCAAGAGGTTGAAGATGGCGGCCTTCAGGTTTTCACCACGATTCACAAGGATCTGCAGGTGGCCGCTGAGTCGGCTGTCGAGAATCGTCTCACTGCCGTCGAAACACTTGGCTCCTACAAACACCCTACCAAAGCCGAGTTTGATGCTGCTTGGGACGGCTCCACCGAGGTGAGTGCCACGCCCTACCTGCAAGCTGCTGTCACCCTCCTCGACAACTCCACGGGTGGCATCCTCGCCATCGTGGGCGGACGCGACTATCGCCACAGCAAATACAACCGTGCGACCCAAGGCGAACGTCAAATCGGATCGACAGTGAAGCCCTTTGTCTATGCCGCAGGCGTCGCTTCAGGTTTCCTTCCCGGCACATGGATCGATGACGCACCCATCAAGCCGGGTGAAATCCAAGGTGGTGATCCTAGCTGGAACCCACAGAATAGCGACGGCAAGTTTTTGGGCCTCAAGACTGTCACCGATGGATTGGTGCTCAGCCGCAATACGATGACCGTGCGCCTCGGCAACCACGCTGGCCTCGATCGCGTGCTCAATCTGCTCGCAGACTCAGGCTTTCCCATGCCCAAGATACGGACGCCTCAGATCTTCATCGGCAACATGGGCGGCAACGTGCGCCAACTCGCCAGCGCCATGAGCATCTTTCCCAACCAAGGTGTGCGCCGCCGTCCCTTTCTCATTCAACGAATTGTCGATAAAGCAGGCGTAGTGATCTACCAGACACCCGTTTTGGAAGCGGAGATTGTCAACCCCGGTGTCGCGCATGTGATGAGGCAAATGCTCAGTCAGGTCATGGAGCGCGGCACTGCTGCTGTTGTGCGCAGCGAGCATGGCTTCAAGGAGCCTGGCGGCGGCAAAACAGGCACGACAAACGATTACAAAGATGCGTGGTTCGCCGGCTACACCGAGCGGCTCACCTGCGGGGTTTGGGTTGGGCTGGATAAGCCGCAAACAATCATCGACCAAGGCTATGGAGGCCGTCTTTCACTGCCGATTTGGGCTGATCTCATGAAAGAGGCCGTGAAAAAGGGCTATAAGTCCAATCTTGCCAAGGCAGGCCTGCCTCTGACCCGTGTGTCGATTTGTCGTCGCAGCAGCCAGCTGGCCACCGATAGCTGCCATCAAGCTGGCATGGCCTACCAAGACACCCTGCCCTATGAACTGGTGCCACAGAATTTTTGCTTGGAGCATCGAGGTCTGGGCCCTCCTGTGGCCCAGCCTCAAGGAAATTCGGCAGGTTCTGGCAACGGGTTTTGGACACGCATCAAACGCTGGTTCCAGTAAGGGAGGCCAGTGGTCTGTAGTAAACAGCAACCTCCATAGGTAAGCCAGACCCGATCTGTCCTGCCTTTCTTCTTGCGCCTTGGCCATTCGCGACGAGTATGGTTCCTTCTTGCCTAATCGGCTAAGGAATTTCATTTTTCGGGACGTAGCTCAGCCTGGTAGAGCGCTTGCTTTGGGAGCAAGAAGTCGTGAGTTCGAATCTCGCCGTCCCGACTCCTGCCCAATCCAGATTTCACATTGGAAGCTTTAAGTCCCTGATGTCAGCCCTGTATGCCGCCACTCTGAGCACTTTCAAGGAAATGGGCTGGCACTATCGTGAGGTACCTGAGCATTCGGTGGTTGAGGCGGATTTCGAGGCGCACCACACCAAGGTGCCGCTGCATGTCCAAGTCTTTGGCGAGACGCACATCGCCAGCGTCGTAGCCTCCTGCCCCCTTTCACTACCCGCCACACACCGCCTCGCCGCATGCGAGCTGCTCATGAGAACCAACCGCGAGCTCAACATTGGCAATTTTGAGCTCGACTGGGACAGCGGCACCGTCCTATTCCGTGCCACCAACATCTTCCCCCCGCATCGTTACGACCCGCGGATCCTTGCCAGCCTCGTCCACAGTGCCATCTCCGAGGTGGACCGATTGACCCCTTATCTTGGCGAGATTATCCGTACACCCAAAGGCGAGCTCATCCTGATCCAGGTCGCTGATTTGATGAAGCGTGAGGATTTGCTACCTCCAGCACCTGAGGCAGAGTAACAAAGTGAAGTGGGTGCCTTACCCACCAACATGCCCGGTCATGCCCGCCCGCTACGCCCTCCAAAACCATCCGGCTTTCAGCGATCCTCTCACCAAAGAGGATCTCTATACCCTTGTTGCCCGCGGCTCGCTGGCGCGTGGCGAGATGGTGAAATCCGATGAAACTGGAGCTATGCATACCGTGGGCGAAGTCATCAATGGCATGCGGCCGCCACGCGAGTCCGCCGTAACCCGACCGGCATTCCGCGAGATCACGCCCGACTTCGAAGGACCTCCCGTGGAGATCGAAGAGGAAGCCGACGAGGAGGAAATCGAGGAAGATGGCTATCAATACACCTCCACCGGCGAGCCTATTCTGCATCGCTCGCATCCATCGTGGCTTGCTTACTCAAAGACTCTCTTTCTCTCCGTTCTACTGGCCATCGCGGCGGGGCTGCTCTTTCGTTTTGAACCAGCGTATTCAGCCATCGCGCTTGTGCTGGCTGTGATGGTGCTTTTTGGCGTTTTTGTCAGCCGCATCACCCACGAATACATCGTCACGCCACAGCGGGTGGAGCTGCTCTGGGGTGTTGTCGGCCGCAGCTCCAAGGAGGCTCGCATCTGCGACATTCGCAGCATCGATGTTTATGAAAAAGGCATCAAAGGGATGCTAGGGCTCGGCACGATTGATTTCTCCACCGCCGCCAACACCGGCATTGAGGTCCAGTTTCGAGACCTTCACGGAGCTCATGAGGTCAAGGAGCTCGTGCGAAGGCTGCAAAGCGGCTTCGATCCCACGGAGGACTGATCTAGGGACATGAAATGGCTCCTTCATGCACTGCTCATCGCGCTAGGTCTGCCTAACATGGTTTTTGCACAGCTCGGCACTGCGCTCGACATTCGCATGCTGCCTTATGAGCTCAGTTTGGAAAAGTTGCCGGTCGATCTAACCTGCGTCATCGGTTTCGTGGACAATGGTGGGACGGTATTTGTGCAAGATGGCACTGCGGGAACTCATCTGCACTTCAAACCTGCTCGCAAAGACCTGCGCGTCGGCGACCGCATCCGGGTGAAGGGAACGAGCATGGCAGGTTTTTATTTTCCCGGAGTCGATGTGCATGAACTTGAAATCATCGGCCACGAAGATCCACCCCAGCCCGTGCATGCCATCTATGACGACTTGGCCACCGGGCGATTTCATTATCAACGTGTGCTTGTCGAAGGGGTAGGACGCACGCTGACTGCGCTGGACGAGAATCGCTCACTCCTACGGCTGGCCATGGGCAGTCGAGTCATCGAGGTGCGGGTTGATGCGCCATTGGAGCCGGCTCCGTCAATCATCGATGCGCGTTTGAGCATCACCGCCCTGGCTGCCGGTGGCATCAACGATCGCCGCCAGCTGGTGCTCCCCGATCTTCGTGTTGCCGAATGGGATGATATCACGATTGTTCGAAGCGCGCCGGAGGGAGAAAAGCTACCCGTGACCTCAGCCGCCAATCTTTTACAGTTCGGAACAGCCGATGAGCCGCATCATCGCGTCCGTATCCGCGGCACAGTTTTGGCTGCGCTGAATGACGGACGCGTTTTTTTGCGGGATGCGACGCCACCTCCGCCCCCTCGCGATGCCAAGGCTGATGAACCACTCCAATCGCCATCCATCGCCATCCGTTTGATCAAACCTCAGGGTCTGGAAATCGGGCATTTTGCTGAAGTGCTCGGTTTTCCAATCATGCAGGGTTTTAGCGCCTCTCTAGCCGATGCTGTCGTCTTGAGCTCCGAAAAAAGTAACGATCCAAAAGCTTCACTTGTAACGCTTTTGGAGTTTCGAAACGGCTCTCGCGACTCTGACCTTGTGCATCTCGCCACGCCGGCCGTCTTGAATGACTTCTTCCGCACCCCAGAGGGCTATGAGCTCCGTTTCACCTCCGAAGGCGTATCGATCCGTGCGTTTCTGCTAGAAAGAACTGCGCCGAGTCTCGAGATCGGTTCCATCTGCTCCCTCACCGGTATCTGTCTAATCGAATCGAGCACAGACAAGGGCTTTCGTTCGCAGCCGGAACGTGCCTCGCTGCTCTTACGAACCTCCCAAGATCTGCAGGTAATCAGCACCACCCCGTTTTGGACGGCGAAACGGCTCATTATCACCATCATCTTGCTCGGCAGCATCGTGCTGCTCACACTGATTTGGATCAGTTTGCAACGGCGGCAGATCTCCCGCTTGGAGCAAAAAGTGGCCCATCAGGCCACCCGCGAGGAACGCCAGCGCATCGCCCGCGAGTTCCACGATACTTTAGAGCAAGAACTCGCCGGTCTTTCCATCCGTCTGGATGCCGCCGCCACACGACCGCTCGACGAAAAGGCCCGCAAACTGCTCGAAACATCACGCAGCTTGGTCTCACGCATTCAAAGCGAGGCCCGCAACCTCGTCTCCGACCTGCGCGAAATCGAGCAAGCCCCTCCCCTTCCCGCAGCTCTCCAGCAGCTTGGCTCCCGCATACCTGAGGGAATCCAGGTCATCCTCGATCTCAGTCCTATTGCCACCCTGCCACCACACATCACACATGACCTCCGTATGATTGCCCAGGAATCTATTACAAATGCCATCAAGCATTCCACGGCTTCCCAGATCACGCTTCATCTCTCCAGCACTCCATCGTTGCTGACGCTACGCGTTACTGATAACGGACAAGGCTTTGACCCTCAAAAAACGAATGGGAAACCCGGCCACTTCGGCTGCATGGGCATTCGTGAGCGCGCCCGCAAAATCGGTGCTGAGGTCACGTGGGATAGCGTGAACGGTCAAGGCACCTCGGTGCGCCTTTCACTGCCGCTAGTGAAAAAAAACACACGAAGCGCGTAGACCGGAAAATTCCGCGCTATGCCCCGCGTTCTTAACCCATGCTTTATTCTTCTAGACGCCAGTTCCTGCAAAACACCGCCTGCGGTTTTGGCAGCCTTGCCCTTTCAGCAATCGCCAATCCCCTAGCGCTGCGAAAGCCGCATCATCTGCCAAAGGCCAAGCGGGTGATCTTCTTGTTCATGCAGGGCGGAGTGAGCCATGTGGACTCCTATGACTACAAACCACGTCTTTTCAAAGAAGATGGCAAAATCATCGAGGTGGCAGACTCACGTGCCGTGGCCAAGACTGGGAAAGGCGCCCTACAGCGAGTGATGAAGCCGCTGTGGGACTTTCAGCAGCAGGGTCAAAGCGGCCGCTGGTGCTCCAATCTCTTCCCCCACATCAACCGCCATGTGGATGACCTCTGCTTCCTCCACGGCATGCACACGGAAGGAGTGGCGCACGGACCTGCGACTCTGTTTTTGCACACCGGCACCACGAGCGCGATTCGGCCCAGCATGGGTGCTTGGGTGATGTATGGTCTCGGAGCCGAAAATGAAAATTTGCCAGGCTTTGTAACCATCAGCCCTAGCCTTGGTAACGGCGGACCTCGCAATTACAGCAATGCTTTCCTGCCCGCCATCTTCCAAGGCACAGCCGTCGGCCGAAGTGGACAACCCGCGAAAGAGTCTTCGATCAAAAACATCGTGAATTCGGTGTGGACACCCGAACAGCAGCGGAAGCAATTTGACCTACTCCACAGCCTGAACGCTGAACAGGCCGCGCATGCGACGCCCGAAGATACCGAGCTCGACGCCGTCATCCGCAGCTATGAGCTGGCTTGGAGGCTGCAAAACAATGCGCCAGACGCCATGGACATCTCTGACGAGTCCGAAGCGACCTTGAAGCTCTATGGCATCAATGAGAAATCGACAGACAATTATGGACGCCAGTGCCTGATGGCTCGCCGCCTCGCAGAACGCGGCGTGCGTTACATACAGGTGAACTACGGTGATAACTCCAATAACCCCGCCTGGGACCAGCACTCGAATCTACCCAAACATGGTGACCATGCCGCCGCTGTGGATAAACCCGTGGCGGGCTTACTCACCGACCTCAAGCAGCGTGGCTTACTTGAAGACACCATCGTATGGTGGGGGGGAGAATTCGGCCGCACACCCTACGCTGAAAAAAACGGCACCGGACGTGATCACAATCCGCTCGGTTTCACCGTCTGGCTGGCCGGGGGCGGTTTCAGAGGTGGTCACGCCCACGGCGAAACAGATGACATTGGTCACATGGCTGTGAATGGCAAAGTTCACATGCATGACTTACACGCGACCATTCTCCACCAGTTAGGACTCGATCATGAAAAGCTGACTTTCCGCCAGGGCGGTCGGGATTTCCGGCTCACGGATGTGCATGGCCATCTTGTAAAGGAAATCATGACATGATATTCCGATTTTATACGTAAAAGAAAAATCAGAATCGGTGATGTAAACGGATGCAAGCATTTTGCGTTAGTTTTATATACAAGGAGCATGGTTCCTCCACCCAACGTGCGCAATTGGCGCATCCTGCATTCTGAAGCCTCGCAAGGTTGGGGCGGTCAGGAGCATCGTGTCATGGCCGAGCTGAAAGGCTTCTTGAGACGTGGACACAGCCTTTGGCTGATCGCTCATCCTGAGTCACAAATCCTCCTACGTGCCATCGAACTCGGTATCAACGTAGTCTCATGCCAATTCGAGCGCCGACACCTACCGACGGATGCGCTCCGCTTGGCTTGGTGGCTCCGCCGCCAGCGCATCGATGTGGTCAACACCCACAGCTCCCGAGATGGTTGGCTGCTAGGCATCGCCGCGCGGCTGGCCCGAACGCCGCTGCTCATCCGCAGCCGCCATATCGATGTGAGCTACCGAGTCCCATCGGTCAGCAAGCATGCCTTCACGACCTTCGCCGATCATGTGCTCACCACGAGTGACAAGATCACCACGCACTTCAAACGCCTCTTTACGATCGCGAATGATCACATCACGACGCTCCCAACCGGCATTGATGTGTCCGTTTTTCATCCTGAGGGGCCCAAGGCTTGCCTGCCCGTGAAGCCTGGTAGACCTGTGGTAGGCATGGTCAGCGTCTTAAGGTCGTGGAAAGGCCACCGAATCTTCTTCGATGCCATCCGTATTCTCCGTGACGAGGGCCGTCAGATCCAGTTTGTCGTGGTGGGCGGGGGTGGAAACACCGCCAACTTCGAACGCATGGCCAATGACCATGGCGTGGGTGCCGCAGTGGCCTTCATCGGCCATCGCGAGGATATTCCCGACGTACTGCGCGCCCTTGATATCCTTTGCATCCCCTCCACACGCCACGAGGGCGTGCCTCAGATCGGCCTGCAGGCTCTTGCCTGCGGAACGGCAGTCACCGGCAGCGACTGCGGCGGCATTCCAGAGATCATTCGCGAAGGCGAGACAGGCCGCCTTTTTCCCATCGGCGATGCAGCGGCTCTTGCGAGGCGCATCGTGGAAACACTCGATCAGAAGGATGACACAAACCGCATGCGCAGCGCAGGTCGCACCATGGTCGTTCAAGATTATAGCTCCGAGGTCATGCTCGACAAGTTGGAGGCAATTTACCGTCGCTACCTACCCTTGTGAGAGTCAAAGCAACGATACGATTTTCCGCTGACGTTTCTCAAAACGAACCGTCGAGGTGTATCCGACACTGCGCACGAGATCGAGCGCTTTGGCAAAATCTGCCCCCACATCGCCAGGCGTGTGAGCATCCGAATTGATGACGATGGGCACGCCGGCGGCAAAGGCCATCTCCAGCATTTCACGAGCTGGATAGATTTCACGCACGTCCTTGCGAAGGCCGGCGGTGCTTACTTCCAGGATGCCGCTGGTATCCACGAGAGCCTGAATGACCGGCTCATAGTAATGCCGCAGATCTCCCTCGGGCCGCAAACCAAAGCGCTTCGCCAAATCAGGATGCGCATGAAAATCGAACTGCCGCGTGCGGATCATCTGCTCGTAAAGCTTCCAATACATGCTCCACATGTGCTCGATATCCGAAGCGGATTTCCAGCGGCTCACATGCTTCGGGTCATCCACGGCGATGCCATCATGGATGTAATGCACACTACCGATTAGGTAATCCCAAGCCGCCATATCGGCAGTCTTGTCGATCCAGTTTTGATACCCTTCGATGTGATCACACTCGAGCGCGAGACGGATGGGGTAGCCCGGCATCGCCTCGCGTGCCTCTTGCACCAAATCCAGATAGCTAGGCAGGTCTGACAAAGGCATGCGCCAGTTGTCATAGTGCTCCGGCATCGGGTTGTGATCGGACAATCCGATCTCCGCAAGGCCAATCTCACGCGCATGACGAGCGTAGTCGACCGGGTTTCCCTCGGCGTGCAGGCAGAGCGGCGTATGAGTATGGTAATCGGTGAGCATGCGTTGGTCTTTTTCGCCTTGCGATGTCATCACGCAAGTGAGATCCACCCCCCTCGTCACTCCAAATCCATCATGAGGATCTGGAAAAGATCATGCCGCTTGTCCGTCCAAACGCGTGCATTGACCTTACTCTCCTTCTTCAGCTCATGCTCATCGGGAAGCACGTCTTCTGTTGCGGATAAAAAGGTTTCGTTGTTGGTAAAAAGGACATAGTCGGTGGAATCATGGTGACCACCGTCGCTTTCCGTGGTGATGCGGCGCGTCTTGTACCCCACCTCAGCAGCCGTTTTCACCATCAAAGGTGCCAATCGCAGATAGCTGTTCGTCACATGCACCGCGATGATGCCGTCCGGCTTCATGTGGCGCCTGTAGATCTCAAACGCTTCCCTTGTTAAAAGATGCACGGGAACTGAATCACCGCTGAAGGCATCCAGCAGCAGCAAATCGAACTGCTGCGACTCCTCACGTTCCAGCGCCAGCCTGGCATCGCTGATCACAATCTCCAGCTTTGCGCCTCTTTTTTCCAGATCCGGCAGGTAGGTGAAGTATTTCTGGGCCACTGGAGGCACATCCGGATTGATGTCATAAAAGCGATACCTGTCCCCGCTGCGGGCATAGCAGGCGGCCGTACCTGCACCCATACCCACGATGCCCACTTGCACCGCGTCCGGCCGGCTCTTCAAACTGTCGAACGCCTTACCGATGCCGGTTTCATGGCCGTAGTAACTCGCCGGCTCTGCCCGATACTGTGGCGCGAAATTCTGCTGGCCGTGAATGATGCCACCATTGCTCAACTCACGCGAATGACTGGCTGGGTCATCGGGATTCCATTCCGTCACGGCGAGCGTGCCATAGAAGTTACGCAGCATGACGATCTTACCTTCAGTGGACTTCCAGCCCAACTGACTCATCAAATGTGCGCCCGCAGTTCCAACAAGACCCACCATAGCAACCAAGGCACTTTTGGCTGCGCGCGATTTGACGCGCCAGGACAGCAAAAGCAGCACTGCGCAAGCCAGCAGGAACACTGCAATCAAAATGCCTGGCCATTCCGAATGCCTTTTGAAAAGCCTCGGAGCCAGCAGGCTGACGAATAAACCTCCTAGCGCGCCACCGCCGGACATGTGCAGGTAAAAACTCGTCAAATGCTTTGGGCTAGGTTTCAACCGTGTAAGTTCGCCATGACAAATCATGCAGGCTAAAAACATCGCACCAAAAGCCCAGCCGAGCTGAAACAGGTAGTTCGGCATTAAATCAAGTTCATCCGGCCACCAAGACTCGATGGACAACTGTTCCCATGTGCAAGTCACAAACAAAACCACCAGCGCCGGTACCGCCCAGAGCGCAGGAAAACGTGCATACCAACGCTCATGTTCAAAGCAGATGATGAAGGTAACCAGATACAGGCTCAGCGGCACCACCCACATGAACGGAATGACCGCCACATCTTGGCATACGTGATTCGTTGCCGCCAGCAGCACCACACTAGCCATCGCTGGCAGGACCATCCACAGAAGCCGTGACGATAAGCCTGGATGATCGTCCGCAGTGGACTTGATCGATGGATGCACCTGCTGATCCCTACCACCACGTTCAAAATCCATCCACAACGCCAACAGACAAAGCAAGATGCCAAAAACAAACAGGCCTGACCACGCCTTCGATAGCCAAACCACATCCCACCGCGGTTCAAAGAAGAACGGAAACGAAAGCAGCGCCACCAGCGAGCCAATGTTAGAGAGTGCGTAGAGCCGCCACGGATTCGCACCCTCCGCACTCCGCGTGAACCACACCTGAACAAGAGGGCTAGTGCTAGAAAGCACGAAGTAAGGCAAGCCCACTGTCATCATGAGCAGCATCAAAATGCGCGCCCTAGGTTCATCGGAGCCGATGGGCTTCCATGATTCCTCCGGGGTAATCGGAAGAAGCACCAAAGAGGCCAATAGAAGGCTCGCGTGCAGCACCGCTTGCGCTTTTCGCGGCAGCTTTCCGAGCAAATGTGCATAAGCATAGCCTAGAAACAGGACGATCTGGAAAAACAGCATGCAAGTCGTCCACACGCTAGGGCTACCACCAAACCAAGGCAGGATGAACTTGCTGATCACGGGCTGAACTTGAAAGAGCAGGAAAGAGCTTGTCAGGGTCAGTAGGCTCAAAACCAGTGGGTACAAAGATAGAGGAAATCGGATCATGTAAACGAAGGGCAGGCTGTCACATCACCTGCGTCCTGGGAAGGGAGAAATGCAGCTTCAACGAGTGCGAGCACTCTCGTGTCATTCACCTTGCCCAAAGCCTCAATCTGCTCACTTCTCACCTTTCCAATCATGTTCTCCACTCTCACTGAAAAACTCGAACTTGCCTTCAAGAAGCTTCGCGGTCAGGCCAAGATCAGCGAATCCAACGTCGCTGACGCAATGGAGGACATCCGTATAGCCCTGCTAGAGGCTGATGTTGATTTCAAGGTCGCCAAAGACCTCGTCACCACCGTGAAGACGCAGGCGATCGGTTCCGAGGTGCTGCGCAGTGTGTCACCCGGACAACAGATCGTGAAAATCTTCCATGATGAACTCGTGAAGATCCTCGGACAGGCCTCGCCACTCAGCCTCGACCCACCGCAGCGCATCCTGATGACCGGCCTCAATGGCGCCGGCAAGACAACCACCTCCGCTAAGCTAGCCAACTGGCTCAAGAAACAAGGCAAGCGACCGCTGCTGCTAGCGCTGGATTTGTATCGTCCCGCTGCCATCCAGCAGCTACAAGTGCTAGGGCAACAGATCGGCGTGCCGGTTTTTGCGCCCGCCGTCGAAGAAACCGATCCTGTAAGGGCCTCGCGCTCCGCTTTGGAGTGGCTAAAGGCCCAAGGCTCCGGCGTGGCCATCTTTGATACCGCCGGTCGTCAGGACCTCGATGAAGAACTGCTCGCTGAACTGAAAAAAGTCCGCGAGATCGTGCAGCCGAGCGAAACACTGCTGGTGGCCGATGCAGCCACCGGGCAGCAGGCTGTCAGTGTCGCGCAGAAATTCAACGAAGCCGTTGGCATCACAGGCCTGATCATGACCAAGTTGGATGGCGATGCCCGCGGCGGTGCTCTGCTATCCATGCGCCAAGTTAGCGGACGCCCTGTAAAGTTCCTCGGTGTAGGCGAAAAGATCGAGCAACTCGAAGTCTTCCACCCCGACCGCATGGCCCAGCGCATCCTTGACATGGGTGATGTCGTCAGCCTCGTCGAAAAAGCAGCAGAGGAGATCGACGAGAAGGAAGCCATGAAAATGGCTGAGCGAATGCAGAGTAACAAATTCGACCTCAACGACATGCTCACACAGATGCGCATGATGAAGAAGCTCACCTCGGGTGGTGGCATCGGCGGCCTGCTCGGCATGCTGCCCGGCATGAGCAAGATGAAGGACATGGTGAATAGCGAAGACGCTGAGCGGAAGATGAAACACACTGAAGCCCTCATCCTCTCCATGACGCCCAAAGAGCGCTCTCGGCCGGAAATCATCAATGGCCAGCGCCGTAAACGCATCTGCCAAGGAGCTGGACGTCCCGTCATGGAGATGAACCAACTGCTGAAGCAGTTTGATATGATGAAGAAAATGATGAAAAACCAGGGTGCAATGATGCAAATGGCCAGCGCCATGATGGGTGGCGCAGGAGGTGGCGTGGGAGGCCTTGGAGGGTTGCTAGGCGGCCTCGGAGGTAGTGGTAAGATGCCCAAGCTGCCGCCCGGAATGAAGTTCCCGAAGTTTTAATCATCCTTTCATTAACCTCCTGCTTCTTATGAGTTCCCCCTTTCGCATCGGAGTCGCCGGCCTCGGCGCTATTGGCAAAAATCATGTGCGCCTCATGGCCGACATCGCTTCGAATAGCGGCGGCGCAGTGCAATTCACCTCAGTGTATGATGCAGATGCCACTCGGGCTGCCGATTTCGCCGCGCAATACGGCACGCATGCGGCCAGCGACATCGCCGATTTCGTGCAGCGCATCGATGCGGCCAGCGTCGCCGTGCCAACCGTGTTTCACCGTAAGGTGGCCGAGCCACTCATGCAGGCTGGCATTCACGTCATGGTCGAAAAGCCTATTAGCGAGTCCTACGCCGAGGCACAGGCCCTCATCGAGCTTGCACAGGCCAAGAGTGTCATTTTGCAGGTTGGTCACATTGAGCGCTTCAATCCCGTGCTCCTTCAGCTGGAGCAGCGGATGAATCATCCAAAATTCATCGAAGCGCACCGTCTCTCGCCCTTCCCGAATCGCAGCATCGACATAGGAGTCGTTTTGGACTTGATGATCCACGACATCGAAATCGTGCTGCACCTCGTCAAGTCTCCACTCGTCCAGGTTGACGCCGTTGGCATACCCGTTTTAACCAAGCGCGAAGACATCGCCAACGCGCGTTTGAAATTCGCGAATGGCTGCATCGCCAATATTACCGCCAGCCGCATCTCACCAGAAAAGATGCGTAAGATCCGCGTCTTCCAAAGCGACAGCTATCTCAGTCTCGACTATCAGGAGCAAAGCGGCTGGATCTACCGCAAAGATGGCATGCAGATCGTGCGTGAAGCTGTTGAGGTTGAGAAGGATGAACCCCTCAAGCTCGAACTGGCCTCCTTTGTCGAATGTGCGCGCCAAGGCCGCCGCCCAGTCGTCACAGGCCAGGAAGGTGCCGAGGCCGTGCGTATCGCGCTGGAGATCACGGACCAGATTGAGCGCAATGCCAAACTGGGCTGCGCCGCCTAATCCACTTACAAACTTTAAGTGTCATGTTGGAATCGCGCCCCAAACAGTTGAATCTTCAATCCACTTTCGGCCAGCCCTAAGTGAAAGTTCAAAACTGACAAAAATCGGTCCATGGAATCATCGAATCAGATCAAAACTTTGGCTTCAGGAACAAGACCTCTGCTCTCTCGATTCATACGGACTCAGCCGACACCGTCATTCCTCCCGATGCCAGAGCAAACCTGCAAGGCTGGCAGGGCATAGACTGGCAACATAAGATTCAGGTCGGTTTCGCAGGTTTTTCGAATCCACTGCGTATTTTTGTTTATGTCCTCTGCTAACCACGGCCATGCCTTCACATTCATGAACCCGCGTGCACGGGACGGTGTTGTCGTGCGCAGCCGACGCTCTGTTCTGAAAACAAGCCTTGCAGGCCTAGGCGGCTTGTCATTGCCGGGCTTGATCAAACTGCGAGCCGAAGGAAAAGCGATCAAGAGCGGCAAATCTGTCATCTTGCTGTGGATGACAGGCGGCCCATCCCACATTGATACCTGGGACCCAAAGCCCGATCGCCCCATTGAAAACCGAGGTCCGTTTAAGGCGATCCAAACTAAGCTGCCTGGCGTTCGCATCTGCGAATTCCTGCCCAAACAAGCTGCCATGCTCGACCAGTTTACCCTCATTCGTTCGGTAGATTGCCGTTTCAGCAATCACGAACCAAACATGGTCATGCAGACCGCGAATCTCGCCAACGAGCCGCGCACAAACCCAAAAGCAAAGATGTATCCTTCGTTTGGCAGCATCATTGCGAAGCATAACGGGGCAAATCATCCTGCCATGCCCCCTTACGTCGCGCTAAACATGAAATCACGTTCCCATGTAGCTTGGGGCGGTTACCTTGGGACGCAGTATGATCCGTTTGATGGCAACAATGCCACCAAACTCTTCCGACTACCCAAAGGGCTAAGCATGGAACGCATGCAGTCCCGCCAAACGCTCAGCCGCCAGATGGATGGTTTGCGCGCCGAGATTGATGCAAGTGGGATGATGGGCGCAATGGATGCGTTTGGTCAGAAAGCTTTTGATATTGTTGCTGGAGGTCGTGCACAGGAGGCATTCGATTTGGAGCAAGAGCCAAAAGATGTGCGCAATCGCTACGGCGATCACGATTGGGCCCAGCAGGCGCTGCTTGCGCGGCGTCTCGTTGAGCGTGGCTCATCTTTCGTCACCATTGACCTCAGCAATCACAGCGCATCCGGCACTTGGGATAATCACGGTGATAACATCCCGCCCTACGGCGGCATTTGGAACGGCCTGCGTCCACTGCTGCCCGTCTTCGACCATGTCATCACCACGCTGGTGAGCGATCTCCGTGAGCGCGGCATGATCGATGACACCCTCGTTATTGCCATGGGCGAGTTTGGGCGCACGCCAACAATCGGAACTCAAGGAAGCACCGATGGCCGCAATCACTGGCCCGTTGTCATGAGCTTGTGTATGGCAGGAGGTGGTTTCAGGCATGGCCAAGTCATCGGGGCGAGCACCAAAGACGGCGCTGAAATTGCCGAACGTCCGGTGACTCCATCCGATCTAGCTGCCACAATATACCATCACATGGGCGTGCCGTTGGATGCCACCTACACCGATCATCAGGGGCGCCCGAATTTCATTGTGGATGGTGGCAGGCCGATCACAGAGCTCATCTGATCGCAACTTTTTGCGATCCAATTCATTGGATTCTGTCAACAGTCACTCTTTCAGCATAAATTTACTTGGCTAGGTGTCTGTCACCAAAGCCGCAAGGTCACCTTTGCAAACAATCCAGATCCGCAGCAATTCCTACGTGGCATGAACACAAATGAATGTTGCGTGAACAATGGGTCAAAAGAGCTGAGCTGACGATTCGCAGTTTTGATCGATTGTGCACCGTAGTTTGTCACCTAGGGGCTGATCGCCCAGCTAATGGGCGACGACTTAGCATCCGTAGGATCTAGTTCAGTCGCTCGCTGCGGTGACAGTAAGAACCTCTTCAAGGGTCGTGATTCCCTCGCCGGCTTTACTAAAGCCGTATTGACGCATCGGCACCATGCCGTCTTTGAGTGCTTGGGTCTTGAGTTCGATGGCGTTGGCACGCTGGTTGATCTTGTCCTGCAGAGCCTCGGTCATCTGGCAGATCTCCATGATGGCCAGACGGCCTGTGAATCCAGTGCTGCGGCAAGAACGGCAGCCACCGGGCTTGAAAAAGTTCCGCTTCAGCTCCGCAGGCACACCGATGTTCTTCAAATAAGCTTCTTCATAATGCGCGGGCTGCTTGCAAGCTCCACAAAGCGTGCGCACAAGACGCTGCGCCTGAAAGGCCCGCACACTGGAAGCCACCATGAAGGGCTCAATACCCATGTCGAGCAAGCGGGAGATGCCGCCAACGGCGTCGTTCGTGTGGAGTGTGGAAAGCACCAAGTGACCGGTCAATGCACCACGTATGGCGATCTCGACTGTTTCCTGGTCGCGCATTTCACCCACCATGATGACGTTGGGATCACCACGCAGGATGCTGCGCAGGCCAGCGGCGAAGGTGAGGTCGATTTCCGGCTTCACGGCGATCTGCACGACACCATCGAGCTTGTTTTCCACCGGGTCTTCGATGGTAACGATGCGACGGTCCTTGGTGTTGAGTTCCTTCAATAGGGTGTAGAGTGTGGTTGATTTGCCACTGCCGGTGGGGCCGGTGACGAGAATGATACCGTTCGGCGCGGCGATGAGCTTTCTGAGGATGGCCTCGGTCTTCTCGTCGAGGCCAATAGCACTCATATCAAACTTCTTGCGGGTAAGCAGGCGCAACGCCACGGACTCACCATTCACGCTGGGAATGGTAGCCACGCGCACGTCGATGGGCTCGCCATCGAGTTCGAGATTGATACGACCGTCCTGCGGCAGGCGACGCTCCGCGATGTCAAGGTGCGCCATGATCTTGAGGCGTGAGACGAGCGAGTTTTGCAGCAGTCGCATATTCGGCGGCACGGGTACTTCGAGAAGCTTGCCATCGACGCGATAACGAATTCGCAAATCCTTCTCCAGAGGCTCCACATGAATATCCGTGGCACGTTCTTTTAGCGCCTCGCGAAAGATCTGGTTCACAAAGTTGAGCACGGTGGCTTCCTCATCAGCCTCGTCCAGCACGGTGGTCTCCTGCTTGAGATCGTCATGTTCATCACCGACCTCGCGACCTTCGAGAAGTTCCTCAAAGTTCTCCGCGCCAACACCGTAGCCTTGATGCAGGGCCTCAAGGATGCGATGGCGGGTGGCGATCTGCCAATGCACGCGTTTGCGAAGCTCCTGACCCACGGCTTGGCGGGCATTGAGGTCAAAAGGATTGTAGGTCAGCAAGGTCGCCTCGGCATTCGAGAGCTGGGTGGGAAAGACACGATGACGTAGGGCGATTTTGGCTGGGAACCGATTATGTATGCCTTCGGGGGCATCCGTGGCCCCATTTTGATCAAACGGGATGCCGAGGCCGTTGGCGAGCTTTTCGAAGAAGCGATCCTCATCGACCATGTTTGCGTCCACAAGGGCATCCATGAGCGACTGGCGCTTGTCCGCAGCGGTTTCGAGCGAGTGGCGGAGGCGTGTGGGCTCTGCACAACCGGCGGATGCGGCTGTCTGGACGAGGACGTCGATCAAAGTAGGCATGGAGTTGGCTTGAAACGCGGCCAGCGAAGGGAAGTTGCACGCTAAGGAGCATTCACCGCTGCCGGCCACAAGAGCTTGTTTACTCTTCCTCGGCCTTTTTGGCCTTCCCCTTCCCTTTGCCCTTCTTCTTTTTGGCAGCGTTTGGTGAAGGCGTGTTTTTGACCGGCATCGGGGCTCTAATGGCCTCACGCCAGCTTTGGAGCTTCGCGTGGAGTTCTTTGGCCTTCTCCACCATGGAGGCGGCGAGGTTGTTGGACTCGCCGATGTCCTCTTTGAGGTTGTAGAGTTCCAAACGGCCGTCTTCGAGGAATTCCATGAGCTTCCAATTGCCGACTTCGATGAGGCTCACCGGCGTGGTGCGCCAGGTGTCAGCACCTGCGCCGAGATAGCCGGGGAAATGCTGGTAGATAGCATCGCGCTTCAGCGAGGCAATAGGATCGCGGAAAAGAGGCACGAGGCTTTCGCCATCGAGCGGCTGATCTGCCAGCGGTGCTGCATGTGCGATCTCCGCGAGCGTGGGCATCACATCGACGTGGATCGAGGGCACATCACAGCTCGATCCAGCCTTCGTGACACCGGGCCAGCGCACGATGAAAGGTACACGCGTGCCGCCTTCATACAGGCTGCCTTTGCCGCTGCGCAGTGGAGCATTGTCGGTGATTTCACCGGCGCTCTTCAGGATGCCTTCGCGGGCATAACCACCCACGCCGCCGTTATCACTGGTGAAGATGAGTACAGTGTTTTGGGCGAGTTTCAGCTCATCGAGCGTCTGCATCACGCGGCCCACGCTTTCGTCCACACTGGCGATCATGGCCGCATAGGTCGGATTGTCGTGACCACCGACACCAGGCTTAGGTTTGAACTTCTCGATGAGTTCATTTTTCGCCTGATGCGGAGAGTGAACGCCGAAGTGAGGTAGATAAAGAAAGAACGGTCCCTCTTTGTGCCGCTGGATGAAATCGACGGCCTTGTCCGTGAGGAAATCGGCGAGGTAACGACCCTCCGGCACCTCCGTCTTCGGATTGGTGGCAAAGTCGAAGTGCTTGCCCATGCTCACGATGGCTTCGTCAAAGCCACGTTTGCCGGGATGATGCCCCCCTTTCTCACCGAGGTGCCATTTGCCAAACATGGCCGTGACATAGCCTGCGGACTTCATCACCTGCGCGAGCGTGGTTTTCTCCAGCGGTAGCTCGTTGACATTGTCCACCGGACGCAGCGGTCGCGCGCTCCAGTCAAAACGGTCGATGCCGCCGACGGTGTAAACGCCCGTGCGTGCCGCATACTGCCCGGTCATGAGGGCGGCTCGAGTGGGCTGGCAATTTTGGCAATGATGATGCCGCGTGAGCTTCATGCCCTGCGCGGCCAGCTTGTCGATGTTCGGCGTCTCGTAGTATTTCGAGCCAAAGCAGGCCACATCCGTCCAGCCGAGGTCATCCGCCATGATGAAGATGATGTTCGGCTGCTTGTCCGCGGCGAAAACGGCGAGCGGGAGAAGGAAGATGAAGGATAAAAAATTCACGCGCACCATGGGAGAACGGTGCGCATGCGGCAAAAAATGCTCGAATTTGGGCCTTCGTGCCTCTGCTTACGAGTAGGAGGACTCCACGCGCTTGGCGACATCACGGTAGCCATAGTCGGTGTTGTAGATCTCCTTCAGAGCTTCAAGGTATTGGTCACGCTTGCCAGACTTCTCATTGACCATGGCCAACTCATACAAGATCTCTTTCTTGATGTTGTCCATGGCGACGAGTTCTTTGGCTGCCTCGGAGAGAACGCTTTCAGCGAGGTCATTCATGTTCTTTTTCTCAAAGCATCGGCCCAGCAGAAGCATGGCTTTCGTGCGAATGTGCGGGTTGGAGCGGGCTTGCTGGAGTTCAGGGATGGCTTCGGTGTATAGGCCGCCATCAAAGAGCGCTTGGCCCAATTCGTAGCGGAGGGTCTTGTCCGTCGGATTGCGCTCGACGCGGCCTTTGGCCTCTTCGATGAGTTTACCGGCACGCTGTCGACGAATTTCGGCGATTTGCGCCCGCTTGTCATCAATGTCGGGCGCATCAGGATTAGCTTCGATGTCCGCCTCCATTTGGACCATCTGGAGGTCTTGGATCTTGTTGTGGAGGTTTTCCACTTTGCGCTGGAGAGCCACATCACCGGGATTGAGGGTGAGGGCGTATTCGAAAAAGGTGTACGCATTCTCAAGCTGGCCGATACGCTCGTAAAGATCAGCCATACGCTTGACGATGAGGATGTTCGTCTGATCCGCATTGTATTGTTCAATTGTCTCGGACAGGAACTGCTCCATCTCTTCTTTTGTCATGCCCTGCTTGTTGAGCTTTTCGAGCTTGGCGGCTTCGCCGCTGTCCTTCATGGCCTTGCGAAAGTCGCCGTCCTGCGACCAACCTTGGGTTTTGATGGAGGTTTTTGCCGCAGCATCCTTCTCGCCTTTGTTCGCAGCGATATCACGTGGATCCACCTTCAGGATTGCGCGATACACATCACTGGCCTTCTGCGGCTCATCGTGCGCCATGTAGTGCTCGGCGAGCTTGTGCATGTTCTTTGTGTTCTCCGAATGGCCCATGCGAATGGTCTCGAGGGCAAAGGCGGCGAGCTCCGGGAAGTGCAGCTTCATCGCCAGATCGTAGAGCTGCGTGTTCGCAGCAATGTTGAAGGGATCCTTCTGGAAGACATTCTCCTCCATCTCTGCGATGACGTCCGCTGGTTCCTTGTTGCCGGATTTGAAGAGGCCGCCACCGAGGCTCAGGCCGCCGAGGCTGAATTTCTTGCCGCCCGCGTTCACTTTCTCACCCTCCGCGGTGCGCAGGAGCATGCGGCCCTGCATGAAACCCAAGTTCTCCTTCACAATCGGCAGCACCAGATTGATGACGTAGTCCCAGTTTTTCTGGTCGGCGGAGACGAGGGCGCGTTTCCAGAGGTTTTGGTACTTTGGGTCGAGTTCGGTGTCCTTGATGATCATAATCCCGTGCAAGAGAGGTCTTGAAATGTTTGGATGGCCCTTATTTTCCGAAGAACCATCCGCCTAGTGCCTGCCATTCCTGCCGGGTGCCATCCGAAAGCCCCTTCAGGCTGAAACCGTGCTCAAAGAGCACCATCCAGATGAAGGTGGCGGCGATGAAGGCGAGGGTCCAGAGGACTTTGGAGACGATGCGCATGCCGGAAAAAGAGATTGGACTCTATGGGAAAATGCGATGTCTTGTCCAGCACGCATTTTCCGTAGGCCGCCCGGCGCGAGGTTCACTTGGGCAGAAGATGGTTGTCGGCAGGGCCATGTGCGTGTTTGTTTGACCTGATATGAGCCAAGCCCGCACTGCCAAGATCACCCGAAAGACCGCCGAGACGGATATTGCCATCGAACTGAACATCGATGGCTCCGGCAAAACGCAGATTGCCACAGGTATCCCGTTTTTTGATCACATGCTCACGCTTTTTGCAAAGCATGGCCTATTTGACCTTAGTGCAAAGGCAGTCGGTGACATTGAGGTGGACTATCATCACACGGTGGAGGATGTGGGCATTGTCCTGGGCCAGTGCTTTCGCGAAGCGCTCGGCAACAAGACGGGCATCACCCGCTACGGCTTCTTCCTGCTGCCTATGGACGAAACTCTAGCCGAAATCGCTATCGATCTGAGCGGCCGAGCCTTCTTGAGCTATCACGGTCCAGCGAGTGTGGAGGCAATTGGTGGAATCAACCGTTTCAGCTATCAGCTTGTGGAGGAATTCCTTCGGGCCTTTTCCTCCAGCCTGATGGCCACGCTGCATGTAGAGATTCGGCGCGGCCGAGATGGACATCACATGGCTGAGGCCATCTTCAAAGGACTTGCCCGCGCCATGGACGCCGCCACATGCCTTGATCCGCGTGTCAATGGTATTCCCAGCACCAAAGAAGTTCTGTGATGATGAAACTTGGAGTGCTTGACTACGGCGCTGGGAATCTGCGCAGCGTGCAGAATGCTTTTGAAGGCATTCAAACCCACGCACAGCTCGTCAGCAAACCTGCGGACTTCGATGGAATCGATTTGCTGGTCTTCCCTGGTCAGGGCGCTTTTGGGGATTCCGTCCGCATCTTAAAAGAACGCAGCCTCTGGCAGCCGTTGAAAGATTGGCTGGCGGCGAGAAAGCCCTACCTCGGCATCTGCTTGGGTTATCAACTGCTTTTTGAAAGCAGCGAAGAATCCCCCGGGGTTGAAGGTCTCGGTGTGGCCAAGGGATTTGTGCGGAAGTTTGACGCCACCAGTGACCTGAAAATCCCGCACATGGGCTGGAATGTGGCGCACTGGGCTCCGGAACATAACGCCGTCTGGAGCGGGCTACCCAATCCCACTCACGTCTATTTTGTGCACTCCTATTACCCTGAGGTGAATGATACGTCTCTTGCGCTTTGCCGCACCGATTACGGCACCAGTTTCATCAGTGGGATCGCACGCGATAACCTCATCGCGGTCCAATTCCACCCGGAAAAAAGTCAGGAGGCCGGTCTCACGCTGCTTCGCAATGCCGTGCAGGTGCTGACGAAAGCCTGAGGTCGGGTCGTCGCACCGCCG
Source organism: Prosthecobacter sp. (assembly GCA_017853885.1). Classification (GTDB taxonomy): domain Bacteria; phylum Verrucomicrobiota; class Verrucomicrobiia; order Verrucomicrobiales; family Verrucomicrobiaceae; genus Prosthecobacter. Next base: position 97,573 of record JAFMIR010000006.1, read on the forward strand.
AACGGCGAATCTCAAAGCGTCCTGACACGTTGGCATGAACCTAGGAGATGTGCTGGTGCGATCAGCGAGCCACCTAGGTGAAAGGTTTGCTGCTTAGCCCTGTTCATAGGCTGCCATGACACGCTATGCTCTTCTCCCACTGCTCGCCGCCTCTACGCTTGCACAGGATTTGGCACCCAAACCAGCAGTTTGGCAGCCACAGAACCAATGGTCCGATTTTCCGACTCTTACAACCGATGCTGGCGGCGTGCCTCATGTGGCCTTCGTACAGTGGGATGGTGAAAAAGATCTGCTGAAGGTGGCAAAGCTCGCTAGCGGAACCTTGAAAGAGGTTTTGACCATCGGCAAACCTGGCATCATCCACCAACCCGCCCTCGCGACCGATGGAAAAGGCGTGCTGCATGTGGTTTGGAGCCAATTGAATGAAAAAGACGTAATGGAGCTTCAGACCGCGTCCATTCGTGATGGCAAAGCCAAGATCACTACGCTTGCCAGTTCGACCAAGGGCGGCAATGCGTTCGCCAAAGCCGCCATGAGTCCCTCCGGCGATGTCTGGTGCGTTTGGCAAGGTATGCGCGGAAGCACGGCAGAGGTCTTTTGCCGTGTGTTCCATGTGGAAAGCCAAGAATGGTCCGCGGAAATTCAGGTGACGACAAACGCCGCAGGCGATTGGGAGCCCTGTGTGGCTTTTGCGGCAGGAAAGACTTGGGTGGTATTCGATTCGGCTCGCGGCAATGAATTCAACGTCTACGCCACGTCTATCGGCGACGACCTAAAAGTCGGCGAAACAAAGCAGCTCATCGCCACCGACCGCTATGAAGGCCGTGTTTCGGCCATCGGCTCCAAAGACGGCAAAGGCCTGTGGATCAGCTGCGAGCGCGGCAATCAACAATGGGGCCTCGACATGCGTGCTCATGGTCATGCGCAGGGCCTGAATGGCCGCAAAGACACCGTCTTCGCTTTCTTCGACATCGAAAGCGGCAAGGTCACCGAACTCCCCGCGCCAGACGGCCTCTTTGCCGATCTTCCCGGCCCGCAACCGGCCAAAGCGGCCGCGCCCCGCGCCAACAATCCGAAAGCGAAAGCCAAGGCCGAGCAGCAAGCAAAAGCTCGCACCGCAAAGGACAAAGAAGTCGGCCGCGCTGGTCTCAATCAAGTCGCTGCCGTTAATCTGCCGCATGTTATGCTCGATAGCTCAGGCCGTCCTTGGCTCACCGTGCGTTACTTCAAAAACTACGCCTGGCGCATCGCGCTGACACGTTATGACGAAGCCACAAAGAAATGGACGAAGCCTTTTGCCATACCCGGCAGCGTTTATTCGCAGGATCATCAAACCACACACGCTCTCGGCAGCGATGGCAGCCTGTGGATTGCATGGCCGAGCGATTTGCGCAGCTCAAAGCTCCAACTCAATACGGGCATCCACCTCGCCAAAGTTGCTACTGATGCCGATGTGCCACTTGTTGCCGCACCTGTGCTCAAACCACGCGATCCGTTCCCTAGCTACATCCATCCTGTCACAACGGAACGTGATCGCAGCGAGCGCCACACATGGACGCACGACGGCGTAACCTACAAGCTTTACTGGGGCGATTACCATCGCCATACCGATGTCTCCAACTGCATCACCGCCAACGATGGCTGCATCGTTGAGCAATTTCGTTACGCAATTGACATGGGAAAACTGGACACCTTGGGCACCAGCGACCACACCGATATCGCCAAGATCTATACACCCTACGAATGGTGGCTGAATCAGAAGCTCGTCGATGTCTTCCACGCGCCGGGTTTCTTCACCAGCATGTATGCTTATGAACGTGAACAAAAATGGCCACTGGGACATCGTAACATCGTTTTCGCACAGCGTGGCGGCCCCATAGTCTATATCCAACGAAAAAACTACCTTGCCAGCCCTTGGCAGAAGCTTTTCCCGGTCGAAGAAAAAGGAGAAGGCGAGCTTCATCCAACGGAGCTCTGGAGCGTTCTCACGCGATATGGCAAGCCTGTTACCGCCATCTCCCATACCGGCGCGACAGGCATGGGCACTGACTGGGACCAAATCCCACCGATCGACCATCGCGTCGAGAACGTCATCGAGATCTATCAAGGTGCCCGCGTGAGCTACGAGGCTCCCGGCGCACCACAGCCCACCGTTGGACTTCGCCAAGGCGAAAAATACAACCATTCTTCGGATGTCGTCGGCGTGGCTGTCGTGGGCGAACCGATCCGCAGCTTCACCGTCAAGAACAACGGCGTGTATCAGCACGCGCTCGAGATCGGGCACAAGCTTGGCGTCTGGGCGAACAGCGACCACATTTCCACTCACACCAGCTATGGCGGAGTCTATGTGAAGGAATTCACCCGCGAAGGCATCATCGAGGGCCTCAACGCTCGCCGCACCATCGCCGCCACCGACAAGATTTTCGTCGAGTTCACTTGCAACGAAAAACTGCTAGGCACGGAGATCGCTTTGAATGGCAAACCCGTGCTGAAATTTGCCATCGACGGCACCGCACCCATCCAACGCGTCACCTTGGTCCGCAACGAAAAGAACCACCAGCAATGGGAACCGAACGCCAAGACCTTCTCCCAGACTTTCACCGACGAATCGCCCATTCAGGGCGAAAACCGCTACTACCTGCGCATCGAGCAAACCGATGGCAACATGGCATGGAGCAGTCCAGTGTGGGCTCAGATCCAGTGAAGTCGAGCCATGCATCAGAAGCTTACAGAGGCCGCCCATGACTCTGGCTCATGAATGCAGCCTTATGCAGAGCCCCACATCAGCCAGCATGCGGATCACAACTCCGCACCCTCACCCCATGGCAATCTGCAAGCCACCTCACCCGCCATCCGGCAATTTCCGTGGCGTAAAGACGCTCCGGTTCATGGTGATACGCTGGCTGGGGCTGCAGGGCCAGCGACTGTTCGATAATGACGCGGATACCCTGTGGGACAGCGCTCTCACATTCCCAATTGACTGACACAGATGGTGGCATTTCATCTGCAAAGCCGCTGCGGGCTTCCGGCATGCTATCCGCATACCGGATATAGGGCTTGATGTCGAAAACAGGTGTGCCATCCACCAAATCCACTCCGCTAACGAAAAGGCGTGGAGCCTGTTCACCCTCCCATTCAACGCGATCCAAGCGAACCACGCTCAACGTGAGCCGGTTGGGGCGAAACGGCGAGCGGGTGGCAAAAACGCCAAGCTTCTCATTACCTCCAAGCCTAGGCGGACGAACGGTCAGGGATACCGATTCGTCTTTGACCAAGTGAAATTGAGTGATGAGCCATAAGTGACTAAAATCTTCAATGCCTCGCACAGCTTCCGACCGTCGAAACGCAGGCTCGAACTCGATTACACCCCAAGCCGCGGGCACCAAACCGGACTGGCGTGGCACACCGAACTTGTCCGTGTAACATGTGCGCAACTTGGCAATGACTTGGAGAGATACCATGACGCAAATACGACGCTGCCAGAACGTCAGAGAGGCTGCAAAATCAATGCGGCTCGTAGTTCACCGGTTCCTCGGTGATGACCACATCATGTGGATGACTTTCTTTTAAACCGCCAGCCGTGATGCGAACAAAGCGAGCCTTGGCACGGAGCTCATCGAGCGTGTTTGCTCCGACGTAGCCCATGCCACTGCGCAAGCCGCCGATAAGCTGGAACACCACGTCCGCAAGCGGGCCTTTGTAGGGAACGCGTGCCTCGACACCTTCAGGAACAAGCTTGCCCGAACTGTTCTGACCATAACGATCCCCTGCCCCTTTGCGCATGGCCTTCAAGCTGCCCATGCCGCGATACTCTTTGAAGGTGCGCCCTTGCCATTTAACCATGCTACCCGGGCTTTCGCTTGTGCCCGCCAGCAACGAGCCAAGCATCACGACATCCGCGCCACCTGCTAGCGCCTTGACAATATCTCCGGAGTATCGAATGCCGCCGTCAGCGATGACAGTAACCCCGGCCGGTCGGCACACATCCGCCACTTCCTGCACAGCGCTGAACTGGGCCATGCCCACGCCCGAAATGATGCGTGTGGTGCATATGGATCCCGGACCGACTCCTACCTTGATGGCTGAAGCACCAGCTTGGATCAGGTCGCGCGCACCATCCGCTGTAACTACATTACCAGCGACGATCGGAATACTTGCGCCCAGTGCCTCACGAAGACGTGCTATGACCTTCATCACACGGCTCGTGTGTCCAGTGGCCGCGTCGATGAAGACCGCATCGGCGCCGGCTGCCAGCACAGCTCTGCCACGTTCGACACAATCCTCACCCACACCGACTGCCGCCCCGACTCTCAACTGTCCATTCTGGTCCTTGGCAGCATGCTTGAATGTTTGGCGCTTAATGATGTCCTGCTTGGTGATCAATCCTGCGAGCTTCCCCGAAGCATCCACAAGAGGCAGCTTCTCAATGCGATGCGTGTAAATGATCTTTAGTGCGTCCTCAAAATTCGTCTGAGGTGTTCCGGTGGCCAGACGTGCACCGGGCGTCATCACTGCAGAGACGGGCGTGCTGTCATCTTCGATGTACCACATGTCTCGACTGGTCACCATACCCACCAAAATGCCATGCTTGTCCACCACCGGGAAACCACTCACTCCCTTTTCCGCCATCAGACGATGCAATTCACCGAGACGGGTGTCAGGCGTGACCGTGAGGGGGTTCTGTATGACCGTGTTCTCACTGCGCTTCACCCTTGCGACCTGCTCTGTCTGTTGGTCGATCGGCATGTTGCGGTGAACCACACCTAGCCCGCCTTCACGCGCGAGGGCAATTGCCAGTTCAGACTCCGTCACTGTATCCATCGCAGAGGATAAAATAGGCACATTCAGCCCTATGGAAGCCAACTTGGTGCTTACATCCACTTCTCCTGGCAGCACAGCACTGTGGGCCGGGAGCAATAGAACGTCATCGAAACTTAATGCGAGAGGAGGAAGATCACCCATATCGCAGGTAAGCGACACCGCGCGGCCTGTCATGCGGAAAGTTGAGCCAGATCCAAACTGCGGAAAGAACTAGCTCAGAAACCGGGCTTGTAGCTGCGCGCCTTGCTCGTAAAAGGGTCCACCTGAATGGTGAAAAAGTTTTTCGGGAGATTTCCAACCGTAATCGCCTGCCCTGCATCCGTGGTTATTGTAATGAAACTCTCAGTCAGCTTCTGGTATTCCAATGTTGCCAGACCTCCTGTGGAAGCCTTGGCTACTTTGCGGCAGGAGCCATCGGGCATGAATCGCCACGCATTGTAAACTGCAGAAGCGACGCCAGAGTATCCTACGCTACCCCCTGGGCGCGTGTCTGGCAACCCTTCCCCGGTAAGCGCAGGAGAGAGTGTATCATCTGTAACGATGGCAATGCTTTCCGGAAGCCTAACAAGGCTTCCAACGGGTTCTACAGACTCCTGTACACCGCCTGTAGCACCCGATGCAGCACTAACCTGCAGAATTTTGAAGATTTGATAAGAGCGGTAGGTTGGATTGGTCCCAAACGAATCCGGAATTTTGAAGAAACGCAATTCGACCGGGACATTGCTTGCGTAAGCCACTTGTTGAGCCTCCGAAATGGCACCCATCACTGACTCACCTGCGGAAGAAAGTTTGTTCGCCATTATGACGCTCGAAAGCGCGGGAGCAGCAGCCGTAAGGAGCAGCACGATAATGGCCACCACGACCAGCAATTCGATGAGTGTGAAAGCTCGTGGTTGAGTCCCGTGGGTTGTAACTGGCATTTGATTCATGACGCAAAGGAGAATGAACGTTTTAGAAGCTCCAGCGCCCCTGTTTCAGGGCAATGGTGGTTGCAAAGACTCTGTAATCGAGCCTGTTGCTCATGAGCAACTGCTTGAGTTTTCCGGGTTGTTCAGGTGTGCCTTCAAGATCTGAATCGTATTCCGCCGCGGAAGCGAACAACGAGGACGCTTGGTCGAGCACTTGCTTGCGGAGCGTCTCGTTTCCCGAAAGCGTCTCGGCTGCACGCTGATCAAGCACCACCATGCTGACACGCAGCAGAGGGGGGAGCTGATGCTGCGTTCCCTGAGGCCCTCCTATTAGAGTTGCCCCGGGGCTTGTAATAAGTGTGGAATCAAACTCATACTGAGGAGCGATAGCGAAAGGCTGCTGGACGGCCCCGCCGGCAGCCGTGTTGATTTCAACACGCGGCGAAATGACTAGGGCCAAGATGTTTTCAGCAATCGGCCTCGTGAAAGCACGGGAAGCACTTGTTTCATTGTCCCTGACAGTTGCGGTCAGCGCATCCTGAAACCATAGACGTGTATTTTTGATTTTGGTGCGATCCGCTGGATCAATGAGCCTGAATCCATCGGCGTAGATGCGATTCATTTCAGCCGTGGGGCTGTATTCCATCAAACGGAGACGAAAACGCGGAGGAACACTGTTTAGCTGATTTAAAAAGGGAGGACGGTAAGGTTTGTCATCCCCCCATTCCACGAAATAGCCACGCCCACAGAGCAGATTGACCATGTTCTCCGTGTTCGCTTGGGCAGCGGTGGAAGCCACGAGGCGTGTGACACCAAGCGGAGCTTGAAAAAAAATGGCATGTCCCGGATAGTCCGCTTTGGAACCACCAGCGGATGTAAGAAGTCTCATGGTGGGGCCGCATACGAATTGGAGTTCCGACTGACGGAGATTGGCGCGGGCACGAGTGACCTGCTGTCCGGCTGCATCGGTTCGAAAAGGATCCGAAGCACTCTCCCAGTATGTATTCAATGTAGCTTGGGAGACATGGCGCGTAAAAGTGTCAAACGCCAACCTTGCCTCGCGAAATTGAGAGACCCTAGCATTCGAACGAACCCAGTTCCGCTGAACAAGCCCAACAAACTGTGTCATCACCATCATCAAGATCACAAGAATGGCGATTGAGACCATTAGTTCCACAAGCGTGAAGCCGCGTTCTAAACGATACCGGGATAAAGATAATGCGATGGAACGTGAATAGTAGCCAGCTTTCATAGCAGTTCTCAGCGAGTGCGAGCGAGCAAATGGTTGTAGGTCGTATAGGCAATCTGGTTGTCCGGATTGAACTCGAAGGCTGGATTGCCAGTGTTAGCGACTCGGATGATCACGCGCCGCAGATTAGGCTGCTGTTGTTCTGTTTTTGGCAGAGCTGCGGGCTGGCTGAAGTCAATCTCAGCCACAAAGATGATGGCATTGGAATCCTCGCCGACCTGCTGCCCTTGGTCGTCGAAGTACCTGCGGCTGCGCTGTTGTATGACAGTGCCGCCTCCACTACCGGACCCCGTGCCCTGCGTGGGCAGGAGTCTGAACTGGGTGTTTTCGAGGTCACGGATGATTTGCTCCACAATATTGCTGTTAAGAGTGAGAAGCCCGGTTTTGCGAGACATCTCAAGACCTTCGGGCATCAGCCCGAGCAAAGTAATGATACCAACAGCAGCGATGGCCACAGCAAGCGCCACCTCCACCAGAGAGAAGCCAGGGGAACTATGTGAGCGTATGGGAAAAGAACGGACGATCATGGGCTGAAGCGTTTGTATTCAAGGGTGCGAAACTTGAAGAAAGTGTCCAGCGGGGGCAATGAGAGCGGATTGGATGCCTCTGCATAGTCAGGGAGGGGATTGCTTGAATCGGTTGGGTCGATGTAACGTTCAATGAGTGCGGAGCCGCGATATTCGCTGAGAATCGCATCTTTCACAGGATCAAAGGCATCCGCCGCTGTGGAGCGTGCTTTGCGCAGCGCTTGGGCACGCATGTGCACACGGAAGGTATTGCCTCTCGTCGTGACTCGGTTGTAGATATTGGAGTAAGGTCTCTCACGTGTATTATCACCAGTGGGAGCATGCTTCTGCCAGAAGTCATCCATGATCCCCTGAAGCTGCGTGCCCAAGGTATTTTCTCGAATATTGCCAACACTACCGATATTTTCATTGGTGGAGGGGCCACGAGAAACATCTGGGATGAGGTGAATCTCGCAAATCTGGCTGGCCGTTCGGAACAGGCCGCGAATGCGGCTACTGCTGTGATTCGAACCTGTTGCCGTATGGCGGAAGCGTTGCTCAAACTGGTAAAGCGTGCGCACGACATCAATCGGACGATGCCAGAATTTGCGGTCGCGCTGTTCATCCCAAAAACGATCACCAACGGTATCCCACATCGCTTGGGTGGCAGAGGTCTGAAAGGCTTTGGCATTATTCACATCATCGTTGGAAGGAATTGCTGTCATGAACTCTCCTTTCATTAGAGCATGCATGGCCGTGGCCCGCGTGATGTTGGTGAAAGGCATGATCTGATAGTTCAAATTGAGTCTTCCTGCGATCGAGAGCGGTTCGCTGATGGCGTAGGGCTCAATCACCGGCATGTAGAACAGGTCGAGCAAATTGTGATCTCGAGGATTGTGATCCCCTGGATGGCCGGTGGTGACTGGCCTGCCATAATTGCTGTGAGCTTGCGAGTAAGGCCGGAAAAGCAGCGTCTGCCACGGTTTACCATCTTGGTTGGTGTTGTAGGCCACTCCTGCGGAGCTTGTAGCATTTGTGCTGACGCTTCCCCCACCCCAGACACCGGTGGGCAAGGAGCCAAACATGACAGGTGAAGAGACCATGCGATTAGGGGTCACATAAACTCCGCTGCGCCAGTCGTCACTGTTTCTCCATGGCTCATAAAAATAGCCGGAGCGATAAAATTTTGTGCGGTTATAGCGGAGAAATTCGCCCGCGTAGAAATTGCCTTCGTCGGGTTTGTTGATGTATGGACCATCCCTAGAACTGGCGATGCCATTGTCAAAATCGCCGTAACTGTTTGCCGTGCGACTCCAACCATCTGCTGGCGGCAAATCTGGCACGCGCGAGGCACTGTGGAATGGGACCCCCAACATGTGGTCCGTACGCACCCAAGAAGCGAAAGCCGACGATGCAACGTTTGGTAGCACGGCCCCTCTCTCAGTCGTCGCCCAGTGAGCGGTAAAGCTATGAATGGTGCGAGGCTGATCCACAGGATTCGCTGACTCAGCCGCCGCCCAAACGGGGTGCTTCATCCACATGGTGCGAGGAACAACGTTACGGGCGGCAACGACACGATAATCCCCCACCGCGGGAACATAAGTCCGAATGACATCACAGCCAGTCCATGGATTACCTCGTTCGTCAATATAGCCATTCATCATCTCAGGAGGAAATAGGCTGATGCCTTCCCGTGCTCCATTGTCAAAAATCCCCGCACCAGTTGAGAAGCGAGCTTCGGTGTCGAGACGGCCCGTCATAGTCTGCTGATCTGCATTGGTAAACGTCGCTATAAAACTGTATGGTGTAGCCCATAGATTCTGGGTGGGCAGCCCGGTAAAGCCTGCGTTGACTTGACCTTGCATGCGACCAACGCAGCCCATGCGGTTGAAGCACCACCAATGGGGGGCCGGGACACTGCGGCGATAGGTTTCCCTTCCAAAAGAATCCACATACCAGTAATGGCTGATCTCAGCACGGTTGGCGGGAGCTTTGCTGTTCGGATTGGTTCCAGGAAGGTCGCCAGCCAAACGACGCTCTCCCGAAAAGGCCAACGCCGGCACTGGCAAAGTCATATTGTCAAAAGAGAGGTTGATGGTCTGCACTTCTTGGCCGGTATTACCCGCACGGCTATGTTTGTCATAGATGCGGATGCGCAAATCACGCTGGCCAAAAGTCAAACGCATGGGGCCGGCGCGATTGACAGTGATGGGAGCACTGACCAAGCCCCAACTGTTCAGTCCACTATGCGCGATGGGGTTGCCATCATTTTCAATGTAGCGACTAGCGGAAGCAGCACGGGCTGCCTGCCCGCTGAGATAGGGATCCGTGTCATCACCAATCTGCGTGATGCCCCAGCCTCGCGTGGAGCGCCCCCCCGCAATGGCAGTTGGCCCAGCAAAGCCACCGCTGGAGTAGACGTCATAGGATTCAAAAACGTTGCCATTGGATTTCACAATGACATCCCGTGTTGAGGGGAACAATGTTTGACCATCCAATTGGATGGAGCGCATGAAAGCACCATCAAGCACAATGGCCCACTCTGGATGAATTTTAGTCCAGCCCTGCATGGCGCAGAAGGCCTCGAGCATGAACATCAACTGGACGCGCTTTTGCGTTGGCTGCAGAGGAACGTTTGTCTCTAGGGTGAGATTCCAGTTTGCAGGATTATAGCCGGGGTGATTAAAGGGGTGCAGCGGGTTGGTGTTCGCAGGGCCAGCGGCTGGATTGCAGCCATACAACTTTCCTGTGGTATCTGTGATGGGTGGAAAATTCGAATACCAGCGCCTGAAACCCAGTTTCGGCTGTTGACCAGCTGGAGGAGGTGGCCACTGGGGGGCAAAATAGTCTTGGTTAATGATTGCCGCTCCTGTTCCTCCCCCAGCGGTGGGGGTGCGGGTTGAGGGTGCCATGGGAGCACTGGCTCCGCCCGAAAGCGTTCCAGCGCAGTTCACCGGGTAAAGCTCATCATTCTTGCCATCAGCGGTGCAGATGATTTGGAAACCAATCTCCGTCAGCGTAAAAAAGCGACCAAAGCCCTGATAAGTCTGCCCGCTTTTATCCCAGCGCGCCGGAGTCACATGTCCATGACCCGGCAGCACGCTAGAATCATCGGACAAAAAATCACCTCCAATACGAGAATCGGATTGCTGTCCACCTCGAAGATTACCCGATGCTCTGCGAGTGATACGATGGCTGGTATAAGTGAAGCGCTGGGGATCCATTTGATCCTTCCGATCATACAACGCAGTCCCGCTTAGATTCAGCGCAGCCATTCCATCCTGATCCCGAGCCAACAGCCCATCATAAAGATTGGTACTGCGGATGTAGTCAAAGAATTGAATGGACAGCTGAGCGGCATTTTGCAGACCATACTTTTGGCCAAAGGTGCTGATGGTGCCTCCAAGAGCCGAAGTTTGGGGGAATTCAAGACTGGCGATCTGCGTGTAGAGAAGGTCTAGTAGGCGTGAATTGCGCTGCAAGCCTACAGAACTGCCGAGACCCGCGGTGGAGCCAGTCACATCGTGGGTTGGGTGGTGAGGCTGGGCCCTGCGGAAGATGTAACTATTGGCCACGGAAGAGCCCGTGCCGGTCGTGCGGAGGGTGGCACAGAGGGCGATTAGATTGTCAAACGTGCTCCTTTTGCGGTCGGCTGTGGCCTCGTTCTGGACATCCGGCAGCGGCCACATGGCAATGCGCGGCAAGCCCCGGGTGGTGAACTCTGGTGAACGGCTGTGGGCGGTGAGAAAAAAGCGGGAACGCTCCAGCGTATCGCGGTCGAAAAGGAAACGCCCGCTCTGGGCAGGCAGCGCCGCGCGCGCAGCGGTGCGCCCATTGGTGGCGTCAAAGCCGGTATCTTGAAAGAGCATCTCGTCCACGCTGGCAAACAGACGCTCATTGCGCGCGGAAGCGATATCACCCGCGGAGGCGGCAGTGCTTTCCCCGTTTCCGGAGGAAAGCTGATCCAGCATGAATGGCAACGTTCCGGCCCGAGACCCACCACCCGCCACCTTGGGCAACAGGCTGTAGATGAGTTCCTTGGTCTGCACGACTGCAGTTTGGTTCACCCGGGAATCGTAGGGATCGAGATTGACGCCCGGAGCCAGCACCGCGCTGAGCGCCACAGTGGCCGGATGGCCGGGATATCGTTGGAATTCGCCAGCCGTGCCGGGGAAATTGGCCCATCGAGAATCGCGCTGATGATAAAAATAGGGGGGCGCGAAGAACGTGGGCTCTGTGGCGGTGTTAACGTTGATCTTGGAAGATTCATCGTCCGTCCAAAAAGCCACACGGCCTACAATCGGATTGGCGGCTGAAGGAGTGACTCCGCTGACAGAACTGACAAATCGATTCGAGGCATCCAGCGCACCGGTGGTGCCATCTTGTAAAATATAAATCCATTCCACTGGCATCGGAAGACGGAGCTGAGATGGATCCGCCGATGAAGCAGATGGCGCAATCACCTGATTGTAAGTGACAGACGCACCGCCGATACCAGGTGCCTGATTGGAATAAGAAAATCCCTCGACCGCTACCATGGACTGCCCACCCGTGCCTCCATTCCCGGTGTAAGCAGCTCGAGGGTCAATAATCGGAAAATAGATGGCCTGTGCAGAGCCCGCACTCAATCCAGGGCGAATAACAGGCTCGTTTAAATCCACATAACGGGCCTTATTTGCGACCGTATCCCAGTCTGCAGGAGTCTGATGGTCCTTGGAAAAAATCTGCACCTCATTATTTGGACTAGTCACGACCATTTGGGAGCTGGAATAGAGCTTATGAGCACGCAGGAATTCACCGCTCGCTTTATACACACGGACCATACCGGGCTGGGTGGCATGGATGATCTGGCTAGTGGTAGTCGAAGGATCACCTCCAGCACCTTGGTTGGAAGTATTCTGTGCGTTTTGAATCTGCGCTTGGGTGATCGCGATGGCAAAATCGGCGTACTGCTTCGCAGAACGTGCGGAAACGAAACTTTGAGTGGCCTTGTACTCCGTGCGGGTGATGGAGAATATGGCAATGATTAAAATCGAAAGGAGCGTGATTGTGATCACGACCAGAATCAGTGCCATAGCATCGCGGCGAGCCAACGAACGTAGCTGAGAAAGACGGTGCACTTTCATAGTAAAAGGACGAAATATTTTCAATTTTCGCGATGCTATGAGAACGCTACTTTTAGCGCAAGTGTATTTATTATGTAATCACGCGCGCTAAGCTTCCTACAGCCCCCCAGTCGCTCGTCAGAGCAGCGGCCTACGCCTGCGAGATGCCATGGAGAGCAAGGCCAGAATCCAAAGTAAAAGTCGCGAAGGCTCTGGCACAGCCACGACAAGATTGCCTGTGGTGTAGAGGTTCGTGATATCCCAATACAATCCGGCATCGAGCGAAGGGAGGTTGATGTCGTTCAAATAGGGGTTGGTAACCTCATCCAAACCACTGAATTTTCCGGTCCTTGTGATCGTGCCCCAATCCAAGATTTTCCACGCACTACCTGCAACAAGGCTGGCTTGATTAAGGGAGGACGTCACTTTCAGTGTGGCAAAAGTACCCAAGGTGACCGTTCCTGTGCCACCAAGCACGAGACGATCCGCTTCGGTGCTGGTGATACCACTGCTGTTTGTGAATAAATTCAGATCAAGAATGCCCTGAAGGCTAAAATCACCACCGTTGAGCTGGATGGTGAGTGCTTGCCCGCTGCTGGCACCAACAGTCCCCGGGGCGATGGTGGCAAAATCCGCGATCGTCACGTTCTTCGACACGCCGGGGGCAATGAACCCTGAGCCGGCAAGGGTGGCTTGGGCATTCACCAACACATTTCCCAAACCGGTGCCACTGCCAGAACTATTCGTCACTTGGAGCGTGCCATCGCTAACCGTGGTGTCTCCGTTATAAGTATTCCCATCCGAACGGCCCAAAGTGACCACACCTGTGCCGAGTTTTTGGAGACTCAGGATGTCGTCGGTGGCACCCGTGCCTCCTGCTGCCTCGCTGATTCTACCGCTGAAGAGCAGTCCGGTTCCGCTACTCGTACCGGAATCCATGCGCAGTGTCTTGGTTTCGCGCGCTGTGGAGCGAAGGTTTTGCAGAGTCAGAGCACCACTAAAGTTGACAGGTGAATCGGATACAATGGTAGTCTGACCAACACCGTTTGCATTCACATCGATGGCTTGGGTCACGGCGGTGACCGCTGAGTTATGAATACGAAGAGTGACATTCGCGTCGACGTTATCTGACAGCCAGTGGACGGGATCCGTGCCGCTACTGTTGATGGTGGTGACAGAAGGCGCTGCCATGAAGAAAGTCTGACTAGCATGAGTGCCATTATTCACCGTAACCTGCGTGCCATAGAGCATGTTGGCCGCGGTGCTGAACTCGGTGACCCTCACAAGGTTCATGGTGAGGTCTTGGTTGATTTGAATGATCTGGTAAACGCCATTGCGCTCCGGGTTATCGACCTCGTCTTTGACGAGAATCTTTTTGCCAACGTCGGCAGAGCCAAAAGTGACACCATCAATGGCACGGCTGACATTGTAGAAAGCGCCCGGGCCAGCATTGGGGAAACCTCCACTCACAAGCCCGCCGCCCTGGGCCTCAAAAGCTCCGCCAAGGCCACTGATGTTCTTCGCGATGAACTGCGTGTCACGCTCCACACCGAGGAGGGAGGCTCCTGCAGTGGCATAATCGACCGAGATGACGGCCGGAGTGGAGTCCCCCAGCTCAATGACAGCCACGCCCACCATGGCCGAGGTGTGATTCACAAACACTGAACCATTGCGAATGACAATGGCACCGTTAACCGCTGCACCAGCCACCTGTCCTGCCAAGCTACCAAAGTTATTAGCGGCTGAAAACTCTGCCCTGCCACCGACAATCGTAAGGCCGCCCGTCCCTGTAATCGGTGAATCAAAAGAAATTGTGTTTGAGGGGGATGTGCCCACCAATAGATTTTGGTCGGCCAGACGGGCGATTTCCAATCCACCGGTGATGCTCACCGTAGACGCGGTGGTGTTGAGCACGGAGATGCCATCGGCATTGACCGAACCAAAAGCGAGTGGGTTGGCCAACGTGTTCCCTTGAAAGTGAAGCATGAGCGCCATGCCAGACGAGCGCGTATCGGTGGTGGTGCCTACCTCGACTCGACCCGTGCCGAAAGAGCTATTCACAATACCGACAAGCGTGCCTTGCGCCAGCGAGGTGCCGCCCGTGTAGGTATTGGCGGCAGCAAGCTCGAGCACACCGTTGCCTCCTTTGATAATCCGGCCGGCATCGCCATCCAACACTCCAGTGATACGAGCGTCTGCGAAAGTATCCGAGCGGCCGCTGACAGCCTCGATCATGCGCGACTTCCTGCCAAGGTCGATCCCATTAGCAAAAATCACCGTGCCCGTAGCATCCTGTGCCCCCAGAATCAGCGAGGTATTGTCCGGCACGAATCCCGCAGTTCCCCATGCCACAGAGGCACCTATACCACCTAGATTAACCGTACGTTGAGAGTTGTAGGCAGCAAAACCACCGCTACTGGTCCAATCCACCTGGCCTGCACCAGAGCCGAGAGCACGGGTGAAATTGCCTGAATTGAGACCAATAACTCCACCGTCGAGGCGCAGGCGACTGTTGGCGGAAAGGGCGGCGACATGGTCGAGACGCAACACGCCTCCCTGCACGAAGGTGGTCCCGGTGTAAGAATTGGCCGTGGAGAGAATCGTCGTTCCATCACCTGTCTGCACCAGATTCAGGATGCGGTTCAGCGCGGTGTTATTGACGATGCTGGAAGAGATGAGGAGGGGCTCCTTGGGGTTCCAGTTGTGGATAATGAGGTCGGCGCTGGTGCCATCGCTGTTGGCGAGGCCGCTGGTGAGAAGGCCCCCGCTGAGGGTGTTGACATGGTTGCCAGAATTGGTGGTCTGAAGAATGGCACCACTCACAAGGGTGAGCAGATCACTGATGTTGACCGTGCTGGAGTTTAGGGTCGTGGGATTCGTAGCCAAATATTCGGAGTAAATGCGGGAACCCACGCCTGGCGAGGTGACGGCTTGACTCAGGGTGATGGTGTTATTGGCGGTATCGATCGCCAAAATCGTGGTGCCATCAGGAATGCCCGGGCCAAACACGCCCTGACCCACTTTGAAACGCGGATCGTTGATGTTGGTGATCGTGGCGCTTCCGGTGGCGAGATCGCCGGTGACAGAGGCGTTGAAGAAGTAGAGAGGAAGCCCTGTATTGTCAGAGAGCGATGGTGCCTTGTTGAGTGTGATGGCGCTATTGGCCTGATCAATCGAGATGATGTAACTGCCAGGCTGAATGCCGTTTCCGCGCACAGTCATACCAACCGTTAGGCGATCCACGCCCGGCACACGGCTGATGACCGGGTCTGCGGACACACGGTCACCTGCCAACGCGATGTCATTGTTGAAGAAAAGAATGGTATTCACGGAAGCACCTGAGACGGTGGTACCGCGGAAGGATTCTTCGGGAAGTGCTCCATCATGAACATTTCTAGTAGCCGTCCATCCAGCAGGATCCGAGATGAAATTGTGAGCTCCTTTGATATCGGACCCAGACAGAATCGTTGTAGCAGAGTCCACAAAGCCGAAATCATTCACCCCGGGACGCTGAACCGAGCGGTTTGTGAAGGTCGTGCGCGGCAAAATCACGCCCACATCCAACAAGGCGCGGCCGGCGAGCACGATCTGAGACACCGTCGGGCCGCCGCGCACGTCAAACAGAACGGTGCCGCCTCTCTGATAATCCACTGCCGTCGGATTATTGAGATCTTGAAGATTGAGGAAGGTGGTGGATCCCGTGGCCCCGATGGTGCGAATGATGGAAGCACCTTCCCTGACCTGCATAGTGCCGATCATGTTCTGCGTGGTGCTACGGCCTGTGACACTACGCACCTCCAAGGTTCCGCC
This sequence comes from Prosthecobacter sp., assembly GCA_017853885.1. Classification (GTDB taxonomy): domain Bacteria; phylum Verrucomicrobiota; class Verrucomicrobiia; order Verrucomicrobiales; family Verrucomicrobiaceae; genus Prosthecobacter. Next base: position 113,972 of record JAFMIR010000006.1, read on the forward strand.
GGAGAGGATAAGAGCACCAACGTCATTGCGGATGTATTGATCATTGAACGCAGGACTGAGTCGGAGGACACCATCCTCGACCATCAGCGCCTCGAGTCCGTAGCCGCCAAAAGCTGTGCCCAACATATCCAATGTGCCCTCGCCGCGCTTCACAAAGGCATACGACTCCTCATTCGCAGGAGTAGCGTAATTGCCACCCAAGCGAAGGTTCGAGTAAGCGTTGCCGACATCCAAGATGGCGGTGTCATTGATGGTAAAGCCGCGGTCCGTGCTGGCGGTGGTGCCATTGAACTGAAGAATCCCGCCATTGAAGATGAGATTACCAACTGCATTGGAGGAAGCTCCGAGACCGCTCGCCGTGCCCGCAAACACAAGAGTGCTGGAACCACCGAAGACCGCGCTGGCTGAAAGCACAACCTGCGTGGAACTGAGGATGGCGGCCACCGTGGTGCCCTCAGGAATACCAGGGCCGGACACCCGCTCGCCAACGCTCAGATTTGCCGTGGATGTGACGGTGACATTCGGACTGCCACCGCTGGTCGTTGCGAGCAAGGAAGAACCAATCGCCGAACTGGCCCCGTAGGTGAGATTGTTTTGGCCCGTGACGGTGACAGGCACGGAGAGTTCAACGTTGTTCGAGTCCAAAATACGGCTGATGGTGGCTCCACCTGGAATACCATTTCCTGAGACTGTCTGACCGACTGTCATTCCTAGGGTGCTGCCAACCACGATCCGGCTGCCGCTGTCTGTGTCAGCCGTTCGCGCGCCACCTGCAGTTGAGTTCGAGCCCAACGTGATAGAAGTACCTGGCGCAGTGGCCGGATCTGCCACCGCATTGCCTGCAATAATCTGACCGATCGTGATTTGAGTGGTATTATTGATCGCAATGACCACCGCGCCGACCGGGATGCCGACACCAGAAACAGACTGACCGATGGTGATGCCGGCCGTGCCGCCCGGCACGGTGACAGTGGCACTGTTATTGTTGACTGTGGCAGCCTGAACACCGCTTTTTGCCGTCACATTGCTGCCAAAGGTGATACTGGTACCGCCAAGACTCGTCACCGCGCCATTTGAAAGGCCAACGGTATTGTTGACGGCGTTGATCGAGGTGACAGTAACCCCCCCAGTGATCGCCGTGCCTGTTACATTCATGCCGATGGTCAAGCCAGTGGTATCGCTCACATTCGAAAGCGTGCGGCCCAGGCTCGGAGCAAACGAGATGAGCTGAGTGCCAGCCGTATACCCCTGCACAGAGAGATTGCGGATGGTGGTGTTGCCGGCATTCAACGTATTGACACCTGTGTAAGTGTTGAGGCCGGATAGAATGAGGCTTCCTGAGCCACTTTTATCTAGGCCGTTGGCAACCGGCGTGAAGGAAAGCGGGGTGGAACCTGAGTTGGAGGCATTGGCACTAAGAGTCAGTGTGCCAATCTGGTTGACTGCATCCGTAACCGTGATGGCTGAAATGGTCGTGCCTCCCGGGATGTTCGCCCCGTTCACCGTCAGCCCTGGAACCAGCCCGACAAGACTGACTGCAGTGACTTGGTTATTGGAATTGAGCGTGCCGTTACGGCCCGAAGGCGCAAGATTGCTAATGACCGCACTGATTTCCAGAGAGCCACTGCTGGTGTTATTCTGAAGAATGATCAAGTCGCTGCTGAGACCCGCCCCGCCAGAAAGCGAGCCCGAACCCTCGATGACACCCGAATGGGCTGCCATGTTGGAGGTGAATAGAATGGCAGAGGACTGAAGCACGTTGGCTCCCGTGAGTGAGACACGGAAGGGCGAGTTCCCTGCAACGTTTGTGGAGTTGTGGAAACGCAGGGTGTTCGTGGTGCGGGTGTCTTGGCTACTGTTGCCAATCACATTCATGTTCGCGTTGACCGCCCATTCATTGGCAACCGGACCCGGTAATGCACCGGCATTGGTGTAAGTGGCTAGCCCACGAATCAGCTTGTCCTGCCCAGTGGTGACGCCGCTGTCCACGAGTCCCTCAGTGAAGGTGCTTTTGGTGGCCCAAGAGGCACCTCCCACGGTGGCCCATCCACCCAAGATGCCATTCACGTTGTCAGTGTCGGTGCTAACAATGTCATCTGCACTGAAATCCAGTGTGGCACCTGTCTGGCGACCAATGCTATTCATACGAAGAATGGATGTACTCGAGATGTCCGTGAGGCGCTGGATGAAATTGCGACCCGTAGCAACGGTTGTTCCAGCGACGATTTCCACGTGGCTGCCACCCCGAATCTGAAGAGTGCCACCGAAACGCGTGCCACCGAGGATCAGTTGGCCATTATCCGAAAGTTTACCGAAGTTGTTGCTGCTGTAATCGAGGCGAAGTGTTCCAGCTTGAACAGTGTGATTTGGGGCAGCGATGCCATTGGTGACTGTGTTTCGAGTCACCGAATCGGCCTGACCACTCAAGATAAGCATACCCTCACCTCCTTGAAAAATCGGGTTTCCACCGCCAAGCGTGCCTTTGAGATCAAGCACGGCACCGCTGGAAACGATGATATTGGAATTGGCAGTGACGAAAACAGGGCCCGCCCATGAACTGTTGCCCGTTGAGGCAGCCAGAGTTCCGCCAGCCAGATACATATTCTGAACCGTCGAGTAACTAACATTGCGCAGATCCAACGTGGCATTCTGATTGCCCAGAACGGTCGAGCCATTCGTGCCTCCAGCAACGATGACGCCTGCTGCACCAGCAGCACCAAAAGCACCGTCCACCGTGGCTGCCAAGATGCCTGCGTTGACCAGCGTCTCACCCTTGTAGGTGCTGGCCGCACCTATAACCCAAGTGCCGTTACCGATCTTGTTTACCGAAGTTGGACCACCAAGCCCGTCTGCCAATACCAGATTGAATTTGTTATTACCACGGTTCGAACCGCCGAGCGTCAGGGTGCGGCTGCCCGAACCCGTGTAAGCAACCGCAGGGGAAAATCCGGCAAGGCCGAAATTCAGCTCCGCGCCGATGACCGCACCATCTGCGATGATCGCCCCGGCGTTGTCTCCGATTCCCAGTGTAAACGAGCGGTCCGTGAAGCTGGAAGACAAACCACTGAAACGCAGCGCACCGCCGTTGAAAATGAGGTTAGACGCAAAGTTTGAAGCCGAACCTAGCGCGCTTGACGAGCCACCAAACCCCACTGACAAGACACGAACCACGCCACCGTTGATGACCGTGGCACCAGAGTAGGTGTTGCCAGTATTCGCCAAGGTGAGAACGCCACTACCGGATTTGGAAAGTCCAACCTTGCCAAATGAAACTTGGCCATCCGTCAAGTTGCCCGAGAAGGTGAAACTCTGCTCGCTGTTCACGCTCAACATTGAGGTGGAATTAAGCGGACCATTGTTGGTCACCGTTCCCAAGCCAGTGATGTTGGAAACTGTGGTCGAGTAGCCATTGAGATCGAGGATGCCGTCCAAGTTAACATTATAGCCAGAAGAGCTCTGAAGGCCGGTGTCACTCTCGAAAACCACGCTTCCTGCAGTTACGGTCAACTGACCGTTAAACTGGTTGTTGCCACCCAATCTGAGCAGACCTGAGTTGACCGTGATGTTCTTGTTGAGTGTGTTGTTGCCCAGCAAAGCAATGCTGGAACCGACGACACGCACGAATCCGATAGTGTTGTTACCGGTCAGCCGGAGTTCATTGAACCCCTCATAAGTAAGATTCTGACTATTGCCGTTCGAGATGGCAGGGAGAGACAACTGATAGGTGGTCCCGCTTGTGATGCTTGCAATCGTGGATCCTGGCGCGATGCCAGTGCCTGAAACGCTCGCACCAACCTGCAGGCCCGCGGTGCTAGCCACGGTCACTACGGTAGATCCATCGGTGTATGTAGAAGTCAGTGTGCCGGTAGTTGCCTGCTGGCCACCGGTGGTCTCCACGCCGCCAGAAAGGTCATTGTTGCCAGCCACCACCATTACACCGCGGTTGGTGCCATCAGCGGCAAAGATCAGGCGACCCGCCGCTCCGTTGATGGTGTTAACCGCACCGATAGTGAGGGTGCGATTGTCTGCCACGCGGAACACACCATCCGCCACACCAAAAGTGATGCCTCGATTGGTATCATTGAAGATCAAGTCGGTGCCGACGCGAAGGATGCCTCCATTGATGGTAAGCTGGTCGGCGGTAAAGGTGGCAGGATTGAGGCCAAGATCGCTCTCCCTAGCGATCTGCAGCACACCTTCATTGATGAAGGTTTTGCCCGTATAATTGTTTGGCAGCGTAAAAGTCAGAGTGCTGCTCACTGCGGCATTCGGCAGGTTGGAAAGCTTGATACCATTGTTGCTTAACAGTCCCACCACTGTCGTACCGGGAGCAATTCCCGCACCCGTAACTGCCGCTCCCACCACGATCCCCGAGTTGAAGGAACCAGAAGCTAGAGTGACATCGAAACTGTTGGGGTTCATCAAGCCGTTGGTGCCGATGCTTAAAGTCGGATTTAGGACAAGGGTTCCACTGCCAGCTTTCACCAGACTGGTCGATTGCTGAATGAAGTCAAAATTGAGATTGTTGGCGATGTTGATCGGTTGATCGAGAGTGACCTGACCGCTGGCCCCACTGACATCCACTGAAACGATGGTGGCTGTGCCTGCGAAGCCGCCGGGGGAAAGCAACCTCATGCCCGGCGTCAGCCCCGTCGTGTTGATACCAGTGATGACATTGGCAAGGTCTTGAAAGGTCAACGCAACACTTGTGCCACTCGTTGCCGTTTGGCTAAGCACAAAGGTGGTTGAATTGGTGATGCTTGCAATCGTGGTGCCATCGGTGATCCCCACACCTGAAACCCTAGCACCCACTTCAAGACCGGTGGTGGAGGACACTGTGACTGTTGTGCCGGATATATTGGAGGCAGTGAGACTTGCCACATTGCTAGAGCTACCGCTGACACGTGTGGTCGTATCGGCGATCACAGAGTTGATGTTCAACTGGGTGCCTGGATTGTAAATAACAAGCTGGTTTGGGTTCAACGATCCCGCATGTGTTCCAGCAATGAGTTTTCCACCGGCAATGGTGTGCGTAGTCCGACTAGAGAGAATGCCACCACTATTGACAATAAGGCTACGGTCCGAAGAAGAAGTCACTGGATTGATGGTGATGGTGCGCCCAGCGGTGTCCTGAATATTCAGCGAGTGGATGGTGCGGTCTGCGGTCAATGACTGGTTAAAGCCGGTGACTTTAACATTCTGGGCAGCAGCCCAGGAATCAGACGCACTTGCGCTGCCGGTGGTTGAGTAACTGGCGTCCGCGAGGGCAGTGACAGTGCTACCGGACATGGTGGCCCACTCAAAAAGTGCAGCGCCTGCTGAGATGCGATTACGGACAGCCCAGCCACCGAGGATATTATTCGTAGTCAATGGGGCCGTGGTGAACCTAATGGAGCCGTTATCCACATTACCATTGGTGATGGTATCAAACACAATCATCGAACCGGCCGAGCGAGTGCCGAAGCTGTTGAAGGTGAGCGTACTAGACGCGCCTCCAGAATGTGCACTGAACGCGAGATTTGCCCCACCTGAAAGCGATAGGGAATCCACAGACTCACTGAAAACTTCCGAGCCAGTTGATCCTACACCAGAGAAACTCAAGCGGCCAGAATTGAGAATGATGGAAGCGGCATCATTGATGCGGTTGCCACTGTTAGCTGCGCCCGTTCCATTCACGATATTCAGACCTTGGGCTGCGCCCTGATTTCCACCGGCCGTGCTGCCACTACCGGCTATGGTAATGGATGTAACCCCAGAGAGGGAACCCGAACCACGAATACGCAAATTAGCCGCAAGAATGTTAACCGAGCCATTTACTGTGCTGGCAGAATCCACAGTAAGTTCAGCACCATTTATGACATTTTCACCCGTCCCTTGCAAGGTGAGCCCGCCAGACAGAACGACCACGGGTGAGCTCCAGTTCACTGTAGTGAGCTGCTCGATGCCGCGCAGGTAGAATCCACCCCCCGAAATTACAGTGGGAGAGTTGAAATTGGTAGCCCCACCATCCACCACAGAAATACCGCCTCCCACCGCACCAGCACCATAAATCAGATTCACGCCGGTGCCCACTGAGGTAGGCGTAGTAGAAAGCTGATAAGTCGTAGAACTCAGTATCGCCTGAATCTTAGCACCCAGCGGGATGCCTGCTCCATGGACGTTCATACCAGCCTTGAGGGTTGAGGTATCTCCCACAGTAATAGTCGTGCCACTGGTGCTGAACGTAGAACTGGCTGCCGTGGCCGCCCCATATACCAGTCCGACATTGGAGCCAGGGGCTGTGGGTGCGACTGAAAGCTGGAAGGTGGTCGGAGAGAGAATCTGCTGGATGGCAGCACCTGCCGGGATGCCATTGCCAGAAACGACCATACCCACAGCCAAGCCTGTTGTGCTAGGCACAGTTACGGTCGTAATGCCGGTCGCATAAGTGGAAGAAACAGCACCGCTGAGATTCAAGCCCAAGGTTCCATTTCCACCATCTCGGACGATGCCACCAGAGCCAGAGACCACACGGTTAAATCCCCAACTCACACCGTTGTTAATGCGGAAACCAAGGGTTCCATTATTGCCGATGGTGCGAGAACCAATAGTTCCGCCCGTTCCATTCCCAAGGCTTGTGGCGCTTTCGAGCACAAGGGTAGCTCCCGGATTGATCAACGTGCTACCACTGTAGCTGATATTTCCGAGAGCCAACACTTGGGTTCCATTGCCAGAGACGGCGATGTTAAGCACGCCGCTGCCGGTGTTGTTGGCTCGATCGCGCAAGAAACCGTTGAAGTAGCTTGTGCCACTGGTGTTGAAAGTCAATGTGCTGTTCGCAGAGCCGGATTCACCCTCCAGATTTTCCACCACACCACTGGCGGTGTAGTCGGAAAGGCCACGCACCGTCTCATTGAATCCCATGAGCTTGAAGTAAGAGTTATTACCATTGTTACCAGCGGAACCTGCGCCATTGCCTGCGTCAAAGCTAACCAGCGAAGTATCGGCGATCTGCTCGTTGGCTCCCAGATGCACCACAGTGCTGCCGAGGCCACCCATACTGACATTGCCGATGTTGAGGTTGCCAGGTATCGTCCCATTGGCGACGTAGGTGCCGAAAGTGGCATTGCCAGCAGTTGTCCCTGTGACATCAGCAGATAGAACGATCTGGGTCTGATTCTTGACAGCTTGAACTACGGTGCCGTTCGGAATGTTCGGGTGGCCGTTGATGACCATTCCCGCATACATCCCCGTTGTGCTCGTCACATTGACCATGCGGCGGGTATCAAAGGTCGTGTTAGCGGTTGCAGCACCAGTCGCAGCCAACGAAATGACAAACTGGGTGGTGCTGTTGATCTGAGTCACAGTGGCACCAGCTGGAATGTTCGGATGACCGGTAAGGGGCATGCCGATGTAGAAGTTGTTGGTGTTCCCGGTGGTTAGATTGACGGTGGTGCTAGCGTTGGTGGTCGTGGAACTGGAAACTTGCTGGGTCGTGCCAACGGGCGTGGCACTGACAGCGCTGGTGGTCTTGGCCAGCACAAGTTGCGGGTTGGTGGCGTCTCCAAAGCCACGGCTGAAGACTGTGGTCTGACCCGTATACGTGTTCGCAGTGGCACCGGTAAGGGTGGTGCGGCCTGCCCCCATGAAATCGATGCCAAAAGTCGAACCAGAAGCCTGAGAAATGCCACCGCTAATATCCATGCGGGCGGTGGCACCGCCAGAGTTGACATTCACACGCAAGTTGCTTTCTAGGATGACCGGGGCGGTGATCATATCCACACCGACAGTGGTGCTGTTGGACTGCACCTTGCTCAGCAATGCGCGGCCATAATCGCCATTGTTAAAAATGAGGCTTCCCGTGCCGGAGCCCCTAACGATTTCGAAACGGTGGGTGTTGTCCTGATCGCCGACGGCGAGCACACCAACCCTCTTGCTGCCATCCAGCGATACGATCGCATGCAATCCGCCCGTCCCTCCCACACCCACGTTGGTGGTGAGATTAACGATTCCACCCAAGGAGTTTGCCACCGTGCCTGGACGCCAGTTGGCTGAAGTGTTCCAAGAACCGTTACGCTGGATGTGGAGACTACTTAGCAGAACTGGAACGACACCCGGCTTGGTAAGGGTTACGATGATGCCATAATCATTGAATAAGCTCACGTCATACACGAGTCCACCGCCAAGGGTCGGCAGAATGAGATTTCCACCGCCCGAGCCGCCCGTGCGGTAGTTGGCACCGGCATCAAAAGTTGAAAGCGGACCATTATCAAGCCATGAGCCCAAATTGAAAATGTCACCCACTTGAGCTTTTCCAGAGGTGCCGGCTTGGGTCAGGTAATCATTCACATCCTGAACCGTGATGGTGCTCTGGCCAATGGTGATTTGGCCGTTGACCTGAAGGTAATCGTGCCGCCCAGCGGTAATAGCTGTAGAGTCCCATAGTAGCAGGTTGGAATCACGGTAACCGCCAATAGAGTCGTAGGTGTTGGCATTGAGAGCTGCAACGATGGCCGCATTCTGATTCAACGTGGCAGCACCCATTTGCAGCAGCGCCGATGAGCCATCATTAAGCAAGAGATTACCATTGAAGCTCAGGGTTCCAATGGATGCACCATACGAATCCCCCGGACTGAGGATAGCGCCGCTGTTGAACACGTGGTTGGTCCCATCTAGGAAGTTGTTGCTGAGGGTGCCTCCCGTGCCGTTAACGACACCCGATCCGGAAACCGTGCCGCCCGAATTCACAGTCAGAGCACCAAATCCCGTGGTGCCGATGTTGTTGAGACCCACTTGAAGATTGCCCTGATTCACGGTGGTTGTGCCCGTGTAAGTGTTGCCTGAAACAGCTGAAAGGGAAGCGCCTGTGGCAGTGGCCGTTGCCGCCTGCGAAAGCGTGATCTGGGAAGCTCCAGTATTGATTGCTGTGATCACGGTTCCCGGTGTGATGCCCGGGCCGAAGATTTGCTGTCCCAACACGAGTCCGGTCGTATTCACGCTGGAGACAGTCAAGCCACCTAGGGTGGTGTTGCCTGTTTTGGGAGCATTAACTGCTGTGCCGAACGACAAACCAACTCCCGTGCCGGCCGTGGCAGCCAAAGAGAGAGTGATGGTGCCGCTTACACCCGGCGTTGGAATGGCGGTGATTCGAGTGCCCGCCGGAATGCCTGGGCCAGTGACGACATTGTTCACCGCTAGGCCGGTGGTGTCGATACCTGTAATAGAAGTGCCCGAAACGTTGCCGCTGCGGCTGATGGCTCCTGAAGTGATAACCCAGCTACCAGCATCTGCTTTCACAAGGGAAGTGGCGCCCGTGTTGTTGCCAAGGATGGCCGCCAAGGTGTTTGCCGCCGTGCTGGTCCCCCCAAGAGTGAGCGCGCGGGCCCCGGTACCACCACTGAAGCCCATGCTACCTGTGTTGTTGAAGATCAGCGCACCCGTTCCGGAGGATTCGATCCGACCGCCGCTCAGTCCCACACTGAAGAGGCGGTCTGTTGTTTGCGCCGCCCCCGTGTAGCGTAGCGTGCCACCGTTGAGCACTAGGTTGGCAGCTGCATTGGTTGACTGGCCGATGTTGCTAGCCGTGCCGCCATTTTTCAGGTTGGAAACTTGAAGAACACCACCATTCACTGTCGTCACCCCAGTGTAGGTGTTCGCACCAGCGAGAACCCATGTATTCGTTCCGGATTTGACAATGGAACTGGTTCCACCAAGTAAGGGGGTCAACGTATTGAGTACGATAGCAGCACTGGAACCGGACAGCGTCAGGGGCGCATTCCCAACCAAACTGCCTGTGCCGGAAAACACTAGCGCCCCCGTGCCATTGGCTTCGATCGTTCCACTCGTGGTTAGGGTAAAAAGGCGGTCAGTGCTTGATCCAGATCCTGTATATTGCAGTGTGCCGGTATTCAGCACGAGGTTGCCTGCCGCGCTGCTTGAGGCGCCAATGGTGCTGGCAATGCCTCCGTTTTTAAGATCCGCAACACTCAACACACCGCCATTGACGGCCGTCACACCGGTATAGCCATTGCCTGCCACCGCGTCGAAAGCAATGGTGCGGCTGGTCTCAGCTGCCTTAAAGAGAGTAACGTCGCTTCCAGTGACTACAGTGACGGTATAGTCACCACTGGGGTTCGGCGTTCCATCTGCGTCAGTCTTGTTGCCAACCACTAAGCTATGACCGGGCAAATTCAAATTGAGCGTCTCAGCCGGAGCCATCGCATCGCTGGCTTGATTGATGGTGAAACTCAGAAGGTCGCCAGCGATGCCCGTGACGAAAGAACCAGGTTTGATGCCCGCACCTGAAACAAGCTGATTCACGACCAGACCAGTGGCATCGGCAACGATAGTGGTGGTGCCGTTGATGGTGCCTGTTACACTTGCCAGACCATTACCCGGAGCCAGCACCCATGTGCCCGCACCCGTCTTGGTGAGCGAGGTCGCGCCAGTATTGTTGCCGATGGCCACCATCATGGTGTTGTTCCCCGTGCCAGCGACTGAATTGAGGGTTAGAGTGCGAGCGGTGGTAACTCCATCAAATCCCATGGCTCCAATGCCATTAAAAATCACAGCCCCAGTGCCAGAAGAGTCGATCGTGCCCCCTCCTGTGCCAATAGAGAAAATACGGTCCGTGGCGCCACCGACTCCCTTGTAGCTCAACGTTGCATTGTTGGTGATGATAAGGTTTATGGCATCATCCGCAGCTGAGCCGATGCTGCTGGCCAATCCGCCATTGGCAAGAGCCATCACCTCAAGAACACCTCCACTGATACGAGTGATGCCGCGATAAGTATTGGCCGTATTGTTGAGTCTTAACGTGCCTGCGCCATCCTTAGTGAGGTCCATACCTGCGCCAATGTCGCTGACTAGGGCATCGACTTTAAGCGCGTTGGCAGCGGAGTTGCCAATGTTCCATGTCTGGTTCGAAGCCAGTCTGACATTGACACTGGAGTTGATCGTATGCGCCCCTGAACCGGCATTCACCACGATGCCACCTGCGCCGATGATGAGCCTATCGGCACCAGCGGCACCACTGATCGTCACTGATCCGGTGCCGGATGTCCCTGTGCCTGTGAAAGTCAGTCGACCAATCTGAATGTTCGCGCCAAGTGTGGTAGTGAGATTGCTAGCAGAATTAGCGGTCATGAAGACACTATCCACAACCCCAGGTACACCTGTTGTTCCCAGACCAGTGGCCAGAGTATTCCAATTGCCCGAAGCGTCCCATGCCGCACTCGTTCCGCCTGTCCAGTAGCGACTGCTGGAGGTTACTGTCTCGACACCCAAACGCAAAGCTGTGGCAGTTGTGTTGAGAGTCAGTTTGTAGGCATTCGCAAAGTTCAATTCATTACCAGTGATCGTGCTAGTGACCGCTTGCGAGATCGTGACCGTACTCGCATCCACGATGGAGGCGATAGTCGCCCCAATAGGAATTCCTGCACCTGTCACCTGCATACCAATGTTTAAACCGGCAGTGCTGCTAAGCCCCGTAATCCGTGTTGGATTAATTGTCGAACTGATGTTGCCCAAGAGATCTCGAGATCCAACGAGTAAGCCGTTGCTACTCAAGCTGAATGCAGATCCTGTGAAACTACTGCCAGTAATTAAATTGTAGAATTGAGGAGTGCTAGGAGCACCCGCAGCTACGATCTGAGTGATCGAATTCAAAGGTGCCACAGTAATCTCAACTCCACTCGCATTGAGAACGACGGGTTTACTCACGCTGATGCTGTCAATATTCGTGATGGTGGCACCCCCAATGTCGAAATTCATGTTCACCGGGGCACCGGTGGCCGCACCGATAGTCATCGCATTACCGACAAAAGACGTCTGCTGCTGCAGATTGAAGGTGCCGACTGCGTTGTTGGACATGTTGAAAGTGGAGCCCGCGGCGAGATTGAGACTGGCACCGGCAGAACCTGCACCAGTTGTTCCCGCATTGTAAGTCACCGCAAGGGGGCTGAGAGTTGCACCACTAGCGACCGTGATGGCAGTATTGGCCACAGAACCTCCCGAGAGCTGCAAGGTTCCGCCATTTACTGTGGTGGCACCCGTGTAGGTGTTGGCGGCCGTCAATGCCCATGTGTTGGTGCCATTCTTCACAACCGAAGTAGCCGCGGTGCCGTTGGCAATGACTTTCGCAAAGGTATTGACAAGACCAACAGCCGAGTTGCCTGTCAAAGTCAGAGTGCGGGCCAGAGTGCCTGTGTGGGTTAGCGTGGGCGCGGCAGGTGAAAAAGACAATGCGCCAGTGCCTGATGCATCGATGGTGGCACCGAGATCTGTGATGGTGAAGGCGCGGTCTGTGGTGGCAGCGATGCCAGTGTAACGCAGCGTGCCGCCATTGATCACCAAGTTCGAGGCGGCATTAGTCGCTGCGCCAATACCCCCTGCGGCTCCACCATTGCCGAGAGCAGCGATGCTAATGACGCCACCGTTGATCGTAGTGATACCAGTGTAGTTGCTGATACCACCAAGCGTGAGTGCACCACTACCATTCTTGACCAGATTCAAACGGGAAACAGTCGCAGCAGTGAGGACACCAGAGAAGACCGTGCTGCTGTTATCACCGCCAACAGTGAAAGTGGAAACCACGCCTCCAGAATTAGTCACTAGACCCGCTCCAGTCAGTGATCCCACGGTTTCATTAAAACCAGCCAGATCCAGCACGCCACCCTGCACCACTGTAAGGGCAGAGCCATTCGGTATGACCTCGGATGCACCAAGACGCAGCACACCATTGCTGATGCTTGTAGCCCCTGCGTAGTTGTTACCTGTGTTGGAAATTTGCAACACGCCAAGGCCTGATTTGCCAATACCGGCACCTGTGCCACTGATGATACCATTTAAGTAGGTGGTCACATACGGGCTGTCCACGCTAATCGTCCGCATGGTTCCACTGCCGAGATTTACGGCACCAGTCAGCCAGAGGTTGTGCGAGTTGTTCGTTCCACCGAAAGTGAAGTTGCCGTTCACATTAAGCGCGTTGGCAAGCCAAGTGGTGTAGTTCCAAGTGTTGGTGCCTGTGACACTAGCATTCGCTGAAAGGGTGAAGCCAGTATCCGTGATGCCAGAGGCTACAAATGCACCGCCTGGAACACCATTACCGCTTACAATGGGTTGGCCTGTGGTGAGCATGCGCCCGTTAGGGCTAACCAAGGTCACGGTAGTGGTGCTATTGGTGATGGTGGAAATCTGTGTAAATCCAGCGGCCATGAGGGACGTGCCATCACCGATGTTCAGCGCTCCAAGACCGAGAGGACTGCTTGCAATAGTCAAGGTGCCCGCCGTAGTGGCTGTATTACCGACGCCGATGCTGATGGAGCCGCCATTGAGATTGAACCCGCTACTGAAAGTACTTTGTCCGGCAAGAATAAGTGATCCGCTGCCCGTTTTGGAGATGACGCCACCTGCGCTTGTAATCGGAGCCTGCATGATCAAACCAGTGGGAGAACTTCCAGAGACATTGATGACCGGTGCTGCATTTGCGAACTGAACTGCCGAATTGGCAGCATTGTTGGTGGCGGCGGCGATGATCGGCGTGGTGCCGAGATTGTTGTTGACCACGCTGATGGCATTAGCAGCAGAAAGCACTAACGTATGCAAGGCGGTGGGTGCGTTGAAACGCACACCAGGCTGCGTGGTGCCGCCCTCATTGTTGAACGTGAGACTGTTCAACGTGGTGGTGGCGGCTACGGTGTTGTTGAAAAAGTTGAGGGTCGCCCCGCCATTGAGTGTGACATTGCTAGCCGCAGCGATCTGGCTGGTGGTGGCGTCAAACACATTGGAATTGGCAAAGGTCACTGTAGCATTGCTGACGATGAGATCACCTGGCACCATGATGCGCGCAGCCGCTGCATTCAGTAGGAGCGTGCCTTGGTTGACGTAAGTGCCTCCAGTGTAGTTATTGGAAGGCGTATCTGCCCCAGAAAGATTAGTCGATCCGAGAGCAAGGGTACCACTGCCGCTCTTCACTAAATCAATCGCGCCGGTGATCTGCGTGTTGATCGAAGTATTGCCTTGATTGGTGTATAGAAAGAGCTCCGACCCGGTTCCGGTGACCTTGGAGGAGGCATTACCAGAGGCGATGGTCATGGCTTGGCCGGAGTTCGTCAGCAAGCCGACGCCGAAGGTCAGAGTCACAGACGTGGTGCTATTACCCAGGGTAATAACTTGCGCGCCCCCCGGCGCCATGCGCAGCGAATTGATAGTTTTAGAAGTGGTCAGCGTGCGGCTGCTTCCATCATTGATGTTCCAAGTGGCCTGAGTGCCGACAGCAGTGATATCTCCGCCGTTGTAAGCAGGGAAAACATTGCCTCCAGCGAATACATTTCCACCGATGGTTGACCCAAGTTCGCCGAGACCCACGCCATCCTTGGATGTGGCGAAGCTGTTGCCATTCACTACGGCCCATCCGCCGATCAGGTTATTGACCAAAGTAGACGCAGAGAAACCTGAACCATTAACTGCCGAAACTAGCACACGAGCATTATTATTGTTGCCTGAGCCTCCCATGCCAACACCGTTGCCAGCAACAAAATTGATCACCCCGCGATCAGCTGTGGACCGCTGCAGGTTACCAAGATTCAATTGTGCGGCGCTGCCTGCATTGACCGTTGGCACGATATTGACGGTACTGTCACCACGAAGCACGGAAAGGTTGTTAATGGTCACGGCTGTGTTCGCAGAACCGCCGCCACGGATGGTGAGCGAGCCGCCTTGTAGGCTGAGCGGAATAGCAGATGCCACGCGCAAAGGATTATCCCCTGCTAGGGGATTGAAGCCAGTGTTATCCCAGTCGAAAGTAGCGTAATTTACATTGATCGCACTGGTGCCGTTGAGCGCACCATTGTCTCTGAGGATCATGGCGCCACCGCGAATCGTCGTCGTTCCGGTGTAGGTGCTCACATTGCTAAACACAAGAGAGCCTCCGCCAGACTGATCATAGCTAAGGTTCCCAGCTAAAATACCGGCGAAAGTATTTCCTCCAGTATTGGTGCGGAGAGTCACTGATGTGCCAGAGGTGTTTGTGACCATTCCACCAACAGACAGTGGATTGGTGGTGAAAAGCGTGCCCACCATTTGATTTGTGCCGTTCAGGTCGAGCACACCACCATTCATCGCAAGGTTTTGGAACGAACCGCCTGTGATCGTCGGGGTCACGACAATGGTATTGTCACCACCGTTAAGCACTAGGGTGCCCTCATTGACTGTTGTCTGACCGGTGTAGAAAGAGCGCGCATTGAGACGCAGCATACCCGTGCCGGACTTCCACAGTCCACCTCCGTTGACATTGCCCACATGGCCATTGATGGCAAGCGACGAGGCATCACCGATGGTATGGAAGACAAAGAAACCGCTGAAACTGTTGATCGCGGGCAGGTTAAGTCCGGCATTACCTTCAAAGGCGATAACCCCGCCTGTGCGGATGTTCTCGGTTAGTAGGGTTGCAGAAGAGTTGAACTTACCGAGGGCTGCCACGTTGGCATTGCCAATGCCCCCGCTGCTGTTGAGTATCAGACTGTTGATGCTCTGGCTGGTGGCCATCGTCGCATAGCTACTGAGGGAAATGTTGGTGACCGAATTGTTGATCAGCGAAGTGGAAACTTCATTCGAAGCCAGCGGCCGCAACAAGCCTGTCGCCACCGAGTCCCTAGTGATGAATGAAAGGCCGGTGCCATCGATCGCCGAACCGATCATGTCCGGCCGGATGGTCATGGTCGTAGTGCCGTTGCCGGTTCCGCCCTGACCGCCCACGGTATTGAAGTTGGTCACAACCACGCGAGCAAAATTGTTGACAGTGTTGCCCGCCACAGGGTTGAAATCACCACGAATCCAAAGCGTGCCACCCGTCTGAACATTGCTCAAATTGGCCACATTCAGAGTGATGCCGGAATTCGTCACGGCATCGAGCATCATTTCGCCCGCTCCCGAACCGATGGTCAGGGTCGAGAACGTTTCGGTGACACTGGTGCTAGCGTTCGGAACGATCACCAACTGCCCGCCATTTATGTTCAGGGTGTTGGCGCCGCCCGTGAGCGGCGAGGCTAAGCGTCCACTCACGGCGTTGGCCGCATTGTCGAGCGTTAGCACACCGCCTTCTAAGATGGTCTGGGTGGGCATCAAAGCCTTGCCACTGGTGCCGGAATAGGTGATTCCACCACCCGCAATAGTCACTGTCCCAGTGGATGCAGCCGTGGCGCTCTGGGTGACGTCCACAGTCATCGTGCCCGTGCCTGTCTTGGTGAGATTCACCGCATTCGGCGTGGCATCATTGAAACGCGTGATCTGTCCGGAGAAGGTGGATGAAGCATTGTTAAAGCCGACCGTCAGCGTGGGAGAATTGGCTGCGCTATTCGTTACTGTTCCAGCACCTGCCAGTGCGCCCCACACGGTATTCTGCGCATTGAGATTGAGGAAAGCACCTGACTGCAGAGTCAAGGTGGAGAAACGGGAGCCGCTGTTGGCCGCACCGGAAAGAATGCCACCGGCCGTTACATTGACCGCACCAGTGAAGGTGGACTGGTTGATCTGCAACATTCCAGAGCCGTTTTTGGTAAACCCTCCAGATGAGCCAATAAGACCGCCTAGCACAAGTCCAGCTGTCGTCGGCGCGTAGTTGGTAAACCCGTTGAAGTCATAGGTATTGACGGTCACGGTGTTTGCGGAGCTTCCCAAGTCGATGCGACCGACCACAAGCGGAGCTACAGCCGGATTGAATGGGTTGGAAACAATGCCATCCAATCCAATCGTCAGCAATCCCTCACCTGTGCTTAGCGTGGGCGGTGTTCCACCACCACCATTGCCATTGAACACCAAACCTTTAAGGGTTTGTGTTCCAGCAAGCACCATAAGTCCGTTGCCATTAATGGTGACGGTATTGGAAGGATTAATCACCCCACCTGCCTGCTGGACCAAGATACCGCTACCCGAGTTGAAACCGCCATTGATGGTGATGCCGCCAGTGCCAAGCGTTCCCGTCGATCCGACGATCAAGACTCCTCCATTGACGACAGTGCCACCAGTGTAGGCATTGGTTCCGTTGAGAGTGAGATTGGCGGCACCATCACTGCCCGAAAAGACCAATCGAACAGCACCTGAGCCATTGTTGACGATGGCTGCGTCCATGGCTGCCGTGCGGTTTGCTCCACCGTAGGGTAGAGCATGAATGTAAAGATCACTCGCGTTGTTGAGAGTTCCACTGGTGACCGTACCGTTGGTAATACTGATGTTGCGATTGTCTCCATTGTGAGCCAAGAGCAATCCCCCGCCTTGCAAAGTCAGTTTGAAACCGCCTAGGTTAACGGTTGACTGTGCGACACCAGGGTTGACCATGGCGAAGGTGTTCGCTGTGGTGTCGGCAAACAATGGACCCACGCTGCCAGTGGCTCGAATGTTGTCCGTAGCCAGCGGAGTTCCATTGAGCGTGTTGACCGAATAACCTGCAAAACCTGTCTGATTTAGACGGCCCACGCCAAGGTCGGGAATGTAGCTGGCCCACTCACGATCTACCACGGCCCACGGACCAATGAGGTTATTCGTCAATCCACCTCCCACCGTGCTGGTGGCAGATCCATTGAGCGTGTTGATCAACAGGCGACCATTACTGCCGATGGCTCCCAGTCCGTTGTCCGGGAAGCGTATAGTTGCCGTGGAGCCGCCGGACCGCGATAAAGAGCTCATGTTCAGTGTGGCTGAATTGATGCCAGTGCCTCCGTTGGCCGCTTGGACCATGTTGTAACCCTCCGCCAATATGACGTTACCTGCCGACTGAGAGGTGTCAGACTGCACGCGGCCTTGATAAACCAGCGAACCACCACGCAAAGTGATGCCAGCAACTGCATTGAGACGGTTGGCAGTATTGAAGTTCGAGTTATCGTTCAACTGCAACTGAGAGTAGTTCAATGCAATAGACGAAGTTCCGCTTAGTCTACCACCGTCCTGTAATACATTAAGGCCACCCGCAAACACAGTAGGGCCAGTGTAAGTATTATTGTTGAGAAAATTATAGGTCTGCCCACTACCTTTAAGCACCCCCACATTACCCGTAATCTGCCCCCCAAAATTCGCACCACCGTTGTCCGCACCGATGATGAGTGCTGAGGCACCACCAGTGGTAGTAATAGTGCCAGCATTGCCTTGGAGGGCAGCCCCGTCACCGCGCGTGCCGAAGATGAATTGAGAGGTGCCATTCAGGTCCAGCGTGGCACCAGGTGCCACTATGAGAAATTGATTAAGGGTGAGAGTGTTATTTCCACCGCCAAGACGCACCGTGCCAGCGTTGATCGCGAAATTTCCGGTCAGAGTCTGGCCGCTTATGTTGGAAAGGCCAGCGCGATTAGTCGGGGCATTGATAACCAAGGTGCCAGGAAGATCTTTGACAAAACCTGACCCGCCAGTCAGCAACGCGTTATTGGTCAATGTTCTTCCAGATTCGACCGCTACGTAAGCTTGGCTGTTGAACTGCACACGCAAAGGCGTGGTTGCACTGACAGCTCCCAGCGTGTTATTACCGCCCACATTCAAAATCGCTCCCGCTGAAAGCGTCAATGTCGCCCCCTGAGTCGTAATGCCATTTCCAATCGTATAACCACCGGAACCACTGATCTTGATGGCATTGATCGTTCGGTTCGTTGTTCCTGCAAAAGTCGGCGTAGCCGTAATATTCAGGGTATCAGCAGCGGCAGCTGTATCGATGTTATTGGTAACATTGTATGTGGCAAATGCTTGGATGTTGCCCGTGCTACCGCTGCCGTTATAGGTGGCAAAATCCGTTCCATTCACCAACGCACGCTGGATGATGTTGTTGGTCATGCCCGGATTCGTGTTGAAAGCAATTCGGTTGGTGGTGTTGTTTAGAGTGTCAGTAAAATTCAGACTAGAATCTCCATTCACCACTAAGTTGGCAAAAGTCAGGGTGTTTATGCCTGTTCCGAGAACAAAGTTGATCTCATTGGTTTTACTCCGGTTCGTGATCAATGTTCCAAGTGTCTGGGTGGAACCCGCAGATCCATTAATCGTGAGTTTGCCACCATTCAGAGTCATTGCACGTGCACCGCTCATGTGAGTCAGTCCACCTTCCAGTTTTAGCTCACCGGACGGCCCCTGAACCGTGATGGTGCTGGTACCCCCGATTGTCACGCCGGAGTTCATCGTGAAGGTTCCCTCGTTGATCGTCAGTGCACCCACAAATGAACCACTGGTCACACCGAGCGTGAAAGTCCCAGATCCTTGCTTGGTGATGGAGTTGACGGCTCCAATGGCGGTTCCCGTTTTGTTAATCGCTCCCGCCCCAGTAAGTGTCAGTGCCTGGGCGCTACTGAGGCCGCCCGTGAGGTTCAGCGTTGTACCGCTATCTGCCCCGATAGTCGTGGCTGCCGCTAGCGTGATGTCGCCACTGACAGTGCTCGTGCCAGAGAATGACTGCATGGCTCCTGCGCCATTGATACCCGTGCCAGTGAGACTGAAAGGCTCTGCCGTGGTCACGCCGCTGAGCTGCAACGCCGCACCAATCCCGCTCACAACTGTGTTGCCGGTCGTCATCCCCAAGGCACTGGCGTTGGTGATACGAACCGCACCAGCACCGATGGTCATAACTCCAGTCCACGTGCTGTTCGCGGCAGCGAGCACCAAGGTGCCATTGTCATTCTTCTGGAGATTATTGTTGGCGGCAGCCAGCGTGAAGGGGGTGTTCAGAGTCAGCGTATTGCCCACTGTGACCTCGATGGCATTGTTGGCGCGATTGAGCTGCAAAACGCGGCTGGTGGCGAAGGTGCCCGTGGCGCGCAGACCCGCGCCAGTGGCGGCATTGACGTTCAGGGCCAACTGGTTGCTCGCATTACCCAAAGCGACATCACTGTTCACAGCAAGCACGCCTGCCTGAACATCCAACAAACCCGTGAAGGTATTCGTGCCGTTCAAAGCCAATGTTCCAGAACCAATTTTTACGATTCCCGAAGTTCCTCCGACCGCGCCGGAGAATGTAAGACCTGCGACCAAATTGGAGTCCGTAGCGTTAGCCACGCTGATGATCTGACCGCTTCCCAGCGTGGCCGCGCCAGTGATCTCCAGGCCGTAGCCGTTGCTGTTAGTCACGGAAAACGGGCCGCTCAGCGTGAAAGCAGCCATTTGCAGAGTCTTATTCGAGGCGGTGGTGAACAGCGGGGCATACGTGCCGCCCAGCCGCCCAACGGTCAGATTAACCGCCCCAGAGGGTGTGAGGATGATGCCGGAATTGATGGTCTGCCGCGATCCGGTGCCATCTCCGTCGTGAAGCAGGGATAGACTGCCCGCATTGAGAGCCAAATTGACCGTATTGCCAGCGGTCATCGCTCCCAACGCCAACGCACCGAGGCCGGTCTTCGTAATGTTGATAACTCCCGCTCCGCCTGAACGGCTGATCGTGCCCAAAGCGGCGGTCATGCCAGGATTATTGACATCAATCGTTACCGTTCCAGGCAGAATGACCGTGCCGCCAAGAGTCAGATTGCTTCCTGCTGCCACCGTGCTGTCAAAGTTGAAGTTTCCTGCAGCAGTGACGTTGTTGCCCAACATGAAATTGCCATTGGAGAGAAGCCGAGTGCCAGCTGCCAGCGTAACGGCACCTGTGCCAAGCGGGCCGGCGGAGACACCACCCAAAGTTCCATTGTTGAATGTGCTGCCAGCAGCAATCAAGATGCCGCCTGCCTGCAAATCGACACCACCGCTGAAAGTGCTGGCGCCTCCAAGTTGAAGAAGGCCCGTGCCATTCTTAATCAAACCCGCTGTTCCGGTCATGATGCTAGAAACATTCAGTGAAGGGAGCAACGGTGCAAGGCTCACACCGTTAGCAGTGACTGCCAAAACGTTGAATGTGCGATTCGAAGAACCTAATGCCACTGAACCTGCACCGGCAAAGCTCAGCAGGCTGTTTGCTGTACCATTTGCATTGGCAGAGAGGGTGACCGTTGTGCCGCTCTTAGCTGTGACAAAAGTGCCAGCGGTAATGCCAGAACCCGTAACGGCCATTCCCAAGCTAATGCCAGCTGAATCAGCCACGGTGATCTGATTGCTGCCATTGACCGTGCGGGCGAAAATAGCACCCGTCGTGATTGTGCTTACGCTACCTAAGTTAGAAGAGGCTGCTGTCAGATTACCGTTCAAGGTGAGGATCCCTGTTCCCGCATGCAATGTAGGTGTGTTGCCTCCGGTGTTATCAAATGCGAGCCCCCCAATTGTCTGGTTGAAACCATTGAGTTCCAACGTGGAACCGCCCAACATTGTCACTGTAGCCGTGTTAGCCATCTGGCTAGAGCGGCCAAGCACCACTGTAGTGGTGCGCTCCATGAAGCCTGTGCCCAGGGTGCTAGCTCCACCCGTGATGGTCAGGTTACCTGTCCCTAAAGCGGTTCCAACGGGTGAGTTCAACAACACAAAGCCCGCATTCACAAAGGTGCCGCCCGTGTAGCTATTGTTGCCACTGATCACAAGTTCATTGGTGCGAAAATCACTGACGCCCGCAAAGCTGCCCCGTCCCTCGGCTCCATTCAAAACAAGCGTCACGGCCCCAGAGCCATTGTCGACAATGTTCGAACTCACGATGACATCACGGTTGTAAACATTTGCCAATCCGTTCGCATAGCCCAAGGCATGAATATAAAGGTCTGCGGCCGTGTTCAAAACGCCACCCGCCGTAAGATTGCCATTCTGAATTTCGATCGGCATATTGAGCGCACTCAGATAATCACGCAGCGTGGGGGAACTTGTGGCCGCATTCGCGTTGCCATCCAGCGTCACATTTAGACCGTTGATGGATGTCACGTTTCTTCCGAGCAGCGTTGAGCCAACGACAAGGCTTTGCGGGACACTTGCCACCTCGATAATGTTGCTAGAGGTGGAACTGTTGACCACAGTTACCTGCGCCCCGGCTAAGTTGAAGCCTTGGGAAGCAATAAGGCCACCACTGGTTAGATTGAGCGTGTTACCACCAAGGTCTAGCGTGCTGTCGCCTGAAACGATCATGGCCAGACTGTTGATTGTTCGGTTGCCTGTCAGAGCAACTGTCTTAGGCAAGTTCAATGTCGGGTTTGCCGTTCCTAGAGTCGTATCAATGGTAAACTGCGTTCCATCGATGATGGAAGCGACTTTAGCGTTGGCTGGAATGCCAGAACCTAGGACAGCGTCACCAACGCTGAGTCCTGTGGTGCTGGCGATGGTGAGCAAATTGGTGCCCACAACCCCGGCGGAAGCGATATCAGGGTAGGTCAGGCGAATGTTGTCCGTGGAAGTGCCGTTGTTGAGACTGTTTGGAGAGTAGCCTGCATATCCTGCGCCATTCAACGCTCCCACGCCCGTGCCAGGGGTGTAACTGGCAAACTCACGCTCAAACACAGCCCAACCGCCGATGAGGTTGTTGGTCAGACCAGCCCCAACGCTAGTGGTGTTGACGCCATTAAGACTAGAGGTAAAAACTCTGGCAAGACTACCCTGCGCACCGTCCACATTGAAAAAACGTAGCGTGGCACGCGATCCGGCCTGCCGTGCAAGGCTGCTAAAAGTGGCTGTGGAACTGTGGATGCCCGTGCCGGGCTCAGCCACATCGATGATGCTATTGCCTTGTGCCAGAGTTAGTGCGCCAAATGCCTCAGTCGCCTCAAATCCATTGCGGGCACGGTATTGCAACATTCCCCCACGCATCAAAATCGGTGCCGTGTCACTGACGCGGTTATCGACCTGCTGATCGAGGATGCTGGTCGCGTTGTTGTTAGTGATGAGCAAAGTAGCTTGGCTGATCTCTAGGGCTGAGGTACTGCCGAGCGTGGCCGCGCCGAGAAGTTGAGTGCGTCCACCGTTGAGAAGGGTTGGGCCGGTATAGGCATTCGCGGTGTAAATATTCCAATCGTTGAAACTGCCTGCAGAGGTTGATCGCACCAAGGCCACATTGCCATTAATCGCACCCGAAAAACTGCCCGCTGCATTCACCAACCCCACTGTAGCCTGACTTCCGGAGCCATTGATGATATTGCCGCCCACACTAGGAGTAAAATTGGCATTCTGAGCCACGGCAGTATCTGTGCGCAAAACATTGAACACTTGGACAGTGCCATTGAGATCAAGCGAA
>JAFMIR010000059.1 GCA_017853885.1 Prosthecobacter sp.
CTTGGTGGGCTTGATCACCTTGGCAATCGCACGGGATACCTCGTATTCGAGGGAGGTGGCATCGTCCGGGCTGAGGAAGGGCAGGATCTCCTTGCGATCGAGACACTGGACGCTCATGCCAAGGTAAATGTTGTCGCCTTCTTGATTGACCTGCATGCCGCGGATTTCATCTTCCTTAGCCTTGTCCTCCTCATCAGTGTCGGGGTTTGGGTGGATCACATCGAGACCGATATTTCCATTTCCCTGCTTTTCGTATTCGAGAAGCAAGTCCTCAATGGTGCGGGCATGTGGCTTGAGAATGTTTGGCATGACGCGGTCATCGTTCGTGGAGTAGAACTTGATGGTGACAGGTTCGTCCGCGTTGATACGGCTGAGGATATTCTTTGTTCCGGGTGAGAGGGTGTAAAGACCGTCTTCTGTGAGGTCGAGTCGGAAGTTGCCGAAACCCACGCCGCCGACGAGAAAGTTCATGGCGGCGACGATGGCGATGATTAGCAGGGTGGTGATGCCGATGGCGGCTGTCTTGGTGGAAGCACTCATGGCTGGAGAAAGGGGCGAGGAATGGTTAGAAAGGGAAAAGCGATGGGTCAGGCACGTTTTGAGCGAAGACCGAGGTCTGTCACCAACAACGCGGTGACGATCACGGAGACGAAGTAGAGCACGTCACGCAGGACGAAGATACCCTTGGTCATTTCGAAGAAGTGGTCCATGAAGCTGAAGTAGCTCACAAAACGAACAAGCCACTCAAAGCCGTTTGGCACAGCGTTCACGATGGCCTGAGTGATGCCGGGATCGCCGATGAGGGCAATGACGAGGCAGAAGGCCACGCTGATGATGAAACACACGACTTGGCTGCGGGTGAAGGCGCTGATGGCAGATGTCACAGCGAGGCAGGCCATCGCGTAAAGATAACTGGCGACGTAGCCGCTGATGATGGGACCGCTATCGGGATCGCCCAAGTATCCGACAGTCATCGCTACGGTGAAAGTCAGGGCGAGTGCGATGGCCCATACAACTGCAGCAGCGAAGAATTTGCCCAAAATGGCCTGCCAGGGAGAGACCGGCATGGTCATCAGCAGCTCGATCGTGCCAAGGCGATGCTCCTCCGACCAAAGCCGCATGCCCACCGCAGGAGCGAGCACGGTGTAGATCCACGGATGCCAAACGAAAAAGCGCGTGGCGAGCGACACGTCATCGCTATCAAG
Organism: Prosthecobacter sp.; assembly: GCA_017853885.1. Classification (GTDB taxonomy): domain Bacteria; phylum Verrucomicrobiota; class Verrucomicrobiia; order Verrucomicrobiales; family Verrucomicrobiaceae; genus Prosthecobacter. Next base: position 1,206 of record JAFMIR010000059.1, read on the forward strand.
GATCCGGGAAAAGAAGAAGGTGAAGCCCTGCGAGGCGAGCAGGAAGATCACCACGATGACATAGAGCACCGGGGAGTTAAAGTAGGCCAGGAACTCGCGTTTGAAGACGGTCAGGGTGTTTTCGAAGTCACGTTTGTTCATGTGGGTTGTGGGGTGAAAGTTCGCACAGGGGAAGATGGGCTCATTCGGCTTTCTTCGCGGTTTCAGAGCGGGTGATACTGCGGAATACCTCGTCGAGGCTGTTGCATCCGGGCACCAGTTTCTTGAGCTGTTCAGGGGTGCCATCAGCCACCACCTTGCCGCGATCGATGATCATGGCACGGGAGCAGGCGGCATCGACCTCTTCCAAAATGTGCGTGGAGAAGATGATGGCTTTGTTCTGACCCATACGCTTGATCATGCCCCGCACCTCATGCTTCTGATTGGGGTCAAGACCGTCGGTCGGTTCATCGAGAATGAGCACCTCTGGATCGTGAATGATGCTTTGAGCGAAGCAGGTACGGTGGCGGTAACCTTTGGAAAGGGTATCCACACTTTGGTTGCGTACCTTTTCGAGGAAGCACATGTCTAGCACACGATCGATGGCCTTGATTTTGGCGGCGCCGTAGATGCCGCGCATCTCAGCGCAGAAGCCAAGGAAGCTCACCACCGTCATGTCAGAGTAAAGTGGGGCGTTTTCAGGGAGATAACCGAGCAGTTGCTTCGCTTTTTCGGGCTCTTCCAGCATGTCAATGCCGCCTAAAGAAACGGAACCGCTGGTAGGCCGGAAATATCCGGTGACCATGCGCATGGTGGTGGACTTGCCGGCGCCGTTCGGCCCGAGGAAGCCGAGGACTTCGCCTTTTTCGACTCTGAAGGACACGTCTTCGACGGCGACCTTCGTGCCGAATTCTTTTCGGAGGTTCTTCACCTGGATCATAAGGTACGGTGGTTGATTTGGAGGTTGGTGGAGACAGTCAAACTAGCCGCGATCGTGGCGGGTCAGAACAACACGCCCACGAGCGCACGTTGAGAAACGCGGGCGCGGTTATAGTTAAGAGTCCTTTTTTCTCAACCAAAAACTTGTGCCTACCATGTAAATGCATCTGCCTAGCCAAGCGGCCATGACAGCTTCCGTGAAGGGAAGTATGGCTGAGGGTTGCCCTTTCCGTTTCGCTGGCTAGCTTGCTCAAATGGCGGGTTTCCGCGTGATCTTTTTCATTTTTCTGCACCCACTTTCCTGCGGTGCTCGTTATCGAGCCTTGTGGCCCGGCCCGTTTCAAACCTATCGGGAGCCGCGCAACCGGTGCCTCATGTCATGCCTTCACTGGAAGACAGGGCGCTGGCCTCTGCGGGCACCCACCTGGACTCATGGGATACGTGAGCCCGCTGTCTCGGACGGCACAGGCGGGTTATGAAAGCGCTCCGGCTCCGTCCGGGGCGCTTTCTCTTGGGTACGGGTTTGATCTCGTATTCGACATCAGCCCGATCAGATGCACTCTCCCGCTATGTCAAGAATCCTCCGCGCTCTTTTGCCACTCATCATTCTCGCTGGATGCGTGTGGGTTGGGTATTGGTTTTTGACCAACAAGCCGAAGCAAAAGACGATGGAGATGCCGCCACTGATTGTGAGTGTGGAGGGAGTCACGTTAAAAAAGACAACTCATCAGGTTAAAGTTTCCTCGCAGGGCACAGTTCAGCCGCGCACGCGCAGCACGCTGCTGCCTGAAGTGGCGGGTAAGATCATCGAAGTCAGCCCCAGCTTCCGTCCCGGTGGCTTTTTCAAAAAGGACGATCTACTCGTGAGACTGGATGCCGTGGATTATGACACTTCGGTGACGGTGGCTGAGGCAGCTGTGGCGTTGGCAAAAGTCACTCTGGCTGAGGAACAGGCCAAGGCAGAGCAGGCGAGGGAAAATTGGAAGGCGCTAGGCCGGGTTGGTGCTCCGGGAGATCTCGTCTCGCGAGCCCCGCAGGTGGCTCGTGCCCAAGCCGATCTCGCCGCCGCGCAGGCCCGCGTGGTGAAGGCAAGGCGTGATGTGGAGCGCACCATCATCCGCGCACCGTATGACGGCCAGGTCTTGGAGCAGGCGGCAGATGTTGGGCAGTATGTGGGGCAGGGAACGATTGTTGGGAAAATCTTTGCCACAGATTATGTCGAAATACGCTTGCCACTGCCGGAGCGTGAGAGTCAGCATTTGAATCTTCCGGAACACTTTCGTGATGCCGCAACTGCGGCTGTGCTCACCAAGGTGCATCTGCGCACCACTTACGTTGGCAGGCCGGTTATTTGGGAGGGGCAGGTGGTCCGTGTGGAAAGTTCGCTAGATACCGAGACGCGTCAACCGACCGCCGTGGCACAGGTCATGGATCCGTATGCCAAGCGAGCAGATGGCATGCCGCCGCTCAAAATCGGTCAGTTTGTTGAAGCGGAGATCGAGGGAAACATGCTGAATGATGTGTATCTCATTCCACGCTCTGCCGTGCGCGCGGGCAATGAGATCATTCTCATCACATCACAGAACACTCTAAAGCGTGTCACCGTGGAGCCTCTTTTCGGCAATGAGAAGCACCTCGTCATCTCAGCTAGTGCGGCGAATTCACCGCAGCAAGGAGAGATCCTCTGCCTGACACCCATTCCATTCCCCGCCGAAGGTGCCAAGGTGAACATCGGCATCCTTGACGGCCAGCGTGTGGCCAAGCCCGAAGGGCTGGCAGGCAAAAAGAATTCCGCTGACAAGAAAACGGCCGCGGCAGTATCATCAGGCAAACCCCTGCCTTGAAGATCCGTTGCAGGTTCTAGGTTGAAACCCTCCGCGAAACGCAAACTTTGGCCTCGAACCCGCTTGTTTAAAATCTTAAACTTGGAACCTTGATCGCCTCCCGAGACAGAGAGCTGCCCATTGCCATCGCTGGCTCCTTGCTGGTGCATCTTCTGCTGTTCCTGCTGCTTGCGGTATTGTTTACGAATCCCACGAAGTGGGAGTTCAAAGCTGCTGAAGTGGCTGCCAAGCCAAAGGAGAAGGAGGTCACACTGATCTTTCCCGAGCAATTGATCCCGCTGCCTCTACCCAAGCCGGCGGTACCATTGCCGAAGCAGGAGATCTATATGCGCACGACGCAGAACGAAGCCTCCAGTGAGAAACCCAAAACCCCTGCCTTCATCTCGGACCGCAACACCAAAGCCAGCGCCACTAAGGCACCTGATCCCAACTCCAACAACCCTATGCCTACGACGCAGGGGATCAAGTTTCAGATGAAAGAGCTCGCTAACCGCGATTACCGCGATGGCGAAATCATGGAGGATGCGGCCCAGAAGTCCACTGCAGCGCCGAAAATCCAGCCGAAACTTCAGACATCCGCCACCCCGCCGATACCTCCCACTCCACCGCCACCACCGCCTCCTGCTGCTTCGCAGACCATTGCTGCTGCCGCGTCGTCGTCACCGTTGGCCAAAATGATAGAGGATGCCGATAAGGACTTGGCTCGCTTGGATATGAGGCGCCCGCTCTCGGAGTCGCGAAAGCCCGAGCCTCAGATGAAGGAGCCTGATTCGCCGCCGCCGACCCCGCAGCAGCCGAAGATGCGTGAGGTGGCAGAGTCGCCGCCGGTGCCAAAGGCGATTCCGGTAAGCGATGATGAACTCAAGACGACTTCCAAGCCTCAAGACAAAGCCTTCATGCCCTTCACACGAACCAGCGAAAACAAAGGCACCATTTCCAACCGCGGTGCGGAGGATGCCGTGGATGCGGAAGGCTCACCCAAGGGCAAATACATTCGGGCAGTTACCAGCCAGGTGGAAAAAAAATGGCATCTTTATCGGGCGCTTCGTCGAGATATGGTCAGCCCTGGCAGCCTCCAAGTGGAATTCTTTGTCAATGCGAAGGGTCAGATTGAAAACCTACGCATCGTAAACGATCGCGAATCGACCACCCTGCTCTCCGAGTTCACCTTGCGTGCCATTCGCGACGCAGAAATCCCGCCCATGCCCCGCGAGGTGATGGACATGCTTCCCATCATGGACAAGCAACGCCTCAAGATCGAATACAACGTCCTTATTTATTAGCTCATGCCCTCCGCTTTCTTCCTCGCTGCCGCTGAAAAGGCCTCCGGCCTGCAACTTGTCTGGGAATTCCTTGCCACAGGTGGCTTTGTCATGGGGTTGCTCGTGCTGTGCTCCATGGCGGCCATCACGGCGATGATCCTCGCTTGGCTGCATCTTCGTGAAAAAATCATCTTGCCGCCCGACGTCGTGAGCCAACTCCGTTCGGTGCCCAGCTACGCCTCAAACGGCGATATTCGCCCCTTGCAGGATTTTTTGCAGCGTGACGGCTCCATGATGGCACGTCTCGGCAGCATGGCGGTCAGCGGCAGCTACACGAGCAAGCAGGAATGCATCGATGCATGCACTTCCAAAGCGCGAGAGGAAATCCATCATCTCGAACGTGGTATCCCGCTCTTGGAGGTGATGGTTTCTGTGGCTCCGTTGCTTGGACTGCTGGGCACCACTGCGGCGTTGGTGGGTATGTTCACGGCCTTCGGTGCCGGTGGTGAGGGCGGGCCTGACACGGCTGCGGTAGCTGCCGAGATTGGTGTGGCGCTTCGCTGCACGATTGCCGGTTTGTTTGTGGCTGTTCCCTCCGTTTTGGCGCACACCTACTTCACCCGCCGCATTGATGCCATTGCTGTGAAGGTCGAAGGCATCTTGCAGGAGACGATCCACCAGTTCTTCGCCCACTTTGAGGTGAAGCATATCGGCGAAAAGGCCAATCTATAAACTTTGCGCTCGCCGATGAATCTGCGTCCCCGCCGCCGCCCCGTACCCACTATTCCCATCGTGTCGTTGATCGACATCATGGTGATTCTTCTCATCTTCTTCATTGCCACCACGACCTTTAAAAAGCAGAAGGTGGAAGTCAAAATCACCCTTCCCGAGTCCAAGGCCCTCGGTGGTGCCACAAGTAATCCAGAGGCACGGACGACCATCACACTCACCAAGGATCAAAAGCTCTTCCTGGACGCGAAGCCTGTGGAAATAGACAAACTCGTCATCGCCCTGACCTCTCTCAAAGAGGCCAAACCTGATGCCAAACTCGAGCTCGAGGCCGACACCGATGCCAACCTCGGCATGCTCGTCAAAATCTGGGACGCCCTCCGTGAGGCCGGTTACTCCGTCAACGATGTGCCAGCACGTATTCAGCGGGCGGTGGGGCAATGACGCGGAGTCTTTAACGCGAGTTTTGCATCCCGAAAAAGATTGTGAGCAGGATCAGTCCGATGAGGATGGCGATGGCGATCTTCACCCAACTGAGCGGATACTCGCCGGTGATTTTGCCAGTGCTGCCGTTCACGGTGACCTGGTAGGTCTTCGTGCCATAGGTATAGGTCAGCAGCCAGACGGGCAGGAGGATATGCTTGAAGGTCTGAGCGCTGTATTGCGGGGCGATGTGAAGGTTGCGATGGCGATCGCCGGGCACTTCCCGAGCACAGGCACTCTCTAGGTCGCGATGCATGTGGCTGCGGGAATCCTCCGCGGCCTGCACAAGGTCGATTTGGTACTGCTCCACCACCCAGCCAGAAACATAGCCCGGATCATAAGGCACCAGGTCTGTTGTAGTGGGGAAAGGCTGCAAGTCATCGAGCAGCTTCGTGTGCACTCCTTTGGAGGCAGCTACGAGCAGATCATCAAAGTCTTTAGAGATGTGGCCACTGGCATATTCCCAGCGTGTCACAGTTCGCGTGTTGCCCTTGCTGTCACGTGTCGTGTAATCGTAGCCTGCTTCGGCCTCCCAAGGGCACTCGACGTGGGCATCGAAGGTCCAGTAAGGCAGATAAAGACCGTGCAGTGTATCCGTCAGCGCTTTCTCGCCGAGGGCGTTGGGAGCCCAGAAGTGGCTGCCATACCAGCGGCGAATGTCCTCACGCACCTGACTCTCTGCGATTTTGAAGGGCAGTAGGCTGCAAGGGCGAATGGGGGTCGACACATCATCCATCGCAAGGATCGAGGGCGAACCGCAAAAATCGCAACGCTGTGCAACACGTTTTTCATCAAAGACCGAGATGGCATGGCAGCTCTGGCACTTCACCGTCTTGCGCATGGCCGCCCAGCCGCGTTGATCCTCCGGAATCGATCGCAGCGCCGATACGAGGTCATTTTCTTCAATGAGAGAGCCATCCGCTTTTAGCTCAGCGGGAGAAACCGTGCTGCAGTAAGGACAGACGAGCGCCTTTTTGGATGGCGTCCAAACCGCCTCAGCTCCACAAGCAGGACAAGCAAACTTCTTGATTGCAGTGACCTCAGACATGGGCGGAAGAAGTTCTTGGTTCGTTGTTATCGATGCTTAGCTGGCCGTCGTGGGCGGTTGCATCACGATTTTCACCTTGCCCGCGCTCTTGCCAGCGGCACTGAGCGCATCAGCGAGTGTTCCTGCCTGGCTGGGAGCTTCGAGAGGCTTGGTGCTTTTTTCGGTGGCTTCGGCTTCGAGAGCCGCTTTGAGGGCTCCTTCCACCATCTGGCCGCAGTGGATCTTCATCGGTGGCAGAGCACCGAGCGGGCGGCTAAGGTCATCCGCCTTCATTGCCAGTGCCTCTTCCTTCGTTTTGCCGCGGATCAATTCGGTGGCGATGCTGGCCACAGCAATTGCCGTCTGACAGCCAAAACTCTGGAAACTGGCCTTGTCGATGACCTTCTGGCCGTCCTTATCGCGGTATTTGATCCACATGCGCACCATGTCGCCGCAGTCGGGACTACCGACGGTGCCAACGGCATCCGCGTCAGGCATCTCGCCAAGGTTTTGGGTTTCGCTCAGGGCTTTTTGGAGGGCGACTTCATTCATCTGGTGTCAGTTTGAGCTTTTCACGTTCGTTTGCAAAGGATCGCTGCGTTTACGTGCTGATAGATCGCATCACCTCATTGAGAAGCTGCGCGTCCATCTCCGTCAGGTGACTTGGCTCTGGGAAGCGGCCTTCCTTCACATCTGCCACATACTCGCTGAACGCAGCGATGCGTTCGTTTTGCAGCCGGCGGTGTTCTTCGGCAAAGTTACGGTAGGATTTCGCATGGCGTGGAATGCGTTCATCGTAGTCACCGAGGATGTCGCAGGAGAAAAGAAACTGCGTGTCGCAGCCTGTGCCAGAGCCGAGGGACATGAGGATCATTTGGGTCTGCTTCGAGAGCCAACTGGCGAGGTTGTGCGGCACGATCTCGATCTCTGCGGCATACGCGCCAGCGTTTTCAAGATCCTTCATCTTTTGGTGAAGCATCTTCGCTTCGTCCACGGTCTTGCCAATGCTGCGGTAATTCGTCCAAGTCACATGACGCGGCACCATGCCGATGTGACCCACCACCGGAATACCTTCGCGCGCCATGGCCTCAATGAGAAATGGGCTGCCGGAGCAGTAAACCGAGCTCGCACCCATTTCGAGTGCCCGAAAGCCGGTGCGGATGGCTTCTTCCTGCGTAGCCATGCCGTGTGGCGTCGAGCCGGAGAGGAAGCTGTTCGGCGCGGCTTCCACGAGCTGAGGCAACCGCGCCTGTGCCTCTGGAGAGTCAAAGCTGCAGCTCATCAGGTCCACTCCTGCCGCTTCTGCCGCCGCGGCCTCCTGCGGTGATTTGACATGGATGTGCGTGAGGACTCGTTTGCCTTTGAGTAGTTGCAGATCGCGGACAGTGTATTTTTTTCGGGGGCGGACCATGACGCGGTTGTTACCGGAAACTCGATGGCTGCGCAATGCTCAAGACAGGTCCTCAAGGGACGGATGGTGCATATGGCTTGTAGTATTTCTTCAAGCCAAACTCCACATAGCGTCCGTCAGCAGCTTTGAGATAGACCGGAGGTTCTGCATCGCGATCTCCTGTAACAGGCTTGTAAACGAAAAGCCTTCCCATTTTCTCTTTCGCGATCTTGAACATCACGGCATCATCCATCTCCACGATGCCTTCTGTGCGGCGAAAAAGTCCTTTCTCCTGCCCGGCGAATTTCAAATTGGGCTCGTAGCGATCATCGTTTGGGCCGAGTTGCGTGTATAGTGCCATGTCTCCAAGCGCCGTGGGATACTCCGTCCACTCATAGTCTGCCGGATGCAGGTGGATGCGCCATGCCAGCACAACCAGCGCGGAAAACAACACTGCCCAGCCCAGCAGCAAGCGGCCCGGTGTGTCACGCAATTGATTAGCACTCATGCCCGGCTTCTAGCTCTTCATGGGCTGCGTTGGCAAGAACGCACTTCCTCCTGTTCAAAATGCCTTCGCCGGTTATCTTCTACACTCCCTTCTTTATGGATCCACTCATTGAACTCCTCCACAACAACTCTAGGCGCTCGCCTGCGGAGCTGGCTCGTCTTCTCGGCATCACAGAATCCGAAGTCGCCGCCCGCATCGCCGCCGCCGAGGCGGATGGGACCATTTTGGGCTACTCGGCGGTCGTGGACCGCTTGAAAGCAGGGCATCGCGGCGTCACCGCGCTCATCGAAGTGCGCATCACGCCGGAGCGCGATGGCGGCTTTGATCGGTTGGCGAAACGCATCGCGAAGTTTGACCAAGTACGTGAGTGCTTTCTGATGAGCGGTGGTTACGATCTTGCGGTTATCGTTGAGGGCAAGGATTTGCTCGATGTGGCGAATTTTGTGGCAGAGAAGCTCTCGACGCTCGGCGGAGTGCTTAGCACAGCCACCCGTTTCCAGCTCAAGGCCTACAAAGAAGGCGGTTTCCTCGTGAATCCGGGTGATGACGAAGAGCGGCTCCCTGTGACCGCCTAATTTTATCTCGAGGACCAACCACCCCATGGATTACGATAGCAAACTCTGTACGCAGATTCGCGATCTGCCACGCTCTGGTATTCGCGATTTTTTTGAGCTCGTCATCGGCCGCAGCGATGTCATCTCTCTCGGGGTCGGAGAGCCCGACAAGCCGACACCTTGGCCCATTCGTGAAGCGGTGATCCGCTCGCTCGAAAAAGGCCAGACGACTTACACCTCAAATCTCGGACTGGAATCGCTTCGCGTCGCCATCAGCGATTATGTTACAAAGCAATTTCGCGTCACCTATGATCCGAAGACAGAGATCCTTGTCACCGTCGGTGTGTCTGAGGCACTCGACCTTGCCTTCCGCGCTGTGTTGAACCCCGGTGACGAGGTTATCTATCACGAGCCTTGCTACGTCAGCTATTCGCCGAGCATTAAAATGGCTTATGGTGTGCCGGTGGTCGTGCAGACGCGAGAAGAGAACGAATTCGCGCTCATGGCCGCAGATGTCGAAAAAGCTATCACGCCAAAGACAAAGGTCATCGCGATGAATTTCCCTACGAATCCCACCGGTGGTATCATGCCGCACGAAGAGCTGGAAAAGATCGCCGCTCTCGCCGTAAAGCACGACCTGCTCGTCTTCACCGATGAGATCTACAGCGAGCTGCTTTACGACGGGCGCCAACACAAAAGCATCGTCGAGTTTCCCGGCATGCGCGAGCGCACCGTGCTGCTGCATGGCTTCAGCAAAGCCTTCGCCATGACTGGTTGGCGTCTCGGCTATGCCTGCGCTCCGGCACCGCTGCGCGAGGCGATGATGAAGATCCACCAATACTGCATGCTCTGTGCTCCGATCATGAGCCAGATGGCCGGCATCGAGGCACTCAAAATGGGCTCGTCAGCGTATGAGGACATGCGTCAAAGCTACGAGCAGCGCCGCAATCTCATCGTCAGCCGCCTCAATGGCATGGGCCTGCACTGCTTCAATCCCGGCGGAGCCTTCTACGTCTTCCCCGACATTCGTAGCACTGGCCTCACGAGCAAAGAATTCGCCATCCAGCTCCTGCAAAAGAAGAGCGTCGCCGTCGTCCCTGGCAGCGCCTTCAGCAGCGCCGGCGAAGGCTTTGTCCGCTGCTGCTATGCCACGGCTCCCGAGCTTATCGCGAAGGCGATGGATCTCATGGAAGAGTTTGTAAACGAGGTGCGGAAGTAGCTGATGGATGTTTTTTCATCTTAGGAAAGAGCTCTCGAGGGCCATTCAGACATCAAACACCTTGCTATATCCCCCATCGGTGGGACTATGCTAACCCTCAAACCCCCGGGGGAACGCAGATTATGAGTCAACACACCTTCCCCGAGTTGGGAATCGCTCCCGAGCTTCTCGGAGCCGTCAAGGAACTGGGCTTCGAACAGCCCTCTCCCATTCAAGCCCAAGCTATTCCCGTAGCGTTGGAAGGCCGCGATGTCGTAGGCCAGAGCCACACTGGTAGCGGTAAAACAATGGCTTTTGGCATTCCCGTGGTGCAGCGCGTCGATGCCTCCCTTCGCCGCGTGCAGGCGCTCATCCTTTGTCCCACTCGTGAGCTGGCCATGCAGGTCTGCGCGGAGATTCACAAGCTGGCCGTTCACAAAGAAGGTGTTCGCGCCACACCGGTATACGGCGGTTCGTCCTACGATCGGCAGATTCGCGCCCTCCAGGCCGGAGCTCAAATCGTCGTGGGCACTCCAGGGCGCATCCTCGATTTCATCGAGCGCGGCACCTTGAACGTGAAAGAGCTCAAGATGCTCGTCTTCGATGAGGCGGATGAGATGCTCGATATGGGCTTCGCCGAGGACATTGAACGCCTCATGGAGGCTGTTCCCGAGGATCGCCAGACGATTTTTTTCTCCGCCACCTTCGAGCCGCGCATCCGCCGCCTCGTGGAGAACTACACCCGCAACGCCGCCACGATCACTATCGAGCAGAAGGCGATGACCGTGCCCACCATCGAGCAGCGCTATTACGAAGTGCACGGTCGCTCGAAGGCCGAGGTGCTTTGCCGCGTTCTCGACATTGATTCCCCCCGCCTTACCATCGTCTTCGCCAACACGAAGAAGGCCGTCGATGATGTCACCGATGCTCTCGTGGGTCGTGGCTATGCCGCCGATCGCCTACATGGCGATTTGAACCAAATCATGCGTGAACGTGTGATGAGGAACTTCCGCAATGGCACCATTGAAGTTCTTGTGGCGACGGATGTGGCAGCCCGCGGGCTCGACGTGAACGATGTGGATCTCATCGTCAATTTTGAGCTACCCTACGACTGCGAGGACTATGTGCACCGCATCGGTCGCACCGGTCGTGCTGGAAAGAGCGGCAAGGCGGTCAGTCTCGTCGCTGGGCGTGAAATTTACCTCATCCAACGTATTCAGCGCTTCATCAACACGCGCATCAACCGCGCCAAGGTGCCCTCACAGGAGGAACTGGAGGCTACACGTGTGGATCAGCGCTACGAAATGCTCAAGTCAGCCCTCGAAAATGGTTCTTACATCTCTCACGAGCACAGCATCCAGAGACTGCTCGATGCGGGTTTCGAGCCCACTCAGATCTCCAGTGCTCTGATGGATCTGTGGATCAAGGAAAGCGCCCGCGAAGGTGAGCAGATCGTTGAAGATCGCGCCGTGAGGCGCAAGGAAGCACCGCAGCAGGAGTTCCGTGCTCGCCCCATCGCCGTCGAAGGAGCCACTGCGGATTCTGGCAGCGCCCCGGCGCCTTCACAGATGCCTGTGGAGACTTCCACGGATGTGAGTGCTGCTCCTAAATCTGCTCCTGCAGCTGTTTTCCAAGACGATTTGCACGACGATGAACCTTCTCTACCAAAGCGCCAGACCAGCTTCGCTCAAAAAGGCCCGCGCTCAGGTATGGTGCGTCTGTTCATCAACATTGGTGGCATGGACATGGTCCGCCCGGCTGACATTGCTGGGATGCTTTACAACACGGTCCAAGACCTAGCACCGGGTAGTATCGGCACTATCGATGTATTGGAGAAATGCAGCTTTGTTGAAGTTCCGGATTCTGCGGTGGAGTCAGTGCTTGAAACGATTCGTCAGCAGGCCCCTGTCGTGCGCAATCGCGAGGTCCGCATGGATTACGCCGATCGTCCAGATGACACATCGAGCTTCCGTCCGAAGCGATTCGGTGGCGGTGGCTTTGGTGGTGGTTTCAAAAAAGGTGGCTTCGGCGGCGGATTCAAAAAAAGCGGCTTCGGTGGGGGCGGCGGCTTTGGCGGTGGTGGGTTTAAAAAACCCGGCTTCGCTCCCAAGCCAAAGCCTTGGATGAACCGCGAAGGTGAAGGTCCCAGCTCAGGCTTCGGAGGCAGTGGCGGGGACTTCCAAGGCGAAAGCTTCGGTGGCGGAGGCTTCAAAAAAGGTGGCTTCAGTGGCGGTCCGAAACGTTTTGGTGGTGGTGGTGGCTTCAAAAAAAAATGGTGAGCCTTCTTACTCATTCACCAAAGGCTTCTCAGGAAATCTCTGTGAAGTATGCCGAATGAAGTGTTGCCTGATTCATCTTCTGACAACAGTCTGATCTGTTGCAGTTAGATCAGTTGCCTCGCGTCGCCCTATTTCTTCATCGGCCTAGGGCTTGGCTTTTCTCAGTCGCCGCGCGTACGGCTTGGATCAGCGCGTTGCGCAGGCCGTGTTTTTCGAGTTGTGCCAGCGCCGCAATGGTTGTGCCACCAGGACTGGTGACCTCATCGCGCAAGGCCGCTGGATGCTTGCCCGTTTTCAGCACCATCTCGGCTGCGCCGGCCACGGTCTGCGCCGCGAGACGGAGAGCAGCGGTGCGCGCCAAGCCCATGAGTACCCCGCCGTCCGCCAATGCTTCGATCACCGTGTAGATGTAGGCCGGGCCGCTGCCGCTGAGGCCAGTGACCGCATCGAGCAACTTTTCAGCGACCTCATCGGCCGTGCCAACGGAACCCAGAAGCTTGGCGGCCAATTCGGCATCTGCTGCGGTAGCATGAGTGCCACGTGCAAAGGCAGCTGCTCCGGTGCCAACAAGCGCGGGCGTGTTTGGCATCGTGCGGATGACGCGCTGCCCTTCGCCGAGCCAAGTTTCCAGCTTTGCGATGGCGATTCCGGCCGCGATGCTGAGGTAAAGGGGGCGGTTTTTCGCTTTCCCGAGGTTCGTGCAGAGCTTTTCCATGTCAGCGGGCTTCACAGCTAAAAGAACCACATCAGAGTTTTCGGCTACCTTGAGGGCGTTATCGGCCTTGGAGCGACATTTGAGGCCTTCCTGCAAAGTTTTAACGGCTGCCGGCACTGCATCGCAAAGATTCACGCTCACCTGTTTACTCCCGAGGGCCGATTCAATGCCGCGCAGGAGCGCGCCACCCATTTTTCCGCATCCGATGAGTCCGATTTTTAGCATAAGTCCTCGAATGTGTGGGTTACATGGCCTCAAAGCAAGTGTTCGATCACCTGCCCAGATCATCACCTCAGTGGAGGATGCCTGTTCCAAGTCGTCGTGAAACACATGCTTGACGCATCCGAGGGCACTCTGAGCTCAAACGAATTTTCGCCCCGCATTTGACGCCCCTGCCAGTCCATGCAAGATGCCGCGCTTTCCGGCACCGCGTTCGAGTGATCCACACCGAAACAGTTCCGAAAGCGCCCCAATTTAGACGCTTTTCCTCTACGCCCTCAGACCTTCGCTCCCTGCGCCCCCCATGCCCAAAGACACCTCCATCAAACGCATTCTCGTCATCGGTTCCGGCCCCATCGTCATCGGCCAGGGCTGTGAGTTCGACTACTCCGGCGTCCAGGCCTGCAAGGCTCTTCGCGAGGAAGGCTACGAGGTGGTGCTCATCAATTCGAACCCCGCCACGATCATGACCGATCCGGAGTTCGCCTTCCGCACTTACATCGAGCCGATCACGCCGGAGATGGTGGAGAAGATCATCATCAAGGAAAAGCCGGATGTGCTGCTGCCGACGCTCGGCGGGCAGACGGCGTTGAACACCGCCATGTCACTGCATCGGGCGGGCACGCTGGAAAAACACGGCGTGCGCATGATCGGTGCGAAACCGGAGGCGATCGAGAAGGGCGAGGATCGCCTGCTTTTCAAAAACGCGATGCTCAAGATCGGTCTCGACCTGCCGCAGTCCGGTGTGGCGCACACGATGGAGGAGGCGCGCAAGATCGCCGATGAGATCGGCACGCTGCCGCTCATCATCCGCCCGGCCTACACGCTTGGCGGCACGGGCGGTGGCATCGCTTACAACCGCGAGGAGTTTGAATCGATCACGGCACGCGGTCTGGATCTCTCGCCGGTGAGCGAGGTGCTCATCGAGGAGTCGTTGCTCGGGTGGAAGGAGTTCGAGATGGAGGTCATCCGCGACAAGGCGGACAACTGCGTCATCATCTGCTCCATCGAGAACCTCGACCCCATGGGCGTGCACACGGGCGACTCGATCACCGTGGCGCCGATCCAGACGCTGACGGATCGCGAGTATCAAATCATGCGCGACTTCTCCTTCGCCTGCATCCGCGAGATCGGCGTGGAGACGGGCGGGTCGAACATCCAGTTCGCCGTGCATCCGGACACGGGCCGCATGATCGTCATCGAAATGAATCCGCGTGTGAGCCGCAGCTCCGCGCTTGCGTCAAAGGCCACCGGCTTCCCGATTGCGAAGATCGCAGCAAAGCTCGCGGTCGGTTACACGCTCGATGAGCTCAAGAATGACATCACGCGTCACACGCCGGCCGCGTTTGAGCCGACCATCGACTACGTGGTGACGAAGATCCCGCGTTTCACCTTCGAGAAATTCCCCGGCGCGAACGAAGTGCTCACCACGCAGATGAAATCCGTCGGCGAGGTCATGGCCATCGGCCGCACCTTCAAAGAGAGCCTGCAAAAAGCCCTGCGCGGCCTGGAGATCAAGCGCTTCGGCCTCATCGGCGACGGCGCGGACAAGGAGACCGATCAGGAGACGCTCGAAACGAAGCTCAGCGTGCCAAACGCCGAGCGCATCTTCTTCCTTGGCGTGGCCTTCGCGAAGGGCTGGGATGTGGAAAAAGTCTTCTCGCTCACCAAGATCGACCGCTGGTTCTTGCGGCACATTGAGGAGATTGTGAAGGAGCAGGTTCAGCTTGTCTCATCGGATCTTCGTCGCGCAAAGAAACTCGGCTTCTCGGATCGTCAGATCGCCGTCGCTAAATCCATCAAGGAAGGAGATGCACGTGCCGAACGCAAGCAGGCAGGCATCCTTCCCACCTACCGCCTCGTGGACACCTGCGCGGCGGAGTTCGAGGCTTACACGCCTTACTACTACAGCACCTACGGCATCGAGGACGAGGTGCGCGATGGCGACAAGAA
>JAFMIR010000007.1 GCA_017853885.1 Prosthecobacter sp.
GCTACTCGATGCTCGATCTTGGCTGTGGAAACACCCGTTTCCTCGCTCCTTGCCTTCATCAGGCTCCGCCGTTGTGTTACGAGGGCGTGGACCTTTCGCAAACGGCGCTCGATCAGGCGCGTGGATACTTGAATGGCCTATCTAATGTCACCCTCCGCTGCGAGGACATGTTGAAGGCTGTGCTTGGATGTGCGCCCCATACCCTCGACACTCTTTTTTCCGGTTACGCGGTGCATCACCTCGATGCGGGAGAGAAGCAGCAGCTCTTTCGAGCTTCCGCGGAAAGCCTTGCGCCCGGCGGTCGCTTCATCCTTGTCGATATTGCTCGCGAGCAGGGCGAGACACGCCAGCAATACCTCGACACCTATTTGCAGACCATGCGCACGCAGTGGACCTCCGTGTGTTCCGAGGACCTAGATGCCGCTTGCGCCCATGTGGCGGCCTACGACTTTCCGGAAACCATCGCCAATCTGACCGAGATGGCGTCGATGGCCGGCTTCCGTGACTCGCGGCTCGTGGACCGCTTCGCACAGCATCATGTGATGATGTTTCAGATGTGAAAGAGCCTTTGAGTCGCGCTCGTTAGGCTTCGCGCCCTCATGCGAAGTCTCTCCTCCACGCTGTTTTTCACTGCTGCTGTCTCTGCCGCAGACATGACGCATTTCGAGCAGCGCATTCGTCCGCTGCTCATCGAGAACTGCATCGAGTGCCACGGGCCGGAGAAGCAAAAAGGCGGCCTGCGCCTCGATTCGCGCACTGGCTGGCAAATCGGTGGCGATTCCGGTGCGGCTGTCGTGCCTGGCAAACTAGACGCCTCACATCTTTGGAAGGCGGTAAGCTATACCGACCGCGATTTGAAGATGCCACCGAAGCGCAAGCTGAAGGACAGCGAGCTTGCAGATCTGAAAAAATGGATCGAGGATGGTGCTCCTGATCCGCGTGAACAAGTCGTTAGTTCCGCGGGCAAATCGAAGTCTGCTCGTGCTGACAGCAGTTTTTGGTCCTTTCAGCCCCCGAAGGCTATTGAGCCGCCTGCGGTCAAAAACAACGCTTGGCCCGTGAATGCCATCGACCGCTTCATTTTGGCTAAGCTGGAGCAAAACAATCTCATGCCGGCTCCCGATGCGGATCCGCAAACCTTGCTGCGGCGGTTGTCATTTGACCTTACCGGTCTGCCTCCGACGCCGGAGCAGCGTTCACAGCCTCTCGAAAGGCTCATCGACGCCCTTTTGGCCTCCGATGCCTTCGCGGAGCGTTTCGCTTCGCACTGGCTGGACATCACTCGCTTTGCGGAGTCCTCTGGCGGTGGCCGTTCGCTGCCCTTCAAGGACGCATGGCGCTTTCGAGACTATGTGCTCGACTCTTTTCGCCAAAACGTGCCCATCAATCGCATGATCACCGAGCAGCTTGCGGGGGATTTGATGTCGTATGAAAATGCTGCGCAGCGTCGCCGCCAGCTCACGGCAACGGGTTTCCTCGCGCTGGGTCCCACGAACTACGAAGAGCAAGACAAAGGTATGCTTCGTATGGACATCGTGGACGAGCAGCTCGAGACGATGGGTCGTGCCTTCCTAGGTATGACGATTGGCTGTGCCCGCTGCCACGATCACAAGTTCGACCCCATATCCACACGCGATTATTATGCGCTCGCCGGTATCCTGCGCAGCACGAAGACGCTTAAAAATTACACTGATAACGTCGCCCACTGGATCGACACGCCGCTGCCGCTCGATGGCAAAGCCGAAGAGGAGATGAAACAATACGAGCGGCAGGTCACTGCCCTCAAAAACCAGATCGCCGAGATGAAGGACGATCTTCGTGATGTCGGCAGTGCCGAGCTTCGCAGTAAGAAAACCATCGCCGCGTCCGATCTACCTGGCATCGTCGTCGATGACTCTGACGCGCAGAAAGTCGGCTTTTGGAAGCCCTCTAAGCATTTCGGGCCCTTTATTGGTGAAAGCTACGTCAGCGACGACAACAGTGGCAAAGGCGAAAAAACCATCACTTTCACGCCGAAGCTCCCCAAGGCTGGCCGATACGAGGTGCGCATCGCCTTCAATGCCGGACCCAATCGCGCCGAAAGCGCCACGGCGACCATTTTGCACGCCGAGGGCGAGGATTTAAAGAGCTTCAAGCTCGCCACGGACAATCTCAAAGGCCTGCAATTCGCCTCGCTTGGCACGTTCCGCTTTGAAGCGAATGGTCAGGGCTTTGTGCTCGTTACGAATGCGTCATCGCAGGGGTATGTGACCGTCGATGCTGTGCAATTCCTCCCGGCGGATGATGCGGCGGAGGCTCCCGTGGCTGCGAAAGAGTCGAACAAGGCCAAAGAACTCAAAGCGAAACTCGCCGAGCTCGAAAAGCAGCTCAAACTGCTTGAAAAAGATCGTCAATCTCGTCCTGAGGTCATGTCTGTGGCGGAGGATGAGGCACCGGAAGATGCGAAGATCCATATCCGCGGCAGCACTCGCAATTTGGGTGGCATCGTGCCACGTGGCTTCATCCAAGCCGCCTTGAGGCCGGGGGCTCCAAGCATCCCAGCGGATACCAGCGGTCGCCTCCAACTCGCTCAGTGGATGACTTCGCGAGATCATCCGCTCACCTCACGCGTCATGGTAAATCGCGTTTGGCATTGGCTCTTCGGTGCAGGTATCGTCCGCAGCACAGACAACTTTGGTTCGACAGGAGAAGCGCCAAGCCATCCTGAGCTCCTCGACTACCTCGCGGTGAAATTCATGGAGGGCGGGTGGAACTTGAAACGTCTCGTGAAGGAAATGGTAATGAGCCGCGCCTATCGGATGAGCAGCCAGCAGCATGGAGCAAACGAAGCGGACCCTGAGAATCGACTGCTTTCGCGCATGAACCGCAAGCGTCTTGATGCGGAATGCATTCGGGATGCCATGCTGCACGCTGCGGGTTCGCTTCTCACGAATTGGGGTGGTCCCGGGGTGCAGGCCACTGCGGTTGATGCCAACGACTCGAAAGTGCAGAACCTAGAATATGGCTACACCTTTGCTGACAGCCGCCGAAGTGTATACACACCTGCGTTCCGTAATGTGCGCCATCCGCTCTTTGAGGTCTTCGACTTCGCGGACATCAATCAGCCCATTGGACAGCGCACAACCAGTACCGTGGCTACTCAGGCCCTTTTTCTCATGAATAGCCCCAAAGTGATTGAGCAGGCACGTGCTGCCGCGGAGCTCGTACTAAAGTCCGAGTCTGACACCAACCAACGCATCCACAGTGCCTTCCAGCGTTCCTTGCAGCGTGTGCCGAATGAAAAAGAGCTCGTTCAGGTGCGGGAGTTTTTGGATTCTAGCAGTTCAGGAAATGCCTCTGCAGCGGAAACACGCGATACATGGGCTCGTTTCATACAAACCCTGTGGGCCACGCCGGAATTCCGCTTTTTGAATTGATCACCTCATCGTAGCGGCTGGCGCAATGCCAGCAATTTCCTTGTTCTCAGAAGGATTGAGCTGACTCTCCAAACAACGGCTCACATCGCTGATAGAGCCGGTGTGGCGGCTGATGAGGGCGTAAACCATTGGGACGAGAAACAAAGTCACCAGCGTGGCTAGTGTGACACCGAAGACGATCACCACGCCCACCACCATGCGGGTCTCGTAGCCTGCGCCCTTGCCGAGCATGAGTGGCAATGCGCCCATCACTGTTGCGAGTGCAGTCATCACAATCGGTCTCAGACGTTGCTCGCTGGCTTGCAGGATGGCCTCGCGGAAATCAACGCCCTCATCGCGGAGCTGGTTGATGAATTCGACAATCAGGATGCCGTTTTTTGCTGCAAGGCCAATGAGCATGATCAGGCCGATCTGACTATAGATGCTCTGGTTTAAGCCCATGACTTCGAGCCCCAGCAAAGCTCCGGCGACAGCTACCGGCACCGTCAGCATGATAGTGAAGGGATGTACAAAGCTTTCAAATTGGGCCGCCAGAACCAGAAAGGCGATGAGCATGGCCAAGAGGAAAACCAGTCCGATGCTGCCACTGTTCTCCTTCAGCTTAAGAGCGTTTCCTTTGTATCCGACGACAGCACTGGAGGGAAGGTTGTCTTTGATAAGATGCTCCATGTAGGAAACAGCCTCACCAAGGCTATAATCCGCCGCCAGTTCGGCATCAAAGGTGATGCTGCGCATACGGTTGTAACGGTTCAGCGTGCCGCTGTCCGCAAATTCATCCATTGTGACGAGGTTCGCTAGCGGTATGAGCTGCTTCGAACGTTCACTGCGGACGAAGATATTGTTCAAATCGAGCGGGCTGCGTTTGTCTTCGTAGCTGCCTTCAAGGATCACATCATATTCTTCACCCTCATGAATAAAAGTGGTGGCTCGGCGTCCGCCAAGCAGCGTTTCGAGCGTGCGTCCGATATTCGCAGAAGAGACGCCTAGATCCGCGGCGCGAGCTTGATTGACGCTAACGCGGAGCTGTGGCTTTGTTTCGCGGTAGTCGCAATCGAAGCCAATGAGCTTAGGATTTTCCTTCGCCTTCTTCAGGATGATGTCACGCCACTCGGCCAACTCCTCAAAGGTGGGGCCGCTAAGCACGATCTCCATCGGCTTGTTCAAGCCGCGCATCATGCCTTGGCGCATTACGACAGTTACTTTGGCACTAGGCATGTCTGCTGTGCGTTGACGAACCTCATTCATGATCTCAAAGCCGTTACGCCGAGTGCCGAAGGGTGTGAGAGTGACCACGCAAAGGGATTCATTGAAGTCAGCCGCAGTGCCAAAACTGCGCGGTGCACGGGCACTTACCCGGGTGGCTTCATGAGTCTCTTCGACAAGATACATCACTTTTTCATTCATCTCATCTAAGCTCTGGATCGTGTTCGCAAAAGTGGTGCCGGGAGGGCTGCTGGCGGTGACAAAGAACGATCCTCGGTCTTCGCGTGGAGTGAACTCATCAGGAATTGTCATCAATAACCACCAGCAGAGTGCAGTCAGGGCCACAACGACAGGAATCACCGTGGCGGGGAAGCGTAACATCCTACTCAAGAGCCAGCGATATACCTTCTGGATAGTCTCAAAGACCTTTTTGAGCATCATTGCCATGAATCCGTCTTTTTCACGATCCCGCATGATTTTGGAAGCGAGCATTGGGGATAGCGTCAAAGCCACAAAACCAGAGAAACCAACCGAGATGGCCAGAGTGACGCTGAACTCTGCAAACAGCCTTCCGGTGTCTCCAGGCATGAAGGTGACAGGCACAAAGACCGCCAGCAGTACGAGTGTTGTAGCGATGACCGCGAAGCCCACTTGCCGCGTGCCGAGAAAGGCTGCCACTAGAGGTTTCTCTCCATGCTCGATGCGACGATGGATGTTCTCCAACACCACAATGGCATCATCGACCACGAGTCCAATGGCGAGAACGAAAGCCAGCAGTGTTAGCGTGTTCATCGAGTAGTCGAGAACCAGCAGCACAATACAGGTAGCAAAGACGCTGACTGGCACTGCCACGATTGGAACCAACACGGCACGCATGTTTCCAAGGAAAAGATAGATGATCGCCACTACCAATGCGAGAGCGATCATCAGCGTGCGATAGACTTCATGGATCGACTCCTCGATGAACTGGCTGATGTCGTAGCTGTTTTCGAGGCTTAGATCTGCTGGCAGAGTCTTGCGGATTTCCTCTGCTTCCGCGCGAACGGCTTTTGCTACCTCCAGTGGATTCGCCCGGGATTGACGGATCATGCCGAGTGACACCATCAGCACGCGGTTTCCTTTGAAAAGAGTGCGGGATTCTTCTGCTCCGAGTTCCACCTTTGCTACTTCGCCGAGACGGACCTGATAGCCGTTCTCACCACGCGCAATCACCATCTTTTCAAAGTCTTCCTTGGTGCGATACTGGCGATTGATGCGAACTGTGAATTGTCGGTCAAGAGACTGCACGGCACCTGCAGGTGGATCGACGTTTTCTCGACGCAGAGCGTCCTCGATATCCAGTGAGGTGAGTTGGCGGGCTGCGAGTGCCTCGCGATCCAGCCACAAACGCAGCGCATAGCGCGTTCCACCATTGATGCGCACTCGTGCGATGCCTGGTAAACGTGAGAAACGGTCCACGAGGTATCGTTCGGCATAATCCGTCAGTTCCAGCGTGCTGCGTGTATCGCTGGCGAGGTTCAGGTACATGAGCACCTCGGCACTAAGTTCCGTTTTGCCCACATTAGGCGGCTCTACTTCCTCAGGCATGCTGGCAAGCACGGGGCTGATGGCCTCACGGATGTCGTTCGCCGCCGCATCAAGATTACGTCCGAGGTTGAATTCGACAGTGATCTCCGATTTTCCATCGGTGCTGATGGAGGAAATGTTTTTTATGGCCTCCACTTGCGAGATGCGATCCTCAAGCCTTTGGGTGATGCGCCTCTCTACGACACCTGCGGAGGCTCCGCGGTAGTAGGTTTCAACCGTGACGATCGGAGGCTCAATGTCCGGATACTCGCGTACCGGCAGACGCGTGTATGCAACCAAACCAAAGGCGATGAGGATTAAATTCATCACCATGGCCAGCACCGGACGGCGCACCGAAGTATCAGACAACCACATTTACAAATCAACGGCTGGGTAAAACATGAGGAACCAGAATAGGGATGTTCAATAACGCGTTTATTGTGGCAGAGCATTCTTCTTTCTGCGGTTTCTTTCGCTCGGTTTTGAGTCATTAGACATTCCTGTCCTCCATTCCTGATGGGGTGCGCCGTCAATTTGATGATCAAAAAGTCGTTCTCATGAGGCCATCCTAATCTTCTGTGCAAGAAATGCGAAGTCAGCCTTTCAGGCGGAGCATCGGTGACGCGGGCCTTGAATTCGGCTTGGGAACCGCTAACCAGAAGCTCCTCTTTTAAAATCTGATGAAGCCGCAAACCCTTGTCACTCTTGACCTCGAAGGCGTTCTTGTTCCGGAAATCTGGATCGCATTTGCTGAAAAAACCGGCATTGCTGAGCTGCGTCGAACGACGCGGGATGAGCCTGACTACGACAAACTTATGCGGGGTCGGTTAAGGATCCTCGACGAACACGGTCTAAAATTGCCTGACATTCAGCACGTGATCGGGACGCTTTCTCCGTTGGAGGGGGCGAAGATTTTTCTTGATGAGTTGCGCTCTATCACCCAGGTGATCATTCTCAGCGACACATTTGCGGAGTTTGCGCAACCGCTCATGCGCCAACTTGCTTGGCCGTCGATTTTTTGTCATCAGCTTGAGGTGGCTTCAGATGGGCGCATCGTGGACTACAAACTGCGGCAGCCAAATCAGAAACAGAAGGCTGTCGCTGCCTTCAAATCGCTGAACTACTTTGTGCTTGCTGCGGGCGACTCATTCAATGATACCACGATGCTGGCTGAGGCGGATGTGGGTTTCTTTTTTCATGCACCGAAGTCAATCCAGGCCCAATTCCCTCAGTTTAAGCCATTCGAGAACTACTCGGAGCTGCTAGCCGCTATAAAGGCATCAATGTGAGACTGACAAAGCGACGATTGGAGAGTTCAGGCCCTTACTGGATAGCCACCTTAGCCAAAAAGAGCTGAAACGGGTTTGCCTCCGTCGGTAATTGGAACGGGTCGTGATCCGTCCATCAGCTCATGCGTGGGATCGATCCCCATGGCGGCATGGATGGTGGCGTGGAAATCCACGAGTGGCACTGGGTTCTCGACGGGCTTTTTGGCCAGTTCATCTGTTGTGCCGTAGGCACCGCAGTGTCTCAGTCCGCCGCCGGCTAGAACCATGGAAAAAGCGGTGCCTTGGTGGCCGCGTCCGCCACGTCCATCAAACTCGGGTGGACGGCCGAACTCTGTGGCGATCACGATGAGAGTCTTGTCGAGCAATCTCTGATTTTTTAGGTCTTGAATGAGGGCGGATAGTGCTGTGTCGAGCTCCTGAATCAGTAGATGCTGGTTTTTGAAACCTTCGTTGTGAATGTCCCATCCGGTGCCGTTCATGAAGTTGAGATTGTGTGATACTTCGATGAAGCGCACGCCTGCCTGCACAAGCCGGCGGGCGAGTAGACAGCGCTGACCGAATTCACCTCCATACTCATTGCGAAGAGAGGCGGGTTCTTCCTTGAGATTGAAATGTTTCATGAAACCAGGCCCAGCAAGGCGAAGTGCTTCTTCCTGTGCCATTTGGTAGTCGGCTGCTGCGCTTTTTTTGAGAGCATGTGCCACTAAAGGTTTGAGCAGTTCCTGCCGCGTTTTGGCACGGCTGTTGTCAACAAAATCAGGGCGAGTGAAGCCAGCAGGACCTGTCTCAGTGTCAGTGAGATAGACATAGCCTGCTCTCGCGCCGAGGAAGCCGGGGCCGCGGCTCACATTTGGATAGCCGATCAGCATATAGGCGGGTACATTGCTGTCTGCCGCGCCGCGCTGGTGTGCGATGATGGAGCCGATGCTTGGATAAGTCACATTCCCGGAGATCATGCGTCCGGTATGCACTATATTGGTGGCGAAGGCGTGCTCGTCGATAACCTGATGATTCACCGTTCGCATTACGGTGACGTGCTCCATCTGCTTGGCCGTCTTTCCAAGATGCTGAGAGAGACGCACACCGGGCACACTGGTTTCGATGGAGGGGTAGAGGGAGCCGGGCTTCGAGGGCTTGCTGAGATTCTCGCCGAGATCTTTTGGGTCAAAGGTATCGATCTGTGCCATGCCACCACCGAGCCAAATAAAGATGCAATGCTCAGCCTTGCCTTTGGGCATGTTCACTGTGGTCGCTTGGGCTGCAACGAGCGGGTAGGCTCCCATGGCCGCGGTGGAAGTGAGAAAGGAACGTCGATGCATGGACTTCATAGCCTATCAAACGCTGTCCGAGGCCTTTTTCACTCCTGCGAGCCCCTCACTTTCGTGGGGGTGCGGAATGAGAAATAGGAATCACTTCGCGAGAAATTCTTCTAATGCAGCCTTGGTGACGCGATACTGCGAGCCGATTTTTTTACCCTTGAGGTCGCCTGCCTCGATAGAGGCAAGAACATCAGCTTCACTGACCCCCAAAGTTTGAGCAACTTGCGCGGGTGTGAGGATGTCTGCTGCTGCCGTAGGTAAGGAAGGAGGAATGGAGCCTGGAATCGGTGGCGGCATGGCAGCGGGACTAAAGACGCCCTGCGCCATCATTTGTTGAGCCATGCCAAAGCCCATAGCGATTTCCGCTGCGGCACCGGCAGGGCCAGTACCACCCTGGGCCATGCCTTGCGCCATCTGAAACTTCACATACTCGTTCAGATTGCCGATCGCACTCATGCTGGAACGCTTGTCAATAGCCTGCTCGACCTCCGGTGGCACGCTGGCGTTTTCGAGAATGAAGCTAGCAATCTCGATGCCGTATTTCGCAGTGGTGATGGGATTGATAAGAGGCAGGAGGGCATCACCTAGTTCGGAGTAGCGAGTGGCAAGATCAAGGACAGGCACCTTCGCTGTAGCGAGCGCATCACTAAAGACGCTCACAATGCGGCTACGCATGGTGTCTGAGAACTCATCGAGGCGGAAGTGATGGTCAGAGCCAGCAACTTCCTTCAGGAACATCTTCGGATCGCTGACTTTAAAATCAAAGGTGCCAAAAGCACGCACGCGAACGATGCCGAAATCTTGATCGCGCATCATTATGGGATTGCTGGTACCCCATTTGTTGCCGGTGAAGAGGCGTGTGTTAACGAAGTAAACGTCCGCCTTAAAGGGGCTTTCAAACCCGTATTTCCATCCCTTGAGAGTGGAAAGAATGGGAATGTTGTCTGTGATAAGGTCGTGCTTGCCAGGGCCAAAAGTGTCTCCGAATTGACCCAGATACACAAATTGAGCCACCTGTGATTCACGCACAATAAGTTGGGCTCCACGCTTAATTTCTTTGTCTTCGTCCGGAAAACGCCAGGACAGCGTGTCGCGTGAATCGTCAGTCCACTGAATGATTTCAAGGAATTGTCCTTTGAGATAGTCCATCAAGCCCATGGTCGTGTGTGGTGTGTGGTTGGAAAACGGAGGGAAGCAAAGCGGAATGGTAGAGGTCTGTAGGAGGATGGCGAGTTGAATTTCGGCACGGAATTTTCACTCGAGGCTTGGAAGTTCGAAGTGGGGTCTGACACAATCTTCCAGCTTGCACGGTGAGCAAATGCGGATAGATACCCGGCCCTTACTTCGAGCGCAGGTAGCTCAGCGGTAGAGCAGTTGGCTTTTAACCAATTGGTCGAGGGTTCGATCCCCTCCCTGCGTACCACTTTTAAAGTTGCATTTAAGTTATTGGTTCGCTTCAGAACTAGAGCATATGAAGTGCTCCGAATGACGGTTCAGCATGATCTCAGGAGAATCCTCAATGGCGGCTGGCGTGGCGGAAGCGGATTCGCTCCTTCAAGACATAGAGCAAGGGAGTCTCTACTCCCCATTGGCCTAAAATTGTCGACGGAGCCTGTTGGAGCTGGTAGCCTGGCTGGCCGATCCAAAGATACTGGTAACCAGTCTTATTTGCCACATAGAGACCGCCGTGCTCACGCCCGCCTTTGGTGATGCAACCCGTGTGAACACGGCTGGGGGAGGCGTAATAAATGCCTCGATCGTCCTTGGCTTCCGGTTGGTACAGACCTGCAGGGAAGGTGACTTGGCCCCATTTATGCTCAGCTTTTTGGTCAGCTTCGATAACGATTCCCGTTGTGCCAAGAGCTGGCTGTGAGATGAGACGATTTGAAGCGCAGGAACTGAACCCGACAATTGTAGCGATGAGGAGAACGATAGATTTCATGGTGGCTGAAAGATGAATTCGGGTGTGAGCAGTCCTTCTGGATGCGTCAGCGTTCCGCAGCCTGCACGGGCAGCTGGGGAGAAAAAAACCAGAGCTTGGGCGAGGCCGCACCCATTGCTCCAAGCAGGGTTCCAGCACGTTCATCCGCATCATCACGAGCATCGCCAAACCACGCGGCGTGCCTGCCATCGCGCGCGATGAAGACGCCGCCGCGGTAACCACCTCCAATGACGACGCCCTCGACGAGAATGGGTGTGGGTGCGAGGTAATAGACACCGTGTGCGGATTGAATCTCAGGAGTGTAAATGCCTACTGGAAATACGACTCGTGCACGCTGGCAGTCGCGGACCTCTTGCTGGGGCAGAAACAGAGCGCGGTCATCCGGCGCGACTTTAGAAAGGTGTACGCAGCCATTCAGTAGGAAGGCAGTCACAAGAAGCAGGATGTTTTTAATGGCGGTCATACCTGTCAAAAGCACCTTTCAAGCCTCAGCGTCATTAAAAAAATGACGTGAAGTCACGAATCTGATCAACAAAAAATGGTGGAGGTAAGGGGATTCGAACCCCTGACCTTCTCATTGCGAACGAGACGCTCTACCAACTGAGCTATACCCCCATAAGGTCTTATCGCATTTTTTTTTACAGGTGATTTGAGGATTGTCCAATCCCGATTTGGCAGGCTTCCTCCCTTGAGCTCTAGGAAACGCTCCGCTAGCATACTAGGCTATCCATGAGTGAAGCCTCATCACCCGCCAACCAACTGCCCCACATGCGTCGAAACTATGCCTTGGGGCATTTGTCACGTGAATCACTCGCAGCAGACCCGGTCGTGCAGTTTGAAATATGGCTGAAAGAGGCTTTGGAAGCCGGTGTGATCGAACCCAATGCCATGACGCTGGCAACTTCTACACCGGATGGCAGGCCGTTGGTGCGCACGGTGTTGCTGAAGTCGCTTGATGAGCGAGGTCTTGTTTTTTTTACCAATCTCGAAAGCCGAAAAGCAGGACATATTGCGCAGAATCCGCATGTGGCACTCGTGTTCCCTTGGCTGGCGTTGGAGCGGCAAGTGATCATCACAGGCACGGCGGAGCGTGTGCCTGTCACCGAGACAGTCAGATACTTCCTATCGCGGCCTCGCGACAGCCAGATTGCTGCCTGGGCTTCGCAGCAGAGCCGTGCCATTTCCTCTCGCCAATTTCTCGAAATGGAATGGGCGAAGCTGAAAGAAAAATTCAGCACGGGCGAGGTGCCGCTACCACCCTTTTGGGGTGGCTTCCGTGTGCGGCCTCAGACAATGGAATTTTGGCAGGGTGGTCCACATCGGTTGCATGACCGTTTTCAATACAAACGTGGTCCCCATGACGTTTGGACTATTGAACGCTTGGCTCCCTAACGGTTTTTTCTCTACTCATTCACTGCATGAAAATCATCATCACCGGTGGCGGCGGATTTCTTGGTCATCAGTTGGCCCAAAAAATTCTTCATATTGGCACTCTATGCGATAAACCTGTCTCTGAGGTTGTGTTGCTTGATGCGGCCTTCCATCGGCCGATCTCTGATCCTCGCGTCAAAACGATACAGGGTGATATTGGTGATCGTGATGCAGTCTATAGTGCGGTGGGAAGTCATGCCGACGTGATTTTTCATTTGGCATCGATGGTCAGCGGTGAGTGCGAGGAGCGTTATGATGACGCCCTCAGGGTGAACCTCGATGGCGGGCGTCATGTTTTTGAAGCTGCCCGTGCGGCTGCTGGACGTCCGCGGGTTGTTTTTGCCAGCAGCGTTGCCTGCTACGGAGGCATCGACATGACGCAGATGATGTCAGATACGACCAAACAACTGCCCCAGACCACCTATGGCATCACCAAGGCAATGTGTGAGATGCTGGTGAATGATCACACGCGCAAAGGTCATTTTGATGGGCGTACTGTGAGGCTGCCAACGGTCATCATCCGTCCAGGCAGGCCAAATGCTGCGGCATCAAGTTGGGCTAGCGGGATGTTTCGTGAGCCATTGAATGGCGAACCGTGTCTTTTGCCAATCCGGCGGGATCAACCGCATCCGATGACGAGTTACCGAACGGTCATTGAAAGCTTCATTGCCTTTGCCGAGGTGAATGAGTCAAAGCTCGGCAGGGATCGCGCCTACGTGCTTCCAGCGCATCGTGTGACGCCGGAGATTGCGGAGCGGGTCATCACCCAGGTGGCGGCAGCTAGAGAGATCAAGCTAGGACCGATGGTGGATGCTTTTGATGCACGCATCCAAAGCATCGTGGACAATTGGCCGCAGCAGGTGGATGGCAGCCGTGCGGAGGCGCTTGGTCTTCCGCAGCCTCCGCCCCTCGCTGCAATTGTGGAGCAGTATGTGGAGGACTTCCTAGGTCGCTAGACTGCTTCATAGGTCCAAGTGGATCTCACTGGACCTCATCACGTCTCGTTTTCAGCGAAAGCTTCGGGCTACGATTCAAATGGTGTCAGACCTTGACCCACGTTTTTGCCCGGCTGCTCTGAAGGATGGCTTCGCACAGTTGAACTTCGTGATGGCCATCGGCTGCGGTTGCAAAGAGTGGCTCAGTCTTCCTATTGCTGGCAATATGCTCATACACGGCACGGTATTGCATTTTATGGCAGTCGCTGAAGCCTTCGGGATGACCGCTGGGGTAGTCGGTGAAATGAGCAACATCTTCAAGGAATCCGGGCGTTCCGCGTTGGAGAATCTGATTTGGTTCATCGCGTCGGCCCAAGATGATCTCGTTAGGCTGCTGGAGGTCCCACCGCACACTGGCTTTCGTGCCATAGATGCCAAAACTGAGGCTGCATTTCCAACCGGCTGCCACTTGAGAGATGCTGGCGTTTGCATGCACACCGGAGGCGTAGCCATGAGAGGCCTTGCCGAATTTTAGCATCACGCTGCCAAAGTCTTCGGTATCTACCTTGTAATCGATCAGGGATTTGGGATCGGTTTTGGTGAACGTCTGCACCTGGCTGCGGGGACGCTTGCGAGTTTTGTGAAAGGTTTCGAGGTGTGCAAATACGCTGGTAGCCTTGGTTCCGAGGACGAAGCTCACCGCGTCGATCCAGTGTGTGCCAATGTCGCCCACTGCTCGGAGCTTGCCACCCTCGCTGGCGAGCAATCGCCAGTTGTAGTCAGTCTCATGCAGCAGCCAGTCTTGGAAGAAATGACCTTGCACATGAATGATTCGGCCTAGATCACCACGTGCCACCATTGCACGCATTTGCAAGATGGCTGGGAAGAAGCGGCACACATAGTTCACAGCGAAAACCGGGCCTTTTTTGCCACCCTTGCGCACGGCCTCCACCACGAGAGCCGTTTCCTTCGAGTTCATACCGAGGGGTTTTTCGCACACCACGTGCTTGCCCATCTCAATTGCCTTCAGACATTGCTGCACGTGTGCTTTGTTAGGAGAGGTGACGTGCACCACATCAATGTTGGGGCTGGCATACATGGCCTCATGATCGTAATCGCCGTAAACTTCTGGGATGCCCCAGAGTTCGCCGGTGTGCCGAGCGCTTTGAGAGGATCCGCAGATGCCATTCACCGTAATACCAAGACGTTTGAGCGCCTCAATGTGAACTGGGCCAATAAAGCCCGTGCCGATGATGCCGGCGCGTAGATGGTGGAGAGAAGTCATGGTGTCAGATCAGTCTGGAATTCATGGTTCATCACTAATAGCAGGTGCTTCAGCAATACTTTGCAGCCGGGTAAGCATTTCAGGGGGCCATATGGAGGCTTTTTCTCTGCAAACATTTCGTGCGGTTGCACGGATGTCGTCTGCGTTCGGAGAGCTTGGATAGATAAGCCCCTCCCATACAGAGACCGCACGGATATCAGCTTTGTCGATCAGCAGACGTGGCAGGTTTTGGCGTGTCTCAGGATCAGAGGGGGGATCTAGGTGCAGCCAAACAAGCAATTGGAGATACTTTTCATCCTCAAAGGGTAGCTCAGGAGTATGGCCAGAGAGCAGCATCTGACTCTGTGCCCAAGTGCCTTCTTTGACCTTCTGAACCAGTGGTGCGAGTGAATCCTTGCCTTTGGAAAAGCTGGCTAATTGGGCTTCGCGCCATGCCTTGCCGTCGATTGGAACCATAGAGCTCATGGAAGAAGTGGTGCCAAAAAGCCCACGCAGGTCCTTAATTGCACGATAAACGCCTTCTGGAGCCATAAAAAAAGTGCCGCCTGTGAGAAACACGCCTACTGCCCAGCCCAGCGCAAAACGCGCTACGGAACTTGCCTGAGGCCGCACGGCTAGAAAACCCGTATCGTCAAAGGCATTAGACTGAGACTTCGGACGCGGAGTGGCAGTTGCGGGACTTGAAGGTAGCTCAAGTGCCGGCTCTTGGAACGAATTGCTGGATTGTTTGAGCATTTCCAGCCTCTTTTGCCATGACTGCTCGTCTTGGAGTCGCTTCATGGCGAGTTCCCACCAGCAAGCTGGCACCACCTTAAAAAAAACAGATGCTGTCTCCATTTCGAGCGTCAACTGCTCTGCTAGGAAGAGAAGAGCACGCCGCTCTTCCTCGGATTCCCATTTCCAAGCTGTTCGCGGGCGTCGAATGCGGGTATCCCACAAATCGCGCACCTCTTGGGGAGCGCTGGCCAGCACTTTGCCAGCTGCTAGCCATAGTCGGGCATCGGCGATGGCCTCGGCGTGTTCCGAAGAAGCCAGTGGCACAGCAGCGTTGAACAATTGTTCTGCCTTGGATGGGCGTGTTACCGCCAGAGTGGCTGCCAGTGCCAGCATCACCTCCACGGCAGCTGAATTCTTCATCGTGCCTTGTGCCGCCACGATCGATTCTGCCAGCCGAACGAGACGATGTGTTTCACCCCTTGTGGCCCACTTGGAAGCCACTGTGCATGCGATGGCTGCCTGACCACTGCTCAGCTCGATTATCAGATCTGGGACGCGTGCCAGTTCAGCGAGCCGCTCCTCCTGGTCCTCAAAAATATCGCTGATAAAAGCGCTGGCTGGCACTGCCCAGTCCGGTTTGGAAAAGGCCTGCACACAGAAAGCGTCAAAGCGCTCTGCTACGCCTGCGTTGTGGCGCAGAGAGTCCATGAGATCGACTGCGAGTTTATTCAGCTCCGAAGGCATCTGGTCGGCTATCAGTGCTTGTAGGCTATGGCCACGATGCTTCGCGGCCGAATCTAGTGCCATGGATTCCTCCAGCCGAGGTGATTCTGCTCCGGATTCGGAGGGATCGCTATTGGAAAGCATGAATTCGGTATCAGGCATGAAGTGGGTTTTTACGATGGATCGTGTGGGGATGCAATGTGCGGTTCTAGGTGAGCGGCATCTCTGCGCAAAGTCGTATCGAGGACAGTTCTGGTATTTGTGGGAATTAAGGTTTGTTCGTCGTATGCGGCTCTGTCCCCTTGCGGAGGTTATAGCGCTTCGATGCTGGCCACTGCAGAATAGGAAAGTCCATTTGGCTGCACCGCTGCTCATTCAAAAGATGCATGCTTGTCTTGGCCATGTGGTATTGTGTGCTGGCGGCAGATGCTTTTGGGCATCTGCACTTTCAATCCTCCTTGATTGGAACGAAAGGATAACGCGTATCGATGCTTATCTTTCGATACATGAATGTGATCCAACAAGAAAACGCTCGAGCAGGCTCTACCGATTGGCAGCTTACGCGGATGAGGCTGGATGGCAGTGGCTATTGCTCGTCCTTAATCGAGGGCTACTGCTCGAGGCAGTCCGTGAAGGCCGGGGAGGAGCTCGATGTCTTTGTCAGCACGAAACCAGCGGCGAAGTTCAAGATCGAGATCTTCCGCACGGGCTTCTACGGAGGTCGCGGCGCACGCAAGCTGGCTGAGCTGGGACCTTTTGATGGCAAAGAGCAGCCCACGCCCGGCATTGGCGAGAAACGTCTCCGTGAGTGCCAGTGGGAAAAGTGCACCTCCATCACGATTCCGCCGGATTGGGTGAGCGGCGTGTATTTGGGTCGTCTCAGCACGCTGCCGCCCACACCGGATGAGCCTTATTGGCAGAGCTACATCGTCTTCATCGTCACCGATGACCGGAAGGCGGACATCCTCCTGCAATGCAGCGACAACACCTGGCAGGCCTACAACAAATGGCCGGATGATTACTCGCTCTACACCGATCCGAAGGGCAATCAGGGTCCGTGGAGCAATGTGAGTTTTGACCGGCCTTACGCCAAGTATGCGCAGATCTACGAGAACCCGCAGTCCGTGGGCAGCGGCGAGTGGTTGTGCTTCGAATTCCCGCTCGCCTACTGGCTGGAGGAGCAGGGCTATGACGTGAGCTACTGTTCGAATGCGGACATGATCTCGCCGATTCGTGGTTTGAAGTGCAAAGCCTTCATCAGCGTGGGGCACGATGAGTATTGGGACATTCGCCAGCACGACAGCGTGGCAAAGATGCGTGATGCAGGCGTGAATCTGCTCTTTCTCTCCGGCAACTCCGTCTGCTGGGTCACGCCGTTTTCACCAAATGCCTCCGGCGTGCCCAACCGCCGCATCTTCCGCGGCGGACCGTACGGCGGTGATTACAAGTATGCCGTGGACCGCGAGAAGAATCACGGCCCGTATCCGCATCGTGGGCCGGATGAAGGCTATCTCATGGGCGTGCGAAACATCTCGCCCGTCAATGGCGGTGGCGATTGGACCTGCGTGAAGCCTGAGCACTGGATGTTTGAAGGCACGGGCATGAGGGCAGGGGACTCGATCCCCGGCATGATCGGCTGGGAATACCACGGCGATCCTCCGAAGGACCTGCCCGGCCTCGAAATCCTCGCTGCGGGCACCGCTTTCCAAGGCGGTCGCAATCCGCAGCAGTGGCAGGCGGTCATTTTCGATGGGCCGAAGGGTAATTTCATCTTCAACGCCTCCACGATCTGGTGGGCGCAGGGCATGAGCAAGCCGCCCGGCCACATGCCCGTGTGGAGCCACTATTCGCGACCGCATGGCACGGACAAACGCGTGCAGCGCATCACCGCGAACCTGCTGAAGCGGGCATTGACTTGATCGAAGCGCGAAAGGGAGGCATCGGAGAAGTGCTTTGTTTCCCTCGACACCATCACGTCCGCTGTCCGACCTCTCGCTGTCGGAGTTGGTAGCATGGATGCAAATCAACGGTTTCAACGCCGTGCATGCTCCGCGGGTCATCCGTGGGCTTTTGGCTGAGGCGGAGCTCAAAAGCCGAACGGGCTTCCTGCTGCCTGAAAAGCTCGAAGCAGAATTGAAGGACTCTTTTGCATCTGTAGCAGGCACTTTGGTTCAAAAGCAGGTTTCTGCTGATGGCACTGCGAAACTGCTGTTGCGGCTGCATGATACCCGCACGGTCGAAAGCGTTCTCATGCCGGACTATCGCGAAGATCGTGCAGCAGGCTGTCTTTCGAGTCAGGTAGGATGTGCGATGGGCTGTGACTTTTGCGCGACTACGCAGACAGGCTTCGAGCGTAATCTGAGCTCCGCTGAGATCATTGAGCAGTTTCGACTTCTGCGGCGCGAGGCCCATGCGATGGGCCGTGTGCTGCGAACGATCGTTTTCATGGGCATGGGTGAACCGATGCTGAACCTCAAAAACGTGCTCGCGGCCATCGAACGCATTGCCGACCCGAAACTCGGTGCTTTTGGCTGGCGACAGATCACTGTCTCGACCGTCGGCATTGTGCCTGGTATTGAAGAACTGCGTGAGGCAAACCTCGGCTTGCATCTCGCCATCTCGCTGCATGCGCCCGATGATGCCACGCGGGCTGATTTGCTGCCGATGGGCCGTCGCTTCGATGTGAATGAAGTGCTGGAGGCCGCAGACCGCTATCAGGAGCACAGCGGTCGCATAACGACAATCCAATATTGCTTGCTCGATGGCGTGAATGATTCGCTCGCGCAGGCCCGTGATCTCGCGCGACTGCTCACGGATCGCCGCATGCATGTGAACCTTCTGCGCTACAATCCCACCGGTCTCAGCTTAAAGGGGCGCAATTATACTCCCAGCAGCGCCGCACAAACCGAGGCCTTCCTCGCTGAGTTGCGGGCACAGGGAACCATTGCCCACTTGCGTCGAGCGAGAGGTCCGGACATCGATGCGGCTTGCGGGCAGCTGCGTCGGCGTGAGAAGGCCTGCAGCATGTAATTTGAATTATCATACAGTTCAACTATCGGCCTGAGCGGGGGCGATAACTCAAAGCGGGATTAGGGATCAAACTAAGCTGTTGAATGACTCACTTATGCTCCGGTCTTCCAGCCATTCTGGGAATGCGCTTAGTGGTCATTTTCCGCTTGTTCCATCCGCTTCTAGGGGAAGGAATTTTTTCAAATCCCAAACAGCCGGCTGACCTTTTCGTTGCATGGCGAGCCAGTTTAGCGCGGCTTGATGCACGATTTCATGTCCACCTTCGAAAATCGTCACACGGGTGTTGCCACTCGTCCTGCGAAACAGCGGTGTGTTGAGACCATAGGTGGCGTCTGGTAGTGCAGCGGGCCAACCGGTTGGAAGTGTCAGAGTAACGTAATATTTCTCGATCGCCTCGGCGCACAAACGTTCGGTTTTGGCGGCCACTTCGTTGAATGCGAGCAAGGCGTGTGTAAAGGGCACGCTGCCTTTTCGCCCATCGTGAATCCCATGCGCGATATCCAGTGGCACGTTGGTCGCGTTGCGGAGATGTGTAAGAGGGGAGCGTTGCTTGGCTTCTGTATCTTCTGTCGAGGGTGGATGGCCAAGGGCGGCTTCGATGTTTTGAGCGTAACGGTCTGGCTTGCCCTGCCTCGAATGATCGCGATGCCACTGCACAATATCGCTGATGCCGCACCAAGCACTGACGGCGCTCCAAAGCTCGGGATGACGGCCGGCCATTTGCATGGCCATGTGCCCGCCACCGCTAACGCCAATCAGATAGACGCGTGTGTCATCCACCTCTGCTTGCTTTTTGGCCCAGGCAACGGCTTCGACGACATCCTGCACCGCTCGATCACTGCCCATCGCAGGTGGTGTCCAGTTGGGACCGCGGAAGTCCGGATGGATGAAGATCCAGCCTTGGTTGATGCACCACTTTGCATACACGGCATCGCCCCCGGCTGAGGCAAAAGTGCTGCTCCAGGTGTGTAGTCCGACGAGCAGCGGCTTTTTCCCCGGAGTGGATGGCTTGAACCACATGGCCTGCTGCCTCACTCCATCACTGCAAGGGATTTCCACTTTGGAGACCCCGGTGGGCCATCCGGGCATGGTTTGAGCTGAAGCAACGGAAAGGCTGGCGAGAAGGGCAGCGAACGAGAAACGAGGCATGGCCATGAAACGTGCAAACGTGAAAAGCTTTTCCAAAGCATCAGAAGAGCAGACTAAAAAGCAGTATGATTGAGCCGAAATACGCTCTTTTTTTGAGCGCTCTGGGAGGGATTTATGGTGCACCTCATCCCTAGATAAGGAACACTTCAGCCGCGGCTTGTCTCGGCAGCGGTTTGAGGTGAGAGATCCTTATGAGTCTTGTTAAACGCATCACCGCCATCGCCCAGCAGCATCTGCCGGTGGCGCTGCGCCATCTGCGCACGTTGGTGGACATCAACAGCTTCACTGCGAACGCCGCCGGCGTGAATGCGGTGGCCGCGCGCACCGCAGAGCTGTTTGCGGAGCTCGGTTTTGAGGCCGAGCTCTCGCCCTGCGCCACGGAGAGCACGGGAAACCACGCCTTCATGCGCCGTCGCGGCCGCGGTGGTGATCCCATCGTGTTCGTCACGCACTCGGACACGGTCTTTCCCGCCGAGGAGGAGTTGAAGAACGACTTCCGCTGGGATGAGCGACCGGATGAAGGGCGCATCTACGGCCCTGGTGTGATCGACAACAAAGGTGGCACCATTCTCATCTGGTTGATCCTGCGCACGCTGCGCGAGGTGGAGCCGGAGCTGTTTGAGCAGACGCACTGGTTCATCGCTTCAAATGCGGCCGAAGAGATCACCGGCGATGATTTTGCGAAGCAAACGGCCCTCCGCTGCGACGGGCATGCGAAGGCCATGCTGGTCTTTGAAGGCGGTCCGGTGGACGAGCGCGGCTGGCACATCGTCACCTCGCGCAAAGGCCGCAGCACGTGGAAGCTCGGCGTGGAAGGAAAGGCTGCGCACGCGGGCTCGCAGCATGCCTTGGGCATCAATGCCATCGATGCTCTCGCGCTCGTGTTGCCATCCATTGCCGCGTGGACGAGTGCGGCGGAGGAACGCACCGTGAATCTCGGTCGCATCGAGGGCGGCACGGTCGTGAACCGTGTGCCGCATGAGGCGATGGCGGAATGGGAATGCCGTGCGGTCACTCCAGCGGCGCTTGCTGCTGCGGATGACTTCTTTGCGAGCCTCAGTGGCCAAGCGGCAAACGGTGCCATCCTGCGTGCCGAGCGCACCGGGCACACGCTGGCATGGCCCGGCGGCAGCGAGGTGGAGGCGCTGTTCCAGCATTGGAGCCATGCGGCCTCGCAAATGCAGCTCAACGCCATCCCGGTGCCTCGCGGCGGCCTCAGCGATGCCAATCACCTCTGGCAGCTCGGCCCTACGCTCGACGGATTGGGGCCGTGGGGTGGCAATGCCCACTGCTCCGAGCGCAGCGCCGATGGCTCCAAGCTGCCCGAATACCTCAAAACCTCCTCCATCGTGCCGAAGACGGTCATGAATGTGCTCTCGCTGCTCTCGCTCGTGAAGGCGTCGGCATGAGATTCATCTTGGCATCCGCCTTCACGCGGGCTTCGATGGTCTCACCATGAGCACCACCACCCAAAAATGGCGCATTGCCGGCATCAATTTCGACCACTTTCACATGGGCGACCTGCTGCGGCAGACCTTTGAGCAGCCGAATGCCGAAATCGTGGCCATCTGCGATGAGCAGCCGGAGCGCATGCAGAGCGCCGCGAGGAATTTCGGCCTCTCCGCAAACCAAGTCTTCACCGATCACCGCGCCTGCCTGGAGCAGACGAAGCCTGACATCGTCATCCTTTGCCCCGCCGCCTCGAAGCATGGCGAGTGGGTGGAGAAGGTGGCCCCCTTTGGCACGCACATCATCATGGAGAAACCCTTCGCCGGCTTGCTGGCGGAAGCGGATGCGATGATCGCCGCGATGAAGCCCGCCGGCAAACTGCTCACCGTGAACTGGCCGCTAGTTTGGGATGCCGGGCAGCAGACCGCGCACCGCCTCATCCTTGAAGGTCTCATCGGCGAGGTGTTGGAGTTTCATCATCACGGTGGGAACCGCGGTCCGCTCTACCACGGTGCTGACAAGATCGAAAATGAGCCCACTGCCGCCGAAAAAGCCGCAAGCTGGTTTTACAGTGTCGCACAGGGCGGGGGATCGCTGCTCGATTACATGGGCTACGGCACGACGCTCGGCACATGGCATCTCGGCGGCAAAGTGCCGCTCGAGGTCACCTGCACCTGGAGCACCACGCCGGGCCTCGAAGTCGATGAGCACAGCCTCACCGCCATTCGTTACAGCTGCGGTTTGAGCAAAACGGAGACACGATGGGGGACCTTCACCGATCCGTGGACGCATCAACCGCAGCCGAAGTGCGGTTTCGTGCTCAAAGGCACTGACGGCACCATCTCCTGCTACGACTACGACAAAACCGTCCGCGTGCAGACCCGCAGCCGTCCCGAGGGTTACGACGTGCCCGTCGATGTCATCTCCGCGCCGAACCGCAATCCCATCGAGCACGTCATCCACCACCTCGAAACCGGTGCCCCGCTCATCGGCCCGCTCCGCCTCGACATCTCCCGCATCGGTCAGCAGATCGTGGACACCGCGTTTCGTAGTGCGATGGAAAAGAGAACATTGAAGCTGCTCAACTGAAGGAAAGGGTCGGAATTGTATTCGGTTCCTTTTCTTCAGTGGAAATGCCATTTTGCCATCCAATTACTGTGTCGGTCTCAAATCAAAGCACACCAGCTTGTCCTTTTGCCTGACGATGAATTTGCCATTCGCAATGGCAGGTGAGGAGCAACCGAGCGCATCTGTTTTTGCGCGACCAAGCTGTTCATAGGCACTGTTTGTGGCTTTCACCATACGAAGGTGCGTGCCGTTGTTCTCGTAAACCAGCAACTTGCCATCAGCGAGCAACGGTGAGGTAATGGTGCTATTCACTTCGTTCACTACCCATTTTTCCGTGCCCGTGGCAAGGTCAATGCACTGGTGCTTTTCGCCGCAGCAGAGGTACACATTGCCCTCGTGAATGATCGGGCTGCCGGTGTAGCGGCGTGTCATCCAGAATTTCGACCATTCGGCCTTCGGCTTGCCATTGGTCTGCATTTGGTAGGCCCGCAGTCCCACACCCTCCGTGCCGCTGTAAAGTACCAACCAATCACCACTCGTCACCGGTGTGCTCTGGCTGCCACCCTCGGCTGTCCACAGCAACTCACCATCCGCAGGGTTGAGGCCGTAGAGGGCATTGTTGCCGTTGATCACAACTTGCGCCTTGCCGTTGGAGGGCTGCCACCAAGTGGGGCTTGCCGTGTTACTCTTTGCCTGCTTTTGCTCCCACACCAGCTTGCCATCAGCTTTTGAAAAAGCCTTTGCTAGCCCGGCCGCCATGTAAACGTGGTCACCCATGATCAGCGGCGATGCGGCGGGACCGCTCATGCCGAGCGGTGCGGCCCACACGAGCTTGCCGTCCTTCTCATCGACGCATATCAGCTCCGTACTGAGTGCTGCATAAACCTTGCCATCCACTACCGCGCAGGTGCTAGAGGAATTGCGACCGCTTGGCTTGCCTAGCTTGGCGTATTTCCACACTTGCTTACCTGACGCTAGATCTAGGCAGAGAATCACATCCTGTGCTACCTTCACCGTGTTTGGCACCGCTGAGATCATCTTCTCTTTCACGTCCGCCGGAAAGCCCTCGTCATCGAGCCACTTCGTGAATACCGCCGCATTCGCGAAAGGCTTCCCTTGCCGGTCACTCATCTTTTTCAACCACTGCAGTCCGATGGCATTCTTCCCCGCCTTAAAGCGGCTCACTACCCACGAGCCGATGTTGATCTGCTCTT
The DNA here is from genome assembly GCA_017853885.1 of Prosthecobacter sp. Lineage (GTDB taxonomy): Bacteria > Verrucomicrobiota > Verrucomicrobiia > Verrucomicrobiales > Verrucomicrobiaceae > Prosthecobacter. Next base: position 23,737 of record JAFMIR010000007.1, read on the forward strand.
TCTCGTTCAGGTTGTCCTTCACCCACTGGTTCGCCCACTCGTCAAACTTCTCGCCGCGGAGCTTAGGCGCGTTCATCCGTGTTTCTTCAAGCTTTTTCTCCAACTCCGGCGTGGTGCCGCGAAAGTTCAGCGTCTGCATCACCTCCGAGTCAATCTCCCGTGTCTCCGAGGCCACGCGCTCATGCCACACCACGCTCAAAAACACTCGCTCGCCGCTCACCACCGGGCTCGCATGGCCTCCATATTCATTGCTTGGGATGAACTCGCTCTCCCACACTTTTTTTAGCCCCTCTTTTGGAAAGGCATCCGCGATCGGCGTCGTGTCCTGAGACACTCCGTTGCGTTCGGGTCCTCTCCACTGATTCCAATCTCCCGCGACGACAGAGGCGAGGTTGACAAACGACAAAGTGGAAACAAGGGCTGCAAATTTCATGCGTGCAACTAACGCGCGCCCACCCGCCCAAGTTTCATCCGCCGTTCATAGCGCTTAACGAGGCGCTTGATGCATTGATTGAACGCGCGGTGCGGTTCCACCGATGGTCAGGCACCTTCGATGGCTTGTTCAAGAGCACGCCAGCCAAGCATGGCACATTTGACCCGCTGGGGAAATTTTTGCACTCCTTCAAGCAGGGTGAGTTCACCAAGGTCATCCTCGTTGAGAGGTTTGCCATCGCCCATGACAATACGGCGGAAATCTTCCCGCAGTGCTGCTGCCTCAGCGGTGGTCTTGCCCTTGATCTTGACGGTCATCATGGAGGCGCTGGCTTGGCTGATGGCGCAGCCCTGGCCGGTGAACTTGATGTCTGAGATGCGGTTTTGATCATCGAGTTTCACCCAGATATCGATTTCATCGCCGCAGGATGGGTTGTCGCCATGTGCATGTAGGCAGGGGGCAGGTAGCTCGCCATGATTTCTCGGTTTATGAGAGTGGTCTAGGATGACAGACTGATAGAGATCGCGGAGTTCTTCGGGAGACATAAGAAACAATTACGAGAAGAATTTTCGGGCACTGTCGAGCACTTCAGCCAACTGGTCGATTTCCTGAGGGGTATTGTAGAGATAAAAACTGGCGCGCGTGCTACCGGGCACTTTAAAGCGCTTCATCAAGGGCTGGGTGCAATGATGGCCGCCTCGCAAGGCGATGCCATGGGTATTGGCCCATTCAACGATATCGTGGGGGTGGGCGAAATCGCAGTGAAAGGAAACGAGTGAGCCGCGGGGGCCAGTGGCTGGCCCAAGGATTCGCAACCCTTCAATGCAGCCGAGTTTTTCAAGGGCATGACTGGTGAGTTCGAGGCCATGCTGTTCGATATGCGAAACACCAATAGCTTCCAAATAGTCAATGGCTGATGCTAGGCCGATCGCACCTGCAATGTCGGGTGTGCCAGCCTCGAACCGGGCGGGTGGAGCCTTGTAAGTGCAGGAATCCAGAGTGACGTTGAGGATCATTTCCCCACCGCCATGCCATGGGGGCATTTTTTCGAGCACAGCCATTCGGCCATAGAGAACACCAATGCCAGTTGGAGCACAGATTTTATGCCCGGAAAAAGCGAGAAAATCACAGCCGATTTCTTGGACGTTGACGGGGATGTGCCCGGTGCTTTGAGCTGCGTCAACGAAACTGATGGCTCCAACCGCTCTGGCCTTGGCACACATTTCACGAACGGGATTGATGGTGCCGAGGGAGTTGGAGATGTGCACCAAAGCGAGGAGCTTGACCTGAGGTGTGAGAAGTCGCTCGAACGCTTCCTGATCTAAGCTTCCATCATCCAAGACCGGGATATGCTTTAGGGTGGCACCCGTGCTCCGGGCAGCAAACTGCCATGGCACTAGATCACTATGATGCTCCATGCCTGTGGTGAGGATGACATCGCCGGGTTTCAAATGAGCTCCGCACCATGCATAAGCGACGAGGTTGACGCTCTCAGTGGTGCCTCGGGTGAAAATGATTTCGTTTTCTGTAACGGCTGAGATAAAACGAGCCACGGTGCGTCGAGCGGCCTCAAAGGCATCGGTGGCGCGCATGCTCAGGGCGTGCAGAGCACGATGGACGTTGGCGTTGTCCCGTTCGTAATAACGAGTAATCGCGTCGATGACACAACGTGGTTTTTGAGAAGACGCAGCGCTGTCGAGGTAGATAAGTGGGTGACCATTTACCTCCTGATGGAGTATCGGGAAATCTTCTCTTAAGCGATGCCAGTCCATGGTGATTATTGAAGTCAGTGATTGGCAAGATTTTCGCGTGAGAGAGGCTTTGGGAAAGCTTGTCTTCTTTCGTAGATTGGAGCGTTTTGGATGCGTCCAGCGCGCGTTTCGATGGACTTCCCACTGGGAGCGCATTCGTTGTCGACAAGTAGATAGGGCCAGAGGCGCAAGGCGCTGTTGATGGCAGGTCCTATCAACTGGCAACTGCCCAAAGCCAGCGTGGCGGGCACAATCAGCAGGAGGCGGAAAACGGCTTTCATTGAGGAAGAGTGCGCTTAGCATGCGACTCTTGGATTGGCAAGATACGTCGAGGCTGCCTCGAGATGGTTTTGCAGCCGATCCCGTGATATCGAAATCCTAACCCCATGCGTTTTCACGCTCGATACGGCTGGGGAATCAAAAAACAGCATATTGCAGATTTTTTCCACGGGGGGCAGCAAGGATTCTCCATATCGCTCGCCATTGAGTAATCATAACTGGCTTCGCACTTGCTACGACATCGATTGATGGGCACTTTTGCCAACCTTGAATCACAATGCTTGTTGATTCATGAAGCGTATTTTCTGGTGCGACAGATCCTAAATACAGATGCTAGACTTAGATTAAAAGCAGGAAAAGCCATCTAAGACTCTGTTACATTCGACTCCTGATTGCAGATGAAGTGAGAGACTGCTGAAGAGTTTTGTTTGTTCGAGTTTTCCGTAAACGGATAAAACTACCTTTGGAAACGAGTGGGATCAGTTGTTTCCTCCATTTCCGTTATTGCCGGAGGTGTTGGGATCGACATCGAGGTCGAAATTGAGCTGCGGGAACTCCTTGAGGGTGAAACCAAGGAGGATGCCGAAGTCATTGGCTCCGCCGCGGTTGTCACGCACGAGGGCACCGATGGAGAGGATCCAACTGCTGAGGTCGCGTGTGAGGCTGTAGCTCTGGAACTGCATCGTGCCGTCGTCCGCTTCAAAGATGTGGTTCATGGCAAAGCCCCAGTTTTCACCAAGACGAGTGTAAGTGCGTGAATAAAAGAGGTTGGAATCTTGTTGGAAATAGGGGTTGTTGCTCAGATACTGGTGGCCGAACTGCACGGACATATAGCGATTTGGCAGGAAGGTGATGCCGTGGTTCAGTTCGGTGAAGCTGCCACGTCCAGTGCTGATCGGCAGTTGCACCTGGGAGGTCAGGCTGATCCAGGGCACGGGCCGCCAGAAGAGGTCGTTGTAGAGATTCGACAGGTCGCGGCCAAACTCGGGATCACGGGCGAACACATCAATGTAAGTATTCATGCCGGCCCAGGAGTAGCTGCGATCGGAGGACTCGCTGGTGCCATAGAAGTAGTTGTAGCTGTTGGAGGCCACTGAGTAGTCGCGGCGGGTCTGGAGCAGATTGTAGAAGCCCACGCGTGCCACATTCCATGAGCGGAGGGCATCCACGGCGGTGAAGAGGCTCACGTCCACAGATCGAGGACGGGTGGTGGGCCCCAGACGATCAATGGCAGGTAGTCCCGCATCCTGGGTCGCATCCACATACGAATAGTTGATGTAAGGCTGGAGAACGTGTCGGAGGCCATTGAGGCCCAGGGCGGGCACATTCACATCCGACCAGGTCTTTGAAACCTTGAACGTGGCCTCCATGCCGAGGCTGAGGATGCCACGGGTGAAGTTCGTCGTGCCGGACATGCTGCCGTCGATGCTGTGATAGCTTGTGAAACCCGTCCCGATGCGGGGCGTGAGGTTCAGCCAGCCGAAGAAGGTTTTCGGATAGAGAAATTCGTGGTAGGTGTGAAAGCGAGTGTAGCCAGGCTCAGTGAGGCGGGAGTTGATCACGTTGAGACCTGCATTGGTTTCGAGGGCACCGATGGCAGATCCGAATGGCAACCCCAGCAAGTTCGCATAGGCCGGTGCAAAACCATCGAATGTTACCGAGTTATTTAATCCGCTTTGACGGAGTCGTTGCAGTTCCACCTCTTCATAAGAGCCCAAACGCTCTCGATAAACTCCGGCGGCGAAGGTGCCTTGGTGCTGGATACCGCTGCCAAAGATTGGGCGCCGCACAAAATCAAAGGAAAGCTCTGGTAAGCGTTCAGCGGAACGGTAAAACTTGTTCAGTTGTCCGCGGGCCATCAGCGAGGCCACAAACGCATCGCTGCGCTTGATGACGGAAATTTGGTTGTCTGGCTCCGGCGTCGTGCGGAACTCATTGAAAAAGAAATCTTCGTAGAAATGGACATCGCTGATCTTGTTGATGTCAAAGTCGATGTACCAGGTGCTGACGTCCGGGCCCGGCAGATAGATGCGGTGCTGAAAATTAAAGCGGTAGCGCTGACGATCCACGATCTGGCGCACGCCCCCGGTGGTGTTGATCGCGGTGTCTCTGTCACTCAGGCCGTAAAATTTCAAGCGTCCAAAATTCTGTCGGTTCGCCTGATGCCGCATCGAGTAAAAATCAAAGCCACCCGCCAGACCGCGACGGCTGCGCAGGTCGATTTGGTAGCGTGCCTCGGTATGGTTGCCATGAAAGACAGTAAATTGGTTGAGAGCGAAGGCACCCCAACGGCTGTTGTAGCCGGGACCTACGCGAAAGCCTTGTTCTTGGTCCACAGATTGGCCGAGATGAGGGAAATAGAAAATGGGTGTGTTGCCGGCGTAATACCGAATGGTCTTTAAATCGACCCGCTGTCCTTGTTGAACGTCCATTTCACGGGCGCTAACTCGGAAGTTTGGCGTCGCGAGGTCATGCATGGTGAAGCTCACATCCTCGGCATGCAGTCGATCGAGGAGTTGGGTTTCCGCATTGAATCTCTTGGCGCTGTAGAAAAATGAACCCTGACCAGCGGGCATGCCTGAACGCACATTGTTTCCTGAAAGCTCACCTGTGATGACGTTGTAATCAATGCTATCGCCGCGGTAAATGGTGCCCGCCCGCCAAATGACCACCCCACCTGTGGCGTGGACGTTGCCCGTCACATTGTTGTAGCTGGCGTTGGCGCAGCGAATTTGGACATCTTGATACTCAACACGCACATCACCCGAAACGGTGGCGATACCTGTTTCGGGATCCATGGTATTGGTGAGGCCGTCAATCTTCACATCTCCTGATAGGTCGCTTAGGAGCGAAGGGCCCTGTCCCCGCGCGCTTATCGCGAGGAAGCATGCCATGGCGGCTACGCAGAGTCTCAGAAAGGTCATCATTTGCTGTGGGAGAACGGGGCTTCCAATGGGCGGATTACAAAAGCATTTCATAGGCCACCGCCGGGAGGGTGACAACAAAAAGGCTGCTTTTTTTGACCGCTCTTATAACTCTCAAGTAGAAGGCGTATGGGTGACCCGTAGGGCAGGGGAAGAGAGGTGATGCTGGACCAGCGGCTTTCTCCAAGCCATGGTTGTGCTCATCATGCGAATCGCTCTTCTGCACTACTCGAAACCACCGGTTATTGGCGGCGTGGAGCGTGTTGTTGGCGAGCAAGCTGCCGCACTTCGTGCTTTAGGTCATGAGGTGGAAATCCTCACACGGCGTGATTGGCGGCCGGAATGCCACTGGGACGTCGTGGTAGCACATAACCTATTTACCATGCCTTTCGACCTGAGCTGGACGAGGGAATTGCTCATTTTGTCGCAAAAACTCTCTCAAACCCGATGGATCAACTGGGTGCATGATGTTCGCTGGGCGGACAAGGTGCCGCGGGCCATGCACATTGCTGTATCGGAGCAACAGAAGCGAGAATATGCTCAATATACCCGTGAACCGATTTACGTGGTTCCGAATGGTTGCGATGCAAAAGCGGTCCTCGGGCTCACGGAGCGTGTTTCCTCCCTCCGACTCGAAAAAGCTTCGCTGGTGCTACTGCAGCCGACGCGCTTTGTGCGGCGTAAAAATATTGAAATGGGTCTGCGTGTGCTCGCGGAACTTCCAGATGCCATCTACTTGGTCACCGCAGCTCCCGACCCTCATCAAAAAGATGGAATTCAATATTTCCGCGAGCTCAAGCGTCTATCCAGAGAGCTAGACTTGATTAAGCGCGTGCATTTTTTGGGTGAAAAAGTCGTGCTAAGTGATGAAGATGTGCGCAGCCTCTACCAGATGAGCGACGCCTTGTTTTTTCCAAGCTTTCAGGAAGGCTACGGCCTGCCATTGATAGAAGCAGCCCTGCATCAACTACCGGTTTTTTGCTCAGATATTCCCGCGCACCGCGAGGTGGCGTCGTTGGACGCTCATTTTTTCAAACTCAATGCCTCGCCAAAAAAACTCGCCGGTAAAATCCGCGCGTATCCAGCGATTCAGGCGCGTCAGTTGCGACGCAAGATGATCTTGCGTCTCGACTGGCGTGAGCTCTTGAGCAAAAAGCTCTTTCCATGGATTTCATGACCTCACCCATTTCTGAACAGGACATTTATTTTTTTCGTGAAGGCACTCATCAGCGGTTATGGGAGGTTCTTGGGGCACATCTGACGCCCGAGGGATGTCATTTTGCTGTTTGGGCACCCAACGCCCGCGATGTGAGTGTCGTGGGCGATTGGAATAACTGGGACGGACGCGTGAACCCGATGAGATCTCGTGGCGAAAGTGGTGTTTGGGAGCTTTTCGTAATGGGCGTAAAGGAGAACGCGCATTATAAATTCGAGCTGCATGATCAGCAGGGTCATTTGCTCGTGAAGAGCGATCCGGTCGCTTTTTACAGTCAGCACGGAGCTTCGACGGCGAGCCTGACTTTCGATTTGAAACGTTATCGCTGGTCGGATGGTGAGTGGATGCTGAAGCGGCTTCAAAATAACCTCTATCACTCGCCGATGAGCATTTATGAAGTGCATCCGGGTTCATGGAAACGAAATATGAATGAAGGAGGACGCTGGCTCAGCTACCGCGAGCTCGCGGATGATCTGATTCCCTATGTGAAGGGTCTAGGATTCACACACATCGAACTCATGGGTATTGCCGAGCATCCGTTTGATGGATCTTGGGGCTATCAGGTGACCGGCTACTATGCTCCGACGAGCCGCTTTGGAAATCCGGACGAGTTCCGTGAGTTTGTGGACCGTTGTCATCAAAATGGCATTGGCGTCATCCTCGATTGGGTGCCCGGCCATTTCCCAAAAGATTCACATGGTTTGGCAAAGTTCGACGGCAGTGCGCTCTATGAGCACGCTGATCCCCGCCAAGGTGAGCACATGGAATGGGGGACTTTGATTTTTAACTATGGCAGAACAGAGGTGAAAAACTTTCTGGTTGCGAATGCGCTCTACTGGCTAGACGAGTTCCATATTGATGGCCTGCGTGTCGATGCGGTTGCGTCGATGCTTTACCTTGATTACTCGCGCAAGGCGGGTGAGTGGATGCCAAATCATCTTGGCGGTCGTGAGAACTTGGAAGCCATCGCTTTCATGCGGGAACTCAATAGCGTTTGCTACGCGAATCATCCCGGAACCACAATCATTGCTGAGGAGAGCACAGCTTGGGGGGGCGTCTCACGCCCAGTGAGCGCTGGTGGACTCGGTTTTGGCTTCAAATGGAACATGGGTTGGATGAATGACAGCCTGCGCTACATGCGCGAGGACCCGATTCATCGGAAATATCATCATGGTATGGCCACATTCTCAATGATCTATGCCCAAGACGAGAATTTCATCCTCGTCCTAAGCCATGATGAAGTCGTGCATGGCAAGGGATCACTTATCAACAAGATGCCGGGAGACCGATGGCAGCAATTTGCCAACCTACGTATGTTCCTTGCTTGGATGTGGGTGCATCCTGGCAAAAAGCTTCTCTTTATGGGGGGCGAGTTTGGTCAGTGGCAGGAGTGGAGTCACGATCGCAGCTTAGACTGGCACCTCTTTCTCGGTGAGGAACACAGCGGGTTGCAGAGGCTTGTCAAAGACCTTAACCATCTCTACATCGGCACTAAGGCGCTTCATGCATGCGATCATGAAGCTGGCGGTTTCATCTGGCTCGATGCGAACGACGCCGAAAATAGCGTCTTTGCCTTTGTTCGATGCTCGCCTGATGGCGGTAAGGCCTATGTGCTCATAAACGCCACACCTGTCCCGCGCTACGGCTACCGCGTCGGCATCTGCGAAGCCGGTAGCTACCGCGAGCTCCTCAACACCGATGCCACTGCCTACGCCGGCAGTGGCTGTAGTGCTGTTGGGGTCTTCCAAGCCCAGGAAGTACCTCATCAAGGTCAGCCGTGGAGCATTGTCATCGACTTGCCACCGCTCGGGACGCTGGTGATGGGACGTTGAAACCTCACGCGACAATGCCTTTAACAAGGTTCCCGGCTATGCCGGTGAGGCGCATGTCGAGGCCTTGGTATGGATAATTGAGACGTTCGTGGTTGATGCCGAGTAGGTGGAGGATGGTGGCGTTCAGGTCGTGCACGTGGATGCCGTCGCGGACGATGTTGTAGCTGTAGTCGTCGGTTTCGCCGTGGATATGGCCTTTCTTGACGCCCGCTCCTGCCAGAAAGAGGCTGTAGCAGCGCGGATGGTGGTCACGGCCGTAGTTGGTCTCGGTGAGTGTGCCCTGCGAGTAAATGGTGCGGCCGAATTCGCCGCCCCAAACGATAAGCGTGTCCTCAAGCAGGCCACGCTGCTTGAGGTCTTTGATGAGCGCGGCGGTAGCCTGATCGGTATCGCGGCACTGGCCTTTGATGGCGTTGGGAAGGCCGCCGTGATGGTCCCAGCCCATGTGAAAGAGCTGGATGCAGCGGACATCGCGCTCGGCGAGGCGACGGGCGAGCAGGCAGTTTGCGGCGTAGGTGCCGGGTTTGGTCACATCCGGGCCGTACATGTCCAAAATGTGCTGCGGTTCGTTTTTCGTATCCACGAGGTCGGGCACGCTCGTCTGCATGCGGAAAGCCATCTCGTATTGCGCGATGCGCGTAGCTGTTTCCGGATCGCCGAAGGCTTGGAAGTCTTTTTGATTCAGCGCGGCAATTTCGTCGAGCATCTGACGGCGCATCGAACGACCCACGCCGGATGGATTCGAGAGATAAAGGACGGGATCGCCCGAATTGCGGAAGCGCACACCGGCGTGATGCGTAGGCAGGAAGCCGCTGCCCCACAATCGATCGTAAAGAGGCTGATCCTCGCGGCGACCGGTGCCAAACGAAGTCATGACGACGTAGGCTGGTAGATCGCGATTCAGGCTGCCGAGGCCGTAACTGAGCCACGAGCCAATGCTGGGGCGTCCTGCGAGCTGGGAGCCAGTTTGGCAAAACGTGATCGCCGGATCGTGATTGATGGCCTCGGTGAACATCGAGCGAATGAGGCAAATCTCGTCAGAAACGCCGCTGATGTTCGGAATAAGTTCGCTGAGCTCCATGCCACTCTTTCCATGCTTCGTGAACTTGAACATCGACGGAGCGACGGGGAAGGATTTCTGCCCCGAGGTCATCGTGGTGAGTCGTTGGCCTTGCCGAATTGACTCCGGCAAGTCCTTCGCACGTTGTTTCTCCATCTGTGGCTTCGGATCAAAGAGATCCATCTGTGAAGGCGCACCACTTTGGAACAAATAAATGATGCGCTTGGCCTTTGGCGCATAGTTCGGGAAGGAAATCGCTCCATTCAGCTGCGCCAGTGCGGCGGTGCCGACGGCAGCAGCGGAGTTGCGGAGGAAGATGCGGCGGTTGAGCGCATCTTGAAGCTGGAAGGGGGTGTTTTTCATAAAATCAGTCGCGAGTGACGACGCGGTCGAGGTTGAGCAAAACGGAGGCAGTTGTGGTGTAAGCAGCTAGCTCGACGGGATTCAGTTTTTCGTCTGCCTTCAGCATGCCTTGAGAGAGTAGGGCTTTGGAATCATCGGGCTTCTTGCTAAAAGCGGCGAGCCGGGCTTGATAGCCATTGACGAGCGTTTTCAGCGAATCGGCGTCGATGGCATGCGCCGTGGCGCGTTGATAGCCGTAGGCGATGCGCTGCTCCGGCGTGGTGCCGCCGCGGGTCATCATTTGCTGAGCAAGCCCACGTGCGGCTTCGACGAAGGTGACTTCGTTTAGTAAGGAGAGGGCTTGCAGCGGGGTGTTCGTGCGGCTGCGCTTCACGGTGCAGACTTCGCGCGTCGGTGCGTCGAACATGAGCATCGTAGGCGGAGCGGCGGTGCGTTTCCAGATGGTGTAGAAGCTGCGGCGATAGAGACCTTCGCCGCTATCGGCCTTGTAGCCGCGGAGATCGCCGTATTTGCTCGTTTCGTCCCACACGCCCTCGGGCATGTAGGGTTTCACGCTGGGGCCGCCGATCTTCGGCACGAGCAGGCCAGCGATGGTAAGCGCCTGATCGCGCACAACTTCACCGCCGAGGCGGAAGCGTGGTCCGCGGGCGAGGAGGCGGTTGTCGGGGTCTTTTTTGAGCAGCGCAGGCGTGACCTTGCTGCTTTGACGATACGCGGCACTCATGACGATGAGTTTCTGCATGCCCTTCATGTCCCAACCGGTGCGGATGAACTCGGTGGCGAGCCAGTCGAGCAACTCGGGATGCACGGGATACTCGGCCTGCGAGCCGAGATTCTCCGCGGTCTTGCTGATGCCATAGCCGAAGAATTTTTCCCAGGTACGATTGATCCAAACGCGGGCCGTGAGCGGGTTCGCGGGATCGACGAGCCACTTCGCGAGGCCGAGGCGGTTCACGGGCGCGTCCTTCGGCATCGGCGGGAGCACGGAGGGTGTGTTCATGCTGACCTTGGCGTCGGGTTTGTCGTATTCGCCGCGTTTGAGCACAAAGGTGTCACGCACGGGGCCTTCCTGCATGACCATAACGTTGGGCAAAGCGCGGTCGAAGTCCTCGTAAGCACGCTGCGCCTTCGCGAGGGCCGAATCGGCTTGTTTGAGCGGATTCGGAACGTTGGCGCGGAAGAAGGCCTCAATGTCTTTTTTTTGCTGTGGCGTGCGCTTGGCCGCAGGTGTCTCGATGGCGAGTTTCAGCGCGGGAGAGAAGGGCTCGCCGCTGAGCTTTACCGCGTCCGACGGTAAACTGGAGGAGGAGAGGCGGAAGCGGCCGATGTTGTGCCCGCCGATGGCCTCCATGCGCACTCGAAGCAGCAGCATGGCGCCTTTTTCGGCGGCGATGGCCTCCTGCAGCACAAACATGGCGCGGCGGTTTTCTTTGCGGTTCGGTCCATCGACGGCCCAGGAGCCGCGTCGGCCCTTGCGCTTGCCATCATCGATCACGTTGGCGATTTCGTAGCCTTTTTGCGAGAAGTCAGCCTCGGCTTTCTTGAGCTGCAAAAGCTCCTGCTTGCCATCGGCGTGGCGCACATAGACGTCGAAGGCGCTGAGGGCGAAATTGCTGTTGCTGTAGCGACCGGGGCCGCCGCCGGGCAACGAGGGATCGGTGAGGCATTCGAGTAGGAAGGCAGAAGCGCCTTGTTCCGGCAGTTGTGCATCGAAAACATACACATCCTTTTGCGGATTCGCACCGGTGGCGAGGTAGCTGCCATCGGGCTGCTTCACGAGCGCCGTGCCGTTTTTGGATTCGACCTTCGTCGGTGTGAGCGGTGCCCAGACGGCCTTCATCTTGCCGAGCGTCTCCTGCGCCTTCGGTTCCCAGGCGGCGATGAGTTGCGGGAGCTGCTTGGTGAGTTCGGCGACCTTCGATTGGGCTTGCTTCATCTCCGCATTGAGCTCCGCGAGCTTTTGCTCCTGATCCGGCGTGGTGACGGTGGTGATGGGAAGGCTGTTGCCGCCGCTGCGGTTCGATGCGCCTTGGATGGTGCCGCTTTCCGGCACATTGTTGAAAAAGGCGAAGAAGGAATAGAAGTCCTTCATGCTGAGCGGGTCATACTTGTGATCGTGGCAGCGGCAGCAGCCCATGGTGAGGCCCATCCAGGTGGCGCTGGTGGTCTCCACGCGGTCCATGATGTTCTCGATGCGCCATTCCTCGGCGATGATGCCACCCTCGCCATTGATGCGATGGTTGCGATTGAAACCGGTGGCGACGATTTGATCGCGTCTCGCATTCGGAATGAGATCGCCAGCGATCTGCTCGATGGTGAACTGGTCGAAGGACTTGTTCTCGTTGAAGGCCTTGATGACCCAATCACGCCAAGGCCACATCTGGCGGCTACTGTCGGTTTGAAAGCCATTCGAGTCGGCGTAGCGGGCGTAGTCCAGCCACTGCATCGCCATGCGCTCGCCGTAGTGCTGGCTGGCCAGCAGCTTGTCCACATAGGCTCCGTATTTCTTGTCGGACCAGTCGGACAAGTCCGCCAAATCAGAAGGAGATGGCGGCAGGCCGGTCAAATCAAGGGCCACACGCCGCATCTGCGTTGCAGCATCGGCGGGTGGAGACATCTTCAGGCCTTCCTTTTCCAAACGGGCCGTGATAAAGCGATCCACGGGATGCTCCACGCCCGCGACCTTCGGTAACTCCTGGCGCACCGGCTTGATGAAGGCCCAGTGGCCCTGATACTCGGCACCTTCCGTGACCCATTGTTTTAAAATAGCCTTCTCGGCGCGGGTGAGTGGTTTACCACTTTTCTCCGGTGGCATGACATCATCGTGGGATTGATCCAGTATCACGCGAGCGATGAGTTCACTTTTTTCCGGACTGCCCGGCACTAGCGCGATCTCTCCAGATTTCGCAGGCTTCATGGCCTCTTCGCGAAGATCCAGCCGCAGCTCGCCTTTGCGATGGCTGGCATCCGTTCCATGGCAGTGAAAGCACTTGTCCGAAAGAATCGGGCGCACATCGCGGTTGAACTGGATCTTCTCCGCGGCGGCGGCCGGGAGGGCGAGGAGCAAAATCAGGTGACGTAGCATGGTCGGAGATAGTACGGCCTTAGAGACCGGGGATTGAGTCATTTTTATGTCTTATCCTGCCTCAGCGTTTGGCCACCGCGGCGAGCTTTTCGCCTGCTGCGTGGAGGGTGTCCTCTTTTTTGGCAAAGTGGAATCGGATGAAGCGATGCTCCGGTTCGCGGAAAAAGCTGCTTCCAGGCACGCCAGCGACACCAATTTGCTTCACGAACCATTCTGCCGCCTCCGTGTCGGTGGCGAAGCCCAGCGATGAGATGTCCAGCAGCACATAGTAAGCACCTTGAGGCTCAGTGAAGGGTAGGCCGGTGCGACGGAGGTGGTCGAGGAAGACATCACGCTTGGCCGTGTAGCTAGCACGAAGGCCCGCGTAGTAGCTGTCGGGGAGTTCGAGACCGGCGATGGCGGCTTCCTGCAAAGGCGCGGCGGCTCCTACCGTGAGGAAATCATGCACTTTGCGTGCCTGCGCGATGATGTGCGGCGCGGCTTGGATATAGCCTAGACGCCATCCGGTGATCGAGTAAGTCTTCGAAAGTGAGTTGCAGACGATCACACGTTCCGATGCTCCCGGAAGTGAGTACATGTGAATATGCTGGCGAGGCTCATACACGATGTGCTCGTAGGGCTCGTCTGTGATCACAAAGGCGTCGTGCTTCTCCGCGAGGTTGAGGATGGTCTGGAGTTCCTCGCAGGTAAAAACCTTCCCTGTCGGATTAGAAGGATTGCACACGATGATCGCCTTCGCGCCCTGCTGGAAGGCGCGTGAGAGCTCATCGGGATCAAAAGCAAATTGAGGGGGGTGCAGCGGCACATAAATGGGCTGTGCTCCGCTTAGGATGGCATCTGCGGCGTAGTTCTCGTAGAAAGGTGAGAAAACGATGACTTTGTCGCCGGGATCACAGCATGTCATCATCGCGCACATCATGGCCTCCGTGCTGCCGCAGGTGACGACGAGGTTTTGATCTGGATCGATCAGCGCACCTGAGAAGCGAGTAATCTTCGCCGCCAACGCTTGTCGGAAGCGTGGTGCACCCCATGTTACTGCATATTGGTGAAATGGGCCGCGTGTAGCACGTTCCAGTGCAGCGAGAATTTCCTCTGGCGGATCAAAGTCGGGGAAGCCTTGAGAAAGGTTGATTGCACCATGCTGGTTCGATAACCGCGTCATGGCGCGGATGACCGATTCAGTGAAATGGGAAAGACGGGCGGCGGTGGCTGGCATGGAGCGCTCTTTTTGGCAAGCTGGTGCGATCCGACAAGTCAGACTTCAGCCATCCAATCCGCACTCGGCAGCGCAAAAGGCCGGAAGACCTCCATGCGGGATTCGTGCTCGGAGTAAAAAAGGGCACGGTTCAGGCCGAGCGAACCTGCCTTGGGGGAGTCGATCAGGCTCGCTGAGTCATTGACACTCATTTGGAAAAGCACACGCATCCCAAGTTCGCTCAGCGCCTTGCGGCTGAGGCAGCGCTGGATATTGTTCAATGTGTCGAGGCTGATGATAAGATGGATGCCGAGCGACGGGCCTTCACTGATGATTTCGTTAAGTTGGCTGCCGGGCTTCGGTAAATCGTCGCCTCCGAAGGAAAAATCTTCCTCGTAGCGCAGTTTGCGGAATTTTTGCAGGCCGTGTATGAGCAGGAAAATGGGCGGATCAGCTGCGCTACCTTCATCGCTACGGCGCTTCATTTCATGATGAACTTCGCTGATGAAATCAGCCGCTTCGTGACCCTGCGTGATCTTCGCATGGCCTTTGGCGGCGGCTGCTTCGAGGAAGTCGAACTCCGGTGTTTCGATGAGGGTACCGTGGATGAGGTAAAAAATCGGTGCTTTGTCGCGCGGATGCTGCGCGGCGAGTCCGATGATGGCGAGACCGAGGATCGCGGCGATGGCTTCGTCGTTCTGGCCAACGAGCAGCAGGTGTCGTCCGCTCTGACGCGGGAACAACGCATCGGTTGGGCCTTTGATCGCGTTTGGCAATCCCAGCCACACGCGTGGATCGGTGGGTGCCTTTACAGGAGAATTTTTGAGCGCAGCGACTAAGAGCGGATTGTCGCGCACATCGGCGGGCATGTTACCTTCGAAGATGATGGGACGTTGTGGGTCGAATCCACGTTCGATGCTGATTTTTGACACCCTGGTGAGATTTTCATCGCGTTCTTCGTCTGTGAGCCAGACGACCTGGAAAGGTGAATTGCCCTCCAAAGCGCCCGCGGCGTCGTTGTAGATGCCTTCGCCGGGCCGTGAGAGCAATCGCGCGGCCACATTGCCTTCATCCATGATCAGCGCGGCGTCGGATTCGTTGCACTGCAAGGCAATGCGAATGACCATCTGGCCCAAAGTGGTGCGCGCCAGCGTGTAGGCACCACCGAGCGTTTGCGAGCCCAGCAAGACATGGATGCCAAACGCACGGCCCTGACGCACGATGCGGTCGAGCAGCAACGCAGCGCCTTGAGCCACCGAATCGTCCTCGACGAAGAATTCCTGGAACTCGTCGATGATGAGCATCGTGCGGGGCATTGGCTCCGCGCCACCGGCACGTTTGTAACCGGCCAAATCTTGAGCGCCGAGCTTACGATATAGCTCACCGCGGCGTTTCAATTCCTCGTCGATGCGTTGCAAAACGCTCAGCGCGAACTCGCGATCGCTCTCGATGGCGATGACCCTGGCGTGCGGCAGCTTCGCATCGGCGTAGCACTTGAATTCGACGCCTTTTTTGAAGTCGATGAGGTAAAACTCGACTTCGTTCGGGTTGCAGGTGAGCGCGAGGTTTGTGATGATGATGTGCAGCAGCGTCGATTTGCCGGAACCAGTCTTGCCCGCAAGCAGCGCGTGCTGCTTGGTGCCCTTGCCCAGAGCGAGGTATTGCAGTTTCGTGGCTCCCGTGCGGCCGATGGCGATGCGCAGCTCGTTCGTGGTGCTTTCGCTCCACATCTCCTTCGGTGCGACGACGGAAAACGGCACCTGCACGCGATTCGAGTCGATGCTGGCCTGCCCGATCTGATGCGCGAGGTCCGCCGCGATCTCATCGCTGACAAACGGATCGAGTTGAAGCGTGGAAATGCCGCCAAAGCTCACCGCGCCCTTTTCGCGCACGAGACGCACGGTGAATTTGCGCAAGTCCTCCGCGCTGAGGCCTTCCGGCAGATTTTGCCGGCGATCCCAATGCACGAGCGTGAACACGCCGCAGCGCGGTCCGCTGGCGAGGATGCTCTTTAAACGAGCCATCGCGCTCTCGCTGAAGCCCGCGGGCAGTCCGGCGATGACGAGAAAGTGGTATTTCTCCGCCACGCTACCGGCTTGCTCGTTGTACTCGGTGATCGTCGCGTATTCATTCCGCAAGTACATCTGGATGACCTTCTCGACGTGCTCGTTGAGCTCTTGAAGGCGTTCCTCGATGTGATCGCGCTGTGTCCAGATACGGCGATTGATGAGCGCGGGCTCGTAATCGGCGAGATGCATTAAACCGGCAAAATTTTGCCCGAGGCCGACGGCGTCGATGATCGTGAAGTGCGCCTTGCCTGGAGGTGCGGTCTTTAAGATGCGGAAGATGATGCTGTTCATCACCTCCGGCACCCACTTGCCGCCGTCGTCATCCGTTTCGATGAGCAGCGAGGCCTCTTGAGGGAAGGTGAGCGCCAGCGGCAGCGAGACGTGCTCGTGGCATGCGAGACTCAGCGGCGTGTCCTTGGTGAAAATCGCGGCTTCCTTGCTCAAATCGAGCTTCAGCTCCGCAAAACGGCTGTGCGGGGGGAAAGTCGTCAGCGCGGTGTAATCGGTGCTCCACGGCGTGGCGGTAATTTGGGCGGCTTCGTCGATTTGAGCGAGCAAATCGGGGATTTTGGCCTGCCACTCGGTTTCGAGGTCGGTCCAGCGTTTTTTGGCATTGGCATCAAAGGCCGCCATGTCGAGCTGGAAACGGGATTCGAGCTGGTTGCGGCGGTCAATGAAGGGTGCCTCGGCCTGCCGGAGGTGTTGGGCTTTTTGATCGTCGAGAAATTGCAAGTTTCGCTGTTGCAGACGCTCGTTGCGTTGAAGGCATCGCGGGATCTGCGTGGCGAGACGCTTCTGCATCGCCGCTCTGAACTTCTGGGCGATCTCGTCGGCGCGGTTCCATTCCGCGGAGATCTGCGCATCGAGGGCGTCGTGCTCGGCCTGCGCCTGGGCGGAGGCGGCATCGATCGACGCGTTCAACTCGGCGGCAGCCGTTTCATAGTCCTGAACCGAGGCGCTGAGCTGCTGGAGATCGACAGCGGGCCTGCTGAACATCTTCAACAAGCCTCCGCCCTTGGTCGCAAGCTGCTCCTCATAGCCAGCGGCCTGCGACTCGATGCTCTCGACCCTCGCAGCCATTTTCGCGAGCGAGGTGATCTTGGGAGAGGGCTCTCCCTGGCGTGTTAGGCGGCCTCCAGTGGCTTTCAAAACCTCCAGCAGTCGATCTTTGGCGGCGGTGAGACGTTCGAGAAGCGGTGCCGCGGCTTGATTGATCTCCGCGAGGTGCCTTCTGAGCTGGGTCTGTGCGTGAATGCGTCGCACCTGCTGTTTGCCGAGCCATGTTTCACGTTCTTTTTGCATCATGGCGGGTAGGTCGCGCTCGATGCGGTGCTGATAGCGCTGGAAAAAATCCGCACGTGCTTGGTGTCGTTCCCGGAAAAGATCTTTCTGCTCTTCCCACTGGCCCGCTATGCTGGCAGCAACAGTGGCAGCCTCTTTATTTAGTGACTCGACTTTCTGTAGATGGGCTTGCTCGGTGGTGTAGCGCTTGGCCCGGATATCACGGCTGATGTGCTCGGCACGCTGCGAAAAGCTTGCGACGGCATCGCGCAGCGTGTTGAAAAGGAAAAGAATGCGCGAAGCGCGGAGGTCAGTAGGTCTGCTCACAATCTTTGCGGATCTTTTTAATCAGAGTTTCGAGTTCGTTCATCATGATACTGGCTTTGCTGACCATGGCGGGCAAGGGGTCCAAATACTGTTTTTCAAAATCCAGCGCTTTCGCATCTCTCCAATGAAGCTTGGTTGCGTGCCAGCGTTCGGAGAGGTCACGGGCATTTTGAGTCAGATTCATGATTCAGATGGTGCTGGAGTAGGCCCAGAGGTCTCGGCATATGTCGTGAGAATCTTTTGAATTTCGGTTAGGTGGGTCACAGCATGCGCTAAATCGTTTTCGAGGTAGTCGCGGAGGCTGTCGAGTTTTTTGGCGAGCGGATCAACCACACGGTCAAAGTCCCGTGCCCAAGCTTGGGTGCGTGCGAGCTTCTGTTGGGCTTCTTCCAAAGCATATCGGCATTTGCGCACGGCCATCTGCTGCACCGTGGGGCTGTCCACGAATTCTGACATGCGGGCGCTCATTAGCTCTGCTTGGGCCTGATCGAGCTTTTTTTGGCGCTGCTTGATCTGCGCCATCCAATGCTGAGGCTGCTCGGTTTGCAGCCAGCCGCGGTTCTTTTTGACTGCATCCTGAGCTTGGTCGAGGGATTGACGTGTCTTCGAAATGAAGACAATCAAAGCCGAACGGAAGGCGTCGATGGCGTCTAGATTGGAGATGCGGGCTTGATCAGCCATGTGAAGACGAAGCTTTTTCGCTTCATCATGACTGAAAGCTTGCTCTGGGCCAACTAGGAATATGCTGGAACTTACTTCGGCAGCATCGCGAAGTATTGATCCGCCATTTGTTTCACCTTAGCGCGTTGCGGTTCGAGCTGGGGTTGGAGCTTGGCGAGTTCGGCGCTGGCTTCGGCGATGATCTTGTCCTTCTCGGGGATTTCCTTCGTGGCGGCAGCGATGGCGGCTTCGGCATCGGTTTTCTTCTTTTTGGCACCTTCGAAGTCTCCGTTGGCCTTGGCGACCTCGGCTTTCTTGGCATCGAGGACTTTCTGCTCGGCTTCAAGCTTGCCGTGAGCAGCAGCGTAAGCTTGCTCAAGCGGAGGCAGGGCGGCTTTCGCGGCGGCGAGGGCGGCGTTGATCGGGGCGATCTTGGCGACGTAGTCTTTTTCGATGTTCGCGGGAGCAGCCTGCTTCTCGGCGAGAGCCTTCGACTGGGCGTCGATCTCCTTTTGAATGCTGTCGCGTTGACCACGAGTCGGCGCGGCGGCCTTCTCAGCAGCGGCGAGTTCGTTCTTGGCTTGGGTGAGCTGCTGCTCGGCTGCTTTGACGGCTCCAGCGGCTTTGTTCACGGCAGCGATGGCTTCGTTGTTCGCTTTGTTGGCGGCGTCGCGAGCGGCCTTTTTGGCGTTCACATCGCCTTCAGCAGCTTTGACGGCACTTTGAAGGTCGGTGACGGCTTTTTCAGCCGCGGCGACTTTGGCGGCATCGGGCGTTTTTTCGGCCTTCGCGGCATTGAGGCCATCTTGAGTCGGTTTTTGCTTCGCACGGGTATCGGCGAGGTTTTTCTCAGCGGTAGCCACGGCGGCCACGGCGTCCTTCGCGGCCTTGTCCTTGGCCGGAGCAGCGGCGGTGGCATCGGCGTGAGCCTTCTTCGCGGCGGCGAGAGCACCATCCTTGGCGGCGACGGCATCCTGCTTGCCCTTTACGGCTTTTTCAGGCGCGGCGAGTTTCGCGTTCACTTCGGCGAGGCTCTTCTTTTTGGCCTCGATGAGTTTGGCGATGTCTTCCGTGGCTTTCTTGGCGGCGGCGATGCCTTCGTCCTTGGTTTTAGCCGCAGCGGCGAGTTCGGCTTCCTTGGTTTTGATGAGGGTCTTCTGCTCGTTGACCTTCGCAGCAGCCGCGGCGTCGGCATCGCGGGTGGGCTTGATGGAAGTTTCGAGCGCAGTCTGCTCGCCCTGCACTTTCTTCAAAGCAGCTTCGAGGCCGGGCTGGGCCGCGGTGGAGTCGGCGATGGCCTTCTTGCTGTCTTCAATGCGCTTCGCAGCGGCGGTTTTGGCAGCCTCAGCATCCTTCTTGGCCTCGGTGAAGTCGGTGAAGTCGGTTTCGAGCTTCGCGAGCTTTTCCTTCTCGGCGAGCACGGTGGTATTGAACTGTGCGGCTTTGAGCGCGGTGGGCACTTTCTGCAGAACGGCAACCTCATCGCTGGCCGATTGGGCGGCGAGCTGGGCGGCAGCGAGGTTGTTCTTGCCGGTGAGAACATCGGACTCAGCATTCTTGATGCGGTCCGGTCCGGCTTTGACGAGAGCGGGCAGTTTCGGCAGTTCGGCTTTCTTCGCAGCAACGGTGTCGGCGAGCATTTTGATTTTCGCATTGGTTTCTGCGATGAGCTTGTCGAGATCCGCCACAGGAGCCGGAGCAGCACCGAGTTCGGCCTTGGCTTTGTTCACAGCGGCAGTGAGTTGCTCAGACTTCGCTTTCAAAGGCGCAAGTTTTTGCTGCTCGGCCTTAGCGGCGGCGAGTTTGACTTCAAGCTCCTTCACCTTGGGCTGCTGGGCGGGATCTTTCTTGGCGGCTTCGAGGGCGGTGTTTACATCGACCACGGTTTTGTCTGCCGCTGTAAGCTTTGCTGCCTCTGTTGCAATAGCTGCTTGGTCTTTGGTGAGTGCGGCAAGTTTTGCCGACTTGTCTGCGTGCTGCTTGATAGCCTCGACACGGGCTTTGTGGTCGGCTTGAGCTTGGGTGAGCGCTGCCCTAGCGGCGGCGAGGGCTTTCTCGTCGTTGGCGATCTCACCAGGGTAGGCTTTGCTGCGACGATCCGTTTCGGCGACTTCGGCGCGGACCTTGGCAAGGTTTTCCTCACGCTTCTTCGCGTCCACCTCGGCGTTTTTCACGTTCTGCTGGAGTGTAGGGATCTTACCATTGAGCTCGGCCATGCGTTGCTCAGCCTGTACGATGCGCTGCGCGATGGGGGATGGGTTGCTGACATAACGAGCGGTTTCGACTAGGCTCTTGTCGATGAAGCTCCACTGGATGATCTCGCCGCGCCAGTTGGCGGAGATGGCGCTCTTCGAATCAAACGAGGCGACGACTTTTGTGACGAGGTCGCCTTGGCTTGGAGCCTCGGCGAGTTTGTTGCCGTTGATGTCCCATGCACGGACGAGGCCGTCATTGCCGCAGGAGACGATCTTGCCGTCGGGTGTGAAGGATACGCTCTGCACGCCGCCACTGTGAGCTGCCCAGTCCTTGACTTTTTTGCCTTCGTTCATTTCCCACACAATGATGGTGCCATCCACAGAGCAGGAGGCGAGCAGGTTGGAATCAGCGCGCCAGGCAATGTCATTAGCAGCGGCCTTGTGCTGTCCGAGAATATAAAATTCACCGCCATTCGCAGCCTCCCAGACCATCACGTTGCCATTGCGGTCGGTGGTGGCGAGCAGCACGCCATCGGGGCTGAATTTCGTGCCGAGGATCCATTCGGTATGCTTGTTGATGACATACAATTCCTCACCGGTTGAGGTGTCGTAGCACTTCACCTTCTTCGACGGACTACCGAGGGCTACCATCTTGTGATCCGGCGAGATGTCTGCAGCCTGCACTTGGTCGAATTCTTTGCCCACCTCAGTGATTCGTTTCCCCGTCTTCACGTCCCACACAATGGCATGGCCGTTTTTCCCGGCACGCCCGCCGCCCATGACAAGCAGCGAGCCATTGCCGCTGAACTGCAGCGTGCGGGCGTAACCCTCCGTGTAGGGAAAGATGCCGACAAGTTGGCGGGAGTCCGTATCATAAAGCAAGACCTGCTTCGGTGCGGCGACAGCGAACAGGGATGTCCATGGGCTGTAAGCCATCGCGGTAAGAGCGGTGGTGCGCGGCGTGACGACCACAGGCTCAAGGAGCACGTGTTCCGGCTTGGCAATGGGGCCTTGCGGTTTGCCGCTGGTGACAGCGACGGCCATATCCACTTTTGGCTTGGCGGATTTCTTGG
This sequence comes from Prosthecobacter sp., assembly GCA_017853885.1. GTDB lineage: Bacteria > Verrucomicrobiota > Verrucomicrobiia > Verrucomicrobiales > Verrucomicrobiaceae > Prosthecobacter. The sequence goes on from JAFMIR010000007.1 coordinate 45,480, forward strand.
CAATGGAAGATTTGGTCTCCAGCACGCCGCCTTTTACCCAAGCCGCGAGCAGGTCGCAGTCCTTCGGTGAAAGCGGTGCGCCTTCTGGCGGCATGAAGGGCTCCTCTTTCTTAACGCAGGTCGTCCAAATACGGCTGCCCTCGACATTGCCAGGATCGACAACGGCACCTCCTCCGCCTCCAGTCATGACGCCAGCAAAACTCGTCAGGTCGAGATCTCCTTTTTTCTTATCCGGGTTGTGGCAGGAAAAACATTTGTTCTCAAGCAGTGGGCGGATGTGGTCGTTGTACGTGATTTTTTCGCCGCCCTGCTGGGCATGGACGAAAGAGGTGGCGAGAGCCGCGCAGGTCAGCGGGATGAGTCGGGATTTCGGCATGGTGTAGTTTGAAAAAAACTGTGATTCTTACGCTGGAGGAGGAGGGGAGCTTTCGTCAGGGAAGGAGAGATTGAGCTGCATGGGTTGTGCGGATGACCTGTCTGGTTTGGATTTGATTGCTTTTATCAATCACATTCATCGAAAAGTAATCTTTTTTCTATCATGTAAAGGGTTCATCACTTTGACAATGAACCGACTTTGCGTCCACACCGTCACTACAAAGCCTTTGAGCTTTGAGCAATGCCTCGCTGAATTTCCGAAGTACGGTGTGAGCGGCATCACCCTCTGGCGTCAGGCGCTTGAAGGCCGTGATTTGAACGCGGTGAAGCGCCAGACGGCTGATTCGGGCATGGACGTGGTCAGTTTGTGCCGCGGGGGCTTTTTCCCGGCCAAATCAGCCGCAGATCGGCAAAAGTCGATCGACGACAACTTCCTCGCGATCGAGCAGGCGCACGCGATTGGCGCTCCACTCATTGTTTTGGTCTGCGGAGCCGTTCCAGGGCAATCGTTGGTCGAATCGCGCCAACAGATCACCGACGGCATCGCGGCTTGTCTACCAGCGGCGGAGGCGGCGGGCGTGAAGCTCGCCATCGAGCCGCTACATCCGATGTATGCAGATGACCGCAGCGCGGTTAACACGATGCGTCAGGCGCATGAGATTTGTGATGCGCTGGGCTCGTCGAAGTCCGTCGGTATCGCGGTGGATGTGTATCACGTCTGGTGGGATCCGGAGTTGAAGTCGCAGATTGATCTCGCCGGCCAAACCGGACGCCTGCATGCCTTCCATATCTGTGATTGGAAAACACCGACCACCGATCTCCTCAACGACCGCGGCCTGATGGGCGAAGGCTGCATCAACATCCGCGAAATTAGCGATTGGGTGGACGCCACCGGCTTCACCGGCCATCGCGAGGTCGAAATCTTCTCCCACAAATGGTGGAGCGGCGATCAAGGCGAGTTTCTCGATCAAATCGCCTCCAGCTACGCAAGGATTTACGCATGAAACACAGCTTTGCTCTACTTGTTATTCATTTCACAGCGGTGCATGCCGCTGAGCCGCTGATCGCCTTTCCGGGTGCGGAAGGCTACGGTCGTTTCGCCAAGGGGGGGCGTGGCGGGGATGTTTATCATGTGACGAATCTCAACGACAGCGGTTCGGGTAGTCTGCGGGATGCGATCAAGACGAAGAAGGTCGAGGTGCCGCGCACGGTGGTGTTTGATGTTGGCGGCACGATCGTGCTGGAGAAGGAACTGCGAGTCGAGGGCGTGAAAGGCCTCACTTTGGCCGGACAAACGGCTCCGGGAGGCGGTATCACCGTGCGGGATCATGGCGTTCAGTTCAACAAGTGCTCGGATGTGGTCGTGCGCTTCATGCGCTTTCGTCTTGGGGATGAAACGAAGACTTCGGAGGATGTGATCGGCTTCGGACCGGAGAAAAACGGCTGCACGGATGTGATCCTCGATCATGTGACGGCCACCTGGGGCATCGACGGCATCATGGATGTGTATGCGGCGGATCGTTTCACGATGCAGTGGTGCCTTTTCGGCGAGGCGCTGAATGACAGCACGCATCACAAAAAGCAGCCGCATGCGATGCTGATGTCCTTCCGCAAGATCAAGGGCAACATCAGCATCCATCACAACCTGCTCTTCAGCAGTCGCGACCGCCATCCGACGCTCGGCGGCTATCCACCGCCGGAGAGCGACGCGAGCTCGATCTTCGATTTCCGCAACAACGTGATCTACAACTGGGAAGGCGCATGCAACCTCGCCACCGGCCGCTTCAATCTTGTCGCCAACTACTGGCGTCCGGGACCGAACACCGACTTCAAGCGCGACTTCTTCCCCATCGCGCCAAAAGCCGAGGTGCAGAACGTGACGACCGGCTTCCTCAACGGCAATGTCTTTGAATGGAAGCCCGAGTGGAACGCGGACAACTACGCCGCCTTCCAATGGGGCGTGCGCGGCGGCAAATACATCGGCGAGGTCACGAAGGAGAAATTTGCGAGGGTAGCCGAAGTTGTGCCAGTGAGCGAGCGACCAGCCACACAGAGCGCGGAAGCGGCCTACGAGCTTGTTTTGGCAAAAGCCGGAGCCAGCAAGGTGCGCGATGAGGCTGATCAACGCGTGATCACCGGTGTGAAGAGTCGCACGCATCGCCGAATTGATAGCCAAAAAGAAGTCGGCGGCTGGCCCCAGCTCGAATCTGGCACCGCGGCGGCTGATTCAGATCGCGATGGCATGCCCGACGCCTGGGAGAAAATGCATAGCCTCGATGCGAACGATCCCACCGATGGCAATGCCACGCTAAAAAATGGCTACACGAATCTCGAACGCTACCTCAACGAACTCGCCTCCTGAAATCTCTAACTCCACACCTCCTATGAAAACACGCAGAATCGGCATCATCATGAACGGCGTCACCGGACGCATGGGAACCAATCAGCATCTTATCCGCTCCATCAAGGCGATCCGCGATCAGGGGGGAGTCAAAGTGGGCGACGACCTTGTCATCATGCCCGATCCCATCCTCACGGGACGCAATCACGACAAGCTAGCGGACCTCGCGGCACGCACGGGTTTGACGCGCTTCACCACAGATGTCGATGCGGCGCTCGCGAATGCGGATGACGAGATCTTTTTCGACGCCAGCGGCACACTGCAACGCGCGGGTTTCATCGAGAAGGCCGTGAAGGCGAAGAAAGCCATCTATTGCGAGAAACCGACTGCGGTAGAGACTTCCGAGGCGCTGCGTCTTGCCAAACTCTGCGAAGATGCAGGCGTCAAAAACGGTGTGGTGCAGGACAAGCTATGGCTGAGCGGCATCCGCAAATTCAAGCTACTGAAGGACCAGGGCTTCTTCGGTCGCATCCTCAGCGTGCGTGGCGAGTTCGGCTACTGGGTCTTCACCGGCATGGATGCGGATCAGCCAGCGCAGCGTCCATCGTGGAACTACCGCAAGGAAGACGGCGGTGGCATCATCGTCGATATGCTCTGTCACTGGCGTTATGTGATTGATAATCTCTTTGGTAAAGTGAAGGCGGTTAGCTGCATGGGGGCCACGCACATCCCGCAACGCATGGATGAACGCGGCAAAACTTATGACTGCACCAGCGACGATGCCTGCTATGCGACCTTTGAATGCGAAGGTGGCGTGATCTGCCAGTTCAACAGCTCCTGGACCGTGCGCGTGCGTCGCGATGACCTGCTCACGATGCAGGTTGATGGCACGCACGGCAGCGCGATCGTCGGTTTGCGAGACTGCTGGGTGCAAAGTGCAGGCATCACACCGCGCCCGATCTGGAACCCGGACATCCAGCAACCGATCAACTTCTTCGAAGGCTGGCAGAAGGTTCCTGATGCCACAACCTATGACAACGCCTTCAAAATCCAGTGGGAAGACTTCCTGCGCCATGTGGTGCTCGATACGCCGTTCCCATGGACGTTGCGCGAAGGTGCCAAAGGGGTGCAACTTGCCGAACTTGGCCTTCAGAGCTGGGCACAGCGAAAGTGGCTGCCAGTGAATGATCTGTGAAGCAGGTGGCCTGTGTGTTCACGACTGTGTGAGATGCTTCTCATTTCATTCGCTTACCGCCGCCCGTTCATCCCCTTAAACGTTTCGTATGGGGTGCCAGTAGATGAAAAGTAGCGATCTGTAAGCGAGTCGAACTCGTTTACGCGTCGCTTTTCAGCTGCGCTTCCAACGGCAATTGCTTGGGCGGGACAGTGTGTGGCAAACAACCCTTGGGTTGAGTGTTAGATCCGTTCCTCCAAGATCAATGCAGGAAGTGGCGGTAGCCGGTAAAGACCATGGCCATCTTCCGTTCGTCTGCTGCAGCGATGACATCGGCATCTTTGACGGAGCCGCCGGGTTGGATGGCAGCGGTGGCACCCGCATCGGCGGCAGCCATCAGACCATCAGGGAAGGGGAACATGGCATCGGATGCCACGACGCTGCCTTTGAGGCTAAGGCCAGCTTCCTGTGCCTTCCATACGGCGATGCGGCAGGAATCCACGCGGCTCATCTGACCTGCGCCGATGGCGAGTGTGCGATCGTGGGTGGCAAACACGATGGCGTTGGATTTCACGTGCTTGACCACACGCCAACCGAAGCGCATCGCCTCAAGTTCGTCTCGTGTGGGAGGGCGGATTGTTTTGACCTTGTTCTCGAGATCGTCCAATCCGAGAGCACGAGGATCGCTGTCCATGACCATCACACCACCGGGAGCAGAGCGAATGATCGGCTCAGCCAGTGCCTCGGTGACCCCAGGTAGCATTTGAATGAGACGTAGATTCTTTTTCTTTTGAAGCAAGGCGCGTGCGTCGGCATCAAAATCGGGTGCGATGATCACATCGGTGAAAATCTCCGAGATGATGCGGGCGAGGCCAAGTGTCATGCTGCGGTTCACGACGATGACGCCTCCGAATGGAGCTTGCTTATCGGTTTCAAAGGCCTTCTGCCAAGCCTCGCGCAGGTCTTCGTCGGCACAGCCGACACCACAGGGGTTTGTGTGCTTCAAGATGGCGACGGTGGGACGGCGGAATTCGAGAGCTATTTCCGCTGCAGCTTGGATGTCGAGGACGTTGGTGTAGCTGAGGTCTTTGCCGTGTAGCTTCACGAAGTAGTCACCGAAGTTGCCATACAGAGACGTTTTTTGGTGCGGATTGTCTCCATACCGTAGTTCTGCGTAGAGAGGCAGGGAGAGGCTAAAGGTCTTGTGCGTGCTCTGCTCCTTGTTCAGGTAGGCAGCGATCGCCGTGTCATAGGCACCGGTGCGCTGGAAGACCTTGCAGGCTAGACGTTCGCGGGTCGCGAGACTGGTTTCACCTTCGTTTTCCTTCATCTCGTTTAGCACCACGGTGTAATCCGCTGGATCGGTGACGACAGTCACCCAACGGTGATTCTTAGCGGCACTGCGGAGCATGGATGGGCCTCCGATGTCGATATTCTCGATGGCCTCCTCGAGGGTCACATCCTTCTTCGCAATGGTTTGCTCAAAGGGATAGAGGTTCACGACAACGAGATCGATAAGGGGAATGCTGTGTTTTTTGGCGTTGCGTTTGTCTTCGTCGTTGTCACGTCGCTGAAGCAGGCCGCCGTGAACCTTGGGGTGGAGAGTTTTAACGCGACCGTCAAACATCTCTGGGAAGCCCGTGTAGTCCGACACGTCGATCACCGTCAATCCAGCGTCTTTAAGGTGCTTCGCGGTGCCGCCGGTAGAAAGCAATTCCACATGGAGGGCGGCGAGACCTTTGGCGAAGTCAACAAGACCGGTTTTGTCTGAAACAGAGAGCAGGGCGCGGGCGATGGGCATGGGCGGGGAGAGAGTCGGAGGGGCAGTTAAGGTGAAAATGCGGGGGTGCAAGGGGTTTGCTCAATCATCCCGTGGAGGGCGTCCGCGATTCTGTTTGATGCCGGCGCGGTGGCGTTTCGATTTGACGAGTTTTTTCTTCAGAGAATGGGGGCGTGGGCGGTTCTGGCGGCGGTTTTTTTCCTTGGCGTTTTGTGCCTTCAGCCTGTCGGCGGCGCGTTGGGCTTCGAAGCGGGCGCAGAGCTCCATCCGGGCGATGAGACGGTTTTGTGATTGAGAGCGTTCGCGCTGGCAGCGTATCTCGATGCCGCTGGGTATATGGCGCAGCACCACGGTGGAGCTGGTCTTGTTGATTTTTTGCCCTCCGGCTCCGGTTCCGCGGATGAAGGACTCTTCCAAGTCCTCCTCACGGATGCGGAGGCTCCGCATTCGGGCGTTTAGACCATCTTCACTCTCGTTCATGAAACGATCTTTGCTGTTTGAAATGGCACCCGCAACCGCTATGACAACGGAATGGAAGAATACCACCGACTGCTGCGCAAGGTGCTCGAACAAGGCTCTTACCGTGAGGATCGCACGGGCACGGGCGCCTATTCCATTTTTGGTGAGCAGAGCCGCTATGATCTGCGCACGCATTTTCCGTTGGTGACCACCAAGAAACTGCATCTGCGTTCGATCATCCACGAGCTGCTATGGTTCATCAAAGGTGATACCAATGTGAAATACCTTCAGGACAATAAAGTGACCATCTGGGACGAGTGGGCGGATGAGAAGGGCGACCTCGGGCCTGTGTATGGAGCTCAGTGGAGGCGCTGGCAGGGCGTGGACGATGCCACCCCGCATGATCAGATCGCCGATGTGGTCGAGTCACTGAAAAAGAATCCTTACAGCCGCCGACACATTGTGAGTGCGTGGAATGTCGGTCGCATTGGTGAGATGGCGCTACCGCCTTGCCACTGCCTGTTTCAATTCTTTGTCGATCAAGGCCACCTGAGCTGCCAGCTCTACCAGCGCAGTGCGGATCTTTTTCTTGGCGTTCCATTCAATATCGCCAGTTATGCGCTGCTCACGATGATGGTGGCGCAGGTGTGTGATCTGAAGCCCGGTGAGTTCGTTCACACCTTTGGTGACTTGCATCTTTACTCCAACCATATCGACCAAGCCCGCGAGCAGCTCTCACGCATGCCGCGTCCGCTGCCGCTGATGAAGATCAATCCCGAAGTAAGGCATCTCGATGACTTCAAGTTTGAGGATTTTACGCTGGAAGGCTACGATCCTCATCCGGTGATCAAGGCCCCAATCGCGGTGTGAATCAGGGTAGTTCTGTTTGTAGGGCTTCCTTAGGTTCGCGGTGTGTTCGGCGGCAAAATTCCTCATAGTTGATTACCTCAAAATTTCCGTCGAAATGCTCGATGATGGCTGTCATCGACTCGACCCAGTCGCCTGAGTTCAAATAGTGGATTTCACCGAGCATCTTGTCCGTGGGGGTATGGATGTGGCCACAGATCAGGCCCGCACATTGCCGCCAGCGGGCGAGTTCAACGACCTGTTCTTCCCAGCGGTGCATGGGGCTCACTGAAGCCTTCACTTTGGCCTTGGCCCATTTGGCCAGGGAGAAAGGCTCTTTGCCGAAGAGTTTACGCATCCAATCAATCACACGGTTGAATCGTAGCAGTGCGTTGTAGCCATAGCCACCGAGCTTGGCCAACCATGCGTGGTTCGTGGTCACCGCGTCGAAGCCATCACCATGCACCACAAGGTAGTCACCACGTGGGGTGGGGTGCAGATGTTCCTCAACAATGCTCAGATTGTCGAGCTGGATGGGGATGAAGCGTTCGAGGATGTCGTCATGATTGCCGCGGACGTAGATCACGTTTGTATTTTCCTTCTCCATTTTCCGCAGAACGGTGCGGATGAAGCCGGTGTGACCTTGGTTCCAGCCGCCGAGACGCTGAAGGTGCCACGCATCGATGATGTCGCCATTCAAGATGAGCTTCTCACAAGTGGTGTGACGCAGAAAATGGGCCGCTTGGAGAGCCTTGCTGTCCTTCATGCCCAGATGCACATCGGAAACGATCACCGTTTGCACTCGGAGCTTCGTTTTTTCGCGGATGGGATCGAGGTCGCTCATGCAGGGGTGGGGCTTGCCATGGCCAATTCGTGTTCAAACTGTTCGATGACTCGGCTCCAGCCGTGATGGCATGCTGAGTTACGGGCGACCTGACGCAGCGTGGTGTCTTTCCACTGAGTAGCGATGGCTTGAGTGCGGTTCACGAAGGCATCTTCATCGCCAAACGGCACCAGCCAACCGCTTTCACCATCGTTTATCAAAAGGCGGGCAGCGGCGTAATCAAAAGCCAGCACGCCGAGACCGCTCGCCATCGCCTCCAGCACCACATTGCCAAAAGTCTCGGTGATGCTAGGGAAGAGAAACACATCCGCGCTTGCATAGTGCTCGGCCAAGTCCGTCCCAGCACGTGTGCCGGCATAGATGGCTTTCGGATGCTCACGGCGCATCGTCTCCAAACGCGGGCCATCGCCTACCAATACCAAGCGTGCGCGGGGTTCGTGGTTTCGCAGTGCTTCGAAGGCCCGAATGGCTAGTTGCAGGTTTTTCTCCGCAGCGATGCGGCCCACACAGATCGCCACGGGTGTCGCTGCATCAGCACCCCATGAGCGACGTAGCTCTGGGTTGCGGCGTTTGGGGTTGAACAGATCGGTGTCCACGCCGCGTCCCAGAACGCCGACATTTCGGATGCCCCACTGGGTCAGCATGGACGCCGTTTCTTGTGAAGGTGTGAGAGTGCGAGCCGTGGCGTTGTGGATGCTGCGCAGAATGCTTGAGGCTACAGTCTCCATGCCGGGAAAGTGATAGTCTTCTAAGTACGACTGAAAATTCGTATGAAAGCCACTCACCACCGGCAGGTGACGTTTGGCAGCCGCGCGGATGGCTGCGATACCCAGTGGGGTTTCTGTGGCTACGTAGAGCACCTCCGGTCGAAACGAGTCCAAAAGAATTCCCATCTCGCGCCTGGAGGCAAAGCCCATGCGCAGGGTTTCATAACCTGGCAAGGGCATCGAAGACATCACGTGCCGAGGCAATCCTAGCTCCTGTCCGAATGCCTCCAGTGTGGTGACCACTTCCACGGCATGACCACGCTTTGCCAAGCCTTCACTAAGCGTTTGCAGCGACTTCGCGACACCGTTGATGTCCGGTGGATAAGTGTCTGTGACGACCAAGATGCGCATCAACCTAGAAAACAAGGCTGCTGAGCGCTTTCCAAGCAGCTTGCGTGACGAAAATGTCAGCTTGAGCTCAATAGCTTCGAGCGAACACCACGCGTCGATGGCTTGGGCGACCGGTGAGGAAGCATTTTCCTTCCTCCGCGTAGGCATCGCCATTCGGAATGCAGCGGATGGTGATTTTGTTCTCCTTGGCTAGTTTTTCTTCCTCTTCCATCGTGCCAGCCCAGTGCATCAGGGCAAAGCCACCAGGAGCGTCCTCGGCGAAGAAAGCGTGTAATTCCTCCAGAGTATCCAGCTTCTTCATATTCGCATCGCGTAGAGACGTGGCACGGGACAGCAGAGAGTCTTGGATCTCTTGCAAACGCTCAGTCACTGTTTGGAGAAAGTCCTCCTTGGGGATGAATTCTTTGTCTTTTGGGCTTTTGTCACGACGTGCCACAGCCACGCTGCGGCTGGTGATATCGCGAGGGCCCATTTCGACTCGCATGGGCACGCCCTTCTTGATCCACTCCCAATTCTTTTGGCCACCAGGGAGATCGCGTTTGTCCACCAACACGCGGACTGGCTCACCGGCGTAGGATTGGGACCGCAGCGTCTGTGCTAGCGCTTCGCAGGCGTCGATGATTTCCTGGCGGGTGTCAGGCTTGGGGGTCACGGGAAGGATGACAATCTGCTGCGGGGCGATGCGTGGTGGCAGCATCACGCCATCATCGTCTCCGTGTGCCATAATCATGGTGCCAATCAGGCGGGTGCTAACGCCCCAGCTGGTCGTGTGGGCAAACTGCTTCGTGTTGTCGCGGCCCAAGAATTGGATGTTCGCAGCCTTGGAGAAGTTTTGGCCAAGGTAGTGAGAGGTGCCTGCTTGGATGGCTTTCTTGTCCTGCACCATCGCCTCCACGGTCAAGGTGCGAACGGCACCCGGGAAGCGCTCTCGCTCGGTCTTTTCACCCGGAATCGTCGGGATCGCCAAGTGATCACGGAGGAACTCTTCATACACCTTGTGCATCGTTTCCGTCTCCACGATGGCTTCTTCGGCTGTCTCGTGGGCGGTGTGTCCTTCTTGCCAGAGGAACTCGGCCGTGCGGAGGAATAGGCGCGGGCGCATTTCCCAGCGCATGACGTTCGCCCACTGGTTAATCAACAACGGCAAGTCGCGGTAGCTTTCCACCCAGCGGGCAAACGCTGCGCCAATGATCGTCTCCGAGGTCGGTCGGATCACATATGGCTCTGCGAGTTCGCCTGTGGGGATCATCTTGGTGGTGCCATCGGGTTGCTTCTGGGCCTCTAGGCGATGATGTGTCACCACCGCGCATTCCGTGGCAAAACCCTCCGCGTGTTGTGCCTCTTTTTCGAGGTAGCTTAGCGGGATCAACAGCGGGAAGTAGGCATTCACATGGCCCGTGGCCTTGAATTTGGCATCCAGTTGGCGCTGGATGTTCTCCCAAAGGCCATATCCCCAAGGCTTGATCACCATGCATCCACGCACCTCCGAGTTTTCGGCTAGGTCCGCAGCGCGGATGACCTGCTGGTACCATTCGGGAAAGTCTTTGTCTCGTGTCGGCGTGATGGCGGTAGCGTTGCTCATGGAAAGTCCTGAGAGTAGGGCGGGGAAGTTAAAGCGCAAGGCGGACGCTTGCCTCGCCGGGCTGGTCTTGGTCTTGATCCGTGGCGCTTCAGCGCGAGCGAACATTGGCATTGACCGCTTGCATGGATTTTCTTAGTGAAGGCTAAGATGTTCTCCATAACCGCTAGCGATGCTTAGCTCGCGAGAACACGAAGCCACTCTCCCATTGTCCCAACTCTTTTTTCCTCAATTGCCATGAAAGCCACTCTACTTGCCCTTTTTTCTCTAACCACCGTCTCCTTGGCCAACCCCGAAATCGCCAACATCATCACGCAGGAATACGGTGTGGCTGTGACGGAGGGCATTTTGCTGCTACAGGCTCCTGCGGCCGCTGGTGAGCCGGTGAAGTGGACCGTGTATGCGCGTGATCCCTTTCGCAGTGGCGAGCTGCTTCGTTCCGAGATTTCCCTGAAGGGCAACAGTTGGATCGTGAAGCCCACCGGGGCAGGGGATCGCCTGCTGCGCACAAGGCCTCCAGCCACGCTGGCTTTCAGTCGGGTCAAAGTGCGCTCGGCTGAGGCGCGTGATGTTGCCACACGCGCTGCGGCTCTCGCAAAAACGCCGTTTGCCAGCATTGAGTATCAACTCGCATGCAACAACTCAGCTGCTGCGCCCGAATGGGGCTTAGCCTTGTTGAACGCGGCAGGCAAGGAGGTGGGCTTTATCCTCATGAATGCCGAGACAGGAGTCATCACACACCAGCAATGGGCCAGCCAAGTGGGTGTTCTGCCCACTCCCAGTGGTGTTGAAGAAGGTGAAAAGGGAGCCCAAGCGGCGCAGGATTTGAAGGATGCCGCCCGCCGTGCTTGGCGCTGGACCGATGATGCTCGCAAGGAAACCAAAGGCTTCTTCAAGGAACTCTTCCGGCGTGATTGAGGCGCGGTTTCCAGCCGGATTGACGAATCGACTGAAGGCTTTTCTTTTTTGAAGATTCACGGCCTCAAGGGTAAATTTGTGCTTGCCAGTTTGTCGGGACGCGCCAACATCACACCCTCAAGTTTGCGGGTGTAGCTCAGTGGTAGAGCACTTCCTTGCCAAGGAAGATGTCGCGCGTTCGAATCGCGTCACCCGCTCCACTTTTCATGACAAAAGTGGCATATTCTCGATATCTCAAGGATACATTCATGTTTGTCTGGTCAAAGCTCTCCGCCGAAAAGTGGGCGGATGCCTGGGAAGAGCGCTTTGCTGGCGCTACCGATCTCACGCTCGTCATCACCACTGTGCCAGGTCGCCGCACCATCCGTGTCGAGGCCTACTGCGAGAAGAAAACACGGGCGCTGGCCATTCAGAAGATGTGGGGCGGCTCCGTGCGTGAGCTGAAGAGTCAAAACTGGGCTGCCATGGCTTCCAAGGCCACGCCACCGCTCAAGGTGCGTGATCGCTTCCTCATCGTCACCGAGCGGACGGAGGCTGGGCTTTCGCGTTTGCGTCGGGAGCATCCCGGCCGTGAGATCCTCTCCATCCCCGCAGACATGGCCTTTGGCACTGGGCACCATGAGACCACCTCCACGGTCATGCGATTGCTGGTCGATCTGGCGGATGAGCTACGCAAGGCTGGCAAATCATGGACACTGGCTGATCTCGGCTGTGGCAGTGGTATTCTCGCCATTGCTGCGGACAAACTCGGTGCCAAGCGTGTGTGGGGTTGCGACTACGATCCACAGGCCGTTCGCATCTCGAAGGAGAACGCTAAGCGCAACGGCTCACCGAAGGCCCGCTTCACGAAGCTCGATGTGCTGGAGTGGCAACCGGCAGAGTCGTGGGACATTGTCGCCGCCAACATCTTCCATGATGTGCTTGAGGCTGCTTTTCCCGCCTTGGCCCGTTCCGTGGCTTCGGGTGGCACCCTGATCCTTTCCGGCATCCTGCACACGCAGGCGGCCAGCTGCCTTGCTGCGGGTCAGAAGTCTGGTTTCAAAGCAGACCGCATCCTACGAAAAGGGAAGTGGGTCACCATGATCGGTCACATCATGGCCAAGACGGGGCGTAAAGCTCGTTTTTGAGGCACGAGGCCTGCGTCACCTCATAGAGAGACGCCGCGTTTCCAAGGCAGAAAGTCATCTTGGCCGAGCGCGACGGCTTTTGGTGTGTAATCCCCGCTCGCGGTGGCGATGACGAGATCGAGTACTTCCTCGCCGCATTGCTCGACGGTTTTTTCACCGGTGATGATCGGCCCGCAGTCGTAGTCGATGAGGTCTGGCATCCGCTTGGCGAGCGTGGTGTTCGTGGAAAGTTTGAGCGTTGGGCAGATCGGATTGCCAGTGGGGGTGCCCAAACCGGTGGTGAAGAGAATCATCGTGCATCCCGCGCCAGCGAGCGCCGTGGTGGACTCGACATCGTTCCCCGGCGTGCAGCACAGCGTGAGGCCACCGCCCTTGCGGATGGGTTCGGCGTAGTCGGTGACATCCACGATGGGCGCGTTGCCACCTTTCTTTGCGGCTCCGGCGGACTTAATCGCATCGGTGATCAAGCCATCGCGAATGTTTCCAGGGCTCGGATTGGCGTCGAAGCCGCTGCCGCAGGCCTGCGCTGCGCCTTCGTAGGCCCGCATCAGGCTCACAAACTTGTCTGCCAACTCGGTGGATACGCAGCGGTCACACAGGCTTTGCTCTACGCCGCAGAGCTCGGGGAACTCGCTGAGCACGGGCGCTCCGCCGAGTGCAGCCAACAGGTCGGCGGTATGGCCGATGGCTGGATTCGCGGAGATACCGCTGAAGCCATCACTGCCCCCGCATTCCACGGCCATGATGAGATCGCTGAGCGGGCACGCTTCGCGGGTCTGCTCGTTAGCCGTGGCGATTCCAAGGAAGGTGTCACGGATGGCACGCTGCATCATGTCACGTTCTGACTGGCTTTTTTGCTGCTCATAAATCCGCAGCGGCTTTTGCAGCTTGGGATAAAGAGCGGCCATTTCCTGCTCCAGTAGGCTGACCTGTGCATGTTGACAGCCGAGACTTAGCACCGTCGCACCGCAGACATTTGGGCTGTGAATGTAACCGGCCAGCAATCGGCAAAGCGCTTGCGCATCCTGCCGCGTGCCGCCGCAGCCGAGACCGTGCTCGAGAAACTTGACCCCATCCACATTCGGAAACAGTCGCGCAGCCTTGTCCGTGGCCTCTGCTTCTAGCATCGCGGCCTCGATTTCCTCCCGCGAGGCTCCGCGGCGGTGCAAATCGGCCAACTGGCGGGCGAAACGCTCATAGGATGAGGTTTTGCCATAGCCCAGCTCCCGCACCAAGGCCTCGCGCATGAAACCTAGATTGCGGTTCTCGCAGAACACCAGCGGGATGACCACCCAGTGGTTCGCAGTGCCGGCGGGGCCTTGCGGGCGTTTGAAGCCACGGAAGCTGCGTGTCTTCCACGTTGAGACATCTGGCGGCGTCCACGAGTAGGCGCTCTGCTTGCCGGCAAAGGTGGCGCTGGCATGCTGCAGGTTGTGGGTGTGCAGCAAAGCGCCTGCGGGCACGGCCTGCGTGGTCTTTCCGACGAGCACGCCATACATCGTGACCCTGTCGCCTGCGGCGAAATCCTTCGCGGCGAACTTCTGTTTCGCAGGGATCTTTTCGCGCAGCGTCCACGATTGGTCATCGAGGCTTACTGAGGCGGCGGCATCGAGGTCACGCAGGGCGACGATGGCATCGTCGGCGGGATGAATGCGCAGGATGGGCGTCATGGGGATGTCAGTGCTGGATGAACGGACCCTCAGCGTGGCGTCGCCAACTGCCGTTCGCAGGATTCGTTGATGAGGTACAGGTCACCGAGGGCGGTTTGGAGGGGATCGACTTCCGAAGCAGAGAAGCCCAGGTGCAGGTGGCGGCGCCAGCCCTCAGCAAATTCAAATCTGCCGGACAGCCTTCCCACCGCGCGTGAAGCCTCGTCCATGCTGACCAAGTAGGAATCCATGCCTTGGGATACATCGAGCCAGTGCTTCTGGCTCTCATGGGCTGCCAGCGCCTCACGTTTGCGGGCATGCACGGAGGCCGTGTTCACATAGGAGCTGGCTTGGAGTTTTTGCCGCAGGGGGTCGCACAAACCGTGGGGCATGGCGTGATACACCGTCACATCGTGCAGGTAGTGCGGCCGTGGTGGATCGGTCACGAAATTGGGAATGCAGTGAGCAAAAGCGGCGGTGACGGCGAGACGACAGGCCTGCATGTGATCCTCCATGTAGTCTGAGGGAGCGTGGGTGAGCACGATGCTGGGTTGTGCTTCGCGCACCACGGCAGCGATCTTGCGCAGGTAGGGGACCGTGTAGTTCAGCTCCAGATCGTCACAGATCGGTGGATAAAACGCAGCATCCAAGATGCGAGCGGCTGCGCGACCTTCCTCGAGTCGTTTTTGCGCTGTGGTGGGGCCATCCATCTGCACACTGCCTCCATTGCCGCTGCACAGATTCATGTAGTGGATGTCCCAGCCACGTTCTTTCAGCAGCAGGAGGGTTCCAGCAGCGACGAATTCAATATCGTCCGGATGGGCGAAGAGGGCGAGGGCGGAGGGCATGGTTGTGGAATGAGAAAGGGGGACAGCGGGGATCGAATCAGGCGGCGACGAGATCGTAGCCGCGCCACTCTTTGATCTTCACATCGGCAAAGGTGCCGACAGGAAGTTTGGGGTTCACGAAGACGGTGGTATCGATGTCAGGCGCGTCAATCTCACTGCGGGCCACACCGGGTTCCTCGACGAGCACGCGCATTGTTTTGCCCACCTGCGAGCGGTTGTATCTCTCCACGCCGCGTTGGATGGCGCGCATGGCCTCATTCCAGCGTGCCTTGCGGGTCATGTGGTGAATCTGGTCTTCCATGCCGGCGGCGCGGGTGCCTTCCTCCCGACTGTAATTGAACACGCCGGCGCGTTCAAAGCCCGTGTCTTCGATGAACTGGATGAGCTCATTGAAATCAGCCTCCGTCTCGCCGGGGAAGCCGACGATGAAGGTGGTGCGAATGGCGATACCCGGAATACCTGCGCGGATGCGTTTCACGAGGTTGCGGATGTAGGCCCCATCCGTCTCGCGTTTCATCAGATCCAGCATGTGATCGCTGATGTGTTGGAGCGGCATGTCGATGTAGCGGGCCACCTTGGGGCTTTCGGCAATGGCTTGGATGAGATCATCGCTCCAGTGCGCTGGGTGGGTGTAGAGCAGGCGGATCCAGAAGTCGCCCTCGATCTGGTTTAGCTCACGAATGAGCGTCGAAAGAGATTCCCCCTTCGAGGAATCGACACCGCTACGCGGTTTCGGACGTTCTTCGGTCCATTTGTCCATCCCGAAGTAGGTCGTGTCTTGGGAGATGAGATTGATCTCCTTCACACCGCTTTTCACCAGCTGGCGCGCCTCCTGCACGATGCTCTCCTGCGTGCGGCTGCGATGCCGGCCGCGAATGCGCGGGATGATGCAGAAGGAACATGGGTGGTTGCAGCCCTCGGCGATCTTGATGTAGGCCATGTGCTGCGGCGTGAGGCGGAAGCGCGGCGTATCGTAGTCCGGGATGTACTTGGGCTGCTTGGTGACGAGGTTTTCCTGCTCGTGATCCTTCACCCCTACGAGGTTTTGGATGATGGGAGCCACCTGCGTGATCTGATCCAGCCCGATGAAAGCATCCACATCCGGCATCAGGGTCGGCAGTTCTTGGGAAAAGCGCTGGGAGAGGCAACCAGCGACGATGATTTTCTGTTTCGCCCTCTTTTTAGAGGTCGCCCGGCCGTCCACGGCATCGTGCACCGCGCCGATGGACTCCTTCTTGGCCATATCGATGAAGGAGCAGGTGTTGACGATGAGGACGTCTGCGAGATCCGGCTCGGGGGTCATGACCATGCCAGCCTGCTGAAGGTGGCCGATCATGATCTCCGAGTCGATGAGGTTCTTGGCGCAACCGAGAGAAACGAGGCCGACTTTGATCATGGGGGGTGTAGGGTAGCGGCTTTGGAGACTCAGGAAAGGAGAAACTCTGCCTGTTAGCGAGCTGTGGCTTGCGCTTGAGCCTGAAGAGGCTACCCTCCGTCACTCCAAAACGGGGGCGTACTGGTTTCGACGGGTAGCCTGAGTTCGGAGCTGCATGCCGAGGATGATTCGTTGGCCTCGTTAAAATCGCGGATCAAAAACATAAATGTGAACTCTAACGAGCTCGCTCTCGCGGCTTAAGCCCCGCGACGTCACGCAGGCGATGTCTGGTAGCCTGCCTGACGACACCACCAGGCTGGTTGAATCACCGGGCGACCGGGTGACCAACGAGATCCAACAGGACGCTGGGTGAACGGTCGGCTGTCTCAAGCCAACCCTCATCGAGATCCAAGATGAGACTGAGCATGGAGACGCTGCGGATAACGGTTATTCGGACAGGGGTTCAACTCCCCTCGCCTCCACCCTTTTTTTGACACGAGTTTCTCGGACGGGGCCGGTTCTTCAAAGGCCGGTGGGTGGTTTCAGGGTATGAATCCCTCTCAGTCTCAGGAGCAGATGGCCGGCAGGGCAGAGGAGTTCGTTGTGATTCCATCCGTTAAGCCCTCTCTCATCCATGGGGCTGAGCTGCTGGGCCTGATAATCCTTCCCGCATGAGGGACAGTGCGCACTTCCGATGCCGGTGCGCAGCAATTCATCGAGCGTGTAAATGACGCGGGGCCAAAGCCCTGGCACTGCAACGGGTTTAGGGTCATCACGCTGGCGATTCTGCAACCACACCAGCAGGCCGCCTTCGTCGTCATGCTGGAGGTTGGGGTATTGGGTGATCCTCGCTTGGATTTCACGTTCCACCGCTTCTGCAGGGAAGTGGAAGATGCCTTGGGCTCCGTGGGCATCGCAAGAGCTAGAGGCATCATAACGCACCACGCTGCTGCCATAGGGCGGATGCAAGAGAGCCTGTTGCCGGCTTCTCTGGACGGCCCTCCATGCCACCCAGCCTTCGTCCAGCCCAACCCATACGCACAACAAGCGAGGAATACGAGTGAGACGCACGATCAGCAAAGGCCAGAGGAGGCTGACCATCAAGAGCATCCCCAAGCTGTTCAACGCACTCATGTGGCGCACCTCACGCCGGTGAACCCATACAGCCGTCAGCAGCAGGGAGGCGGAGATCACGCCACCGATCAGAAAGTAGAAACCTACATACCTCATCGCTTCCATCGTGCGGTTTCCACAACACAAATCGAGCGAAAAATCACCTGCTGCTCATCCGCTCTTATGAGGGGCAATCGTTGTGAGTTGCCAATCTTCAGCCAGAGTGCGCACCGAACGAACCCAATGTTGAAGAGAAACTAGATTCATGCCGAAAGCGCGGGTTTGGGGAAGGGCCCGCCGACGAAGGGCGAGCAGGAGCGGAGCTGATCCTCATGCGCATCGGCGGGAGGATGACGCAGAGCTTCCAGCAGTGCGGCACGTTTCGTCTGCTCCCGGCGGCCTTCCTGCAACCACTGACGCCACTCCAGCAAAGGTGCTGGGTGCAGGCGGCCCTGGGCCAGCCAGCGCTCGATGTTACCCAGCGCCCATTCCCAGGCCTCAGGCTGCGTTTCCAGCACAGCGGCGATGCCACGCCAGCGCACCAGCGGCTCGCTGCGGAAGCAGTGAAAATCAGACGGGTTCATCATGGCGAAAGACTAATCCGCTTCACGGCTCACATCAACCGCGTCCTCCCGGTGGGGAGTTTCTGCCTCATGGCCTGCTTAAATCTTATCCAGCACGGCACGCTTGAACTAGGCCGGTATCTGGTCCGTCTTCAGTTCCAGGGTCCTGCCCTCGGTGATCTCCGCCAGCCAGGTGTGCGTGCGGTCGGCGTTGTCCGTGCTCGTCACGAATTGGTTGAATAGAATGTTGACGGCAAGCTGTGGAGTCAGCGCATCAAGCCAAGGTTCGTTCTGCCATTTGAATGTCACCTGGCAGGGTGATTTTCGGATTGGGGCTGCGGTTTTCGACGACATGCACGGGCTCGCCGAGGTGTTGCAGGGCGGAGACTTCATCGGTGACGCACAATCCCTCCTTCAACACGGCGTCGTAGGCACGACGGATGAGATCCCGCTGAAACACCTGAGGGGTTTCCATGATCCATGCGTTGTCGCGGTCAATGGATGCTTGGATGCGTCCTTGTGCATCGGCGCGCTTGAGGGTTTCCGTGATGCGGCGGGCGCAGGTGGCGGCGCCGTGCTGCTGGGCGGCCTCGATGCAGCGTGTGATTTGATCCACGGCGATCAAGGGCCGCGCACCGTCATGGATGGCGATGAGGTCACATGCCGCTGAAACGGCATCGAGACCCGCTTTGACGGAGAAGTGGCGTTCCGCACCACCCGCGACTTTTTGTGTGAGCTTTGGCACTTGCCCGTCCTCGATCGTGGCGGCGACCTCATCCCCGGCGACGAGGATGATCTCTGTGATCTGCGGACAGGCTTGGAATGCACGGAGGGTGCGCAGCAACACAGGTTCACCGGCAAGCGGGGCGAGGAGTTTGTTGAAACCCATGCGGCGACTGCTGCCTGCGGCCACGATGATGGCGGCGCAGCGGCTCATGCGAGGCGCTTGGAGACTTCCCCGGAGAGTGTCTTGCCATCGGCGCGGCCTCCGCTGCGCTCCTGGAGCACCTTCATCACGGCTCCCATTTCCTTTTTGGAGGTGGCACCGAGCTCGGTGATGACGCTTTCGACGAGCCGGGTGATTTCCTCGGCGCTCATCGCGGCGGGTAAATACTTTTCGAGGACGGTGATTTCAGTTTTCTCGGTATCCGCCAGGTCTTGGCGGCCGGCCTGTTCATAACTGGCGACGCTGTCTTGACGTTTTTTGATTTCTTTTCTCACGACGGCCAGCGCATCGGCTTCCCCGAGTTCGCCTTCTGCGCCGAGTTTCTCAATGGCGGCATACTTGAGTGCGGACTTCAGGCCACGGACCACGTTCAGTGCGACGGTGTCTTTGGCCTTCATGGCGGTCTTGATGTCTTCGGTGAGTTGGGCGGAGAAGCTCATGGTGGGAATGGGGCAGGGGAAAGGCTGGGAATCGGTTCTTAAAGCGGGGAGAGCCTGCAAGCAAAAGCCGTTTTTAGGTCGGTTCTCAAAAGGTCTGTTTGATTCCCAGGTCCTCATTGGCAGCGTCACTCGCCGGTCATGGCAGACAGGCTCTTCGAGAAACGGTCTAGAGCCGAGCGAGTTTTGGCAGGAAGAGAATCAAGCCCAGAGCGGCCGAAGCCATGCAGAGCACCAGCACGGCACCTGCCGCGAGGTCCTTCACATCACGAATGAAGTCGTCATGATCCTGAGTGATGCGGTTCGCGAGTGCCTCGATGGCTGTGTTCAGCAGTTCCGCAGCCCAGACTGCGCCGCATGCGAGGCAGACGGCGCACCACTCCCACGCCACGAGGTCGAGCCATAAGCCCAGGCCGCCAGCGACTGCGGTGGCCAAGGCATGAAGGCGCAGGTTCCGCTGGGTGCGCAAGCCGAGACCGATGCCTCGAAAAGCATGCGCCAAGCTGCTGAGAAAGGTGGACTTGGCGCGACGATCTTCTTTCATGGTCGGCGGTGTCCTTACTGGACGGGTGGGGCTCCGCTGTTGCTGGATTCGATGGCGGTGCGCATCTCCGCCAACCACACCGGGGCGCTAGGATGTCCCGGGTAGGCCTTGATGTGATCCAGCATGTCCTTGAGGGCGTTGATGGGTGTGGGGCCATTGCGCAGGAGATAGTTTGCGCGCTGCCATTTCAGCTCAGGCAGCTCCTGCTGCATCCAGATTTGGAACTCCGGCTCTGGGAGCTGACTTTTCTTGAGGGTGCCCTCCGCGGTGATGCGGGCATCGTATTGGGCGGCGAGGGCATCGGCTTTCTGTTCTTTGAATTGAGGCAGGATGAAGCGGTCATACATGCCAGCGATATCGGTCGGCCGTGTCGTCCAGTTTGGATTGCCCTGCAGGAAGCGCTCAATCTGAAAGGCCTGTGCAATCACGCTGCCGGCCACATCACGGCTCAAGAGGCCACCGGAGCGCCCCTTGAGCTTATCCGCATTGGCAAGGACTGCCTGAATGAAGGCTTGCAGCTTGGGTAGCAGTTTCTCCCGATCCGAGGGCTTGATCTCGTGGGCTTCGAGGCTCAGGAGCAGGTATTCAATGTGGAGCTTTGTGGCGGTGCCGATGTCTCCATCCTGGTCCTCGCTTTTTTTATCGCTGCGGCGTTCCGCATTGCGGTCCATCTGCTCCTTTCGTTGCCTTTCCTCCGTTTTATCGAGGTCCTTGCGCTCGACATTGACCAGCTTTTCGCAGTCGAGGTAAAAATTGAGAGCAGCGGCTTCGCTGGCCGTAGCGGCGCGGAGCTTGGCCATGACGGTGGTGAGGGTGCTGCCGCGCATGTCCTGCACCTGTTTTTCCAGCTCCACCAACTGCTTGGTGATGACCTCGATCTGCTGCGGGGTGAGCGTCACCTGCGGAAGGGGGGGCTGCGGTGCCGCTTCTCCGCGCCGGGGGCCTTGCCCCTGAGCGATGGCATGGGTCGAGGCAAGCAGTGAAACGGCGAGGAAAAGACGGGCGGAGCGGATCATGGTGCAGGTGGTGAATGAGTGTGTAACCCGACGGACAACGATTGGAAGCAAGAAAAGTTAGCAGGAAGGATCTGGCACTGCATCCGTTGTGTCCCCAGAAGGGATGCAAGGGCAGGGGGCTTTTTCTCCTGCATGAGGCTTGTGACGCTGACCTGCTGTGCGAGCTCCAATAAGCTGAATCTACCCCTGCAAGTCCGGCGCAATGGCACGGCGGAGGAAACTCCGAAAAGCAGTCTGGATTGCGCCTTGCGCCCTGCATCGCGCCTCCTACTATCGCGCCCTCTTTCCCCCCTCAAACCACCCGCATGAGCAAGCACGTCAAACTTTACATCCCCGGTCCTGTCGAAGTCAGCGCTGACACCTACGCCGCCATGGCGCAACCGATGATCGGGCACCGCGGAAAAGGCTTCCAAGACCTCTACGCGGAGATCCAGCCCATGCTGCAGACCCTTTTCGGCACGAAGCAGCAGGTTTTTTTGAGCACTTCCTCCGCCTGGGGCGTGATGGAAGGCTCCATTCGCAATCTGGTGAAGAAAAAGGTGCTCAACTGCTGCAATGGAGCGTTTTCCGATAAGTGGCTGGATGTCTCGAAGCGCTGCGGCAAGGAAGCCGAGGCCTACCAAGTGGAGTGGGGGCAGCCGATCTTGGCAGCTGAGATCGATAAGCGTCTGGCCACGGGTGAGTTCGACGCGGTCACCTTCATCCACAACGAAACCTCCACGGGGGTGCTCAGCCCCATTGCGGAGATCGCCGCGCTGAAGAAGAAGTATCCCGATGTGATGTTCATCACGGATAGCGTGTCCGGTTTCACCACGGTGCCGGTGCATTTTGATGAGCTGGGCATTGATGTGCTGCTCACCGGCTCGCAGAAAGCCTTCGCGCTGCCTCCGGGCCTCGCGCTCTTCACTGCCAGTGAAGCTGCGATGGCCCGCGCTGCGACGATTCACGATCGCGGCTACTATTTTGACTTCATCGAGTTCAAGGCGAATGGCGAAAAGAGCATGACGCCCTCCACGCCTTGCATCAGCCTCATCTACGGTCTGCGTCACCAGTTGAAGAAGATTTTCGCCGAGGGGGTCGATGCCCGCTATGCCCGCCACGCCAAGCTCAATGGCATGGTGCATGAGTGGGTGAGGAAGAATGGCTTCGAGTTCTTCGCACCGGAGGGCTACCGCTCGAAGTCGCTCACCTGCGTCGCCAACAACAAGAACATTGACGTGGCAGCCTTCATTGCGCTGCTGAAGAGCAATCACAGCATGATCATCGATGGCGGCTACGGCAAGCTGAAGGGCAAGACCTTCCGCGTCAGCAACATGGGGGATGAGTCCGAAGCGAGCATGACGACCGTCATCCACGCGCTCGATGATTCGCTGGCCAAGCTGTAATCTGCTCGCCATGACGCTCATCTCAGGCTCTCAAGTCGCCGAAAAGGTCCTCGCGGAATGCCAACGTGGTATCGCGGCGCTGAAGGCACGCGGTGTCACGCCCGGCCTCGCCGTGGTGCTGGTAGGCGATGATCCAGCCTCGCGTGCCTATGTGCGTTCGAAGGATAAAAAGTGCCGAGATCTCGGCCTGTACTCGGTGAAGCTCGAACTGCCCGCCACCACCACGCAGCAAGAGCTTCTGGATGTGGTCGCCAAGCTGAATGCCGATCCCGCCATTCATGGCATTTTAGTCCAAAGCCCTCCACCGAAGCACATCGATGAGGCTGCTATCGTGCGAGCCATCGATCCAGCCAAGGACGTGGATGGCTTTCATCCGGTGAATGTGGCCAAACTGGCGCTCGAAGACCCCACGGGTTTTGTGCCTTGCACACCGCTGGGCTGCCAGCGACTCCTGATCGACGCGGGTATTGAGACCAAGGGCGCGCACGCCGTGGTCATCGGTCGCAGCATGATCGTGGGCAAACCCATGGCCATGTTGCTAATGGCCAAAGGTCCCGGCGGTGATGCCACCGTGACCGTGGCGCATTCCCGCACGCGTGATCTCGCTGCCATCACCCGCGAGGCGGACATCATCATCGCTGCCATCGGTCGCCCCTCCTTTGTGAAGGCCGAGCACGTCAAACAAGGCGCGGTCGTGATCGATGTGGGCATCAATCGCGTCGAAGACCTCGGCAGTGAAAAGGGTTACAAGCTCGTCGGTGATGTGGCCTTTGATGAAGTCGCTCCCAAATGCCGTGCCATCACCCCTGTGCCTGGCGGTGTGGGTCCGATGACGATCGCCATGCTGATGGCCAACACGGTCAAGGCCTGCCAGCAGAGCTTGGGGTGAGCGGGTGGTGGGGAAGGGGGCTTCATCTGGGGAATCGCAAAACCATTTGCCAGCCCTCAGGCAGCGGCTAACGGCACACACGTTCCCACTTTCCAACCTATGATCGTCACCCCCAAAATTCGTGGATTCATCTGCACCACCGCGCATCCTACCGGCTGCGCGAAGCACGTCGCCGACCAGATTGCGCTCGTGAAGGGCCGCGGCCCCATCGCCAACGGTCCCAAGAAGGTCCTCGTGGTCGGTTCCTCCACGGGTTATGGCCTCGCCTCTCGTATCGCGGCGGCCTTTGGCAGCGGTGCCGCCACCCTCGGTGTTTTTTTTGAAAAGCCAGCCGAGGAAGATCGCTGTGGCACCGCGGGCTGGTATAACTCCGCCGCCTTCGAGACCGAGGCCAAGGCCGCTGGCCTGTATGCCCGCTCCTTCAATGGGGATGCTTTCTCTGACGCGATGAAGTCGGAAGTCATCGCCGCCATCAAGGCCGACCTCGGCCAGGTGGATTGCGTCATCTACTCGCTCGCCAGCCCACGCCGCACCCATCCGAAGACCGGCGAAGTTTTCAAATCCTGCCTCAAGCCCATCGGCGGCACCTACACGAACAAGAACCTCAACACCGGCACTGGCGTGGTGAACGAGGTCACCATCGAACCCGCGAACGACGAGGAGATCGCGCAAACCGTGGCCGTCATGGGAGGTGAAGATTGGGAAATGTGGATCGATGCTCTGCAAAGCGCCGGCGTGCTGGCCAAGGGCGTGCAAACGGTGGCTTACAGCTACATCGGGCCGGAAGTCACCTGGCCGATCTACAAGAACGGCACCATCGGCCGGGCCAAGGAAGACCTCGAACGCGCCCAGCGTGCCCTCGATGGCAAGCTCGCCTCCCTCGGTGGCAAGGCCTGGGTCTCCGTCAACAAAGCCCTCGTCACGCAGGCAAGCAGCGCCATTCCTGTTGTCCCGCTCTACATCTCGCTGCTCTACAAGGTCATGAAGGCCGAGGGCACGCACGAAGACTGCATCGAGCAGATGGACCGTCTTTTCCGCGAGCGTCTTTACAACGGCCAGCCGCAGCCTGACGAAGCCGGACGCATCCGCGTGGACGACTGGGAAATGAAGCCCGCCGTTCAAAAGCTCGTCGGTGAACGCTGGGTGGAGGTGAATACCGAAAACTTTGCCCAACTCGGTGACTTCGAAGGTTATCAATCCAGTTTCCTTCGTCTCTTCGGCTTCGGTCTCGAAGGCGTGGACTACCATGCGGATGTCGATGTGAACGTGCGCGTTCCATCACTGGCCTGATGCATTCAGCATGACGTTGTGGCTGCGCAGCCATGAAGCCCTGTTCCGAAAGGAACGGGGCTATTTTTTAGCCTTCTGCGCGATCGCTTTGTAGTAGCTCTCGATGGCGGCGCGGTATTCGGGAGCGGCTTCGCTGCGGGCGGCTTCGGTGAGGTCATCGGCCATTTTTTGCGGCAGGTGACCCCAGTCACCGGGAGCAAGGACGGTGATGGTACCGAGCTCACCTTCGGCTTTGACGAGTTGGCTCTTGTTGCCGCCTTCGTTGCTCTGCGCGCCGTTTTGCTGGCTCTGCTGCTGATTTTGAGCCATCTGCTGCGGGCTGGGCTGCTGACCGGGGGTTTGACCGCTGTTGCGGCTGTCGGCCATGCTCTGTTGTTGGGCTTGTTGCGCTTGGTTCAAGGAGTTCTGAGCCTGCTGTTGTTGTTGGCCTTGGCCTTGTTGCTGCTGGCCCTGCTGGCCTTGTTGACCGGCTTGTTGCTGCCCGGTTTGCGAGGGGTGAAGCTGGGAGTCGAGTTGATCCAGCGCCTTCGCAAGCATCTGGCCCTGCATTTGAGCGAGAGGTGAGGTGAAGAGCGGAGGCGCGGTTTTACTGGCGGTGGCTTCGGCGGATTTCGCAGCCTGTGCGGCGTTCGTTTGAGCCTGCTGGGCCATTTGCGGATTCGGCTGCGGGTTGGCTTGGGTGGCCTGCGCTTGTTTGCCAGCGGCTTCGACTTGTTGGGCGGCTGAGGCGGTGGCTTGCGCGGCGGTTTTATCGCCTAAGCGTTCTTGATGGCGGGCGACGCGTTGCAAGTCGTTCGCGGCCTGAAGCGTGGCCATGCCGGTGTTGCTGAGTTGCTGGCTTTCCTTCGCGATAGCAGCTTCGCTTTGCTGGGCGGTTTCTTTGCCGAGGTCGGCGAGGGCTTTTTGCATCGCGGCATTTTTCGGTAGCTCTTTCTCAAGCGCGGCGAGAACGGCTTGCGGGTTCTCCTTGGCGTCCTGAGCCATCTGCGCGAGTTCCTGAGCACGCTGATAGGATTCATCGAGCGGCTCCTGCACGCCGAGCTGCTGTTCCATGTTGGCCATCGCGGCTTGCTCTGCCTCGGTCAGTTGCTGGCCATCTTCGAGCTTCTGCATGTTCTGCGCGAGCTGCTGCAAGGCTTGCGCGGCCTGCTGCTGGGCATCGGCGGCCTGCTGGAGGTTTTGCGCTTGAGGCTGACTTTGCGTGGCCTGTGCAGCTTGCTTCAGGTTTTGGGCAATCTGTGGGGTGTTTTTCTGCATCTGCGCGAGGGCGACATCGGCGGTGCGCGCCATCTGCATCTCGGGTTTTTGCGTCAAATCGGCTGCATTTGCCTCCTGACGCAGTGCAGCCTGCAAAGCGGCCATTTTCTCGGTGTTCTCAGCGTTTTCGGCTTTGAGGTCTTTCGCCTTCTCCGCGACCTCGGCGACAGGTTTTTCGGCCTTGGCCTCATTGGCGGCGTTTTGCGTCTGTTCCTGCGTCTTCTTCAAATCGGCGGCGACGCGCTTCATCATCTCACTGACTTCCGGGGTGAGTTCGGAAAGCTGAGCACGTGCGGCGGCGGTTTGGGGCTCGATGAGCGCGGCGAGCTCGTTCGCCTTCATCGCGGCCTGCGCGGTGGATTGTTGTGCGGGGTTTTGGTCCAGGTTTGGATTTGGCTGAGCCTGTGCCGCTTGAGTGGCGAGGTTCTTGTTTTGTTCTGCAGCGTTCTTCGCGAGGTTCTTGGCCTCTTCACTCAGCTGGCGGAGCTGGTTGGCCGCCTGTGGGTTTTGTTTGCTCAATTCAGCGGCAAGCTGCGAGCGATTGAGCTGCTGCTGAGCTTCTGCCAGCGTTTCGGCAGCCGCTTTGGCCTGCGCCGTCGTTTGAGGCAGATCTTGTTTGTTGGCAGGTTGCATAGCTGCCTGCTGCGCGGCTTGAAGCGCCTGAGCAGCCTCTTGCACAGCGGCATCGGTTTCGAGAGCACGGGCGATGTTGGCGAGTTTTTCGGTCTGTTCCTTCGCTTGAGCCAGTTGCTCAGCCGTGGTCGCTTTTTGGGCGTTTTGAGCGACTTCATCGACAGCGCGCGAGGCGCGATTGGTGTCGAGCGCGGCTTGGTTGTTGGTGAGCTGATTTTGCTCGCGCATCTCCGCTTGGTCTTGGAGCTGCTTCGAAGCTTCAGCGAGTTTTTGCTGAGCACGTTCGGCTGGCGTGAGGCCGTCTTTTTCCTGCTTCGGCTTCTTGTCAGGCTTCTTTGCGGCAGCTTCGGCCTCGGCGAAGGCCTGACGGGCTTCACTCAAAGCGACGAGCGCGGGATTGTCCTGACGCATGAGCTGCTCGCGGCGTTGCTCGGCTTCTTTCGAGGCTTGTTCGGCGATGTTGCGTGTGGCATCGGCGGTTTGCTGAAGACGGTTGCGAAGGTTGTCACTGGCGCCGTAGAGGTGCTCGGGGCTCTTGGTTTGATCCGGCTTGTCGAGCGAGGCGTTCAAATCAGCTGCGGTTTCGTTGATCTGCTTGTCGAGATTTTTGAGCTGACCCGCATGACGTTGACGGCTGGTTTCATCGAGCGTGGTGAGGTCTTTCTTCAAGGCCTCGGTTTGCGCGATGAGCGCCCGCTGCTGCTCTTGCCATTGCGGGCGTAGATTGGCATCGCGATTGGCTGGTAGCGCGTTTTCGGTGAGCATCTTGCTCTGGCGCATGAGTTGCTGACTTTCTTGTGCGGCAATTTTAGCCGTGTCTTCATTCGCGAAAGCCTTGGCAGCACTCGCGACGGCATCGGCGTCCGCATCGGCGATACGGGAGGCTTTCTTGATGGCTTCGAGATTTTCGGTATCGCCTTTTTCGAGAGCTTCGAGTTTGGGCAGAGCTTCACGACGCAGCTGCGCGATCTTTTCAGCAAGGATTTGCGCTTCGTTCGCATCGAGCTGGTTTGGCGCGTTCTTGGCCGCCTCTTTCAGGTCGTTCCAAACCTGCTCGGACTGCTCTTTAACTTGCTCGAGCTCGCTTTGGGCCTTCGCGAGGGCGGTATCGGCCTGTGCGGGGTCTTTCTTCTCCTGTTTGCGGACTTGGTCGAGTGCTTTAGTGAGCTCGCGGGTTTGCTGCGAGAGCGATTCAGCGCGTTGCGCGAGGCGGCGCTGGCTTTCCGCCCAGTCACGCTGACGGGGATCAATCGTGCGCTCAAGAATGATGACGCGAACAGCGGGGGATTCGGTCTTCTGTCCTTTGAGATCGGTGGCGATGAGTTTGAGTTGCACAGCGTCGCCGGCCTTCACGCCAAGCGGCGCGAGCGGCAGTAAGTGGGTGACGGGTGCTTCTTTCGAGGCCTTGGTGATGGGTAGGTCGGTCTCACTCCACTTCGCGGCGTTGATGGTGTGAGCGAGTTTGACGCTGGCGAGGCCCACGTCGTCAGTGGCGAGGCCGGTTAGACGCACGGCTTCATCCGGCAGGAGTTCGATTTGCTGGGCGGGATCGGTGATCTGCGCAGTGGGGGGGAGGTCGGGAAGGGTGGTGATGCGCCACGGGGTGGTTTCTTCGTTGGTGAAGCCGGTCTCGGCAGCTTTCAGGGCGGCGAGCCACGAGGCGTGCTCGGCTTTGATTTCGATGCGGGTGGTGATGCGGCCTTGAGTGTCGGTTTGCGATGGCACCGTGATTTTTTGCGCGAGGTCGGCATTCAGATGGATCTCGCT
Source organism: Prosthecobacter sp. (assembly GCA_017853885.1). Taxonomy (GTDB): domain Bacteria; phylum Verrucomicrobiota; class Verrucomicrobiia; order Verrucomicrobiales; family Verrucomicrobiaceae; genus Prosthecobacter. The sequence goes on from JAFMIR010000007.1 coordinate 73,753, forward strand.
GGTGCGGATTGGCTGGTTCGCAGTGAGCGTGAGTTGGATCGTGGAGCCGTCGAGTGCTTCGAGGTCGCCCTGATCCTCCGTGAGGGTGGTTTCCTTCGCTCCTGTGTAACTCGGTGGGATGATGGTTTTCGTAAAGCTGACGATGCGCGGACGGGCTCGGGCCGAAAGCGTGTGCCATGGCGTGATGGCGTCGGCAGCGTGAATCCGATACTGCACATCTGTCTGACCAACCGGCACGACACCTTCAAACCGGGTGGTGCCGAAGGCACTGAGCTCGATTTGACGAGGACGTCCACCGGGGGAGAGCACTTCCAAGGTGGCTGCCGAGGCCTTCTCCCCCTCCGTTTCGATGATGAGCGGCATCTCGCTGCCGATCGGCGCAAGTGTGGAGGCAGGTGCAGGCTCGACGATGGTGATTTTCAGCGATGCGGGGCGTTCGAAGTTCGCAAATGGCACCGCTGCTCGGGCGAGGAAGCCGGGGAAATGCAGTGTCGGAATCAAGCACAGTGCCGCGACGACCGCCACGACGCCGAGCGCGGCGAGAAACCACGGCTTTAGCGAACTCGAGGGCAGGCGTTGATGCCAATTGACACCCTCGACGGCCTTCGCGACATCGTCTTGCAGGCGTTCGCGGAATTCAGCGCTATCCTTCACTTCGCCATGGACGGAAAGCTCGACTGCGGCGAGCAGGCGCTCACGCAATGAGGGTTCGACGGCTTCGATGAGCTTCGCTGCGCTTTCGTGGTTTTTGGCCTGCGAGATGAAGCGCAGCGCGACCTTCCATGCGGTGACGAATGCAGCGGCGTAAGCGGCAAGCGTGGACCATGGGCGGATCCCATCCGGTATCAGCCAGGCAAAATCGAGCAACGCAATGACCGTAATGGCCGCGAGTGCTATGGCAATGATGCAGAGCAGCGCCCTCTTTTGGAGCAAGGAAGATCGCCGGGCACGGAAGATCTGCAGAGCGGCAAGGGTCGCTGGGCGGAGAGTGAGAGGGCTATCGGGCATAGGGTGCCTAGAGTGAGACGTTTAGCAATTGTAGCTCAACGTGAGCAAAGAGTCTCTTCTCTCCTTGGCGAGAAGGGTCATTTCGTCCATATCAGAGACATGTCTTTGCGATTTTGGGTGGCTTTTGGGGGCCTGCTTTGCTGCCAAGCAGCGGGAGCAGACTCGTTATTGGGTAAGGTAATGTGCGGTTATCAGGGGTGGTTTGTAACCCCAGCGGATGGCGAGGGTATGGGTTGGCGGCACTACGGCTTTAACAAGTCGGGGCAGTGCCACATTGACTTGTGGCCGGATATGTCCGAGTTCGATGCGGATGAGCGGGTCGATACACCGTTGAAGTTTGCGGACGGCCGTGTGGCGCAAGTGTTTCGTTCGGCGCATCCGAAGACGGTGCGGCGACACTTTGCTTGGATGCGTGAGCAGGGTCTCGACGGTGTGTTTTTGCAGCGTTTCGGCAGCGTGCTGCGCGATGCCAAGTCGAGAAAGCATGTGGACAGCGTGTTGATGGCGGTGCGCGCTGCGGCGGAAGCCGAAGGCCGCACGTGGTGTGTGATGTATGACCTGAGTGGCCTGCGGGCTGGTGAGATCGAGAGCGTGGTGATGCAGGACTGGAAGCGCCTGCGCACTGAGCTGAAGGTGTTGGAGAGCCCGGCCTATCAAAAACATGTCGGAAGACCCGTGGTGGCTGTTTGGGGCATCGGCTTTAATGACGGCCGAGATTACACGCTCGAAGAAAGCCACACGTTGTTGCGCTTTTTGCACGACAACCCGGAGTTTGGGAAGCTCTGTGTGATGGCGGGTGTGCCCTGGGGCTGGCGCACGCTAAACCGCGACGCGGTAAGCGATCCGGAACTGCACGAGGTCCTGCGCAAGGCAGACATTTTGAGCCCGTGGAGTGTGGGGCGGTATCATGACATGGCGTCAGCAACGAAGAATATCACTGAGGTGAACCATGCCGATGCGATGTGGTGCCGCGAGCATGGGAAGGATTACATGCCGGTGCTCTACCCCGGTTTTAGCTGGGCGAACCTCATGAAGATGCGTGGCAAGGAGGCCAAGCTCAATCAGGTTCCGCGGCTTGGCGGACAGTTCCTTTGGCGTCAGGCACATGAACGCCTGCGTGGCGGTGCGACGATGCTCTACATCGCCATGTTTGACGAGATGGACGAAGGCACCGCGATTTTTAAAACAGCCTCTAAAGTACCCGAGGGCACGCTGGGCTTTGTCACCGAACCCGAACTGCCAAGCGATCACTATCTGTGGCTATGCGGGCAGATCGGGAAAGCGCTGCGGCAGGAGATTCCGCTTTCGGAGACGCCACCAAGGAGGTGAATTATCCTTCGAGGGTGTGGATGAAGAGCCCGGAACGGAGTTTAGGCTCAAACCAGGTGCTTTTCGGCGGCATGATGGCATCGACATCGCTGATGGCCATAAGCTGATCGACTGTGGTAGGATACATGGAGAAGGCAACGGTGTGCTCTTTTTCGTTCACCCGTTTTTCCAGTTCCGCCGTGCCGCGGATGCCACCGATGAAATCGATGCGCTTGCTGGTGCGTGGATCGTCAATGCCGAGCACGGGCTTCAGTAGGCGATCCTGCAGGATGCTCACATCGAGCCGGTCAATGGGGCTGGCGTTTGGCGCGGGCTTCCATTCAAGTAAGTACCATTGATCCTTGAGATACATGCAGCACTCACCGGGCTGCGTCGGTGTTTTGACGGTGGTCGGCTTCATGGTGAACACCTCGCCGACCTTCTTCAGAAACTCCTCACGATCGAGGCAGTTGAGGTCTTTGACCGCGCGATTATAAGGCAGGATTTTGAGCTCGTTGCCGGGGAAGAGTACGCTGAGAAACCAGTTGTAATTCTCTTGGCCAGTATGGGCCTTGTTGGCCTCTCGGCGCATCTTGCTGACGCGGAAAGCGCTGGCAGCACGGTGATGGCCATCCGCCACATAAGCGCATGGGACTTGGCTTTCAAACAGCGAGGTGAGCGAGACACAAGCTCCTACTCCGAGTCGCCACACCTGATGACGAACTCCATCAGGGGCGTTGATGTCATAAATGGGATTCTCGTTATCGAGCACGCCCTGGATCAGCGCGGCGATGGCTGGACGCTGACGGTAGGTGAGGAAGATGGGTCCTGTGTTTGCATCGAGGGTATGCACTAGGCGCGTGCGGTCGTCTTCCTTGTCCTGACGGGTCTTTTCATGCTTCTTGATGACATTCTTCTCGTAGTCCTCCGTATGGCAAACGGTGACCAAACCAGTTTGGCTGTGACCTGCGATGGTCTGGCGGTACAGGTACATGCAGGGCTTTGACTCACGGACGAGCACGCCGCCGGACTGGAGCTTGAGGAAGTTTTCCTTGGCTTTCGAATAGACCTCCGGGGAGTAGGGATCGATTTCTGGATCGAGATCGATCTCGGCACGATCCACATGCAGGAGGCTGTGTGGCTTTCCTTGGGCGAGGGTGGCGGCTTCTTCGCGGTTCACCACGTCGTAGGGGACGGCGGCGACTTCAGCGGCGTGTTTGGGGGCAGGGACGAGACCTTGGAATGTGCGGATGCGCATGGCACTGCGGCGATAAAGCACGCTGTGTCCTTGTCAACTCAGTGGGGAAAATCCATCTGTGGAAGTGTCGAGATGAATGGTGAGAAAACGGTCACTGTTAACCAAGCCAAAGAAGTGCAAACACCATCACCGCGCATTATTTCCCTTTACGTTCCTGCTTGGCCGGGCTGGTCATTCGAGTTGGTTCGCTGCCAGGCTGAGGAAGATTCTTTTTCTCGGTGGGTTTCGGGAGGCTGATGTCAGCGGTCTTTGGATCTGCCGTCAGCCAAACGTCAGGTGAGCCTGCTTTACTCAGCACCTCTCGCAGAGAGATCGATTTGCCACTGCGGCGTTTGCTTTCTTCCGCAGCTTCCATGAAGGCATAAATCTCCAAGGTGTTTTTCGGTGGAACTGGAGGCTGCTTAGTCTGGAAGAATTTGATGATCTCGCGTAGCATGGGGGTGTAATCCCCCTCGCTTTTCTGCTCAGTGACACTGTTTTGTCCAAAGCGGATCACCTTGTAGGCTTTGGCGCCTTCGTGAATCGCATGCAGTGTGCCGACGCGTCCTCCCTGCCACTGTCCAGTGATGATGGAAGCCGAGGGTGTTGTGACTCGTGTTACGGACAGGCAACCACTTCCCATCACGGTGAAGAGAGCCTCCGAAGGATGGATGCCGTAGAAAAAAAGATCAGGATGATGAGCGAGGATATGCGCTGGGCCATAGGAGATGGCTCCCGCAGGCGGTAGCTTCTCAGCATTAGCGACTTCTAGAACGCCGGGATACCAGCGGATGGCCGAGGCGCTGAAGACGGGAACCTTGGCAGCCTCCGCCAACTTGTAGATCTCCACTGCATCCTTCAAGGAGGCGGCCACGGGTTTGTCCATGTACACGGGTTTTCCAAAGGAAAGAATCTGCTTCATTTGCTCCAGCCTAGGACGACCATCGAGAGTTAGCAGAAGGATGGCATCTACGTTTTTGCAAACATCCTCGATACTGCTTGCAATGCGCACGCCGAAACGGTCCCGCACGATGGCGGTGAAACCCTCCACGCGGCTGCGACTCTCCTCAATGTCGTCGCTCGGGGTGGGAAAGGCTGCTACCACGCGGCCTCCAGGAACGTGATTGGGATTCGTGGTGTCGTTCAGTCGCAGCGTGAACTGCTCCGCATGTGAAGTGTCGAGTCCGATGATGCCGATGCGTAAGTTTTCAGCCATGAGGGGAAGCGTGAGCAGCAGGAACGCGAAGCTGGTCAAGCGCCATGAGGTCGCTCTGGCATGCAGGCGTATCATCTGTGGTGATCCTTGAGAACCCGTGGCTCGCTGTGGAAATGTGACCGAGTTTACTTGGTCTCTTTGGCATACTTCTCGTAAGCTTCGGCAATTTTGCCCTGCTTTTCATCGCCTTTGTGGAAGATGAAGCGGTGGCGCAGTTTGATGCTTTCGTTCTGCTTCAGCATGACAGATCCGCTTTGTGACTGTACTTTAAGTGCGGAAAGACCAAAAGGGTTGGCAGTGAAGAGGCCGTAAGTGCGGGCGTGCCAAGGGGTTGGGTGGCGGAAGCTAGAAGGATGGTTCAGCATGGCGATGCCGTGGTGCTCGCCGTCAACAGGACCATTGAAGTCACACCAGGTGGCACGCTTGCCCCAGGCGTCGGCATCTTTGTCACCCTTGGCGTTGATGATCTTGCCTCCTTCCTTGGCCTCCACACTCATGCTGTGTGGCACGCGGATGCTGAGGCCGGCGTCTTTTTCATCACCCACCTCGATATCGCCATAAGAAGCGATTAGGTCGATGTCCACATCGATGAGGCGTGTCTCACCCTCGACCATAAAAGTCATCACGCGTTTCTCGGAAATCGTCTTCTTGCCTTCCGAGGTTACATAGTCGGCGTAAGCCTCGATCACGGCGGTGGAGCCGCCTTTGAGCGTGCCGAAGCGCGAGTGCTTGATGCTGCCTAGCAGCGTGAGTGCCTCGGGTTTGGATTTCTCACCATAGGAGGCGCGTTCGGCCCAGGTGTTCGATCCGCCGATGCTCTGATGGCCGAAGCACAGCCCGCGATGATGGGGGTGGTCCTGCTTTTCACCGGGGACGTTTTGCATCGGATAGGCGCGCGTCATGGATTTGCCTGTGGGGCCATAGATGGGCCAGAGGTATGGTTTGTTGGCCTGATCGACAACATATTCGGCAAAGGCCTGTCCATCCACCTTCACCACCGCACCTCCAGTCGGGGTCTGTGTGACGGTGAATTCAGCGGCGAGAGCTGAAAAGCTGAATGCAAGGGTGGTGGCGAGCAGCGAGGGGATTTTCATGGTCGAGTGAGAACGCATGTCCCGCATCATTTCTTCGTCCAGCCGTAAGTTTGATGAAACAGTTGTCCCTGGGCACCCCTTCGTTTGGTAAATCCTGGCAGCCCTGCGCTGGGATCCCCATTATTGGCATGTGCTAAGCAGACTTTTCTCTGTTTGAATCATTTGGTTTGTGGAACCTATGATATTTCAGCCTGTGCAGACTGAGCTTGGCTATGCTAGAGCCACATCATGTCCGATTTCACGACTTCCTCCAATGCGCCCGCCGTGTCGTGGCGGCGGGGTTTTTGGTGCCTGATGGCGACCCAGTTCCAAGGCGCATTCTCTGACAGCGTGCTTCGGTGGTTGGTCATCTATCTGGTGATTGCCAAGAATCTGCCAAAAACGGAGCTAGATGCCTTGGTGAGTGATTCGGGTATGTACTTTGCGATTCCCTTCCTCCTGCTCTCGATGTTTGGGGGATGGATGGCAGACCGATTCAGCAAACGAACGGTCATGGTGGGTGTGAAGGTGATGGAGATGGGCATCATGATCTTTGCCGCTTTAGCTTTGGGATCGGGTCGCACAGCGTTGCAACTCGCCGCGATTTGTCTCATGGGTGTTCACAGCGCCTTCTTCGCCGCCTCGAAATATGGGTCGTTGCCTGAGTTGGTGCCCACCTCCAGACTCTCGTGGGCCAATGGTATCATCGAGATGCTCACTTTTCTGGCGGCCATTTTCGGCACACTGGCAGCGGCATGGATGGCGCAGCATTTCGCTGAATCACCCTCGCAAGCAGGCTACATCCTACTTGCACTGGCGATAGTCGGCTGGCTGGCCAGTCTTGGCATCACTAAGCTACCCGCAGCGGATCCGAAGAAGCCGCTAAACCTCAATTTCCTTGCTGAGCTGTGGCGCGAGTTTGCCTGGATGAAGCAGGATCGCGATCTGTGGCGTGCGAACTTCGGTAACACAGGTTTCTTTTTCATCGCGGCACTCTTGCAGATGAACATCGTGCTCTACGCGGAACAGGTGTTCCATCTGGGCGAGACGGAAAACAGTGCTCTTCAAGTAGCACTGGCCATCGGCATGGCGCTTGGCAGCATTCTCGCGGGCAAACTTAGCGGGGATCACGTCGAATACGGCCTCATTCCGCTCGGTGCCATCCTGATGGCGGCGATGGGCTTCTGGCTTGGCATCGATGGCATCAGTCGCACGGTCTTCACCATCGGTTTAGCGGTGCTCGGGATTGGTGGTGGATGTTTCATCGTGCCCATCGCGGCCGTTTTGCAGCATCGTCCACCCGCCGATCGGAAGGGTAGTGTTCAAGGCGCGGCCTCATGGTTGTCTTGGGTAGGCATCGCTGGTGCTGCACTGGTGCAAAAGGAACTCAATATCCAGCTTGGGTGGTCTCCCGGACAGGTGTTCTGGTTTTGTGCCTCGTGCGCTCTCGTGGCCGGCATTTATGTAGCCAAAACGAGACCGACCGCATTGCCGAGCATGCTGTCTCGCTGGAAAAGTGGCTATTTGAGTTGAGCTGCACCTTTTACCCTAAAACTCCATCGAGAAGGTCCCATCGCGAAGAAGCTCGGCGCCTCGTATGTCGGCCACTTGGATGATCTGGCGGTTTTGGGTCGTACACTGAGTGATGAATAGGAGAAGCAGCTTTATGGGCTGGCGAAGGGCGTGGCGAGCTTGCGTTGAGAACCTCACGAATTGGCTGTTCGCGTCGCGAGCGTCCAACTTGTCTCGCCACACCAGGCGCGTGCCTTGGCAGCGAGGTCCGAAGCGTGAATGGCTGTATCAGTGATGGCAAACATGGTTGAGCCTGAGCCGGACATCAGTGCTGCACGGGTTTCGCCTTGCTCCAAAAGCCAGTTTTTCAACGCTGGTAGCAGGAGGTGTTTTTGGAAGACTGGCCGCTCCAAGTCATTCACTAGCGTGCCCCATTCGCAGAGTTGTGGTGCGTAGAGAACGCCTGGGATTTCGCGTGAGTCGGCCCATTTTTGATAGGCCCATGGCGTGGGGATCGAAAAGGGCGGCTTGATCAGCACCACATGCAGTTGATGAGGGAAATCGGCGGGTTGTACGATCTCACCACGGCCTGTGCCATCAGCGACAGGACTGTCGAGCAGGAAGCAAGGCACGTCTGAACCGATCTGAGCGGCAAGTTCCAGTAGTTGCGGCAGGGTTAGCAGGTTGCCGGAAAGCTCATTGGCTGCACGGAGAATCGTGGCGGCATTGCTGCTGCCGCCGCCTAGACCAGCACCATGTGGAATGCGCTTCTCCAAATGAATGCGCCACGAGGAAGAGTGCCCGGTGCGGCTCTCGAAAGCTCGGAGAGCTTTCAAGGCAAGGTTGGATTCATCGCTTGGAACGGTGGCATCTGAACAACTGAAACTCACGGTGGTGCCTGCACCTAGGCGCTCGATTTCTACCGTGTCGCCAAATGCCAAACGAACGAGGCGTGTCTCAATCTGGTGGAAGCCATCCGTCCGTTTTCCGAGGATGCGCAGGCTGAGGTTGATCTTGGCGGGTGAGAGCAGCATGATGAGAGGGATCAGGCAAGTCGGCCAAGCATGGCCAACATGCGGCCGGTGCGGCCTTTTTCGAGGCGATAAGAGTAGAAGCGGTTCCTGTCAGAGGTGGTGCAGATGCCACAATCATGAACCTGGGTCGATGGGATGCCAAAATCGAGAGCATCTTGACAGATCTGGGCCGCAAAATCCACCTCATAGGCCGGTGGGCGGATGCATGGCGCGAGCTGCACGTGCAAATCCTCGGGCCGCGAACCGAATCGCTCAGCCATCAGATGCAAGGCATGGGCTGTGATGCCCAGTTCACTGCCTTTTTTGCCCGAATGAAGCAGTCCGCATGCTTTCGTGCGCGCATCCACGATGAAAACCGCGCCGCAATCCGCTACATAAATGCCCAGAACGAGTCCTATAACTTGGGTGAGAAGCCCATCGGTGTTTGGCACTGGGATGGATGGCATGCTGTCAATTACAGCCACGTGTTTGCCATGAACTTGATCAGCGAGGCAAAGTTGGGTCGGGGCGAATCCCATTTCCGTCGCTTGCTGACGATGCCAAGGCTCGAGGCGTGAAATCACTTTCGGGCGCTCGTCATTCACGTCAATCTCCGGATGCCGGTGAGTGAAGCGATGGGAGATGCCTTTGGTGCGTAGAGCATCAAGGGCAGGAAAGGTCATGCAAGGCATGACGGTTTTTATCCCGGAAAACATCAAGGGCGCAAACGGAGAATCCGCTGCGCCCTCAAGGGTTTGATGAGTGTGGAGGCGACTCGTTACTTCAGCGTGCCAACGAAGTGTCCAAGCTACGATAGGAGGAAATGAATGAAGCCGCATCTGGCGCGGCGGTCTCGCTCATGGCAGCGGCCACTTGATTCTGCAGTTCCTCTCGGAGGCGGGAGACAAGCTGAAGCCCTTGTGAGGTGATGCGAACCAGCACTTTCCGGCGGTCGTCGATTGCATGGGTGCGTTCCATATAACCCAGTTTTTCGAGTCGGTCTACGAGTCCGGTTGCTGCTGCCGTTGAGTGACCCATTTTGCGGGCAATGTCCGTCATCGTCAACTCGGGCGAGGTAGCGAGATGCCCCAGAAGAAAGAACTGAGCGAAAGAAATATTGTCCTTGTTGAGCTCGCGGGAAAGGTTGAGGAGAAACTCACGCTGGCTGAACAGAATGAAATCTGCCAGTTGGGCATGGTCTTGGGCTGGAATCGTAGTGCCTTGGGTCATGAGATGGTTTCCTTAAAGCTATATTTTTTAAAAATCTAACCAAGATTGAAAATATAGGCCAGCCTAAATGTAAAAGCAAGATGAATTCTATACATTTCATAGACTTTTCGCCCATCCCTCGACATTTTTTAATAAAAAAGCTCACTTTGCCCTTTCAACACCCGCGGTGACATTTAAATCGAGGCGGCATCCGGCGACTACCCGACCTTCCATCGAGAGCTCTCCTCAATCCGTTTGGCCAGATCGAAATCGAGCTTCGTAAGAGCTCCCACACGATGGGTTTTAGCACGAAAGACTACGCGCCTCCAAGATAGTGTCAGGTCGGGATGATGGTTCATTTTTTCGGCGTGTTCGGCCACGAGGACCGCAAAACGCACTCCCTCGAGGTAAGTGGCAAAATGAAACTCTTTCGTCAGCTCACCTTTTTCGATCCGCCAGCCACCCCAATTTTTCAGGGATGCCATTTCAGCCTCAGCTTGGTTTTCGCTCAATTTGTCGATCTTCATATCGCGTAGGCTCGGGTAGGCGGCCGGCGGCCGCAAGCTTCCTGCGTTGCATTCACCATGGCTCTGGCCTAGATACGCGCCCTTTTTCCCACCCCGGACGGCATGCCCATCGAAAATACCCGCAACTTCTCCATTATTGCACACATCGACCACGGGAAGACCACGCTCTCAGATCGCCTCCTCGAGTTCACGAAAACCATCACCGTGCGAGAGCAGCAGGATCAACTCCTCGATGCCATGGATCTGGAGAGGGAACGAGGCATCACCATCAAAGCACACCCTGTGTGCATGAATTATAAGGCCCGTAACGGCCAAATGTATAAATTAAATCTTCTCGATACGCCCGGGCACGTGGATTTCAGTTATGAGGTCAGCCGCTCACTCGCTGCCTGCGAAGGTGCCTTGCTGCTGATTGACGCTTCCCAAGGAGTCGAGGCTCAGACGGTGGCCAATTTGAATCTCGCGATGCAGCAAAACCTGCATGTGATCCCCGTCATCAACAAAGTCGATCTGCCCAGCGCCGATATCGAGAAGTGCAAGCGTCAGCTTGAGGACATCCTGCAGCTGCCAGCCGATGAAGCCGTGCCTGCCAGCGCGAAGATGGGTATTGGTATCGAAGATATCCTGGAAGCCATCGTCGCCCATGTGCCGCAGCCCAAAGATCCCGGTGACGGCTACCTGCGTGCCTCTGTTTTTGATTCCGTTTTCGACGCTTATCGTGGCGTTGTTAGTTATGTGCGAGTGGTCAGCGGCACCATCGTGCGCGGGCAGAAGATCCGCATGATGTCCACTGGGCTGGATTATGAAATCAAGGACGTTGGCATCTTTCGTCCGAAGATGACCACCTGCGAGAAGCTTGAACCTGGCGACGTGGGCTACCTCATCGCCAACGTGAAGACCACAGCCGATGTGAAAATCGGTGATACCATCACGGAGAGCAGGAAGCCATCTCCTCAGCCGCTGCCTGGCTTTAAAGAGATTCACCCGCTTGTCTTCAGCGGCATCTACCCCGTCAGCACAGATGACTTTGAGGCTCTGAAGCTGGCCGTAGGTAAGCTCCAGATCAATGATGCCGCCTTTACCTTCCAGTCTGAGAGCTCCGCTGCGCTCGGTTTTGGTTTCCGCTGCGGCTTTCTCGGTCTCCTGCACATGGAAATCGTGCAGGAACGCCTACGCCGCGAGTTCAACATGGACGTTATCTCGACCTACCCGTCCGTGATTTATGAGGTTCGCAAAACCAATGGTGAGGAGCTCATGGTGGACAATCCCACTTTCCTCCCGAGTGCCCAAGAGATCGACGAAATCCGCGAGCCGATGGTCAAGGTGAACATCATGATCCCCAATGAATACATCGGTGACATGATGCAGCTCGTCATGGACAAACGGGGCCAAGTCAACAATACCGAGACTCTCGACGACCGGCGCGTGCTTCTGCATACCGTTATGCCGCTCAATGAGATCCTTGTGGACTTCAATGACAAGCTCAAGTCCATCACCCGCGGTTACGGTAGCATGGACTACGAGCATGCCGGCTATCAGGCTGCTGAGCTTGTCAAAATGGACATTCTCATCGCAGGCGACCCAGTTGATGCTTTCTCATGTATCGTGCACCGCTCGAAGGCTGAATTCCGCGGCCGTCAGCTCTGTGGCAAGCTCAAGGAAGTCATCCCGCAGCAGCTTTTCGTCGTGGCGATCCAAGCTGCCATTGGTGGCAAAATCATTGCCCGCGAAAGCATCAGTGCCCTGCGCAAAGATGTGACCGCCAAGTGCTATGGCGGCGATATCACACGCAAACGCAAGCTTCTAGAAAAGCAGAAAGAGGGTAAGAAGAAGATGAAGGCCATCGGTAAGGTGAATATCCCACAAGAGGCTTTCATTGAGGTGCTCAAAAATAACTGATGCCAATTGCTGGAGGGGCAGGGGGGGGCGTCTCGCTTTCCCCATCCTCGTGGGATGCGGGTTTGCATTGTCTGCCAAACTGGCTGATAAACCGAGCTTCCATCTTTCCCGACTACCGCTTGTGACCTCTACGCGACGCCCAGAACACGCCCCGAAAAAAAAATCTCTCCTCAGCCGCATCAAATCCGGTCTGAAAAAGGTGCTGCGCCTCGGTAAAGGCAAAAAAAGCGAATCGAAGCCCGCAGTTGTGCCACACGCGCACGATCATCCGGCCACAATTCATGCTCATAAGCGGCCGTCTGACTCGCATCGTGGAGATCACAAGCCAAGGGGTGAACGCTCAGAGAAACGTGATGAGCCCCGCCGCGACCGTGGAGATCGACGCGAGCGTGGTGGACGTGATCGTGGAGAACGTCGCGAACGTGGTCCACGTGAGGAAAAGCCCAAGCCGGTTCGTGAAAACCACACGCCTGTCCCCCCTCCTCCTCCGCCACCTGTGCCGGATGGGCCTTATCCGGAGAACTGGCAAGTCCTCGGCCTCTCGCCAGCCGTTCTAGCCGCCGTGCGAGAGACTGGCTACGAAAAGCCCACCACGATCCAGGAGAAATCGATTCCCATCATTTTGACCGGCAAGGATGTTGTCGGAGCCTCGCAAACTGGCACTGGCAAAACTGCTGCCTTCGCGTTGCCGACCATTACGCGCCTTGGCCCGCCCGGTAAGTTTCGTTGCCTTGTCCTTGAGCCGGTCCGCGAGCTCGCTGCGCAAGTCGTCGAGCAGTTTGAGAAATATGGCAAGCACACGGGTCTCCGTGTTCTGCTTGTTCATGGTGGTGTGGGTTATGAAAAGCAGCGTAAAGGCCTGCAGCAGGGCGTGGATGTCGTCGTCGCCACTCCGGGACGTCTTCTCGACTTCATGCAGGAAGGGGTAGCTGATCTCAGCGATATTGAGGTGCTCGTTCTTGATGAGGTCGATCGCATGTTGGACATGGGATTCCTGCCAGATGTGCGTCGTATTGTCGAAAAAACGCCCAAGTCTCGCCAAACGCTCTTCTTCAGCGCCACGATGCCGCCGCAGATCAAAAGCCTCGCAGATTTTGCCTTGAAGGAACCCGAGAGTGTCGAGGTCGGCATTCGTTTCTCAGCTGCGGAGACTGTCAGTCATTACATGTATCCTGTTGCTAGTGATCAGCGTGAGGAGCTTCTCTTGGCTATCTTGAAGCAGACGCACTTCGACAGCATGATGATTTTTACCCGCACCAAAGTGCAGGCTGACAAGCTTTTCGCTGCCATCATGCAGACTGGCGAATACAAGGCTGCTGTCATGCACAGCGATATCAGCCAGAAGGACCGCGAAAAAGCTCTTCAAGGTTTCCGCAGTGGTGAATATGAAATCATTGTTGCCACAGATCTCGCCGCCCGAGGTCTCGACGTGAGTGGTGTCACGCATGTTATCAACTACATGGTCCCCGAGCACAGTGAGGATTACGTTCACCGAATCGGTCGCACCGGCCGCGCACAGAAGGAGGGCGATGCTTTCACGTTGTTCGCCGCTGATGAGATCATGAATGTGGCTTCGATTGAGCGTCTCATCAGTCAGAAAATCCCGAGACGGAAGCTCGAAGGTTTTCCCTACAAATACACCACGGTTCTCGATGACGAAGATCGTGCTAGGGGTATCATGACGGGTCGTAAAAAGAAGCGGCGCTGATCCGGTTTTCTCCGCTGTATTTCAGTTAAGCTGCGAAGTCATCGCCGTGGGCTCAAGGTAATGACTTGATCTTCATCCCGTGGATCAATCCATGTGTCCATTTTTTGTGATGTGTTGTCTAAATAGACCGCAACTGCGCCACTTCGTTTTTCGTCAATTCCCTCCATTTGCCTCTCGGCAGATTCCCGAGATTCAGTGGCCCCGTTTTGACACGAATGAGACGGATGACTTCGATGCCTAGGGCTTGCAATAGGCGGCGAATATGGCGATTGCGACCTTCGTCGAGGGTGAATTCAAGCCAACTGTTCTTTTCACCGGTGCGGAGAATCTTCACGGCTTTGGCACTGAGCAGGCCGACCTCCTCATCTTGAATCCCGCGTCGCAGACGTGTGAGCTGCGTCTCATCGAGATAACCTTCAACCTGGACGTGGTAGGTCTTGTCGAGATGTGTGGCGGGGTTGGTGATGTGATCGGCCCACACGTTGTCATTGGTGAAGAGCAACAGACCCTCGCTGGCTTTATCGAGGCGGCCCACTGGAGACAGGTGTGGCAGCTTTGTGCCTTCAAAGCAGGTGAAAACGGTGTCACGTCCCTGTTCGTCGGAGGCTGTCGTCACAAGGCCACGCGGCTTGTTCAGCATGAGATACACCTGCTTCGCCGGATTGATGCTCTCGTCATCCATGACGAGGATGTCCCTGCCTAAGACAACAGGGAACTCGGGGTTTTTCCGAATCACGCGGTTCACGCTCACCTTGCCCATGCGAATGAGTTCGGAGGCACGGCTGCGCGAGCAGAAGCCGAGCTTTGATAAGGCGCGGGCCAGATCGGTGCGGGTGAGGGGAGGAGGTGGCATGAGGTCCAATAGCTTAAAAGAGTTCCAGTTGCCCGCTCGGATCCATTGGACGGCGAAAATGCTCGTTTGTGGGATCGGGGCGACGATGTAGCAGCCCAGCGCGACGCAGGCTGGTCTTGAACAACGTACTAATCTGCTGACTCCAGATGCCCTCACCTTTCAACCGTGTGCCAAAGTCGCCATGCGACATTGTCTTGCCCTGAGTCTCAGCAATGCGGCCGAGGATTTTGTTCTTCGAGCCGGGGAAGTGCTCATCGAGCCACGCGGCAAAGATATCCTTCACGGCGAAGGGCAGCCGCACGACGGTATAACCTGCAAACTGTGCTCCCGCGGCCGCTGCGGCCTCAATGATCTTTGGGATTTCACTGTCATTCAGGCCAGGGATGATCGGCGCAGGACTGACGCCCACCGGAATCCCTGCTGCATGCAGCGAGCGAATGGCGTCCAGCCTCATCGCTGGGCTCGAGGCTCGTGGTTCGAGTTTCCTCGCCAGCTCGGGATCGAGTGTGGTGATGGAGATGTAAACCGCGGTGGCATTGAAACGTGCCAACTCGCTCAACAAGTCGGCATCACGTGTGACCAGATGATTCTTCGTGATGAGCACGACGGGATGCCGAGCTTCCGACAATACTTCCAAACAGCCCCGTGTGATGCGCAGACGCTTCTCCACAGGTTGGTAGGGATCCGTCACGCCACTGAGCGAGAGCGTGATGGGCTTGTAGCCTGGCTTCAGCAGCTCGGTGCGTAGCAGGGAAGGGGCGTTTTCTTTTACCATGATGCGGCTTTCGAAATCGATGCCTGAGGAAAAGCCTAAATACTCATGTGTGGGGCGGGCGTAGCAGTAGGCGCAGCCATGCTCGCAGCCTCGATAGGGATTCAAGCTGGCTGCAAAAGGCAAATCCGGGCTGCTGTGGCGCGAGAGGATCTTGCTCGAATGGTCGATGAAGAACTTTGTTGCGACGCGTTCCGGTGCTTCGCCTTCCTCATACTCCAGATGCAGGCTGTTGAAGCGCTGCTCCGGATTCAAAGCAGCGCCGCGGCCTCGCGGTGCAGTGGGTGTGGCATCGGCCATGGCACCGATCAGGCGGAGAGCCAGTTTCGAAGGGTGGCAATGTCACGCACATGTGCCTCGCGGAAGATTTTCAGCACCTTAGGATCCTTCGCGTTGCCCTCCAGATACTCGACATGAAGTGAGATGGGGCCGCTATAGCCTGTCCTCAGGAGCATCTTCGCGTATTCGGGATCGACTTGACCCTCGCCGAGCGGGCAGGTGACCATCTTGCGGCCCTCCCACTTAAAGTCTTTGAAGTAGGCCGCACCGAGATGATCCCGCACGAGGTTGAACTCCAGTGGCCAAGACTTCCCGCCCTCGCATGTTGCGTGCAAAATGTCGAAGCAGAAGCTGAAGTCCATCGCCGGATACTCGCGCATGATGGAGTAGATGTCCCAAACTGGCGCGCCGAAGTAATCCTTCCCGCTGTGGTTTTGAAACAGCGGCTGGATGCCGATCTCTTGGCAAAGCGCCACGAGGTCTTTGATCTTTGGCCGCACGGCTTGGAGTTGGTCCCAAATCGGCTGCTTCAGGTCGTATTTGAAGTAGCTCATGCGGAATCGCTTTACGCCAAGTTTCGCCGCTGTGCGCAACACCTCCTCTGTGCGTTGCTCCTTGCTCACCTCATTGATGCCAGAGGTCAGGATCGTCATTTCGAGGTCCTGTTTTTTGAGCGAGTCGATGAACTTTGGCAGCTCATCGACCACTTTTTCGGGCTCGATGTGACCTTTTGGACGGATCGGCGCCTCGATCCCATCCACGCCCATCTCGGCGCTGATGCTTGCGATCTCGTCATAGCTCAACCCTTGTAGATGCTTCGTGAAGTAGCAGATCGTATTTTTGCCCTTCTTCGGTGTTTCCGCCAACAATGGAGCGGTAAAAGCCAAAGCGGACAGGTTGTGGACGAAGGCGCGGCGGGTGTTCATGAGTGGTTCGTTCAACGTTCCTTATTCGACATTCTTCATTCTTGATTCGACATTCGACCTATGAACTCTCTTTCAGGGCACAACATCATTATCATGGGCGGGACCACTGGCCTAGGGCTATCCGCGGCGAAAAAACTCGTCGCGCTCGGGGCGAATATCGTGATCACCAGTCGCCATCAGGCAAATGTGGATGCTGCATTGGCTCAACTCGGCCCTCAGGCAAAAGGTTTCGCAGCTGATGCAGCTACGCCTGATGCAGCTGAGCATGCGGTGGCGATGTTTGAGCGGCTTGATGCACTTTACCACGTCGCTGGTGGTAGTGGGCGTTCAAAAGGTGATGGAGCCCTGCATGAACTTACCGATGATGGCATCGACTACACCCTCGATCTCAATCTGAAGTCTGTGATGCTTTCGAATCGGGCCGCCGTCCGCCAATTCATGAAACAAGGTGTTGGCGGCGTCATTCTGAACATGGCTAGTGTGCTTGGTTGGTCGCCATCGCCGCAGTATTTCGCCTCGCATGCCTACGCTGCCGCGAAAGCGGGCATCATCGGCTTCAGCAAATCCATCGCGGCCTATTACGCGCCACACAACATCCGCGTGAATGTGATCGCGCCGGCTTTGGTTGAAACGCCGATGTCGAAACGCGCAGCGGAAAGCGACGAGATCATGACTTTCATCAAGACGAAGCAACCTCTTGATGGCGGTCGGATTGGTCTTGCCGAAGACTGTGATGCCGCCGCTCTCATGCTGCTGAGCCCAGATTCAAAATTCATCACTGGCCAAGTGCTTGCCGTGGATGGTGGCTGGACAGTTTCGTGATCTTGGCTCAGTCCCGTGAGCCCGGCGTGATCTTCAACTCGACGCTTTTGCCGCTGCGCTGCACGGTGATGCTGGTCTCCTTGCCGATCTTGAGATCTCCCATCACATAAGTGTAATCGTAGATGTTTGCGATGTCTTTGCCCCCAAGCTTGATGATGATGTCACCGGCTTTCACGCCTGCCTTGGCGGCCGGGCCGATAGGTGATACCCCGCTGAGTTTGACACCTTTGGTGTCGCCTTGGGCATAGTCCGGGATGGTTCCCAGATACGCACGCAACCCCGTCCGCACACCAGAGTTCTTCGGCGCTTCCATGGCGATGTAATCCGGCGCAGCGTCCGCTGTGGCGATGCCGCGTGCGATCAGCCCCATGAGCTTCGCGATCTTGGCGGTATTTGCATAGTCGATTTTGTCAGCGGTGTCGCTTGGCATGTGGTAATCGGCATGCGAGCCGGTGAAGGCGTTCAACGTGGGGATGCCCTTCAAATAGAATGCGGTGCTGTCGGTTGGCAGGTGGGCATCGTTTTGTGTGGTGATGGGTAGGCCAATGGGGGCGTTGCGTTTTTCGATCTCCTTGGTCCACAGCGAGCTGCTGCCCAAGCCTTGAAGCACGAGTGCTTTCTGGAAACGGCCGATCATATCCATGTTCAGGCATGCGGCAAACATGCCGGTGAGCTTCGCGTTGGCATCGCCTTTGATCATCTTAGCGTAGGCTTCGACGAAGTGATTGCTGCCGAGCAATCCGAGTTCCTCGCCACTCCATGCGGCAAAGATGATGTCGCGTTTCAGCGTGAGCTTGCCCTGCTTCTTCAAATCGGCCAGCCACTGGGCGATTTCGAGTACACCGCTGACGCCGCTGGCATTGTCATCGGCACCATGGTGGATTTTGTTGACCTCATCGCCCTTTGCACGCGAGTTTGAGCCGCCAGCGCTGCCAAGGTGGTCGATGTGCGCTCCGACAATGAGCGGCGCGACGTGCGGATCAGGCTGCTGGCCATAAGGCAATGCCGCGAGCACATTGCGGCCTTTTTTCTTTTCCTGTTGAATCACGATGTTGGCCGCGAGCGCGCCTTTGCAATCGATGCCGCCCATCAAGTCGCCGTTGTCGAGCTTGTCCTGAAGTTCTTTGAGCGTCTTGCCGGTTCCAGCGAGCAATTTGTCACCCACCGCATCGGTCACGCTGATGGCCGCGATGCCGCTGGAGGCTAGCGAGGCATCAAAGGTCATCGGCGCAAGTTGCTGCACGACTTTCGAGTTGGGTCCGCTGACCACGATGAGGCCACGTGCACCCTTTTGGCGAGCGGTGAGGGCCTTGTAGCGCAGGCTGGAGTAACGACTGAGTTCATTCCGCCGCTCCTGAGTGATACCTTCAGGTAGGTAGCGGAACACGAGAACCCATTTGTCCTTCACATCGAGATGAGCGTAACTCGAATAAGTCTCGATTGAGGCTGATTCAGGTGTCTCGATGCCGTAACCGGCAAAGACGATCTTGGCAGGCTTTACCTCGCCGTTTTGAGAGAAGGACAGAGGCTTCCAGTCTTGCTCTACGTTTAAATCCAAGCCGCTGAGAGTCAGTTTGTTGCCATCGCCGAGAGCTACACCGGCAGTGAAGTCAAAGTTGTCGAAGTAGGTGTTGTCATCGCCAAACGGAGCGAGGCCGATCTGCTTCGCTATATCGGCGAAATACTGTGTAGCGAGCTTTTCGCCCTCGGTGCCCGTCATGCGGCCACCGAGCTCGTCGGAGGCCAGATAAGAGATATGCTGCTTCAAGTCTGCTTCCGCGATTTCTGCTCCGGTGGCAGCAAAATCTGGCGTTTTGATCTTTGGTTCTTCATTTTGAATCTTTTTCTCCAGTCCAAGCGCCACACGCGCATGATCATGATGCCAATCCGCGATGAAAATCTGGCTTTGACCGCCGCTCGTGCGGCCGCTGGTCCAAGAGAGTTTTTTGCCATCGGGTGAAAAGACCGGAAGGCCGTCGAAACCATCGGTATTTGTCACACGCACTGGATCGTGTTTGCCAGCGGTATCGACAATGTAGAGCTCGAAATTGGCGAAGCCGTTGAGGTTCGTTGTGAAGATCAGGTACTCACCGCTGGGATGAAAATACGGCGCCCAGCTCATGGCGCCGAGTTTGGTGAGCGGTTTTGGCTCGCTGCCATCGGCGTTCATGGTCCAAACTTCAGCCACATCGCCCTTCGGGGTGAAGCGCCGCCAGCAGATTCTCTGGCCATCAGCGCTGAAAAATGGTCCACCATCGTATCCGGGCGTGTTGGTGAGACGTTTCACGTTCGAGCCATCTGCATCGGCCGTGTAAATCTCCATGAAGTATTGTTTGTCGATCTTCAGACGTTCCTGGTCTTCCTTGCTGAGCTTGCTTTCGTAGGCTTGGCGATTGGAGGCAAAAACGAGTTTTTTTCCATCCGGCGACCAGCCGCCTTCGGCATCATAGCCGCGGGTCTTAGTGAGGTTTTGGAGCTTCTTATCGGCGAGCGTGTATTCCCAGATCTCGTACTGTTCATCGTAGTCCCACGAGTATTTGCGCACCTTGGAGGTCTTTCGCTCCTCATACTCGGCCTGTTGGAGTTTTTTGGACTCGGGATCGGTGTGTGTGCTGGCAAAAAGCACGCGCTTGCCGTCCGGATGAATCCACGCGCAGGTTGTTTTGCCTATGCCGGGTGAAATGCGTTCTTGATCACCCGTTTCGAGGTCCATCAGGTAAATCTGGTAGAAGGGGTTCCCCTCCTCCCGCTCGGACTGGAAGATTAGCTTTGTGCCATCGGCATTAAAATAGCCTTCTCCGGCCCGGCGACCTTCGAAAGTCAGTTGGCGCGGGTTGGTGATAAAATCCGCCTCGTTTTGAGCGAGGGCGGCAGCTGAAAAGAGTGCAAGACACAGGAGGCGCATGGATGTGGTCTATACGTACGACAATGGTGAACAGCTTCTGAAAGTTCGTTTCGCGTGAGTGGACTTTCGTGGTGGCCGTTTGGAGGGGCTGAGAAGGAGATTTGCCGAAATGCTTTTTTGAAGGTGGGCATACCCGTCAGACGGGCAATAGGGAACGCCATTGATTGCTATGCTGTGAGAATCCCACTCAAAGGGGGCCTAGTTCGCTGGTGTAATGATCAGAGTGATCTTGGTCTCTTCTGCGGGTATGTTCGAAGGCATGCTGATCCACAGGTCGTCACGGTGGTTGCCTTTGGCGGCAGAGTTGATGATGGCTTGACGGTCTACGTAGGTGGAAATGATGGAGCCTGTCATCTCGGCATTAAAGCCGTCTTTGTCGATGATGGAACCGTTGAAGATCCAAGTATCAAGATCTGGCGGTGTTCGCCGTTTGTCACTATCTTGAATGAAGTCGGATAGTGGGACTTTTCTGAGTCGGCCTCCTTCAGTCCATTCACAGTGGATAGCAAGGCGGTTGGCACCGGGAGAGGCTGGCTCGGTGTCCTTGGGGTAGGGGCGTTCTTGATTGGCATCGAGCTTTTCGAGAATGCCCTTGGTGCCAGGTTGATAATTCGCTAATAAAAGGGCCAGTTGGATCTCGATTGGGCGAACGGTCGTCTGCAAGATGGTTTCATGAACCTTTTCCCCAGCTTCGTGACAGAGAGCATATTCGATGGGCAGCTTTTGGTGCAGCACGCTACAGGGAATGCGCAGCTCACGGGTGGTGGCATGAATCTGAATGCCATTGAGATCGAATTGGCCGGGTGCGACTTCCTTGAGTAGTTTCTTTGCCTCGGCGAGTTGTACAGCAGCGTCTTTGCGGGGCGGTGAGGCGTCCTGCGCATGGGTGAGGATGGCTGGCACGAGCAGAAAGGCGGTGGCTTGAAACAGATTCATGGTGTCGCAAGCTACGGGTCGATGCTCGAAGGGCAAATGCTGGAGCGCAGCATTTGTTTCCCCGGAGCCATTTTTGTCCGCAGGGTTGCGCCGCAAGGCATCTCCGGTAAAGAAAAGAGCCGACTTACTCCCATGGCCTCTCTTTTTGACTGGATTGCCGCCGCCCGCCCGAAAACCCTCGGAGCCGCTATCGCGCCTGTGCTGGTTGGTTGGGCG
Source organism: Prosthecobacter sp. (assembly GCA_017853885.1). Classification (GTDB taxonomy): domain Bacteria; phylum Verrucomicrobiota; class Verrucomicrobiia; order Verrucomicrobiales; family Verrucomicrobiaceae; genus Prosthecobacter. Next base: position 95,172 of record JAFMIR010000007.1, read on the forward strand.
CTTGCTGCCAAGGTGAAAGGAAGCGCCGATGTGAAGCTGGCGCTATGCACGCTGGGAAGTTGCATGGCTTTGCAGATCGCTACCAATTTCTTCAATGATGCCCTCGATTCATTGAAAGGTGCGGACACAAGGTCACGCATCGGTCCGAGGCGGATCACAGCCAGTGGCCAAGCTCCCGCTGGCATGGTAAAGTTCGCAGCAGTGCTGATGCTCGGAGTCGCCGCAGTGCTTGCGCTGCCATTGTTTGAACTGCGAGGCCTGCCCATTCTTTGGATCGGTATTCCATCTCTGTACTTTTGCTTTGGTTACACTGGTGGTCCTGTTCCTCTGGCCTATCGTGGACTCGGAGAGCTCTTTGTGATTCTTTTCTTCGGTTTGGTGGCGGTCACTGGCACGGTTTTTGTGCTGACAGGTGAATGGCTGGTCAGCAGTCTGCTGGCCGGCTGGCAAATTGGCTGCCTCAGCACGGTGTTAATTGCGATCAACAACCTGCGTGATGTGAAAGAAGACACCCAGACTGGCAAGAAAACGCTCGCGGTGCGCTTTGGCATCACTTTCGCCCGGGCAGAGATCGTGCTACTCATTGCCGCAGCGCATGTTAGCGGCCTTTATTGGCTTCAGCAGGGATGGGAGCAGGCTTTTACCATGCCACTCGTCACCTTGCCGGCAGGCTTGTTCATGGCTTGGCGCATTCTAGTGGAAGAGCCCGGCCGTGGTCACAACCGGCTGCTCGGAATCAGTGGGCTGCAGTTGCTCACTTTTGCCGCCATGCTCAGCTGGGGTATACATCGTTCGGCGGAGGTGATGCGATGAAGGAAATGAGCTGTGTCGCCAAAGACCTCAATCGATACTAAGAACCCCTGCCTCCTCATGCAGCAAACAGACGCCATTCTGATCGGTCGGCAACAGCATACAGAGACGAGTTTGATCGTCGAGTGGTGCTGCGCAGAGCTTGGCATTTTCAAAACAATCGCCAAGGGGGCATTGAGGCCAAAATCGCCCTTCGTTGGGCTTTTGGATCTGTTTGTGAGCTGCGAGTTGCGTTTGGTGTCCGGTAAATCGACAGACCTGGGCATCTTGTCTGAGGCACGCTGGACAAATCCTAGACTTGGCCTGCGAACCAGCTACGGCCGTATACTGGCCGCCACTTATCTGGTAAAGTTGCTCGCACTTGTCGCAGAGCGTCATGCGCCGCTGCCAGAAGTGCATCCATTGCTTGTGAAGGCATTGGATTACCTTTGCGAAAAAGATCCAAGCCCGGCCTTGGTACTGCGTTTCGAACAGCGGCTCGCCGAGGCGCTAGGCCTCATTCCAGAGGGTGATCGCGCACTCGCCGCAGATGCCATTGAAGACGTTTTCCACAAAAGGCTGCCTGTGCAGCGGCAGCAGCTCTTTGAGTGGATGAAGCAGCATCGGTGAAGTTCAGCGTCGGCGTGCGCTGAACAAGCCGTAACGTGGACTGAAGATGTAGGCGATTACGAAGAAGCCACCCAGCACGACAATGATCGTAGCGCTGACGCTCCAACCGAGTGGATAAGACAGGAAAAAAGCTGCCACAGAGCCGAGGCCACCGATGATGCCGCCACCCCAGAAGAGCGTGCGGGCGTTGTTGGTGAGCAGATAGACGGTTGCTGCCGGAGCGACCATCAAACCCACGCTCAGAATGCAGCCGACGGCTTGGAGTGAGGAGATAAGTACGAGGATGGTGATCCCAAACAACGCATAGCTCAGCAGCCGAACGGGCACGCCGAGGCTGGCGGCGATGTTGGGCTCGAAAAGGTAGATCAATAGCGGTCTTTGCAGCGCGATCAGGGAGATTACCGCAACAGCACTGATCCCAAAAGCAATCCATAAGTCACTGTCTGCCATGCCAACAATGCTGCCGAAAAGCCATTCATCAAGTTGCTGGCGAATGTCGAGCTTGGTGAGGATGAGCAGCCCTGCTGCAAAAGCAGTGGTGTAAAGAATTCCCATGGCCGTGTCCTGATCGAGTCGTGAGGTGCGTGAAAGAAACAATGAACCTAGGCCAACCATCAACGCGGCGAACACTGCGCCCGCCAGTGCGCTCCACTGCGTTAAACCAGCAACCAATACTGCGAGTGCTATGCCCGGAAGCAATGCATGCGAGAGTGTCCCGATTTTCAGCGCTGACTTTTGCAGCACCACAAAAGCGCTCACAAACCCGTTCGCGAAGCCGATCATCAAGCATGCGAGCAATGCTCGCTGGGCGATGGGCTCGGCGAGGCAGTCGGAAAGCGTGGTGGCTAGAATCATTTGCTGGTTGGGCGCTTGGGAGCTTGTTTCATCATTCGTCATTTTTCTCCGTAGGCGCTCGCGATGGCCTCCGGTGTAAACGCTTCATTCATCGTTCCAAAAGTGATTTGGCTTCGGTTGATCAAAAGGAGTCCGTCGAAAATTTTCGGCGCGGTTTGAAGGTCGTGGTGGCTAGCGATGAGAAGGCGCCCTTCACGTGTCAGTTCGCGAAACAGCTTCGACAAGTTTTCTTGGGCTGGCTTGTCGAGGCCGGTGAAGGGTTCGTCGAGCAGAAGCACATGTGCCTCCTGAGCGAGAGCACGGGCGATGAAAGTGCGTTGTTGTTGTCCGCCACTCAGTGCGCTGATTTGTCGGTCCTGAATATCGTGGAGATTCATTGCCGCCAGCGCACGCTCCACAATCTCATTGTCGTGGCTGGAAAAAGAGCGCCACCAGCCAAGGTTTGGGTAGCGGCCCATCTCAACGAGACCACGCACGGTGATGGGGAAGTTCCAATCGATGTCGCCACGCTGCGGTAGGTAGGCGATCTCATGGCTGCTGCGAGTGAGCGGCTTGCCTCGCCAGAGAATGCTGCCGCTATCCGCCGGGATGAGGCCAGCCAGCGATTTAAGCAACGTGCTCTTGCCAGCGCCATTCGGGCCGATGAGGGCGATGCTGCGGCCGCATTCCGTGGCGAAACCAATGTGATCAAGCGCGAGCACCTCGCGGTAGGTGACACGGAGGTTCGATACCTCGAGTCTATGGTGATGCGTAGATGCATCGCCTCCACCACCCCAGCAAACATGGCCGTCGGGGTGGGTATGGCCACAGGTGTGGGAGACTGAATCGTGCGATTGGCTTACCATTGGAAGTGATAGACTTCGTTGAGGTTGCCTGCCGTGGACCAGTTGGTTTCGCGCTTCGTGTCCTGACCATCGGGTTCAATTTCGATGGTAAGGGCCTGATCAGGCGCTCCGTAGGCCCAGTTGGCGTCCACAAGCAGGTCGAAGCTCAAAGGCAGCATGGCGTCGAATTCGACCGCATTGTCACTCCAAGCTCCTTTTTGGAGCAGTTCTCGTTCTCCCAGCTTCAGGCTGAGCTTCTCGGGCTTATGAACGAAACGAACGCGGACCACTGACTTGGCTTCGTTGGGTTTCGCGGCGGCTTTTGCAGCTTTGGGGTGATCTGCAGACGCATTTCCCGTGAGGTGCGCCAACGGGATCGCCAACATGACAAAGGCGAACACAAGTAAAAAGAGCTGAATCGGCGGCGAACCTCGCATGACGTTTATTTTTGGGTGCCGAGTGCCTTCACGATCGCCCGGACATTGTGCGCGATCATGGTTTCGAAAGTGTGAGCATGCTTGGCTGTGCCGTCAGCCACGAGCGGATCACCCATCTTCACGCCGGTGCTGCGCACGATCTCCGACAGCACCTTCGGATTGGCCTGATCCTCAGGAAAAGCGGCCTTGATGCCGTGTTCGCGAATGGTGGCGATGGATGCCGTGACATGCTTCAGACTCGAATCATCGCTCCGGGATACACCAAGGATCGAAATAGGCTCGAAACCGAATTCCTTGCAAAAGTATCCAAAGGCATTGTGTGCCGTGACGAGCTTGCGATCCGCTCGGTCAATTTTGGAGATTTCGATCTTGGCCCAAGTTTTAAGTTCACCAAAGCGCTTAGAAGCTGCTTTGGCATTGGCAGTGTAGGTGGATTCATTGGCCGGATCTGCTTCGGCGAAGGCATTGGAGACAATGCGTGCTGCTCGCTGCATGTTCTCGGCGCTGTGCCACCAGTGCGGGTCGAACTCTCCGTGGTGATGATCGTGCTCTTCAGAGTGATCGTGATCGCAGACGTAAGGGATGGAGGGCACTTTTTCGCCCACTTCGACCAAGATCACACCAGCTCCGAGGCTATCGCGGAGTTTATCGAGGTAAGTTTCGAGGCCTTTGCCGGAAGCCAGCACAAGTTTCGCGCCTCGCATAGCGGCGATATCCTTCGTGGCGGGTTCAAAGTGATGCACATCGCCGCCGGGCTTGAGGATTTCGATGATATCCACATGGGTGCCCCCGACTTGGCGGGCCAGATCGGCGACGATAGGATGCAATGTCGCAACCTTCAAGACCGCAAGGGCTTGGGAGGTCAGGAAAAGAAGAACGAGGATAGTTTTCATGCAAACAAGTAGCACTTGGTAAACGTCGCTACAACGCTGATCTTGACTATGAATGCGCTTGTATCACATCAGAGGGTTCCGGCAGCCTTTACATCTAGATACTGGTTCGCCAGCGCCACAGGAAGCATCTGCGCGGACTCGTCCACAGTGAGCACGCGTTTGGCACGCAGGTTTTCAAGCAGCAGCCGGCGCTCGGCAAAGTAATGGGTCATGGCGCCGAATTCGAGCGCATCGGAAAGGTTTTGCACCGGCGTGGAGGCGCGAGTCTCAAGCTCCGCTTCCCGCAGCGTGGCGAGTAGCACTAGATGGCGTTTTTGCATCAAGTGCACAGCCGTTGCCAAGGTGGTGCTGTCCTCGCTGCGCAGGTTGGTGAGCAGGATGACGAGAGCTCGGCGCTTCTGGCGGGCCATGACTTGTTCTGCGGCCTCGATGAAGTCACTGGGTTCACTGCTGGCTTCATAGTCATAAAGGTGGTTGAGCAGCCGGGGCATGCTGTGGGTGCCTTTGACCGGGGGTAGCCACTTCCGCACACCACCAAAACCACAAACGCCGACATCGTCGCCCTGTCGCAGGGCAATGAAGGAAATCAGCAGCATGGCATTTAGGCAATGATCGAACTGACTGAGCGATCCATCGAGCGCCCGCATGCGACGGCCGCAGTCCGGCACTAACAGAACGGTCTGGTTCCTCACCTCATCGAAGTCACGGCTGATGAGGCTCAGACGGCGGCTGGTAGCCTTCCAATCGACGCGCGAAAGAACGTCGCCTTCTTGGTAATCACGCAGTTGGTGGAAATCGAGTGAAGCACCGATTCGGCGGCGACGGATGATGCCCATCTGTTCCACGCGGTTGGCCATGGCGAGCAGGGCAAAGCGCACGACCGGCTCGTAGTTCGGATAGGCGCGTGTCTGCTGCGTTTCGCCGATGCGGTAAAGACGCTGCCAAAAGCCGAGTAGCGAGGAGGCGAGCACGTGTGCGGGCATGAAAGTGTGTTGGCCGCGCTCAGTGAACATAGTTTCGTAAGTCATTGCAGAAAAATGACCCGCCGGAACGATGACCGTGTGAGGTAGCGTTGGAGCCGTTGCGGCAGTGGGGATGCCGTCAAAGACTTGCAGTGTAAGCTGACGGCTCAGTTTGTGCGAGATCGTTAGCGTGACGTAGGATGGAACACCGAGCGCGAAACGGCTAGGAAGAGAGCGTTCGGCAATCAGGAAGTTTTTTTTCGGTAGTGTAAAGGCATCGATTCCTATCACAAGGACCCATGTCACAACGGCTATTTGCCACAGCAGTCCAAACTGCACCCACACGGCCGCGGCCACGGCAAGCCCGAGCAGTGCGGTGAGGGGTTTGAGGAGCGTGGGCGTGGGGCGCATCAGTGAGATCTTGAATGCGTGATCTTAGGCTCGTGGCGCCTCGACCGTGCGTAGGACAGCGTTCAACATATCGTCAACCGTCTGGCCCGTGATGGCGATTTCGGGTGAGAGCTGCACGCGGTGGCGGAGAACCGGTAGGACGGCACGTTTCACATCACCAGGGGTGATGTAGCCTCGGCCTTCGAGCAAGGCGTAGGATTTGGCGACACGCACGAGGCTAATGGCTCCACGTGTGCCTGCACCGAGGCTGATGGCGCTTTGCTGTCGCGTGGCCCGGACGAGATTCACTGCGTAATCGACGACCGATTCCACCGCCTGAATTGAGGCTGCCTCGGTCTGCGCATTCAAGATGTCCTGCGGCGTGCAGACCTGCGGCACGTCGGCTGCGGAAAGACCGGTGCCACCGGGCTTGGAAGCGACGGCTTTGACGATCCAAGCCTCATGCTGGCTCTCGGGGTAGTCGATGAGGACTTTCAGCAGGAAGCGGTCGAGCTGGGCCTCGGGTAGCGGATAAGTCCCTTCTTGCTCGATGGGATTTTGCGTGGCGAAGGTCATGAAAGGCGGCTGCAACGCATGGCTTTCGCCATCGATGGTAACCTGCGCTTCTTGCATGACTTCGAGTAGCGCGGACTGCGTCTTTGCCGGTGCTCGGTTGATTTCATCGGCGAGTAGCAGATTGGCAAACACCGGGCCGCGACGTACTCGAAAGGTTTGGCTTCCAAGATCAAACAGCGTGTGACCGGTAACATCGGATGGCATTAAGTCCGGCGTGAACTGAATGCGACGGAAGTTGCCGCCGAAGGTGCCAGCGAGTGCGAGCACAAGATGCGTTTTGCCGAGGCCTGGCTTGCCTTCGAGCAGCACATGACCTCCAGCAAGCAAGGCCGCGAGCACCTGATGAACCACTTCCTCCTGTCCGACAAAAACCTGGCCAACGGCTTGGCGGATGGCGTGCATGGTTGTGGTGCTCGTGGGTATGGCGGGTGGCGCGTAGTTCGCAACGGGTGGTGGATAAGACGCCGGAATGGTGGAAGGAGGAGGTGGTGGGTAGGAGGAATCGTTCATGGCGGAAAGGCTTGTGGGGCTGGAAGTGTGTTGATGAGTTTAGAGTTTGGTGCGCATGGTTTGGAGATCCCGCATGAGGGAAATGAATTGCTGCGCCTGATTTGGCGCAGGCATGCGGAAGGCGTTTTGGACTCGCTGGAGTGGGATGTCGCAACGCACGGCGATGCTAGAAGCAAGGGTATCGCTGAGTTGGCGGGTGTGGACTTCGAGATCATTGTGATGCTGGCGCAGCTTTTCCCACACGGACTCACGAGCGGTTTGCACCAACACATCTGAACGGCGCATTCGCCAGAAAAACTGGCCTAGTGCGGCAACGTGGCTGGCAAAGTGCCGCGTCTCATTCAACTCGATTGTTTCCAGCGGACCAAAGCGCGGCATGTGCCTCCACAGCCAGAAGGCGATGCAAGTAGCGAGAGTGAGGATGGCCATCCAGCCATGGTCCCAGAGCAGAGACCAGAAGCTCGCTGTGGCTGCGGCGACGAAATGAACCTGATGTACATCGTCCTCGCCAACGAGGGCGGAGAGCCAGCGGGCATGATCGTGTTCGCCGAGCCAGCGGTTGCGGAAGGGGCGGGCGTGCGTGAGCACGGTGATACGGCCATTGCCACGGATGAGGTGAAGCGCTGCAGCACTCTTCAGGGTGCCAACGACGAATTCATCTTGCGTGAGTTGGCGGTTGATCGCCATCGAAAGAAATCCGGCGAGTTTCAAATGATACTCACGGCCTCGCCAGCGCAGTTGAAACTCCGCCATCTGATCGTCCACAACTTGCTCGATGAGATCTCCAATTTTTTTGAGCGTCTTGCTCACTTCTTGGTCATTCACGGAGAGATCATTGAGCTCTTCTTCGGCTTTCGAGGGTTTTTGGGAGTTTTTTTTCTCGTCTTTCTTGTTTTGGAAATCTTTTCCGATGTCGGGGTTCTTGCCGATCTTCTGCAGGGCTTGTTGGATGTTTTTCGGGTCCCACTTTTGCATTTCGATGCCGAGCTCGCGGAGAAGGGGGTCGCCTTCCTCAACGAGTACTTCGTTGAGTGTGCGCATGCCGAGCTCAAGACCTATGGCATGATCGTTGTAGCTTCGGGTGCCGCCGAGGCAGTAAATGAGATGTCCGCCGCTCTCAACCCAATCTAGCACTTGCTTCGTGCGACCTTCCGACATCCCACCTTCGGCAGAGAGGAACATCACGCCACTAGCAACGGGCATCTTAGACAGATGCATCTTGCGTTCCGTATCATGTCCGAGTTCTTTTAGCACTCGCTCGGCTGCGAGGAATGGATTCACGCGCGCTTTGCCATGATAACCGCTGACTTTTTCGACTTCTTCCCAGTGGCCTTCGCAAGAGCAAAGAGCAAAAAGTGAAAGACATAGAGCAAGGCGGCAAAGTCGCATGGCAGACCTTGTGTTGACGTATTCTTGCCTCACATGGAGCGGCGCTAGGTCCTTGAATGTATGGCCTTGGCATTTCATGCCGCACCTCCTTTATCCGCGAAGGGCCAGCGGGCGCAAAGTTGAATCAGCTCATCGCGAGTGACGGGTAGGGTGGCGTAGGCGGTTTGGATCCAGGCACCGGTGAGTTGATGAAAAAAAGCCGCTTCAGGTTGTGGCGCATGTTTGGCGACGTGAGATAGGCAGTCCTCCTCAGTGTCGCTGTCGCGGATCGGCACGCGACGCTGGGTGACGAGCCAGGAAAGCGAGCCGCGATACAGCAGGCTGAGTGCTTGGTGCGCGTTGCCGGCGTCCCAGGCAGCCATCGCAGCGGCGAGGATATCGTTTGGCAGGCTCTCGCGTGTGATTTGCATGCCCATGATGACTTTTGGCACTTCATATTGAACCTCCTTCTTGGTCCTGAAGGCAAACACATGAAGGTTTTTCGTGATGTAGATTGCGAGAGCGGCGACTGCTACGATGACGACGCTCCAAAAAAGAATCTCTCCGATGGCGACAATGGCGCTGAAATCGCCCTTGGGACCCTTGCCTAGGTCAAGTTTATCCGGCACCCACTCCCAGGTCTTCGCCTTATGCACCTCGAAATCCGCGTTTTTCAGAACCTGCTCGGAGATTTGTTGCACGTCTTTCGCCATGACCATGCTTGCTGAAAAAAAGCCAAAAGTGAGAAGCGCTATCAACGGCTTGGTGAGACGTGCGGCGAGCTTGCGGAAGGCGAGTTCGATGTCCCAGCCCTCGATCCGTGTGCGACAGTTCAAATATAGGCCGAAGCCTGCGCCGACATAGAATGGCTCGACCAAAGTCATGGCGAGCATGTAGCAGCTCACATACCACCAGACGAAGGGGGTGCGGTCGAGGCCGATGGCATCGGGAGCCTCCAAGAGAGCGCTCCAGTCCGGTTCCCACGATTCCGGAAGAAAACTGTAGGTGGTGAACAAGAAACCCAATAGGAGCACAATCTCGAGTTTTAGAAAAGCGTAGCTCACCATCATGCCGCTTCCGCCACCATCGACGGCCAGCGTTTTGACGCGCTTTCTCATGGCGGAACCTCGCAGGCCTTCGAGCATTTGCGCTGGCATGGCAAAACTGCGGATGAAGGACAGGCGACGCCACAGCAGGGCGGGTAAAAAGTTCGTCAACCACAACCTAGGCCATTGCTTGAGCGTTTCGCCCCATTTCGGCTCCACCCCAAAGGCACGGCGGCTTAGGTGGTAGAGCGGCACTCGGTCGTACAGCGGTTTCAGCCACCATATGATCAGCGAGGCCGTGCTCGGATCATCGGGCATTAGCGCAATGATCAGCGCCCACACGGGAAAGACGGTGGAACACCACAGCGCCAGCACGCGGCCGAAATCACGCCGAACCATGGCACAGCCGAGGTCCACTGCCTCCCAAGGAAGCCGTGGGCGCAGCACGAGGGTCACATCCTCAAGCCGCATGCGCCCTCCTTCGGCCTGAGAACATCAGAAAAGATGCCACCAGAAGCCACTGCGTGATGCCGAAGCTGTATTTGAGTGCCGGGAGGAACTGCTTCGGCGACCAGAATCCCTCGATCATGGCGGCAAACGAGGTCATCATGGCCGCGCCGAGCATCAGCGGCAGCGCCTGACGTCCTGCGAGCACCAGCGCATCCCGCCGCAGCATGCGTCCGGGCTTCAAAACAGTCAGGCCAAGACGAAATCCTGCCATCGCGGAAATGACCATGCCGGTTAGCTCCAGTGCTGAGTGACCGCTGACCCACAGTAGCAGGCTCTCCGGATCACCGGCATAGCGGATGTAACCTGCTAGGGCACCGATGTGCAGTCCGTTGAACAGCAGTACGAGGAGTGACCCCACACCACCCGCCAGCCCACCGGCGAAGGTCTTGAAGTCGATGCCGACGTTGTTCCAGATGTAGAAGCAGAACATGGCGAAGTCCGACCCGAATTTCCCTCGCAGCGTCTCTACCAGATTGGAGCCGTGGCCATACATCTCCTCCGCTTGTGCCATGCCATCAGCGCCCAGCAGTGCCATCGACCACTCGGGGTAGTGTGGCGTGACGCTGATGAGCACGATGAGAGGTGCATAAAAGATGGCATTACACCACCAGAAAAGCCTCCATTCCTTACGCACCTGTTGTGGAAAGGTGACCAGCATCATATTCAGGAAGGTCTCGATGCCGCCCGCAGAGCGCTGCTCCAAGATGCGGTAGCCACGGATGGCGAGCTCGTTCAGTTTTTGTGTAAGGCGCTGCGGGCTCATGCGATGCTGTGCCACGCTTAGATCATGGCAAACCTGACGGAAGATGTTGGGAAGCTCCACCACATCCGCCTTCGGTTTTGAGGACTCCGCATCTTTCATGAGCTCCTGCAGCTTCTGCCAGCGCGGCTCGATCAGTTTCTCGAATTGAGCGGGCGTCATGATTCAGCGAAAAGGTGGGGGTGACGGTGCTTCTGCCTCTGGCTCTTGAATCCACATTGCCATGCCCACGAGTCGGTGCAGGCCTTCCATGCCGACCGCCCCTGTCAGCGGTTGAAGGATGCCTGAAAGCTCTAGGCGACGCTCATCGGACCAGTTCGGGGCACGTTCGAGGAATTGCTGCAGGGCGGCCTGCTCTTCGCGGCTCAGCGGAATAGGCGGTGCACGGCGTTCGGCATTCACGTGCGTCTTTGGCAGGGTCACTGGCGGTGGATCGGTGTAAACCATCACGGTTCCCGCCACGAGGTCGCCAAGACGTTGAAACCTTTTGGTGAACAGACAGCTCAAAAAGCCTGTGAGATAAAGAAAGGGCATGAAGTCGATGACGCGTAGGAAGTTGCGCAAGATCGCCTGTGAGATCGTCACAGGGCCACCGTTGAGGCTGATAACGCGAAGCTTCATCCATTTCTGGCCTGGGGTGCAACCGCGTGAGCTGGACTCGAAAGCCACGTTGTAAAACCAGTTCATCACAAACATCACCAGCATCATCAGTCCCTGCGTCATGTCCTCACCGATGGCCTTTGCAAGAGTGTAGGCGAGGGCTAGTTCGAGCAACACGAGAGCTAGGAGGAACACCAGCAGATCCAACAGCCACGCCGTGCTTCTCACCGCCGGGCCCGCCACACGGAGCTGAATCTCGACGCCGTCCGCGAGTTCCACAGATTGAAGAGTGTCAAGACGTGACGCCGCCATGTTTTTCGAGCTGTCACTCAAGCGGGGACGGAAAGTTTTGACAAGGCATGATTTGATCCGATAACGCAGCTTTCAGCTTTCACCTTATCGCTCTTATGGAACCTCCTAATCCCTACGCCACACCCTCTGCCAATCCGTACGGCTCAAATCCCCTCAGCATGGAAGGTAGTGTTGCCGCAGAGACCATCGCTCCACTGGCTGGGACCAAGTCTTGGGTGCAGTTCATGTCAGTCATCATGTGGATTATTGCGGCCATTTGCCTGTTTTATGCCGTCATCATGATTGCGATGGAGGGTTTTATGTCCCAAGCCCTGATTCAGCAGCAGCCAAACAATCCCTTGTTCAAAGGCCCTTTCATGGCCGTGCTCGGTGGTTTTTATTTCTTATTGGCTTTTTTCTACATTTATCCCGCCGTCAAGCTCTGGGCCTACGGCAGCCGGATTGGCACCTTGAAAACGACTCTTCGGGTTCAAGATCTCAATGCGGCCCTGCATGAACAGCGCCGTTTGTGGAAGTTCACGGGTATCATGACCATCGTTTTCATCGTATTGATGATCCTTGGCATCATCGCGCTCGTGGCCTTCGCGGGAATGATCGCTGGAGCGCGCGTGTGATCTGGAGAAGGTGTGCTGAGGCGACTACTTGAGGACTTTTCTGTGAATTACGGTTGTGACCAAGTCTTCAGGCCCGTCACTGGCAGCAGCTTGTCCGCCGCCTCCCGCCACGCGGGCGTGCCAGCTTTTTGGAATAAGTTGTAGAGATGCTTCTTCGAGTATGGATCTGCCACTGAGTGAGGGGCGTTTCGCCAAAGCCCGAGACGCAGGCCGCCCTCGTGAGCGTGATCGACGTGCCGATGGTAGATGAAGGCATCGATCATGGGCAAGGTGGTGATTTTCTCCCATGCATAGGCGTAGGCTGCGGCTTGGAGTTGCTCGCCATCCGGTTTGAGAAGAGTTTGAAATCCTTGCTCGCTCAAAATGATGCGGCGGGTTTTCCCTGCGAAGAGCAACTCAGGACGCTCCAGATGCTTTGCAAGCACCTCGAGGTTCTTGAAAGTCACTTTCGTGGTGTCATCTGCGTGCGTGACGTTTTTGTCTGCCCAAGCACGCGGATTGCCGAGGTCTTCGGGATAGGGGTGCCAAGCAATGTGCCAGTCGAAATCGCCACGTTCACGAGCGAGACGGGCAAAGCTGTCGATGAACTCGCGAGCGGGTGCTGCTTCCTGTGAGCTGATGCCGTGGATGCGGACGGACCAGTGATGATCGAAGGAGAGATACACACGGGCGTTTTGCGAATGCCGACGGATAGCGGTGTGGGCCAAGCGCACAGCTCGCTCGTATTCAGAGGCGGCGTTTTCGATCATGGCGAATCCCATGTTGTTCCAGCGCCAGTGGGAATTCACTTCGTTGCCAACGATCCAGCCCCAAATGCGGCCGTGCGCGGGATGTGCGCCGCTCCACCGTTCAGCAATCAAGTTCATGACGGCCGGAAAGAAGGCGTTTGTGGTGTTGGGCGCAGCGACGGTGAACTGGTAGTCTTTGCGATAGCCGGGATGCAGCGTGATGGCGTCGATGGCAGGATTCTTCGAAGGGTAAGCGATGATGATGAGATAGACGAGGATGCCCTTTTCAGAGAGTGGCTTGATCTGGCGGTCGAGGGATGCGAGGTAGGAATCGTTCCAGACAAAGTCACCTTGCTCCGGCTTGGATTTCGCTGTGTAGAGCGCGGTGAGGTTGATGTTGATGCCTGCGTGATGGATGCCGAGCTTCAGCGCATCATCGACCATTTGCACCTGCAGACCTTTTACGTTCGGCGGCTTGGGAAAGGGATCAGTGTTTTGTGCGAGGAGTGTTTGCGCGAAGACAAAGGCGATGAAAAGATGGCGCATGGATGAGACGCCTGCCTATGCCGCCGCGCCTGCCGTGGAGCAAGCCGAAGCTGCCTGCGACCGGTGCGGACATCTTGGAGCAACGCAGGTCAGTAATGAATGGATCTGCGACAGTTGCTACATCGCGAGCAGTTCCTGTTGCGCAGGTGACGAGGAATGAAAACACCTCGCGCGGCCTTCGTTAAAGCACGACCATGTTCCGAATCCCTCTCTTTCTTGGTCTCATCACGCTGCTGCATGCGGCTCCACCGAATGTGGTGGTCTTTCTTGCCGATGACTCGGGTTGGGGTGACTATTCGATCCATGGCAACACGAACCTTCAGACGCCGAACCTCGACAAGTTAGTGAAGTCCGGGGCGAGCTTTGACCGCTTTTTTGTGTGTCCGGTCTGTGCACCGACGCGGGCGGAGTTCCTGACCGGGCGTTACCATTCCCGAGGCGGAGTGATCAGCGTGTCGGAAGGTCTTGAAAGGCTGAACACGGATGAGAAGACCATCGCGGATAGTTTCAAAGCGGCAGGTTACAAGACTGGTGCCTTTGGTAAATGGCACAACGGCAGCCAGTGGCCCTATCATCCCAATGCCCGCGGTTTCGAGGAGTATGTCGGCTACACCAGTGGTCACTGGGGTGAGTATTTTGATCCGCCGCTGGAGGAGAACGGCAAGATGTTCCGTGCCAAAGGTTTCATCGTGGATGTGCTGGTCGGGCGAGCGGTGGAGTTCATCGAGAAAAACCGCGAAAACCCTTTCTTTTGCTACATCCCGCTGACCACCCCGCATTCTCCCTTCAGCGTGCCTGACAAGCACTGGGACAAGTTCAAGGACTCGCCCGTGACGATGCGTGGCGTGGATGGCGAAAAAGAAGACATCCATGTAACCCGCACGGTTTTAGCGATGATGGACAACATCGACGAAAACGTCGGCCACGTTCTCACTAAGCTCGACGAACTCCAACTCACCGAAAAAACTATCGTGGTCTATTTCAGCGACAACGGTCCGAACACGACGCGCTGGAATGGTGGTATGAAGGGCAAGAAGGGGTCTACAGACGAGGGCGGCGTGCGCAGCGTGTGCTGGCTGCGATGGCCTGGAAAGATCAAAGCAGGCCTAAACATTCCGTATATCGCCGGAGCGATCGACTTGATGCCGACACTGACTGCGCTGGCGGGGGTGGAGCCAGTGGGGACAAAGCCGCTGGATGGCAAAAGCTTCGACGCCTTGCTGCTGGGACGCGAATGGAAAAGTGGCCAGAGAGAGATTATGAACTTCTTCAATGGTCGCCTAAGTGTGAGAAGCCAACAATATCGTCTCGATGCTGCTGGCGGCCTCTTTGACATGGTGGCAGATCCAAATCAGACGACGAACATTGCCGCCGAGAAGCCAGAGGTGGCCGCGAGGCTTTCTGCGGCAGGTTCAAAATGGCATGAGGAGATCTTTGGAAGGCCTTATGTTGTGGCATCGGCCGATGGCAAAAAGAAGCAGCTTAAAGGCAAGGTGGGAGGAGTTAAGCCTGCCGACAACCGGCCTTATCCCGTCGGCTATATCGAGTTTCCCATCACCATGTTGCCCGCTCGTGATGGTTTGCCACATGGCGGCGTGAAGCGGAGTTCCAACGCGCCGAATTGCTCCTATTTCGTGAACTGGACCTCAAAGAACGATGCCATGACGTGGGATGTCGATGTGCACACCGCAGGCGATTACGAAGTAGTGATCGACTACGCCTGCCCTCAGGCCGATGCCGGCTCAACCATCGAGCTAAGTTTCAGAGACTCGAAAACGTCCGGCAAAGTCACGCCCGGTTGGTATCCCAGACTTCTAGACGATCAGGATCGTGTCCCACGCGCTGGTGAGAGTTACATGCGCGAATTCAAAACTCTGAGCCTCGGATCGATGAAGCTGCCAGCAGGCCGTGGCCTGCTCACGCTGAAGGCACTCGATATCCCTGGTCAAACCGTGGCGGAGGTGCGTCGTGTGACGTTGACCTTGAAACATTGAGCCGAATCAAGACTTCGTTGAACTGATGAAGACCACCCGTCGCCGCCTTCTCGCCGGACTTCCGGCTTTCAGTTGGATCCACGCTCAGGCTGAGGAATCAAAACCACTCGAACACATCGTCTTTGGTTCCTGCCTCGATACGCATGAGCATCCCATGCTCGACCGAACGCTTTTGCTGCCGCGTGATCTATTCATCTTCATGGGAGATAACGTGTATGCCGATCAAGGCGGCATTCCCCTGATGCGGGAGAAGTATGCGCGGCTCAAAAACAGCCGCTTCTTTCGTGGATTGGTCAACAAGCCTATTCTGGCCACTTGGGACGATCACGACTTTGGTTTGAATGACGGTGGCAGCGATTATTCGCAGAAAAAGGAGGCGCAGGTCGAGTTTTGGAACTGGCTCGATGAGCCGATGGATTCACCGCGTCGCAAACAAGAAGGCGTTTATCATGCGCAGAATTTCGGGCCGTCTGGGAAGCGTGTGCAGATCATCCTGCTCGACACCCGCTACTTTCGTAGCCCGCTGAAGAAAGTGTCAAAGGACAAAGCCATGCTTGGTGGCACTTCGGTGCCCACGGACGATGAAATGACCACCCTTCTCGGCGCGACGCAGTGGGCGTGGCTCGAGAAAGTGCTCCGGGAGCCTGCCGAAATAAAAATCGTTGTCTCCAGCATTCAATTCGCTCCCGAAGCGCATGGCGGTGAATGCTGGGCCAATTTCCCCCACGAGCAAAAACGCCTGCTTTCCCTCCTCAAAGGCCACAAAGCCCTCATTTTGAGCGGAGACCGTCATTGGTGCGAGTTTTCAAACAATGGCGTGCTCGACTTCACCTCCAGTTCGATGACGCAAAGGCATCCTCGTGGCACGCCAACGCCTAACGTGCGTCGCATTGTGCCGAAGACCTATCATCTGCCTAACGTGGGGCTTTTAAAAATCGACTGGAATGCGCAGGCCATTACCGCTCAAATCTTTGGCGAAGCTCCCGAAGCTCAGATCGAGCTCAGTTTGCGGTTTGGCGACCTCCTCGTTTGATTCGTCATTCGACATTCCACATTCGTCATCCATCTTCCGGCCCATGGCGAAAGATCTCGAACCTCGCATACCAGTCCTGCCCACGCTTATGACGGCGGGGAATATCCTTTGCGGCTTCATCGCCATTCTACAAATCTTTGATGGACGCCATCTCGACGAGAATCTGCATTATCACTACGCCATCCTGCTGATTCTAGTGGCCTGCTTGTTTGATGCATTGGATGGTCGTGTAGCGAGGATGAGCGGCAGCGAGAGTCCTTTCGGACGTGAGTTGGACTCGCTGGCGGACATTGTGAGCTTTGGTATGGCCCCGGCACTGCTGGTGCATGACATCGTTTTGAAGGAATTGGACACGCCCAAGGGCATTGGCCTGCTCATCTCATGCGTCTATCTTGTTTGCGGAGCCATGCGTCTTGCTCGCTTCAACTGCTTGGCGGCGGCGGATGTGAAGTGCAGCAGCAAAAGCTTCCGTGGTTGCCCCATCCCAGCCGCTGCGGGAGTAATCTCATCCCTGACCCTGCTGCTGCTGTGGTTTGACAGCAACGAGCGTGAGATTGGCAATTGGAAGTACGCTCTTGCCGGACTTATGGTACTGCTGAGCTACCTGATGGTGAGCAGTCTGGAGTACCCCAGCTTCAAGGCGGTCAATTGGCGCACGAAGCGTTCGTTTCATTGGGTGTTGATGAGCATTTTCATCATCGCCTTCACGGTGATGAATTGGCAGTGGATGCCTTCGGTCATTTTTGTCAGCTATCTGCTCTACGGTCTCGCTCGTCCTTGGGTGAGCCGCAAGTGGCGGCAGGAGATTGAGATCGAGCCAGAGCTACCGGACACGGATAACATTGATGAAAATGCCGCTCTTTCGGGCAGCGAGGACGAACTGGATGCCACGCGTTTGATGGATGTGGGGCGGGGTCGTGTGTGATTCTGATGAAATTCACTTCACAGTTTCGTCGCTTGCGTTAAACGAGGGCAGACATGGCCGATTTTTACCAGCACGCCCGCGTTCCAACGTTGCATCACCTAGCGCATGCAGACGCAGCGCTTCGTGAGGAGGAGTTGCGTGAATGGAGCGTGCAAAAACCTGTGATCCTGCTGCTGCCCGCCTTGTATGCCGAATGCGAACGCCCAGCGCTGCCCCTGATTCTCGAGCGTGCTGCCGACCTGCCGTATGTGAGCGAGATTATCCTGAGCATGAATGGCATGGATGCCTCGCAGCATGAACTGGCGTTGGAGCTCTGCCGCCGCACACTTCGCGGAAAACCGGCCCGGATCATCTGGAATGACAGTCCGGAAATGAGCCATGTCTTTGAGCTCATGGAGCAGGCGGATCTCCCCGGTTATCTTGCCGGAAAAGGCACCAATATCTGGATGGGAGTTCTCGAACTGCATTCGCGTGGCTTTGATGGAATCGTTGCAAGCCATGATACCGATATTCTGAACTACAGCCGTGACATGATCTGGCGCCTTTGCTACCCGCTGATGCATCCGCGCATGGGCTATCGCTTCGCCAAAGGTTACTACAGTCGAGTGGCAGAGCGTTTGTATGGCAGGGTCACGCGCCTGCTCATCTTTCCTTTGATACAGGCCTGCCGGGATGTGTTGGGTTCGAAGCCGTTGCTGGAGCATTTGGAGAGTTTCCGTTACCCGCTGAGTGGAGAGTTTGCCGCCGACATGTCGGCCATCAATAGCTTTTCGCTGCCCGGAGGATGGGGGCTTGAGATTGCCACCATGTGTGAAACGCATCACAAGATGCCGGTCAGCGAAGTTTGCCAAGTGGACCTAGGTTTCCATTTTGAGCACCGTCACCGTAGTCTGAATCCTAGCAAGGCAGGGCTGCGCGAGCCCGGGCTTGTCACTGCTGCTGCGGATGTGGCTCGGTGTCTTGCTTGGCAGGTGCTTAGAGACTGTGAGCCCAAGAGTGTCGAAGAGATGCTGCGGGTGATCGTTGCCCGCTACCACATCCGTGCGACTGAATGGCTCGCTCGCTTTGAACATGTGGCGCTGCTGAACGGTTTGGAGCATGATCCGGCAGAGGAAACATCTGCGGTGAATGCCTTTGGCCATGCCTTGGAGCAACTGCTTAAGACTGCGGCAGTGGAAGGACTGCGCGTGCCTGCCATGCGGCCGCCTGTGCGCAGCGTGCTTCAGCGCATCCCGGAAGTCGGAAAACGGATCGAAGCCGCCACGACGATCGTGTGAGCATGGTTTATCGACTCGTTGCAAGGCATGGGAGCTTGATGCCGTTCGTTCAACACTCATGAACCGATTCTTTTTCGCCTCACTCTTTCTTTTTACCGTTCCGGTCTTGGCCGCTCCCCAAGATGATCAATATACCCTTGGCCCGGATTCGCAGATCCAAAAGAGCGTGCCTCAGGGCAAGGTGATCCAGATGCCCGCTTGGACGAACTCGAAAATCTACCCTGGCACAACGCGTGATTGGTGGATCTACGTGCCCGCCCAATACAAGGCCGAGCAACCCGCGAATGTGATGGTGTTCTGTGACGGTGGCGGCTTCGTAAAGCTGGATGGCCCGTTCCGAGTTCCTGTGGTTTTCGACAACCTGATCGCCAAAGGCCAGATGCCAGTGACGATTGGCATTTTCATCAACCCCGGCGCATTTCCGACTTCCAATCCGAAGGATAAGCCGCGCAGCAACCGCAGCTTCGAGTATGACTCACTAGGTGATCTGCATGCGCGTTTTTTGATTGAGGAAATTTTTCCGGAGGTGGCGAAGAGCTATAAAATTACCTCCGACCCGGAAGGCCGTGCGATCTGCGGGAATAGCAGTGGTGGCATTTGTGCCTTTACGGTCGCATGGGAACGTCCAGATGCCTTCCGCAGGGTCGTGAGTCACATCGGCAGCTTCACGAATATTCGCGGTGGGCATGTTTATCCCGCCTTAATCCGGAAAGCGGAAAAAAAGCCACTTAAAGTTTTTCTTCAAGAGGGCAGCAACGATCTCGATAACCAGTTTGGCAACTGGCCGCTGGCCAACCAGGACATGGCTGCCGCGTTGAAGTTTGCTGGCTATGACTACCAGTTTGTCATGGGGGAAGGCACCCACAATGTCAAACACGGCGGTGCCTTGTTGCCGGAAACGCTTCGCTGGCTGTGGAAAAAGTAATCGCTGTCGCTGACCTGTTCACATTTGAATCCCTCTCTGCATGAAACACACGCTTTTTGCTTTTGCCCTGATCACAGGCATCCTCGCTGCCCAAGATACGTCGCTACATGAATACCTCAGCGATGATCAGCCATGGAAGGAGGTTGCCGGTGGGTTTGCGTTCACGGACGGGCTTTGCTGCGATGCGGAAGGTCATTTGTTCTTCACCGATGTGAAGGCAGGGAAGGGAATTTACAAACTCAACACTGCAACGGGACAAACGGAGCTTTTCCTCGATGGTTTGCCAGGTATCAGCGGGCTGCAAATCGGGCCTGATGGCCGCTTTTATGCCTGTCACAATAAGGAGCAGCGCATCATTGCCATCACCATGAAAGGTGAGGTGGAGGTGCTTCTCACCGGCGTGAAATGCAATGATCTTGTCGTGAGCAAAGCGGGCCATGTTTATTTTACCGAGACGCCGACGCTGAGTGTGCATCTCATCACCCAGAACAAGAAGCACCTCATTGTCGACGAGGGACATGTGCAGAAGCCGAACGGCATCACGCTGTCTCCAGACGAGCGCACGCTGGTCGTTTCCGAGCATGGTGGTAAGCATGTCTGGGCATGGCGAATCGAAGACGATGGCACGTTGAGCGCAGGGGCACCTTATATGACCCTTTGGCTGCCGGTGGGTAAGGAAACCGCCAGCGGCGATGGAGCCACGACGGAGTCGAAAGGTCGCTTTTTTGTCACAAGCGAGCTCGGTGTTCAGATCTTTGATCCTGCGGGTCGGCTAGCTGGCATCATTGCTAAGCCCACGCGGCAATCGAAAGTGGTCAGCGTTGAGTTTGCCGGAAAGGACCATTCCACGCTGTTTGTTGCTGCAGGTGAAAAGATTTTCGCGCGACAGCTCAAGGTCACCGGCTACTTTCGCTAAGCGTGAAAGCAGCTTTCGACTTCTTGGAGCCTCAGGGCCTCGTCTTCGTCGGTCTTGGTGTCTTTGCGGTCATGTTTGTCAGGCAGCGTCAGAGGTTGTTGGCTGCTTTCGCTGTTTTTTTGTGGCTCATCACAGGTCTGGTGAGTTGCACCCCCTTTGCGAGTTGGCTCATTTTCAGGATCGAGCGGCCATGGAAGCCAGTTAAATTGGACTCTCTTGAGGTCTGCGATGCCGTCGTTTGCCTCGGTGGTGGTTTGGAGCCTTCCCGATTGGAACCCACAGGTCTTCGCACCAAGGGTGGCGCGGATCGCTTGTTTTGTGCATTGGAAATGACTCGTCAGGGCAAAGCCAAGGCTCTAGTGCTCGGCGGAGGGGGCTTTCGTTTTCATGACGAGCGTGGGTCCGAGGCCGAAGCTGGCATGGCTTGGATCAAGGCGTGGAAACTCACGGATGCGCCGCTACACAGCCTCGGCATTTGCAATGACACGCACGACGAGGCGCTCAAAACGGCGGCTCTGGCCACGCAGCAAGGCTGGAAGCGCATCGCTCTCGTCACCTCTGCTTATCATATGACGCGTTCGAAGTCCACGTTTGAGAAAGCAGGCCTCCGAGTCGTGCCGGTGCCGTGCAACTATGTGAGTCAGCAGATGCGTCAGGAGCAGTCTTACTGGTTCAAGACACCCGATGTGACGGGTTACGGCTATGCGGAAGCTTGGATGCACGAGGTCGTCGGTGAGTGGGTGTATCGCTGGCGGGGTTGGATCGAGTAGCAAAACGCGATGGCGAAGCCGCAGGAGGTTGTTATGATCCACTTGCTATGCCCAACGACGACTCTCCCTCCACTTCGACCACTGCGGAAACACTTCTCTGGAGCGGTCACACCTCACAGTGGGCCCACTTGGGTTTCTACTCTCTTTGCGTCATCCTCGCTGTTTTCATCGTGGTGTTTGCCACGTTGTTCGCCTTGCCCACCGCGGGCCTCACTTATTTGACGCTCATCATTCCTTTGATCCTGTGGATGGTGCGATGGTGGGTGACGAAGTGCACAACTTATGAGCTCACGACCCAGCGTTTGCGCATTCGCAGCGGTGTGTTGAATCGTCGTCTGGATGAGCTGGAGCTCTATCGGGTGAAGGATTATGCGATGGAGCAACCGCTGTTCTTGCGCCTTGTCGGGCTTGGGAATCTCACGATCATCACTTCTGATGCCACCAACCCTCAGGTGGTGATCCAGGCGATTCATGATGTTGAAAAAGTTCGTGAGAAGCTCCGCACTGCGGTGCAGAGCGAACGTGACCGCAAACGCGTCCGACAGCTGGATGTGGATAGCCATGACGAGCATGGAACGGCGCTGAACTGAGCTTGGAATCAGTCCAAAAAATGGCCGAACCATGTGAGTGGCCCGGCCGTTTTTTTTGAGCAAGGATCAGGCGTTGTAGCCGCTCTCGCCGTGTTCGGCGAGGTCAAGCCCTTGATTTTCCTGCTCTGCATCGACGCGCAGGCCGATGGTGGCCCCTATGATTTTCAGCAGCACCACGCTCACCACTCCGGAGAGCACGATGGTGTAAAGAGATGCAAGCAGCTGAGTTGTGAGCTGGCTGGCCATCGTCATGCCATCGGCATATCCCAGCCCGCCAAACGTGGGAGAAGCAAAAATGGCCACAAGGATTGTACCGATGAAACCTCCCACACCATGCACGCCAAAGACATCCAGCGAGTCGTCATACTTGAGCTTTTGCTTCACTTTGGCGCAGAAAAACCAACATACGAGGGCGCTGATGCTTCCAATGCAGATGGCTCCGATAGGACCCACTTTGCCGGAGGCAGGTGTGATGGCTGCGAGACCGGCGATGGAGCCAGTGGCAATGCCTAGAGCGCTTGGCTTGCCAACCTTGATTTTCTCAATGATAGACCAGACGACGCACGCTGCGCTCGCGGAGAGGTGGGTGACGACGACAGTCATTGCGGCGCTGCCGTTGGCAGCCACTTGGCTGCCTCCGTTGAAGCCAAACCAGCCCACCCAGAGCATGCCGGCCCCGGCAATGGTGAAAGGGAGGTTGTGTGGCATCATCTGTTGTTGTGGAAAGCCTTTGCGCGGGCCTACCATGATGCAGGCCACGAGGGCAGCTACACCGGCTGTAATGTGCACGACAATGCCGCCAGCGAGGTCAATCACGTTTTTGAGGCCAAAGAACTCCATTTTGTGCCACACACCCCAGCAGGTGGGAGCATACACTAGCAGGCTCCAAAGAGTGCTGAAGACCATGATGGCGCTGAACTTCATGCGCTCGGCAAAAGCGCCGATGAAAAGACCAGGTGTGATCAGGAAGAACATCATCTGGTAGGCAAACCAAAGGTGCTCCGGTATATTGGGATAAGCTGCGTAGGTGCTGGTGGGGGTCACTCCCTTAAGGAAGATCTTATCGAGGGTGCCGATACATCCGCCATCGCCTGTGAAGCTGAGTGAGTAACCGCAGACAAGCCATACGAGGCTCAGCACTGCCGTCAGGGCAAAACATTGCATGAAGATTGAAAGCACGTTCTTGGTGCGCACGAGGCCTGCGTAAAACAGTGCGAGGCCGGGGATCATCATGAAGAGCACGAGAGCGGTGGAGGTCAGCAGCCAGGCAGTGTCTCCGCTCTGGATGGTGGTGGTAGTTTCAGCGGCATGCAACGACGTGGAAGCATAGCAAAGCGCAGCACACGCTGTGTAATACAGCTTGTTGCCACGCCCGCGACGCGTAAGCGCAGGGTGGATCATGGTTGGTTGAGGTGGTTGGCTGGTTGGTGCCGTTTTGCAGAGGGTTGGTCGCAAAGATGGCAGATTCATGTAAGCAGTTATCATGCCGAATTTGCGGGTATATGTTCTTCAGCTAAAGACGGTGATCGGCTGCAGCCTCGTTCCTTGCATCGCCACCATGAGACTGTCCCGCCATACCGACTCAGACAGGGCTTTATCACAGCCCGCCTAAGCTCAGATCATCCCTGTGGTTGTCTCGCTTTGGACGAGACCGAACTCTAGTGCAGCACTGATGTCGCGATCTCATTCCACAGTTGGTCGATCGCTTTGGGTCCGTGCGAAGGCTTTTCGGCCTTCGAGAACCAATAATCGGCATTCCATTGATCGCCCTCGATGACATGCAGAAGCGCGTGAATCCACGATCCCATCTGGGTGTGAATATCTTGGGCGATGTTGTGAGCGGAGTCCCAATCGCCGTTTTTGATCTGCCACAAGGCCTGTGCCTCGGGTGAGAGTTTCGACGGGTCTTTGAGGGCGATGAGTTCGGCGGGTGTCATGGTAGATAATGACGCATGAATGACGAAGTTGTTTAGCCTTCGTCATTGGGGTTTCATCACTGCCGTGAAGCGGTTCAGTCTTCTGGCATCGGGCGGCCCTTGGTCTCGGGGAGGAAAGCAAGAGCGACGAGCCCCAGGAGGAAGATGGCGCTCATGTAGGTGCAGGCCGTGCGGAAGGCATCAAGCTTCGCTTCGGGCGTGGTAGCGCCGGCTTTCAGGGCGGCCTGCAAGCTGCCAAGAGTGAAAGGACCGCTGGCAGCCACAAAACGGCCAACGTTGTAGCAGAAGCTTGTGCCGGTGCTGCGCAGACTGGTGGGGAAGAGCTCAGGCAGATAGATGGCAAAACCGGCAAATAGGGCGAGCTGGCAAGCTCCCATCACAGCGCTCATCCAGATGTCCCCACGACCATTGAAGAACTGGAAGAAGCCAACCGTGGCGATCATGGCGGCGACGTAGGCGATGGCGAAGGCGGGCTTGCGGCCGCGGCCCTGCGCAATCTTCGTCATGAGCAGCATGCCAAAGAAGGCACCTAGATTTTGCACGATCGAGTTCACGCCGATCCAGTAGGTCTTCTCACCCGCGATCTTTTCCGGAGCCACGCCTTCGGCTTTCAGGGAGCGCTCCATCACATCTCCAACCAGTTCAGGGCTGAAGAATCCGATGCCCCACAGGCCAATCACACCCGCCACGCAGAGCACCATGCCGAGGAGGGCAGACTTTCTCCAGCGCACATCACCTAAGAGTGAAGAATAGGAGCCAAACTTCACTCCAGCCGCTTTGCCGGCCGCACGTGCTTTGACCCACTTCTCCGGTTCCTTGAGGCGGATCTGGATGAAGACACAAAGGAAAGCGGGGAGTGCTCCGACGAGGAACATATACTTCCATGCGGTCCCGGGCTCGATGACCTTGGAAGCCTCCAAGCTTCCCATATACATGCTTGTGATACCTGCTGCGATGTTTCCAACCGCCGAAAGCGCTTGCAAGGTGCCTAGTGCACCGGCTCGAGCTGTGTCAGGCAACGTATCCGCCACCAAAGCCACAGCGAGTCCAAACACTCCACCAACGCCAAGACCGGTCAGGAAACGATAGATCGCAAAGTCGATCCATCCCTTGGAAAAGGCTGAGAGGCCGGTGCAGACGGAGTAGATGAGCACGGTGAGCGTGAGGGTTTTGGCTCGACCGATGCGATCGCCTACCGAGCCAAAGATAAGCCCTCCGGTGGCCCAGCCAGCGACAAAGATGGAGGTCGCATAGCCGCCGTATTTGATAGCATCCATCTCCGGCGGCAGCAGCGCTTTCATGGCCGAATTACGGGCCAGAAGGAAAAGTTGCTGGTCTAGGCAGTCAAACAACCACGCCAACGAGGCCACGATGAAAACGAACCAGTGGTAGCGGGTCATTTGTTTATACCATGGGGCGGAGACGTCGGGAGTGGCGGAGGTGCTCATGCGGGAAAGTGGCGCGATGTTGAATGACGGGGCAGGGGATGACAATCGCGAAAATCAGACGAATCATGCGCCACAGGATGGAATCTTCTTTCAAATTACTCGGCATTGGTGCGGAAACACACGACACCTTTTATGTGGTGCCGGAATTCAAAGCGGAGGAAGGTGTGATGCAGGCGCTGTCACGTGCGGAGGATCTCGGCGGGCCTGTGGCAACAGCGCTGGCGGTTTTGCGTGCCCACGGACATGCCTGTGAGTTGCTCGATGGCCCACCGGCTGAGGCGGTAATCCTTGTGCGGCAGCGGGATGGGGCACGACAGATCGTCTTCAGGCCTGCAGAAGCTTCGGAGCCAGTGTTTGAACCATCGATGTTGAACGGCGTGCGATTGCTGCATCTGAATGGCCGCCACGAAAAGGCCTGCCGGGCCGCCATAGCGCAGGCCCCACTTCAAAACGTGGAAATTTCCTTTGATGGCGGTGCGGGGCGCTATCGAGACTCAATCCGCGATCTTTTTGAGGCGAGCCATGTGCGCATTGTATCGCGTGATTTTGCTGAAAAGGCCTCAGGATCTTCTGACCTGAGTGAAATGGTGCACAGGCTCCTTCGTGGTCCTGCACGACTTTTGGTCATCACGGATGGCGTGCACGGCTGTCATGTTGGGACACCCGATGGTAATTTGTTTCATCAAGCCGCCTATGCGGCATCCCCTTTGGTGGACACAACAGGATGTGGGGATGTGTTTCACGGCGCTTTTCTGCATGGTTGGCTGTCCCAATGGCCGCTGGAACGCTGCGCAGAGCATGCGAGTCGTCTGGCGGCAAAAAATGCGGAAGGGCTGGGAGGCAGGCACGTTCTGAAATCTTCCAACTTTGAACCTTGAAGAGTCATCATGAAAAATTAACTAGGACCATGCGCCGTCACGTCTCCTTATTGCTTCCCCTTTTTCTCGCGATCGGTTTGGTCGTGGCTGCCTGCACGACGCCTTACAATGGAAGTCGAATCAGGAATTGGGAAGCTCGTTACCAAGATAGCATGCTTGCACCGGTGACGCCGGACCAACTGCTGGCTGAGGCTCGTGTGAGGCTTGATCTCATTCCAGCGGGCAAGATGGGACGACGTTACTACCGCCCCATGGACGTGCGCTACATCACCATCCACAGCACGCAGAATTACACGGGTAACGCCTACAATCATGCCCTCGCTTTGAAGCGAGGAGCCCTTCGCGCCAACAAGCGACCTGGCGGCAACCGCATTGGATTCCTCACTTGGCACTTCACCGTGCAAGAAGATGTGGCCATTCAGCACCTGCCTTGCCGTGAGCAGGGCGAGCACGCGGATTTTGACGGACCTGGTAACAACTACAGCATCGGCATCGAGATGTGCGAGCATCGCGGCAATGACATCGCGCTCACCATTGACCGCACGGCGCGCCTTGCCGCGTATCTGATGAGGGCTTACAATGTGCCGCTCAGTCATGTGAAGGCGCATTACCACTGGCCACGCAGGGGGTTGAGTGTGCCCAACAAGGACTGCCCCCACTTCCTCATGGACCGTGGTCGCCCTGGCCCCACTTGGCAGTGGTTCCTTGGCCGTGTTCAGCTTCATTACAACCGGATGCTGCCCGGTCCCGCTACCCCACTCGGGTGATCTCCACCATGCGCCCCCTTCTATTTGCGCTTCACTTGTTTGGCTTAGCCGTGTTCGCGGATGGCCAAGAAACGATCATTCCTTCTCAAAGCGAGGTGGTGGCTAGACTGGCGGACACGCGCATCAAAGAAAGCTCCGGCTTGGCGCGCAGTTCGAGGCATGAAGGCATCTTTTGGACGATGAATGATTCCGGTGGTGAGCCTTGCGTCTTTGCCATCGATCTGAAGGGGCGCACCCGAGCCAAAGTGCGAGTGGCGGACGCCGTCAATTTTGACTGGGAGGATATCGCTAGCGGTCTCGACGAGAACAACCAGCCAGTGCTTTATGTGGGAGACATCGGAGATAATTTTCACGTAAGGCCGACTGTGCAGATTTATCGTATTCCGGAGCCGAAGATCGCGGCGGAAGGTGTCATCGTTGCGGAAACCGTCAGTGCGGCCTCGGTGCATTGGCATGTGACCTATCCCGGTGGACCCAAAAACGCCGAAGCTTTGCTTGTGCATCCTAAGACGCGCCGCATCCATGTCCTGACGAAGTCGGCTGACGGGCGCTCCGGACTCTATGCCTTTCCGGAAGGGCGTGATGTTCTTGGCTTAGCGGATACGGGTTCGGAGAATCACAAGAAGCCTGTCTTGCTCGAAAAGCTGGCAGATCTGACTTTCTCCGGGCATCAGCGGACGGGGAAACGTCCTTCGGACGACCTTCAATGCACAGGAGCGGCTTTTTCGCCAGATGGCACGCACATGGTGGCATCAACCTACAGCAGCCTGTACGAGTGGCCGTTGCTTGGAGGCAAATCGATGGCCGAAGCGCTGGCCTTACGCCCGCTGCGGCTGGTGCCAGATCTGCTGCGCCAACTGGAAGCCGTGACTTACGATGCCGATGGAAGCACACTCTGGCTCACGAGTGAGCATCTGCCCACGCCACTGGTGCGTGTGAAGCGTTGAAGCGGGTTCTTGTGCCTTGGGTTGACTGGCATGCGCCGTGCTGCATCCTACCGTTCCCCCACATGAAATTTGCCCACCTGATTGGATTGATGATGCTGCCACTCGTGACCGTCATGGCACAAGTAAAGCTCGAAGATGTGAAGGATCACGCGAGTCTTGAAAAAGTGGCCGCCCAGCTCGCAGCTCAGCCGTATGTGGCACCTTCGCAAAAGCTCGATCCTTTTTTCGAAGGACTGAAATACGATGGCCATCGGGACATTCGTTTCCAGCCGTCCAAGGCACTCTTCAGTGACATCGGAGATGTGTATCGCCTGGAGTTTTTTCATCCTGGCTGGATGTTCAAGAAGCCAGTGCGCTTCTTTACGATGCGTGAAGGTGCCACTCGCGCGGTGCCGTTCGACCGCAGCTTGTTTGACTATGGCAAGCTCATCGTTCCACCCAATGTGGTGAATCCGGAAGGTTACGCTGGCTTCCGTGTGTTGGCGCCGGAAGCCCTGCAGAAGCGCCGCATGGAGTTTCTGGTTTTCATGGGGGCCAGTTATTTTCGCGCGGTGACGACGGAGCTTGGCTATGGCATCTCTGCCCGCGGTGTGGCGGTGAATACGATTGGTGGAGAGCCGGAGGAGTTCCCGGATTTTACCCACTTCTGGTTTGAGGCTCCAAAGCCGGGGGCTGCCTCGATCAAGCTGCTGGCACTTTTAAATGGGCCCAGCATCACCGGAGCTTATGAATTCGAGTCCACACCGGGGCGAACAACTCTGATGAAGATCAAAGCCACGCTCCACTTGCGCAAGCCGGTGAAAATGCTCGGCGTCGCCCCTTTCTCGAGCATGTTCTGGTTTGGTGAGAACTCGCACCCGAAGCCCTACGATTTTCGGCCGGAGGTGCATGACTCCGATGGTCTTCAGGTCGAGATCGAGGGTGGCCCGACGATCTGGCGTCCGCTCGATGTGAGTCGTGACATGCGTCTGAGTCTTTTCGAGACGGACAAGCTCAAAGGATTCGGACTCGCGGAACGTGACAGAGACTTCAACCACTTTCAGGATCTTGAGGCGAACTACCACCGTCGTCCTGCAGTTTGGGTGGAGCCGGTGAGTGGCTTTGGTGCGGGTGCGGTGACGCTGGTGGAGCTCTCCACCGGTGAGGAAACGTGGGACAACATTGTGGCGATGTGGAGCCCCAAACATCTACCGAGCACACCTGCGGAGCCTCTCCGTTTGGCCTACAATCTCCATTGGTTAGACCAGCATGAGCCCGGCAAGCTCTGCCAGGTGCTCAGCACACGTCGTGGCTTTGTGATGGACTCAGATGATCACCTGTATGTCATCGATTTCTCCGCAGGGAAGCAGGCGTCTCCCGCCAAAGCCGAATGGCTGCCGGACATCGATCTTCATATCAGCTCAGGCGACGCCAAGATCCTCGACAAGCGTGTGATGCGAAATGCCGAGACTGGTGGTTGGCGTGCGTTTTTTAAGCTCGATGTGCCGGAGAAGACCCACCTTCTTGAGATGACAAGCGAACTCAAAGACGGTGAGAAAGTCATCTCGGAGCGTTGGATGTATCAGTGGCGTCGCTGATCAGATGGAAGACCGCGCCTAGACAGCCGGCGCTATCTCCCAGTGCAGCAGGCACCAGTTTGGCCTGTTGGCCACCGGGCCGCCATTCAAAGCCATCCAGCATCTGGCGAAGCGGGCCGAAAAGGCGCTCTCCTGCACCTACGGCAATGCCGCCGCCCACGATGACGATTTCAGGGTCAAGGATGTTGATGAGCGAGGCGATGGCTGCGGCTAGCGTTCTTACCGACTTGAGCCAGATCTGCTCCGCTTGCACATCACCGGCGGCATAAGCATCCAGTAGATCGTGTGTCGTGCGATAGCGTCCCTGACTTCGCAGGCTGATGGTTTGATTGCCGATAGCTGCTTCGAGGCTTCCTGGCGTGTGGAAGAGATCGCGTTCGCCATTCGCATCCGTGCAGATATGCCCGATGTGACCTGCGCGGCCGATTCGCCCCTTCAACAGCCTGCCACCGCTCCAAATTGCTCCACCCACACCCGTGCCCAAGGTCAACATGAAAGCATCTTGAGTGCCTTGTGCGGCACCAGCCCATACTTCTCCCAAGAGTCCCGCATGGGCATCATTGAGAACACGGCAGGGGCGTTGGAGGCAATCGGTCCAAATCCGTTTTTCGAGGCCCTGCATGCGGCCTGGCATCCAATCTATGCAAGAGCCGTCTGGATTGGCTAAGCCGGGTGCTGAAAGACCCACGGAGAGTTTTTCACCTACGCGAGCTTCAAACGCCTCGACGATCTCGCGTACGGTGATGGCAAAGCTAGGTGTAGAACCTTCGAACTCGCCATCCCGCGTTGGTTTAGACAGGGTCGCGAGGATCTTCGCCGTCTGCGTGTCCACGAGCGCGGCTTTGATGTAGGTGCCGCCAAGGTCGATGCCGATGGCTGGTCTCATTTCAAAGGCCGGGCTGATGTTTCACGGCATCCCAGGCTTCATCCATTTCCGCAAGGCTGAGTTTACCAAGTGGCTTGCCTTGTTCATGGAGTTTGTTTTCCATGGCATGAAAACGGCGCACGAATTTGTCATTTGCAGCCGCGAGCGCGGCCTCCGATTCGATCCCGAGCTTGCGGGCGAGATTGACGACACTGAAGAACAGATCGCCGATTTCCTCTTCGATGTGTCGTTTGTCTCCGCTTTGCACGGCGGCTTCGAGTTCATCAGTCTCTTCGCGAATCTTGTCAAAAACCGGTGTTGCATCCGGCCAATCAAAACCGACACGGGCCGCCTTCTTTTGGAGCTTTTGTCCTCGCATCAGGGCAGGGAGACCGCCACCCACGCCGTGCAGCATTCCCTCGTGCTGTGTGCCTTTTTCCTGGCGCTTGATGGCGTCCCATTGGTTCAGCACTGCGGCGGAAGTTTCCGCCGTGGTCTCACCAAACACATGCGGATGACGTCGGATGAGCTTGTCGCACAAACCGTGCGCCATCTGATCGAGGTCGAAGGCCCCCCTCTCGCTGGCGATTTCCGCATGCAGCACGGGTTGCAGCAGAACATCGCCCAGCTCATCGCAAATCTGAGCCGCATCACCTCCACGAATGGCCTCAGCCACTTCGTAAGCTTCTTCGATCACATGAGGAATCAGTGATTCGTGCGTTTGCTCCATGTCCCACGGACATCCGCCAGGTGCCCTCAGCCGGTGCACGACATAGCGCAAGCGGGTGATGGCATCGGGGTGGTGGAGCATCGTGGCGTCATCGTGCATGCGTGTTGGTAGCGTGCGGTGTGGCAGGTGCGAAGAAATTTTTTACCGGACACGATGAGGTCTTGGCAAACGAGGCATCCTCCCTGAGTATCGTTAAACAACCTCATCAAAGACCATGCCGCGCAAACTCAGCCATATCGCCCCGGACTGGTGGGACTACACCACCTTGGATTTCGACTTCATCAACGATGCTGCAAGGCTCACGGAGCGGGATCTTCGCCAGCTCTCGCGTCCCGGTTTTAAGGTGGTCATGTATGACACGTTGGAGGATTTTTATCTCGCGGAGGCCCTCGAATACATTCACGCATGGAAGCAGGCCACGCCGGACAATCCTGCCGGCATCTGCGGTCCGATTGGCCCCACGGAGCAGCTCCCACTCGTGGCCCGTTTGATCAATGACTTGGGTATCTCCATCAAGGACGGGCACTTCTGGGGCATGGATGAATGGTATGATGAAAACACCAAGAAGGAGGTCAGCATGGAGCATCCGCTTTCGTTTGAGCGGGCGGATCGGGCGCTATGCTTTGACCGCATGCAGAAGAAGCTGTGCATGCCGGACAGTCATCTCCATTTCCCGAAGGCAGACGTGACGGAATATGTGAAGAGCTGGCAAAGCGGTGTGCGTTGCGTGCTCATGCAGGGCGGCCAAGGTGACATCAAGCACTGGGCCTTCAACGATCCACCCAAGCGCGCCGGCAAATGGAAGAATGAGCCGCCACCACCGGCTGAGTATCGCAAACTGGGAACGCGCATAGTCGATTTGCATCCGGTGACCATGGCTCAAAATGCCCGCACCTCCGGTGGAGGAAACATCACCATGGTGCCCAAGATGGCCATTACAGTCGGCCCGCGTGAAACATGGATGGCGGAGAAGGTTAGCATCTGGCACGCCGGTGTGCATGATAACCCGTTGGGCCAGCGCCTGACGGCCCTCATGATCTCCAAGCGGCTCGCGGACAGCGCCGTGCCGATGTCTCTGCTCGCAGATCATCCCAACGTACAATTCAACTACTACCGCGGTGGACTTGGCCACTGCGAGGTGGAGATGCATTGATTCAAACTCAATCGCCAAGCGTGATGGGTGAATCGCACGAAAAAGGTTTTCAGCAGCGTTTTACCTGACATCGCGAAGGTAAAAGTGACAACATCGCAGTCTCTCGTCATAGTGCGGAGTGCCCCCCAACGAAGACCATCCCATCCATGATGCCCGCGAGGCTTTGCGAAAGCATTTTGGCTTTCGCGAATTCCTCGATGGTCAGGAACAGGTGATGGCCTCCATCCTCTCGGGACGTGATACGATGGTCATCATGCCCACAGGTGGAGGGAAATCGTTGTGTTACCAACTTCCAGCGATGGTGATGGATGGCGTCACGATTGTCGTGAGTCCGCTCATCGCTTTGATGAAGGATCAAGTGGATGCACTTCAGCGCCGTGGCATTCCAGCCACGCTGGTGAACAGCAGTCTCACCCTAGCTGAGCAGACGGAGCGCATCGCAGGGCTGCGAAATGGCGATTTCAAGCTCGTCTATGTGGCACCGGAACGCTTCCGTAGCCGCAGTTTCACTCATGCGCTCAAACAGGTGCAGATCGCTCTTTTTGCGGTGGATGAAGCGCACTGTCTTTCGCAGTGGGGGCATGACTTCCGTCCCGACTACATGCGCCTAGGCGAAGCGCTCGAACAGTTGGATCGTCCACAAGTTGTGGCTCTCACGGCCACCGCCACACCGGAAGTGAGAGACGACATTCTCCGCACTTTGGCTCTGCGTGATCCGCTGGTCGCCATTCGTGGCTTTGAGAGGCCGAACCTGAGTTTAAACATCCTCCCGACGAAAACGAACGACGACAAGTATCAGCGTCTCATCAAGCTCATCGCCACGCACAAGACCGGCATCGTGTACTGTGCCACGCGAAAGAAGGTCGAGGAGGTCGGTGCCGAACTGCGTGAGCGGAAGATCAAACTCATCGAGTATCACGGCGGGCTTGATGACAAAGAGCGCGAGAGTCGCCAGACGAAATTCATCGAGAAAAAAGCCGATGTCGCTGTCGCCACGAACGCTTTTGGCATGGGGATCGACCGCTCGGATGTGCGCTTTGTGGCCCACTTTGATGTGCCTGGTAGCATCGAAGCCTACTATCAAGAAGCTGGACGCGCTGGACGCGATGGCGAGCCCTCGCAGTGCGATCTGTATTTCAACTTTGCTGATACCCGCACGCAGGAGTTTTTCATCGAAGGCAATAACCCGCCGCCCGAGATCATCCGCAGTGTCTATCAGGCTCTTTTGAACCGCGCTGATGCGCAAAACGAGGTCCACGCTTCGATTGACGACATCACGGACTTTACCGGCGCGAAAAACAGCATGGCCATCTCATCGGCGCTCAGCCTACTGAACCGCATGGATGTCATTGAGCGCTTTGATATCCCCGGCAAACGCATCCGTGGCACACGTCTGCTGCAGCCCCAGTTGCTTGCACGCGATCTCCCTCTGGACTTGAAGGCTCTTGCCGAAAAAGACCGTCGGGATCGGGCCAAGCTCAAGGCGATGATCGATCTCTGCTACGATGACAAGGCCTGTCGTCAGGAGCAGATTTTGCGGTACTTCGGTGAGGAGGAATCCAGGCCCTGTGGTTCCTGCGATGTCTGCCGCGCTGAGGGCGTGCAGCCGCCCCGTGAAGGCACGGCCGAGGAAGTCACCATGCTCCGTCAGGTGCTTAGCGGCATCGCTCGCATGGCGGTGAAGCGTCCGGATGGTTCTTGGGAAGGCCGCTTTGGTAAAGGCCGCATCATCCACATGCTCACAGGTTCCAAATCCAAAGACATCGTGGATGCCGGACTCGATCAACTGACCACTTATGGCCTCCTCAGGCACGTCGGCACGCAGGCCTTGCATCCATTGTTCATCGAGCTTGAAAAAGCAGGGCTCATCGAAACGACTCGCGATGAATATCCGAAGATCAATCTGACCTGTCGCGGCTCTGAAGTCATGCGCACCGGCGAGAACCTCAAAATTCGCTGGCCATCCGCAACGAGGGTTTCGACCCCCTCTCCAACGAGCAAAACCGCCCAAAATGAAATCGCCAGCCGCGAGCTTGGTTTTGACGAAGCTCTGTTCGACAAGCTCAAAAAGCATCGAGCTGCTGTGGCCGAGTCCGAAGGCGTGCCCGCTTTCAGGATCTTCACCAATCAAACGCTCGAATTCATGACGCGTCTCAAACCGAAGACCCTCGCCGAGGGACGTGACATCCGCGGTGTGGGGCATATCAAGTCACAAACGTATCTGCCGGACTTCATTCAGATCATTGTCCGTCATGGGAAATGACCTAGGGTTCTCGTGAACGTCCGATCGCCCGTGAAGGTGAGGCAGCGAGCTGAGGTGGTTTCTCCGACTGACTTTTGAGAATCGACCTCGATTTCAGTGCCGCTGAAGGCGGGGATATCCCTGGCCGCGGAATAGGTGGGTTCAGATAGCGGAGAAACCTGTGATCGGACTTGGAATCGCAGACAGAAATGGCCGCAAAAGCGTGTTTTTCTTTCCCCGTTGACCTGCACCTCGGCCAGCGGCAGAGAAGCGCCCCTTTTGCACCCGTCTAATGCTGGAGAGACCCATCAGGCTAGAACACATCCACCGCATCCTTTTCACCAAGGAGGCTTTTCATGTCCGCAATTCCACCGTGCGGGATTTATTGAAGCTCGACCAGCCGCACAAGCTGCCCCGTGTTCTCGTCTTCGTCGATCAAGCGGTCGCCCAAGCCAACGTCGATTTGGTGGATGACATCGTGGCCTATGCCGAGGTGCATGCAGATGCTTTTGTGCTCGCGGATACGCCCATCACTCTGCCAGGAGGAGAGGCCTGCAAAAATGACCTGCGTCTCGTGGAATGCTGTTGGGACGCCATCCATGAAGCGGGGCTGGATCGTCATAGCTACGTGTTCGTCATTGGTGGTGGTGCGGTGCTCGATCTGGTGTGTTTTGCGGCCTCCACGGCTCACCGTGGCATCCGTCATGTGCGTTTTCCCACCACCACTCTCTCGCAGGGGGATGGCGGCGTTGGGGTGAAGAACGGCGTGAACTACTTTGGAAAGAAAAACTGGATCGGCAGCTTCGCCGTGCCCTACGCGGTGGTGAATGATTTTGTCTTTCTGGAATCTCTCCCGCCTCGGGAGCGTCGGAATGGCATCATTGAGGCCATCAAGGTCTCTCTCATCCGGGATGCGGCATTCTTTGAGCAAATCGAATCGATGAGCGCTGATCTGGCCGAGCTGAAGCAGGAGGCACTGGAAAAGGTGGTTCAACGCAGCGCGGAGCTGCATGTCGAGCACATCGCCACTGGCGGAGATCCTTTTGAGCTCGGTTCCGCCCGCCCTCTCGATTTCGGGCACTGGGCGGCACATAAACTCGAGCAAATCTCCAAATTTGCCATCACACACGGTGAGGCTGTGGCCATCGGCATGGCCGTCGATCTGGTCTATTCACGCATGCAGGGCATCTTGGATGCGGAGACTTGCGAGCGCGTGCTCCGGCTGATCGAGCGGATTGGCTTTGCCACTTACTCGCCACATCTCATGGAGAACGGTCGCAGCGGGGAGCCTGCCATTCTGGAAGGCCTAGAGGAGTTTCGCGAGCATCTCGGCGGGGAGCTCACGGTCACTCTCGTGCCAAAAATCGGCGAAAAAAGGGAGGTGCACGAGATGAGCCGCGTGAAGATCCTCAATGCCCTCGTCGAACTGAAAAAACGGCAGGCGGAGTGAGGTCCTGAGCCACGAATGACGCGGCGGGCATGCCGTCGCCGTTCATTACTGACCTTTTTTGAGAAACGGCCCATCCCTAGGCCGCGATTCCTCGGTTGAAGTCTGCCATTTTTGGCGACAACCAACCTGCCCATGGAAATCACGGAAAGCTGGCTGGCACAAATCGGCGGATGGCAGGCGATCAAGGCTGCCAGATCCCTCGTGGCGGGAGGGCATGTGGTGGTCAGCCAAAACGAGGGCGGTCTCATCCGCGGCACCGCCGGGGCGGGGAAGATGAAATTCGCCTGCGGCCTCCGCATCCGCTCCCGCTCGGATGTGGACAATCTCTGCACCTGCCCCACCGCCCGACGCAGCGGCATGATGTGCGAGCACTCCCTCGCCGTCGCCCTTGCTACCCTTCAAAAGACCGCCGCCAAACCGGCCGCCCAGGTCGAAGCCCCCGCGCCACCGCTCGTCGAGGCCCCGAAGATCGCCACCATCCGCGGCCAATACACCCTGTTTCTCCCCGAGACCCTGCGCGAGCCTTTGGGCGTGCTGGTGAAGCATGATCCCAGCGGCAGCGAAACCTCTCGCCTCGCCGCCTGGCTGGCCGAGCAGGGGATCACCCCGCCGCAGACCGTCCCACTTTCCCTGCGCGGAGCCCAGGCAGAGGCCTTTCTGGAAGGAATCGGCGGTCATCCCCGCGTCCTGTGGGGTAAACCGGGACCCTCCGCCAAACCCATCCAAATCGCCTCCGATCCGCTGCGCCTGCCGCTGGTCATCGACTCCACACCAGACGGCCATCTCGTGCCTCGGCTGGCCCATCCTGGCTACCGGCAGGTTATAGGCCCCTGGTGGCTCTGTGGCGAGACCTCGGTGCTTTTCCGAGTGAAGGCACCGACCCGCCTCTGCAGCGCTTTCGGCCAGCCGCAGCCGCTGAAGTGGCTCATCGAACATCGGGAGATCCTCGATGAGGCCTTCCAGGTCGAGCTGCGCGGGGAGCTCCTCAGCGGCTTCCACGTCCTGCCGGTGCCGCTCACCTTTGAGATCACCCTCGAAGGCTCCCTCCAGGCCGTCGAGGCCCGGCTCGCCGCTCGTTTTGGGGAGGTCACCTGGCCCATCCTGCCGCAGGGCGTTACCAGCACCGCCCCAGCGCCGGCCTTTCCGCTCGTCGATCCGCAAAACGCCGCCTGCTTCTACCTCCGGGATGAATCCGCCGAGCGCCGCATGGTCGGCCGGCTGGAGTCCCTCGGCTTCCGCGCCTCGGATCGCGGTCACTGGCTCATGCAGGGCGGGGATGCCGTCCTGAAATTCTACGCCTCTGACCTGCCACGGCTGCGGGAGATCGCCACCCTCATCGAGGGAGAGCGCTGGCGCACCGTCACCCGTGGGGTGCAGCGCATCCAGCCGAAAACCGTGGTCCACGAAGGCGGGGGCTCCGGGCAGGACTGGCTCAGCATGGAGTTCGCCTACCAGGCTGCGGACGGGTTCCGACTGCCGCGGAACGACGTCCTACGCATGATCCGCAGCGGACAGAAATCGGTGCAGGGCAGGGATGGAAAGCGTTACATTCTGGACGCCGAAGCCGTGGAGGAATTGGAGGAAACCCTGCGGGATGTCCCCCTCCAGCTCACCCCGGAAGGGGCCCGTATTCACAGTGCTCACGCCGCCTATTTTCAGGAGGAAAACAGCACCCCGGTCCAAGCTCCGGAAGCCTCGGTGGTTCAGTCCGTATTGGCAGGGCTTAATGTAACGCTCAGATCGTATCAAGTAGAGGGCTTTGAGTGGCTCTTGGCTCGTGCTCAGGCGGGCCGGGGAGGCATCTTGGCCGATGACATGGGCCTCGGAAAAACCCTGCAAGCCATCGCTCTGGTCTCGGCATCACGTAATGGTCCAAGCGTTATCGTTTGCCCCAAGTCCCTGCTCGGCAATTGGCGTTCCGAGTTTGAGCGTTTTGCCCCCTCGATTCCGGTGGTTGTGGTCAGTGGATCAGGCCGTGAAAAAGCCTTGGAATCCATTGACGAAAAAACCGTGATAATTACCTCTTATCCATTGATTAGCAGAGATATTGAGCATTATCAAAAGCGTGAATTCGAGTTGGTCTTATTGGATGAAGCATCGGCCATCAAGAACCCGGATACTGAAGCGGCTAAAGCGTTACGTTTGTTGAAGGCTAAAGCCCGTTTTGCGCTCACCGGCACACCACTGGAAAACGGCGTTCGTGACCTGTGGTCGATCCTGACTTTTGCGTTACCAGGGTATCTCGGCAGCCGTGACAGCTTCAAAGAACGCTTCGAGCAACCCATCGCCAGCAGCCTCGCCTCACCCGCCGGTCAGCAGGCTGTCGCCCGACTGAGAAAGCTGCTCCGTCCGTGGTTCCTCCGGCGCACGAAAAAGCAGGTTTTGAAGGACCTTCCGGAGAAGATCGAGCAGGTCCTCTGGTGCGAGCCCAGCGCAGCGCAGGCGGAGGTCTATCGTCGCGTGCTGGAGGAGGGTCGGGACGAGATCAAGGCCGCCCGCCGCAGCGGAGGGCAGGGCGGGGCACGCATGACCCTGTTCACCGTGCTCCTCCGCCTCCGCCAGGTCTGCTGTGACCTGCGCCTCACGGGGCTATCACCTGAAACGCTTCAAGGATTATCCGCTGAAGAGCTGTCCGGAAAGTGGCCCGCCCTGCAGGAGCGACTCGATGCCATCCTCGAATCCGGCGGAAAAGTCCTCATCTTCAGCCAGTTCGTTCAGTTCCTGAAACTCCTGCGCCACCACCTCGACGTCACTCAAGTCTCGTATTGCTACCTCGATGGCCAGACCCAGGACCGTGAGGGCCAGGTGAAGGCCTTCCAAACCCAGCCGGACAAACGCGTTTTTCTTATCAGCCTCAAAGCCGGCGGTTACGGCCTCAATTTGACTGCTGCCGACCATGTCATCCTCGCCGACCCCTGGTGGAACCCCGCCGTCGAAGCCCAGGCCATCGACCGGGCGCACCGCCTCGGCCAGCAGCGGGTCGTTCACGCCTTCCGCCTCGCCACCCGCGGCACCGTCGAGGAGCGCATCCTGGCCCTCCAGGCCAAAAAGCGCGGCCTCATCGAAGCCACCGTCGAGGATGACGCCACCGTCCTGACCGGCCTCAGCGAAAGCGAGCTCGAGGATCTTTTGGTGGACTGAGCCGCTGCGCCGCGAGACTTGGAGACGGAGGGCTACATTGCATTGCCGCCGAACCAACGCTTTGGCGGCAATGCGATGCCTCACTCTGTCTTCCAGTCTCAGAGTCTCGAAGTCTGCAAGTCTGCGCCTTGCCGAGGGAGGTGACGCGGCCTAATCTGAAGTCCCCATTCCCCTCAAAACCTCCTTGGAAGACCTTTTTGGCCATCACATCTCGTATCTGCGCGTCTCCGTCACGGATCGCTGCAATGAACGCTGCCGTTACTGCATGCCAGAGGAGGAGCAGGCGTGGTTCCCCAAGGAGGAGGTGCTGTCCTACGACGAGATGCTGCGGGTGCTGCGGGTGGGAGCCCATCTCGGCATCCGCAAGGTGCGGGTGACAGGTGGTGAACCCCTGACGCGGCCGGGCGTGGCGGAGTTTTGCGCGGCGGTGGCGGCGGTGCCGGGCATCGAGGACATCGGTGTCTCGACAAATGGCACGCTGCTGTCGAAAAGAGAAGGCGACTCGACGATGGCGGAGAAGCTGGTGAAGGCGGGGGTGCGCAGCGCGAACATCTCGCTGGATTCGCTCGATCCTGCGGCCTACCAGCGCACGACGGGACGTGATCTGCTGCCGAAAGTCCTCGAAGGGATCGATGCGGCGCTGGCGGCGGGTTTTCAGAGTGTGAAGCTGAATGCGGTGCTGATGAAACACCAGAGCGAGGCGGAGCTGCTGCCGTTGATTGAGTTCGCGACGGTGAAGAACGTGCTGCTGCGTTTCATCGAGCTGATGCCGGTGAGCACGCAGGAGGTGCTGAGTGAGGATCATTTCCTCTCGGTGGGAATGGCGAAGCGTTTGATCGAGGAGAAGCTGGGGCCACTGAAGCCGCTGCCGGACTTTAAGACGAATGGGCCGGCGACTTACTACGAGGTGCCGGGTAGCGGCCAGCGGGTGGGTTTCATCGGGGCGATGACGAACCTGCACTTCTGCGAGAGCTGCAACAAG
This sequence comes from Prosthecobacter sp., assembly GCA_017853885.1. Classification (GTDB taxonomy): domain Bacteria; phylum Verrucomicrobiota; class Verrucomicrobiia; order Verrucomicrobiales; family Verrucomicrobiaceae; genus Prosthecobacter. The sequence goes on from JAFMIR010000007.1 coordinate 135,069, forward strand.
CTGCGCCTGACAAGCGATGGCAAGCTGCGCCCCTGCCTGGGTAGCTACCTGGAATTCGACCTGCGCGAGGCGTTGCGTCGTGGCTGCACGGATGAGGAGCTGGCGGGGCTGATCCAAGGTGTGGTGGCTCGCAAGCCGAAGGAGCATGATTTCCGCAACAACTACCAGCCGAACCGTCGCATGA
>JAFMIR010000099.1 GCA_017853885.1 Prosthecobacter sp.
GTGAACGAGCTGCCTGCGGATGGCGGCGCGGGCACCTTCGACACGGTGGGGTCGTCGCTTTTCATGTCGAGCGACCAGTTTGAACAATACCTCGCGCTCGGGCGGCAGGCACTCGACGAACATTTTGCGCGGTTCATCGCACCGACGCCTGCGCGGGAACTCAAGGTTCACATCGAAGCCGAGAACAACAAGGAGCGCATCATCAAAGGTCTCCGCGAGCGGTCCGATGCGCGTGAGCGCTATTTGAAATGGACGGCTGCTGTGGAAGCCGCGGCTGCCAGGCCGGAGAACGTGGCTCTCGTTGCGAAAATCCGCAGTGAGAAGCCCAATGACGCGAACGCGCTGCACAGCCAGTGGGCGAGCATCAAGTCGGCGCCATCGCCTGCCGACTTCGGTTTCACGGACGCCGTTCACGCCGAGCAGATGGGCCGCCGCGATTGGAATCACTTCGTGCCGCATCACCGTGCCTATGTGGAGCATCCGCTGACCAAGACCGGCACCTTTTTGACCATCGATGATGCCTATGTGAACAATCGTCAGATCTTCCAGATTCCGTCTGAATGGCCCGCTGGAGACTACGTCGTGCGAATCCGCACCGGAGTTGCGAAGAGCATTCCACGTGAGCGCCGCTTCATGGAGTTTGGCCCGCAGGACCCCAGTGGCGTGTGCACGGTGATGAGCACGCATGAGATCACCGGCACGCCGGAAAGCCCGCAGACGCTGGAGATTCGGCTGAAGCTCTCCGAGGCCAAAGTGCGCCTCTTTATGATGCGCGAGCGCGGTTCACACGACTCCGATGCCTCTGCCAACCGCCTCTTTGCCGAAGCGAAGCAGCGCAACGGCATTGGGCCGGAGTTCGCCATATGGATTGACTGGATCGAAGTCGAGAACGCCAGGCCAAAGAACGCGCTCACCGCGAAAGTCGAGAAGCTCCGCAAAGATCCCGAGCAGTGGGCGAACAAATACATGCCGATCTACGCGCAGGGCTATGAGGAGAAATACGGGCGCTTCCAGAAATGGTGCGCGGCAATTGATGAAGCCGCGAAGAAGCTGGAGAACGCTAACATCGTGAAGAAACTGCGCGACGACCCGAAGGTGAAACAGTCGCCGCATCTGTTTTACAATCACTTCGCCGAGATCGCGGGTGCGCCGCCGCCGACGCAGTTCGGCTTCAAGGATGTGGATGATGCGCAGTTCGCTCGCAGCGAGTTCACTTATCATCATCAATACTATCTCGACTATGCGAAGCTTCCGCAACGTGACACCGGCACGTGGCTCATGCTTTACTCGCTCGGTCGCTACACGGGCATCACTGCGCCGGACAAATGGCCTGCGGGCAAATACACACTGCGGGCGCGGCTAGCTGCGAGCGATGAGTCGCCGAAGGAACGTCGCTTCATCGAAATCGGCACGGGCAAGGCGGACGCGGCGGATTTCAATGTGCTGACCTCGCACCAGGTCACCGGCACACTGGCGAATCCGCAGACGCTGGAGATCCCTGTCGAGATCAATGCGAGCGGCGACCGCAATTTCGCCATCCGCGACAAGCGGCCGAACACGCGCGAGGCCGAGTATGCGATGTTCCGCGAGGCTTGGGACAAAACCGGCACGGGTCCGCGTCCGTGCATCTGGGTGGACTTTGTGGAGCTGGAAGGGCCGCTGGGCACGAGTCCCATCGCGGTAAAAACGATCAAACAGCGCCGCGAGGTCGAGCTCCACGCGAACGCGATGGTCGGCGGCACATACAACGGCTACTTCAAAGGTGGCTACGAGGCGGCGAAAAAGTTCATGGAGACCAAGCAGCCGCAGAAGGGCATTCCCGACGAGCAGGAGGCGAAGTTTCGCATTCGTGGCTTCGAGCAGCATGGGCCGACCTTTGAGCGTTACCTCAACGATCCGCTCACGAAGACAGGCTCCTATTTGACGATCTACAACGTCCACACCGAGGAGGTCATCACGCTGCCGCCGGATCAGCCTTCGGGCTGGCTGAAAACGAAGCATGAGGTCGAGCAGGCCGAGCCAGGCGAATACAAGCTGCGCTTCCGCATCGGCGCAGTGAAGGGCACGCCGAAGGAGCGGCACTTCGTCGCGCTCGGCAGTCGCATGAAGCCGGAGGAGCGCGAGGATTTTACTTTGATGCAGACCTTTCAAATCAGCGGCAGCACCGATGCGCCGCAGGTCATCGAAGTGCCGGTGAGCATCACCGCGAACGGCCCGCGCACCTTTGTGCTGCGGGAGAAGCGCGATGTGAAGCTGGACCACGAGCTTTTCACCACGGCGCAAAAAGAGACTGGTGTCGGGCCGTCTTCGGCGCTGTGGATCGATTGGGTGGAGTGGGAAGGTCCGCTCGCTCCGCCAACGACCCTCGCCAAGGTGGAGCACATCGAGCCGGAGAAGCGCCGCGCGGAGGTGGAGCGCGGGCATTTGCGCTTCAAGTATCTCAACGAGCAATACGCTAAGTGGAAGGCCGCAGGCGGCGATGAGAAGCGGCTGAAGGAGTTCGACTTCACCGACAAATCGCACGCGGAATTCGCCAAAGTCGTGTGGGACAGCAACAACCGCTGGTTCCAGCAATACCTTGATCGTCCGTTGTCGAAGACCGGCCTGTTTCTTGACAACACGGTGCAGGAAACCTGCGAATACGCCATCGACATGCCCACCGACCTCGCGTCCGGCGATTACGTGATGCGCGTGAAGATCGGTCGCGTGCCGGACATGCCTAGCGAGCGAGCGTTTTTGACCTTTGTCGAGGCCAGCCCCATCGACAAAGACGACCGCACCTTCCTTGCGAACAAACAAATCACCGCCACGCTCGACCAGCCAGAGATCATCGAGTTGCCATTCAAGATCGTCCCCGGCGGCCCACGGAAGTTTGTGCTGTTTGAAAAACGTCCGCTGAAAAAAGAAGCCATCAGCCTTCCTGGTCGCACTCGACAGATCACCGATGCCAAACAGCGCGACCCCGTGCTGTGGATCGACTGGATCGAATACGAAGGCCCGCTCGCGCCCGCGAATGCCACAACAAGCGTTCGACCGGTGCTGGCGACTGGTGAGACCAATGCACGCCAAGTGCTCGAAACCTTCGCCAAACGTGCTTTTCGTGGCAAAATACCCTCCGCGGTCTTTTTGGAGAAATTGACGGCTTTGCACGCAACACGCATCAAAGCCGGAGACACCTTTGACAAAGCCATTCGCGAGCCTTTGAGCGTCATTTTGGCCTCACCGGGTTTTTTGTATCTTCAGGAAACGGGTCACCAATCCTTTACCCCGCATCTTTCATCCAAAGAAGAGGCTGGTCAAAAGTTGGGGTTAAAAGATGAAAGGCAGAGATCGCTGTCAGCTCCAGAACTCGCCTCACGCCTGTCCTACTTCCTCTGGAGCGCTCCGCCGGATGAACCATTGCTCAAAGCCGATCTCACGAAGCCTAACGTCATCGCCCGCGAGCTGGATCGCATGATCGCCAGCGCTAAAGCGGACGAGTTTGTCAGTGGCTTTCTACATCAGTGGCTGGACATGCAGCGGCTGGATTTCTTCCAGTTCGACACGAAGCAATTCCGCGACTTCGACGAAAGTGCCAAGGCCGCCGCGAGGCGCGAGGTTTACGAGACCTTCGCGCATCTGCTGCGTCACAACGAGAGCCTCACGCGCTTGCTCAAGAGCGACGAAATCCACGTCAA
>JAFMIR010000060.1 GCA_017853885.1 Prosthecobacter sp.
GAAATGCTCCGCGACTATGCGCTTGCCGCCAGCGGTCTGCTTTCCACGAAAATGGGCGGCCCCAGCGTGAAACCCTATCAACCTGAAGGCATCTGGGACGTCGTCGGCCTGCCCGGAGGCGACACGCGCAACTACGTGCAGGACAAAGGCGACAATCTCTACCGCCGCACCTTCTACACCTTCTGGAAGCGCATGGCCCCGCCACCAAACATGGAAGTCTTCAACGCCCCCAGCCGCGAACTCTGCACCGTCCGCCGCGAGCGCACCAACACGCCGCTCCAGGCCCTCGTCACCATGAACGACCCCCAATTCGTCGAAGCCGCCCGCAAACTCGCCGAACAAGCCCTCGCCACGAAAGAGCCCGCCGCCTTCATCGCCGAACGCATCCTCTGCCGTCCGCTCACTGCCAAAGAAAAGCCCATCATCGAAGCCAGCCTCGCCGATCTGCGCCAGCACTACACCGCGAACAACGGCGATGCCGAAGCGCTGCTCAAAGTCGGCGAATCACCCGTCAATGCAAAGCTAGCGAAGCCTGAGCTCGCCGCATGGACAATGCTCACGAACCAGCTCTTCAACTTGGACGAAGTCTTGAACAAGTGATGCCAAACCCACGATCAACACTCCCATGAACCCCTTCACCCGCCGCCAATTTTTCACCAATGGCTCCCACCTGCTCGGAGGTGCCGCCTTGTCGTCACTCTTCGCCCAGTCATTGCAAGCTGCGATGTCGCACAAGGCCGGAGGGCCACATTTCGCGCCGAAAGCCAAGCGCGTCATTTACCTGCACATGGTCGGCGGCCCATCGCAGATCGATCTTTTCGACTACAAGCCGGAGATGATGAAGTGGTATGACAAGGACCTGCCGGACAGCGTGCGTCAGGGGCAACGCCTCACCACGATGACCAGCGGCCAGGCGCGCTTCCCGATTGCGCCATCGAAGTTTGATTTCAGCGCCGCGGGCCAGTGCGGCATGATGATGAACACCGAGTTGCTGCCGAATCTGGCGAAGAAGGCCGATGACATCTGCTGGATGCGCTCGCTGCACACGGAGGCCATCAATCATGAGCCTGCCATCACCGCGATGCAGACCGGCAACCAGATCACCGGTCGCCCCTGCCTCGGCTCCTGGGCCTCATATGGCCTCGGCTCGATGAACGAGAATCTGCCGACCTTTGTGGTGCTCGTCGCCACGCCGACGAATCGCGAGCAAGAGCAGGCGATCTCATCCCGCCTTTGGAGCAGCGGTTATCTGCCCGGCCAGCACGCTGGCGTATCCTTCCGCAGCAAGGGCGACCCCATTCTCTACATCAACAACCCGCCCGGCGTGCCCGACAGCGTGCGCAAACGCACCATCGAAGGCCTCAACGCCCTCAACGAGCTCGAATTTCAGCAACTCGGCGATCCCGAGACGCAAACCCGCATCTCGCAGTATGAAATGGCCTTCCGGATGCAGGCCAGCGTGCCGGAACTAACCGACCTATCGAAAGAACCCGAACACATTTTTGAGCTATACGGCCCCGACGCGAAAAAACCCGGTTCCTTTGCCAACAGTGTGCTCATGGCCCGCCGCCTCGCCGAACGCGGCGTGCGCTTTATCCAGCTCTATCACAACAACTGGGACCACCATGGTAACGTCGGCGGCCGCATGCCCAGCCAGTGCAAAGACGTCGACCAGCCCTGCTTTGCCCTACTCGAGGATTTAAAACAGCGCGGCATGCTCGACGAAACTCTCATCATCTGGGGCGGCGAATTCGGACGCACTATTTACTCTCAGGGCGGCCTCACGAAGGAAAACTATGGCCGTGACCACCACCCGCGCTGTTTCAGCATGTGGATGGCCGGCGGCGGCGCCAAAGGCGGCACCATCTACGGCGAAACCGATGACTTCAGCTACAACATCGTCAAAGACCCACTCCACATCAGCGACTTCCACGCCACGGTGCTGCACTTGCTCGGCTTCCATGCGGATCGCTTCAGCTTCAAAACTCAGGGGCTGGATGGAAAACTCATTGGCGTGAACCCAGCAAAACCGATAAGGGCATTGATGACATGACAAGAGGTTTATGCATCTGCGATAGCAGCGTCTCAGGATGAGCGTTTCTATGATGGTGCACGTATCTTTGGACAAATCCTCTCGACTGCTTTCACTCGATGCCTTTCGAGGTTTCATCATGCTATTGATGGCCTCCTCCGGCTTCGGAATCGTTCAGATGGCAGAGGCGCATCCCGACTCGTTTTGGGAGACGATCCGGCCACAATTCGAGCACAAAACTTGGCAGGGAGTCTCACTTTGGGACCTGATTCAGCCTAGTTTTATGTTCATGGTAGGAGTAGCTGTGCCTATGTCTTGTGCGAAGCGTCGTCAAGCTGGGCAAGGCATTCTTGGAATGGCTTGGCATGCCTTAACGCGTAGTCTACTGCTGATACTCATTGCAGTGGCACTCAGCACGAAAGGCACTGATAAGCAGACGGTGTGGGTCTTTACCAACGTGCTGGCGCAGATTGGCTTGGGTTACCTTTTTCTGTTCATCATCGCCGCATTGAGCTGGGAATACATCACAGCATGCATCATCGCCTTGCTGGCAGGCTACACCGCTTTCTTTGCGCTGCATCCGCTACCCACATCAGAGCAGTTCACCTCGATCCAAAGCATCAAAGTGCCTGCAGAAGGCATCTTGCAAGGCTGGTTCGGCCACTGGAGCATTCACTTCAATGCTGCAGCACAATTTGACCGTTGGCTCTTGAACCTGCTGCCGCAGGCGCAAGCCTTTGAATACAATTCAGGCGGCTATCAGACGCTGAACTTTGTGCCATCGCTGGCGACAATGCTAGGAGGCGCCTTGGCGGGTCAATTCCTCACGCATAGTCCTTTAGAAGCCCGCAGCAAATGCGTGCGTCTCTTCGTGACAGGAGTGATCTTAATCTTCCTCGGCACGATTCTGGACATCGTAGCTGTTCCGGCTGTGAAACGAATCTGGACGCCTTCATGGGTTGTCTTGAGTGGCGGCTGGGTGCTACTCATGCTCTCAGCTTTCTATTGGCTGGTGGAGATCGCTGGCTTTCGCCGCCTCGTCTTTCCGCTGGTAGTGGTGGGCATGAACAGCATCACGATCTATGTGCTGCACCATCTGTGTTCCGGATGGATTCGCGAAAGCCTGCACAAGCACCTACCTGCTTCCGCCTTCCCGTCGGAGTGGCTTCCGATCATCGATCGTTGCGGTGTGCTTCTGGTTCTCTGGCTGTTCTGCTGGTGGCTTTACAAGCAAAAAGCCTTCCTGCGCCTGTGAGGCAAGCGAACACTCCTAACGAGCGTTAAAGAATCATGCAACATACTCCTCTTCCTTTTTCCAGGCGTGAAGTGCTCGCTCGCATGGGTGGCGGATTGGGTTCCATAGGCCTCGCTTCATCATTGGCTGCCGCTGACATCATTCCAAGCGCCCATTTTGCGCCGAAAGCCAAACGCATTATTCACCTTTTCATGAATGGCGGCCCATTCGGGCCAGACTATTTTGATCCCAAGCCAACTCTGACCCGATTTGCTGGTCAAAAGCCAAATGGTGCCGACCTCCGCACAGAACGGCCCACCGGTGGTCTGCTGGCTTCACCTTATGCTTATGCGCAGCACGGGCAGAGCGGTTTGGATATCAGTGAACTGCTACCAAACCTCGCGCGATATGCGGATGACCTTTGCGTGCTACGGTCGTGCCACACGGACAATCCCAATCACGGACCAGCCCTTCTTCTGATGAACAATGGCACGATGACTGAGCGTGTGCCCAGCATGGGTTCCTGGCTAAGCTATGGTCTGGGGAATGAAAATGCCAATCTGCCTTCCTTTGTTGTGCTATGCCCTGGTAAACCCGTGCGATTCTCTGTTCTTTGGAGCAGCGCTTTCCTACCAGCGCAGCACCAGGGCGTGTACATCAATCACTCGCAACTTGATCCTAAGCAGATGATCCCGTGGTTGACCAACAGCCGCCTGAATCCCAAAGAGCAGCGACGTCAGCTCGACCTCATGCAGGCGCTGAATGCCGAACATCTCGCTGCCCGAGGTCATGCTGATGGAATGCTTAATGGACGAATTCAAGCCATGGAGACAGCCTTTCGCATGCAATCAGCTGCCACAGACGCTTTTGATGTCCAACTTGAACCACAAAAGACTCGCGAGATATATGGCAGTAGCCATTTTTCCAACGGGTGTCTGATGGCACGAAGACTCGTCGAACGAGGCGTCAGATTCGTGCAAGTCTATTATGGCAACGGACAGCCTTGGGATACCCACTCGAACCACGACACCTCCACACGGAAGCTCGCGGCGGACATTGACCGCCCCATCGCCGCGCTCATCGGCGATCTGAAACAGCGGGGAATGCTCGATGATACGCTCATTGTTTGGGGAGGCGAATTTGGCCGCACACCTGTGAGTGAAAATGGCAACGGACGTGACCACAACCCCCATGGCTTTTGCATGTTCTTCGCAGGAGGTGGAGTACGTGGTGGCACCGCCTACGGACAGAGCGATGAATTTGGATTCAAGGCAGCCGTGGATAAAATGCATATCCATGACATCCACGCCACCATCCTGCACCTGCTTGGCATCGACCACGAAAAGCTCACTTATCGTTACGCGGGCCGTGATTATCGGCTCACTGATGTCCATGGCCGCGTCCCGCGTGCGATCGTAGGATAACCGATGACCGAAACCTCCGCCCGACGCTCAAACTATCTTTACCGCATCAGCGACAAAACTCATCTCTCACCTGAAAAGCCGCCGAGATCGGTGGTCGTCGCGAACATTCCTGCGGTTTAGCTTGTTGTTCGCTGATACCAGAGCTGCATTGATGAGTGTGGAAACGCTCAAACCCTTTGCCTTGCAGGTCATTTGAGATCGGCTCGTCAGGCAAAATTGAATCCATGGATCCTCTTCCAAAACGATATTTCTTTTCTGGCGCGCAGATCAGTTTCCTGCCAAAGTTATCTATTCTAACGAGAAACTCTAAACATGCGGATCGTAGCCATCACCAATCAGAAAGGCGGGGTCGGAAAGACCACCACCGCAGTCAATCTATCCGCATGCCTTGCTCAGCGTGGCGTACGAGTGTTGCTTGTCGATCTCGATCCGCAGGCCAATGCCACCAGCGGCCTCGGCTTAGCCCAAGAAGAACGTGGCAGCCTCTATCCAGCCCTTGTCGAGGGGGAAGACCCTAGGCAGTTTATTCGCAGCACCCGTCTGCCGAATCTGAGTTTGATCCGCTCGCATCAAGAACTGGCTGGCTGCGAGATTGAGCTCGCTCAGGCTGGCAACCACCTTGATCGCTTGCGCGAGGTTCTAGAACCCATTCGGCAGACCGGTCACTTCGACTACGCCATTCTCGACACACCACCCAGCCTAGGCGTGCTAATGACTGGTTCATTGGCCTCAGCCGACGAGTTGCTGGTGCCAATTCAATGCGAGTACTTCGGACTCGAAGGCCTCTCCAAGATCGTGAATGTCGTCCAGCAGATCCGTGAATGTGGCGCTAATCCCCATTTGCAGCTTGAAGGCATCGTCATGACCATGTTCGACAGCCGGGCAAACCTCGCCAATCAAGTTGTCAATGACGTGCGAAACTACTTCGCCGATGTGGTGTATCAGACTGTTATTCCGAGAACCGTCCGCTTGGGCGAAGCCCCCAGCTTTGGAAAAAGCATCATCGAGTACGAACCCAGTGGACGCGGTGCCGTCTCCTACCGTTCACTGGCGGAGGAGTTCATGGTCCGCCGCGGCCTGCTTGCCCCTCAAATCACTAGCCCCTAAAGAGATGATGGTCGAGCGACACAGTCCATCGTCTATGCTTTAACGAATCAGGGGGTATTTCCAATGCCACTCAGGTCGAAAATCTAGCGATGCAATTTCTGAAAAATCATTCTTTTATCGCGAATTGGCAAAGTTAACAGGAACTGCTTTTCATGTCGATCGAACACAGAATCTGCTTCTCCGGCAGAATTCGTCTCAACCCAAAAGGCATGGTTGCTCGGTTTTCAAAAAGAGCTGAACGCGGGTCTCAGTGTTTCAGAGGCCCTGCATAGACACAATCAAGTCTTATCCGGTGATCTCGAGAGAGTGCTTACTTCCTCTTGCGAGCGCAGTGGAAGGCTGGCGAATGATTTTGGGCACCGCACAGGATATTTCGAGGCATCGAATCTCAGCCTGAAACAGACGAGCCAGATCTATGATCTATCCACTCATACTGAAGCACCTAGGAATTTCTCTTCCAGAGGTGCCTGCTCTGCTCACGATAGAAATGAACGGCACCAGTGGCCGGCGTTCCATATGCTGAAACAGCATCGTATTGAGTGAATTAGCAAAGCCATGCGGAAAAAAATCATTAAAAGTGAGACATCAAACTGACAGGCAAATCAAAGCACTGCGAGCCCCCAAGCAGAAGACCGACACGATAGTATGTTCTGGCCTCCATCGATTGATCAGGTTTCTTCCAACTTCCCATCCTTCAAAAGAAGCCGCCGATCTCCCAGCATGGCAAGCTGTCGGTCATGGGTGACGACAATGAGGGTTTTCTTCGTCTCGTCCACCACCTGCATGAGCATGTCCATCACACCACTGCCTGTGCTGGCATCAAGATTGCCAGTCGGCTCATCAGCATAAATGATGCCGGGATCATTGATCAGAGCGCGGGCGATGGCCACCCGCTGCTGCTCGCCACCGGAGAGTTCCGTTGGTAAATGGTCAAGACGCTCAGCAAGCCCGACTTTGGACAGCAGCTCCCGGGCACGATTCTGAGCCTTTCGTCCTCCAATCATGGCAGGCAGCACTACATTTTCGAGAGCTGTGAGCTCAGGCAGCAAAAAATAGTGCTGGAAAACAAAGCTCATTACTTCGTTCCGCATGCGTGCTCGCTCGGCAGCGGGTGATTGGTACAAAGAGCAACCATGAACAAGCACATCGCCAGACGTGGGCTGCTCGAGACCACCAAGGACATAGAGAAGCGTGGTCTTCCCTGCCCCAGAATAGCCACACAAAAAGACTTTCTCACCCGCCTTTACTTCCAAATTCACGCCACGCAGCACAGGTAGGTCATGCCCCGCGAGATGGTAGGTGCGGTGCACGTCGGTGGCGATGAGAGGCGCTGCATTTTGACTCATGAAAAAATCACCAAAAATCGGCAGTTCAGCCGAGTCGTCAAGATGCGATGCCAAGACCGCTCAATTCCGCGTCACTGTTTCATCGAGGTTGAGCACCAAGTTCGCGATCAGGGTCCACGCGGCAGTTTCAATGGGTGCGGCAATCTTCTTGGAAAGCGATTCACCAACTGAAATCGCCTTTTCGGCAGCTTGGGGGTCTTTTTGGTAGAGTTCGCGTTGTTTGGCCAAAGCAGCGGTGAGCATCGAAAACTCCTTCGCCTCCGGTTTGCGACTCAGAATGGTGCGCAAAAGCCAATTCAACTTGGCAGAGTCATCTGAGCCGCCTTCGGCGATGACGCGTTCGGCGAGCGCACGAGCGGCTTCGAAGTGCTGGACGTCGTTCATGAGCTGGAGGGCTTGCATCGGCGTGTTGCTGCGTTCGCGGCGGGTGCAGCTTTGCTCGCGGTTGGGCGCGTCAAAGTTGCTCATGAAGGGCGGCGGAGCGGTGCGCTTGAGGAAGCTATAAAGGCTGCGGCGGTAGAGCGCGGTTCCGTGGTCTTGGAGGTAGTAGCGCGTGTTGCTGTCACCATAGCCGACAGGTTCCCAGATGTTCGGCGGTTGGTAGGTGCGAACGCCGCGACCACCCATCTCCAGGTTGATGAGACCACTAACAAAGAGCACATTGTCACGAATCTGCTCGGCATCGAGGCGTACACGTGGGCCGCGAGCCAGTAGACGATTTTCGGGATCGAGGCTAAGGAGGTTTGATTCGACCGGCGAGGCCTGTTTGAAGGCTTTCGTCATCAAAAACTGCTTGAGGAGCTGCTTCACATTCCAGCCGCTCTTTTGAAACGTGACCGCGAGATGATCGAGCAGCTTAGGATGGCTCGGAGGCTCGCCTTGGGAGCCGAAGTCGTGACTCGTCTTCACCAAACCGATGCCGAAAACCTGCTGCCAAAAGCGATTCACCGTCACGCGGGCCGTCATTGGGTTTTCAGGTGTCACGAGCCACTGCGCGAGATCCAGCCGCGTAGCGCGAGCAGCGGATTTCTTCAGCGAATGAAAAGCGGCGGGCGTGGTGGGCTCCACTTTGTCGCCGAGTTTATTGTACTGGCCTCGCATGGCGATGAAGGTATCGCGCTGCTTTTCCTCATCGCGGAAGATGAAGGCGCCCGGAATAGCCAGATCAGCCGAGGAACGGGCTGCGAGCGCATTTTGCCAAGCCGTACGATGCTTTGCGATCTCGTCATTCACCGGCTGGGCGATGCGGGCGAGGTAGAAGCGCAGCAAGGTCTCGCGCAGCTTCGCATCCGTGACCTTCTCCGGCGCGGTGGCGAGTGTTTTCGCGAGCACGGCAGGCAGTTCGGGCGGATTCTTTTTTGCACCGCTCATGAGCTTCCACCAAGTGGCAAATGATGTCAGCGCATGCTTGTCAGGACGTGACAGACCACTCAACTCACAGCGATCAAATACTGCGGTGCCACCGAATTGCTGCACGCTAACGACATTGATGCGAGTGCCCGGCTTGAAGCTGAGCGTCGCATGCGGATCAAAGCTGAGCTGCGTCCACTCGCCGCGTTTCGGCAGCGGTCCAGCAAAGACATCACCTTCCTGCACATAAGCGCTGCCGGTGAAGACACTACCATCTCCCCACACAACGCGCTTGTTGTTCAGCTCGACGCACACGGTGCGCGGCGTGTTCAGAGGATCAAGCCGCACCCATACACTAAACCGCGGCGAATCGCCGAGCACAATCGGCGTGAGCGTGGGCGTGATGTTTTCCTCGCTGAACTGGCCGTTGCTGAGCTGCAGCACGCGTTTGCCGGCCTTCGCGCCGAACGCGGGCTCGTTCAGCCACGCGCTGGCGTTGCGCGTGGTGTTTCGTGTTTCCGCGCCGTAGGCGAAAACATCGTCAAAGATGATCTGCGTGATGGTTTGGGCCTCTACGTTCGCTTTTTCCGCAAAGATGACTTTTTGAGCTGCAGCATCGAGAGTTTTGATCGTGGCGCTTTCGCCCATGATGGCCGCATTGAGCGCTTGTTGCTGATCGGGCGTCGGCAGGCGCAGGTAGGGCTCCGTGGTGTTGATGTTCTTGTCCATCGGCGGATCGGCGCTGCCGTAAAAGAAGGCGTAGAGTGAATAAAACTCCGCCTGGGTGAGCGGATCGTATTTGTGATCGTGACACTGCGCGCAGCCGCCGGTGAGGCCGAGCCACGCGGTGGTGAGCGTGGCCGCGCGGTCCACGGCGTAGAGATGGCGGTATTCCTCGTCGATCGCGCCGCCTTCGCTAGTCGTCACGTTGCAGCGCGAAAATCCGGTGGCGATGAGTTGATCGCGCGTAGCATTCGGGAGTTGGTCGCCCGCAATCTGCCAGACAGTGAATTGATCGAATGGCAGGTTCTCGTTGAAGGCCTTCACCACCCAGTCGCGGTAGGCCCACATGTTGCGCTCGTTGTCGAGATGCAGGCCGTGCGTGTCCGCGTAGCGCGCCACATCCAGCCAATGCCGCGCCATCTCCTCGCCAAAGCGTGGCGACTTCATGTAGCGATCCACCATCGCCTCGTAGTTTTCGTCTTGGAAAAACCTATCTAACTCAGCCAGTGTCGGAGGCAGTCCCGTGAGCGTAAACGAGACACGGCGTATGAGCGTTTGTTTGTCGGCTTCATCAGCGAAGGCGAGATTGTCCTTCGCCTGACGCGCGGCGAGCAGCGCATCAATGCTCGCGCCGGGTGTTTCGAGCGGCTTCTCAAACGCCCAGTGCTTCTGATACGGCGCACCCTGCTCGATCCAGAGCTTCAGCGTGTCCTTCTGCTTCTGCGTGAGCTTCTTGTGCGACTTCGGTGGCGGCATGAGGTCGTCCTCGTCCGTCGTGATGATGCGCTGCCAGACCTCGCTTTTCGCCAGATCGCCCGGTTTGATGGGAAACGCGCCGTCTTTGGCCGTGTAGGCACCTTCCGGCGTGTCGAGCCGCAATTCGGCCTCGCGCTTCTTCGAATCAAATCCGTGGCACGCGAAGCAATTCTCGGAGAGGATCGGGCGGATGTCGCGGTTGAAGCTGAGTGGCTCAATGGCGGCAGCAGCACCGGCAAGGAATGCAAAAAAGACGGCGAGTCGTATCATTTGTGACATACACATACGCCTCGCAGGATCAGGATTCAGCCTTTGTCTCGGCAAAATACAATCACCAGCCAAGGTTAAGGAACCACCTCACCGGAGCCTGTGTAAACCCACTTATCCACTTTGCCGTTCTTGATGCGAGCTTGAGCCTCGGTTTCGAACTTCCCAAACATCGTCTGCGTTTCGTATTTGACGTTGATGGTCCAGTAATCGGTGCCGTCGATCTTCTCTTGGTTCACATCTCCCCATGACTTGATGTTGTCGGGTTTGATTTCGGTGACCTCTCCGGATTTCATGCTGGCCATGAGGATGGGGTAGGTTCCATCCTTATCCTTTTCAGGCTTAGAATTGTTTCCTCCGCCGGCTTTAGCCCCCGTGGTGGGGGAGTTCTTCGCACGCTCAGCAGCAGCGAGCTGATATTCGTGAGCTTTACGAGCCTGTTCTGTGCGCACAACTTTGATCTGTTCATAGGCGGCAATGAACACATCTTTGAAGTCGGTGTCGTCCATAGCCACCTCCCCACGCATCGGTGAGCTTGGCGCAGAGCCGATGATGAGGTTGCCTCCATTCTGGCCCATCACGAAAACTTTGCCACCTGTCTTGAAGGAAGCTTTCGAGGTCCCCGAACCAACCTTCATAGCAATCTCGAGGTCCTTCTTCATGGTGACCTGCTTAGGTTGGCTAAAGTAACTTGCGGGAATGATAGACCAGTTTTGGGTGAGTTGCTCCACAGGAGGGAAAATGGGCGGGACAAAACCATTGGGGTCAGGCGCTGGTTCAGCGGGCATCACAACCTTGGGTGGTTCCGGCTTTGGTTCAGGCTTCATCTCAGGCTTGGGTTCCTGTTTCGGCTCCGGCTTAGGCTCGGGTTTGGGTTCGACCTTGGGCTTTGGTGCCTCAACGATAAGCACCTCCTTCTTCGGCTCCGGCTTGGGCACATGCTTCGTGAACTTCATCACCTCAGCGATGGGCGGATAAGCGAATTCATAAGCCACATAACCAACGGCAGCGGCAAGAATGAGGACAAGAAGTGCTTTCATGGAGGTTGGAATGTAGGAGAACCGTAGGCAATTTCAAGCCTGCAGAGACTTCCATCTCTTAAAACGGCAAAATGTGGCTTTTTCTTGGGGCGCGATGCCGCACCGGGCTTGAACTTTGAACATCAAACCATGAACAGTGGCAATATGGACTTCATACGCGTGCGAGGTGCACGACAACACAACCTAAAAAACATCGACGTGGACATTCCACGGCACCAACTGGTTGTGCTAACGGGTGTGAGCGGCAGCGGAAAGTCCTCACTGGCTTTTGACACGCTCTACGCTGAGGGCCAGCGCCGTTATGTGCAAAGTCTGAGCGCTTACGCACGGCAGTTTCTCGACCAAATGGAGAAGCCGGACGTCGATTTCATCGAGGGACTCTCGCCCGCGGTGGCCATCGAGCAGATCAATGCGACGCCCAACCCGCGCAGTACCATCGCCACTGTGACAGAGATCTACGACTACCTCCGTGTGCTATACGCCGTGGCTGGCCAGCCGCATGATCCGAAAACCGGAGAGAAACTTGTGCGAAGCACGCCGGCCGAGATCGGTGAAACAATTCTCGCGCTCGGCGAAGGCACCCGGCTTGTCGTCCTATCGCCCCAACCGGCGGCGAAAGCCGACAAGCTGAAGCCTTTCTTCGAAAAACTGCGTCGCCATGGTTTCATCCGGGTGCGTTTTGATGGTCAAATCATCGAGCTCGATACCGACCCGCCACTTTCCAAGAGCGAGAAGCATCAACTCGACATCGTCATTGACCGCCTCGTGGTGCGTTCCGATGCCCGCCCGCGTCTGATGGAGGCCATTGAAGCGGCACTCCACTGGAATGAGCGAGAGGTGCAATTTATTGCTACCATCGATGGCAATGACACAGTGCATTCCTTCACGACGGCCTACACGAACCCGAAGACCGGCTACTCGCTCGAAAAGCTCACGCCGCAGCATTTCTCCTTCAACACACACCTCGGTGCCTGCCCGGCTTGCGAAGGCGTAGGGAGCATTTTGCGGCCTGATCCGGCCTTGGTCGTGCCGGACGAGTCCAAATCGCTTGCTGAGGGTGCAATCAAGTCGTGGTGGGCAAAGATCCCAAAACTCAAAATCCTCTTCAATCGCGGCATCGAAGCCCTCGCTAAGCATTACCAAATCGACGAGAAAGCTCCTTTCTCTTCCCTGCCCACCGAATTCAAACACGCCCTCTTCCATGGCACAGGCGAAATCGCCATCGATACCGGCTGGCAGAAGTCCTCGAACAAAAAGAGCCTCGCGAAGCCCTTCGAAGGCCTCTTGGCCGAAATCGCACGTCTGCATCACAACGCGGAGAGCGAGATGCTGAAGGCAAATCTAACGCGTTTGATGGCTCCTCATTCGTGCTCGTTGTGTGAGGGAAAGCGATTGAGGAAAGAGAGTCTGGCAGTGTATCTAAGCTCGAAATACCCCGCACCTAGCGCTAGGTCGAACTCAGGATTGAACATACAAGAATTCACCTCGCTGGATATTACCAGCGCTTTGAACTGGATGCGTGAACTCGATGTGACGGCGCAGCAGCAGGCATATGTCGAACAGCTTCAGCGCGAGATTTTGAAAAGATTGGAATTTCTCGAACAAGTAGGTTTAGGCTATCTAACACTGAACCGCCAAAGCGGAACGCTTTCCGGCGGGGAGATGCAACGAATCCGTTTGGCCACGCAAATCGGCGCGAGCCTCTCAGGAGTGCTGTATGTTCTCGATGAGCCGAGCATTGGTCTGCATCCCATTGACAACGAACGCCTTATTCGAACGCTGCATCGTCTGCGAGACCTAGGGAACAGCGTTCTAGTTGTTGAGCACGACGAGGCGATGATGCGTGCCGCAGATCATCTCATTGAACTCGGCCCAGTTGCCGGTGTGCATGGCGGGCATCTCATTGCTCAAGGCAGAGTGACAGATGTCATTGCGAATACAAACTCACTGACGGGGCAGTTTTTAAGCGGGAAGAGACGAATTGAATCAGGCGAGAAGTCAGATCAGCCCCTTCTGGCGTCCAACGTTTCATATCTCACGATTCACAACGCGACAGCTCACAACCTCAAAAACCTCACTGTGCGCTTTCCACTAGGCCGCTTCAGTTGTGTCACAGGACCTAGTGGTAGCGGTAAATCGACACTGGTCGATGACATCCTCATGCGGGCACTGCAAAGGCATTTTTATGGCGCAAAGGAGGCTCCTGGATCCCATGAGCGTATCACTGGAATCGATTGGATCGACAAAGTGATCGTGATTGACCAGTCACCCATCGGCCGCAGTCCGCGCAGCAATCCGGCAACATATTGCGGCGTATTCACGCCGATCCGTGAGCTGTTCGCGAAGCTGCCGCTTTCACGGCAGCGCGGCTTTGATGCCGGGCGCTTCTCCTTCAATACGCCGGGTGGACGCTGTGAGAAATGCCAAGGTGATGGTCAAATCCAAATCGACATGCACTTCCTCGCCGATGTCCATGTAACCTGTGAGGCCTGCAATGGACGTCGCTACGGACAAGAAACGCTTGAAGTCACCTTCAAAGGCAAGTCCATCGCCGATGTTCTCGATATGACCGTGAGCGAGGCGCATCGCTTCTTTGTGAACGACCGTCAGATCGCTCCAAAGCTTGCCAGCTTAGAGGAATGCGGTCTAGGGTACATCAAACTCGGCCAAAGCGGTGCTGCACTTTCCGGTGGCGAAGCGCAACGGGTCAAACTTGCCACCGAGCTCGCCAGGCGCAGCACCGGAAAGACGCTCTACCTTCTCGACGAGCCCACCACCGGACTGCACAGCGCCGACATCCAAACTTTGCTGAATGTGCTTCTGCGTCTTCGTGAGGCGGGAAACACCCTCATTGTGATCGAACATCATCTCGACGTCATCCGCCATGCCGACTGGGTGATCGATCTCGGACCTGCCGGCGGGCCGGAAGGCGGCCAATTGCTCGCCGAAGGAACGCCGGTGCAAGTGGCACAAAATCCCGCCAGCCCAACAGGGCGTTTTTTGGCAGCGTAAGAGAGCTTCTCAGAACCCCTGCGGAATGCATGACTACCCCGGCCCAATTCCTGCTGCACAGGTGTTGACAGCCCCCCCCGGCGCGGTAGGTCTGCCGCCCGCAAAATCCTAACTCTATTACAAACACTATGGTCAAAATCGGCATCAATGGTTTCGGGCGCATCGGCCGCCTCGTTTTTCGTGCAATCTGTGATCAGGGACTCTTGGGCAAAGAGATCCAAGTCGTCGCCGTGAATGACCTCGTTCCCGCGGATAATCTCGCTTACCTTGTTAAATACGACTCCACCCAAGGCAAGGCCAAGGAGGAAGTGTATTCCAAGAAGAGCAGCCCGGACGTGGCTGAAGACGATATTCTCGTCGTCGACGGACAAGAGATCAAATGCCTCGCCGTCCGTGCGGGTCCCTCCGCCCTTCCTTGGAAGGAACTTGGCGTGGACATCGTGATCGAGTCCACCGGTCTCTTCACCGAGCGCAGTAAGGCTCAAGGCCACATCGATGCTGGCGCGAAGAAGGTTATCATCTCCGCCCCAGGCAAGGAAGAGGACATCACCATCGTCATGGGCGTGAACCATGAGAAATATGATGCCAGCAAGCATCACGTCATTTCCAACGCCTCTTGCACGACGAACTGCCTCGCCCCGGTTGTGCACGTACTCCTCAAGGAAGGTTTCGGTGTCGCCGAAGGCCTCATGACCACCATCCATAGTTACACCGCCACGCAGAAGACCGTGGACGGCCCGAGCGCCAAAGATTGGAAAGGTGGCCGCAGCGCCGCGATCAACATCATCCCGAGCAGCACCGGTGCTGCGAAAGCCGTTGGTCTCGCCATCCCCGAAGTGAAGGGCAAGCTCACCGGCATGTCCTTCCGCGTGCCGACGCCGACAGTTTCCGTGGTCGATCTCACTGTGAAGACGGAGAAGGAAACTAGCTACAAGGAAATCTCCGCCGCCATGAAGAAGGCCAGCGAGACCTACCTCAAGGGCATCCTGAACTGGACCTCCGATGAAGTGGTAAGCACCGATTTCATGCATGACCAGCACAGCTCCATCTTCGACGCCGGCAGCGGCATCGAACTGAATAACAAATTCTTCAAGCTTGTGAGCTGGTATGACAACGAGTGGGGTTACAGCAACCGCGTGGTCGATCTCGTGAAGTACATCGTCTCCAAAGGGCTGTAATTCCTTCCGAGCCCTCGAAGCTCCTTCCAAAGCCGGTTCCGTGAGGAACCGGTTTTTTGTTTTCAGTATGCGTAGGCGAATTCGCCAGAATGCGGTGACTTGCGGAGCGTTCCGCCACATAGAGCACAGTGAAAGCGCCAGAGGGCCAACGCAGCCGCGGAGAGGGTGGGATT
>JAFMIR010000106.1 GCA_017853885.1 Prosthecobacter sp.
GATTTAGATTTTGCACAATTCTGGATGGCGTATGAAGCAGTTGTTGGCAAAGCACGTGCAGGCACTTTAACTGTCGAAGATTTTGCAGGTACAACAGTTTCACTTACCAATCCAGGAACCATCGGAACCGTGCACTCTGTGCCGCGTTTGGTGCAAGGACAAGGCCTCATTATTGGTGTTGGCGCACTTGATTATCCGGCCGAATTCCAAGGTGCTAGCGAAGAGACTCTTGCGCGAATGGCAATTAGTAAAATTGTCACACTGACAAGTACGTACGATCACCGAATTATTCAAGGTGCACAATCAGGTGATTTCCTCCGCCGTATACACGAATTACTTTTAGGTGCAGAGAATTTTTACGACGAAATTTTTGCAGCGCTACGTATTCCTTACGAACCAATTCGTTGGGCACAAGACTTTGAATTCTCTAAAGATGAAGAGATCAACAAGACCGCACGTGTTCAGCAATTAATTCACGCATATCGCACACGTGGTCACATCATGGCTGATATAGATCCGCTTGAGTATCGCCAACGTTCACATCCAGATCTTGATGTTGTTACACATGGACTAACTCTCTGGGATCTAGATCGCGAATTTGCAACTGGTGGTTTCGGCGGCGAGAAGTTTATGAAACTACGCAAGATTCTTGGAATTTTGCGTGACTCTTATTGCCGCACAGTTGGAATTGAATATATGTATATTCAAAGCCCACAAGAACGCCAATGGATTCAAGAGCGAGTGGAAGTTGGAGTTCAAACTTTCCCACGTGAAGAGCAACTTCGTATCTTGCGCAAACTTAATAGTGCAGAAGCATTCGAAACATTCTTACAAACTAAGTTCGTTGGACAAAAGCGCTTTTCACTCGAAGGTGGCGAATCTGTAATTCCTATTCTCGATGCTGTTATTTCAAGTGCAGCAGAGCGGGGATTGGACGAAGTTTGTATCGGTATGCCACACCGCGGACGCCTCAATGTTCTTGCAAATATTGCAGGCAAGTCTTACGGACAGATCTTCCAAGAGTTCGAGGGACATTACAAAGATAATGAAGTGCATGGTTCTGGCGATGTGAAGTATCACTTGGGAACTGAAGGTGTATTCACTGCAGAATCTGGTGCAAAGACAAAGATTTATTTAGCAGCAAATCCTTCTCACCTGGAAGCTGCAAACCCAGTACTAGAAGGCATTGTGCGCGCAAAACAAGATCGCCTCAATGTGAAGAATGCTTATTCAGTTTTGCCAATTCTTCTGCATGGTGACGCTGCATTTGCAGGTCAAGGCGTTGTCGCAGAAACATTCCAGTTGTCACAACTTGCGGGATATCGCACAGGTGGAACTGTTCATATTGTTGTAAACAACCAAGTTGGATTTACAACTTCGCCACATGCATCACGCACTTCCCGTTATTCAACGGATATGGCAAAAATTATTCAAGCACCTGTATTTCACGTAAACGGTGATGATCCAGAAGCATGTGTGCGCATCGCGCGTTTAGCATTTGAGTACCGCCAAACATTTAATAAAGATGTTGTTATTGACATGGTTTGCTACCGTCGTCGTGGTCACAACGAAGGTGACGAACCATCATTTACACAACCATTGATGTACAAACTCATTGATGCAAAGCGTTCAACTCGTAATCTTTACACAGAAGCTTTAATCGGCCGTGGTGATATTTCTGTGGAACAAGCCGATGAACTTTCTCGTGAATACCAAGCTCAACTCGAAGCAGTATTTGCCGAAGTTCACAACATCGAACCAGAAGTGGATCCAAACTTTAAAGCACCTGTTGCCGCCAATCCAGAGACGCTTGTTTCTAGCATTGATGAAGCGACTGCGCGCAAAATTGCAGGAACACAAATCGCAGTACCAGATGGATTTAATGTTCATCCAAAACTCTTGCCACAATTACAAAAGCGCGTTGAGATGCTCAACGATGGAACCATCGATTGGTCTATGGGAGAAACGCTTGCCTTCGGTTCACTTCTTCTTGAGGGCCGACCAATTCGTTTAGCCGGACAAGATTCACGTCGCGGAACATTTAGCAATCGTCACGCAGTAATTGTTGATAAAGAAAATGGAAATGAGTGGACTCCGCTTCGTGCATTAATTAGCGATGAAAGCCAGTTCTTTGTAATCGATTCTCTGCTCTCTGAATATGCGGCAATGGGCTTTGAATACGGATATTCAGTAGTCCGTGATGAAGCACTGGTTATGTGGGAAGCGCAGTTTGGTGATTTCGCAAATGGCGCACAAACCATCGTTGATGAATTTATCTCTTCAGCACTTCAAAAATGGGGCGAGCGTTCATCTGTTGTACTTCTTTTGCCACATGGTTATGAAGGACAAGGACCAGATCACTCATCGGCTCGCATTGAACGTTATTTAGCGCTGTGTGCTGAAGGAAATATGACAGTTGCCCAACCTTCAACACCTGCGTCTTATTTCCACTTATTGAGATGGCATGCAAAGAATCCGATTCGCAGACCAATGATTGTCTTCACGCCAAAATCAATGTTGCGACTTCGTGCAGCAGCTTCTAAGTTGCAAGATTTCACTTCAGGTCAATTCCAGACCTTAATTCCGGATGTCACCGTACAAAATGCAACTCGAGTAATTTTCTGCTCTGGTCGTGTTTATCACGATCTTGTAGCCGAACGCGCAGCGCGTAAGGAAGATACAACTGCAATTATTCGCATCGAACTTTTGTATCCACTACCTGCAAAGGAAATGGCTGAAGAAGCTGCGAAGCATCCGAATGCAAATCTTTTGTGGGTTCAAGATGAACCTGCTAATCAAGGTCCATGGCCATTTGTTGCATTACGTACAGCTGAACAATTTGGCGGAGAAGGATTTGGCGGACGTAACTTGCGTCGTGTTTCACGTCGTGCAACTGCAAGTCCTGCAACAGGAAATCATCACTTGCATGAAGAAGAACAAAAAGCTTTATTAATGGAAGCTTTCACTCGCTAATCTTTTTTAGTTTTGCCTTTGTGGTATCTGCCAATAACTCGACCAATGATCTCTTCTCGCGGAATATCTCCCCACTGACGTGAATCAGTGCTGGCATCCTTGTTATCGCCGTGCACGGTTACGAACGAATCGGTTATACCTGCGATTCGCTTGATGAATAGAGATGCCGTTTCGGCTCGTGAATCCAAAGGGCGGCGCAGAACTATTAATTGGCCAACGTGGATGCGCATGCGTGAGGAATACCAGACCAAGAGCCAGTCCCCATCGTTAAAAGTTGGGGCCATTGAGTGCCCGGAAACTCTTACTGTGCCAAATTTGCTCACGAACAGTAGTCTTGCACATAGTTGTTCGCGTATTTTCGCGAAAGAGGTACAGAAATAGGGCTCTTGAAGGAGAGAAAATAATGAAGTTGTTCCAACCAAAGACAGTTGTCCTTGCACATTGCGATCTTCCTTGTGGAGTTTACGATCCAGCACAAGCAAAGATTGAAGCACTCTCAGTAAAGGCTTGCATGGAAAAGT
>JAFMIR010000032.1 GCA_017853885.1 Prosthecobacter sp.
AACAATGTGATTAGACCGTTTCTGACCACACCTTGTGGGTTTCTTGGACAGTCTTTTCGCCGGAAGTAACGACTTTCAGCAGACTCAAGACGCATCAACCTCAGAGTGTTCTGCGCTTGCGCTTGAGATGAAGCTGAGCGGTGCTGCGCTGAATGATGGCCATGACAGCAGCGACTTCTTCTTGATGTTCGCCAGGCTTCAGGTCCGCGAGGGACTTCTGGGCGCGCTCAAGGGCTTCCTCGACGGCTTTTTCGTCGATTTTATCGGCATCAATAGCCATGTCCGACAGGATTCGCGTGGTGGATCCCGTGACTTCCACCAAGCCTTCCCCGACAGCCATCTCTGTAGTCTTGCCGCCTTTGGTGATGCGAAGCTCGCCGGGCTTCAGCGTGGTAACCAGATTGGAGTGAGCGGGAAGAACGCCCATTTCTCCCTCATAACCCGGAAGCACAACGGTATCGACGTCATCGGAAAAGATGCGAGCCTCTGGGGTCACGATTTCGAGTTTAAGGGGCATGGTGGGAGGAATGACTGATTCAGAATGACGAAGGTAAGGCGAATGGCGAAGGCGGAATGACGAAGTCGTCTGTAGAATGGGTCTGCGTCATTCTTTCCTCATTCGGGTTTCGTCATTTGTGGGCCGTGAAAAGACTTCAGGACTTCTTCACGCTGTCGATGCCACCCTTCATGTAGAAGTTGGCTTCGGGGACGTCGTCGTGCTTGCCGTCGAGAATTTCAGCGAAACCTTTGACGGTGTCTTTGACGGAGACGTATTCGCCTTTGGTGCCGGTGAAGATTTCGGCGACGTGGAAGGGCTGGGAGAGGAAGCGTTGAAGCTTGCGAGCGCGGAAGACGGTGAGTTTGTCTTCTTCGCTGAGCTCGTCCATGCCGAGAATGGCGATGATGTCCTGGAGGTCCTTGTAGCGCTGAAGGACGCGCTGGACACCACGGGCGACGCGGTAGTGCTCTTCACCGACGATTTCAGGCGCGAGAGCCTTGGACACGGAGGCGAGAGGATCGACGGCCGGGTAGATGCCGAGCTCGGCGAGGGAACGCTCCAGCACGACGGTGGAGTCAAGGTGGGCGAAGGTGTTGGCCGGAGCGGGGTCGGTCAAGTCATCGGCAGGGACGTAAACGGCCTGGAAGGACGTGATGGAGCCAGTCTTGGTGGAGGTGATTCGCTCCTGCATGGCACCCATTTCAGCGGCGAGCGTGGGCTGGTAACCCACGGCGGAGGGCGTGCGGCCTAGAAGGGCGGATACTTCGGAACCGGCTTGGGAGAAACGGAAGACGTTATCCACGAAGAAGAGCACGTCCTGGTTCTTCTCATCACGGAAGTACTCGGCCATGGACAGGGCTGAGAGGGCGACGCGGAGACGGGCACCTGGAGGCTCGTTCATCTGGCCATACACGAGGGCCACTTTGGAGCCGGACTCACTGATGTAACCGCCTTGATCGTTCTTCACGATGTCGTGGCCATTCTTCTTCACCTTGATGACGTCGGACTCGATCATTTCGTGGTAAAGGTCGTTACCCTCACGAGTACGCTCGCCCACGCCGGCGAACACGGAGTAACCACCGTGGCCTTTAGCGATGTTGTTAATGAGCTCCATGATGACGACGGTCTTGCCGACGCCCGCACCACCGAAGGCGCCGACTTTACCCCCTTTGGTGAAGGGGCAGATGAGGTCGATGACCTTGATACCGGTTTCGAGGATCTGAGCAGACGGGTTCTGATCGACAAGAGCGGGAGCCGGGCGGTGAATGGGGTAGCGCTTGGCGGTGGCGGGGGAGGCCTGGTCATCGCAAGCGTCGCCGGTAACGTTGAAGATACGGCCGAGCACTTCTTCACCGACAGGAACGGTGATGGGACCGCCGGTATCGGTGACGTCCATGCCGCGCTTGAGACCTTCGGTGGAGATCATGGAGACGGAGCGGACCCAGCCATCGCCGAGGTGCTGCTGCACTTCGCAAACAAGGCGCACGGGCTTGCCACCCTGCTCGAATTTGATTTCGAGGGCGTTATAGATGGCCGGAAGCTTGCCGGAGGCGGAGAAATCCACGTCCACGACGGGACCGATGACTTGGACGATTTTGCCGATGTTGCTCATGTTGGGAAGAAAGGGGTTAGGTTCCTGATTTCTGATTCTGGAAAGGGATTAGAGGCGGACGAGCTTGCTGCGCAGGTGGAGAGGGACGTCGGCGATCGACATGACACGGATTTCGCCTGGGTGCCGGGAGGCTGCGAGCGCAGGGGCGGCTGGTGCTCCAAAGTGAACATTTTCAGGCATGGTCCACATGCCTCCGGTCAGCGGGTCGATCAGCAAAAGTCCAGGCAGACCGCCGAGGACAAAATTACCCCAATACCAACCACTGATCCGTGTTTCCAAGGAACTGCTGCCGACGACTTTGCCATCGCGACGGAAGGTGAAGGTATATGTCTGCCCCTTCATGTAGCGGTATCCCGTGCCGAGTCTCACCGTGGCGGGCGTGGTGCCTGACTGGAGAACCTTGCCATCGCGGTCTTTGACGTCAAAGGTCATGCCCGCAGGCGTGGAGCTGACAGCAACGTTCTTTTGGTTGCGATTGAAAATGCTCGCACAGCTCGTCAGCAAAGCTGCGAGGCAAATGGTGGTGATGAATGCGAGCGTGGTTTTCATGACAGTGGGCTTTACCAATTACTCGAGGGCCATCTTCGCGGTCGTGATTTCGAGGAGTTCGTTGGTGATGCTAGCCTGGCGGAGCTTGTTGTACTCAAGGCTGAGATCCTTGATCATCTGCTTGGCGTTGTCGGTGGCGTTTTTCATGGCCACCATACGGCTGGAGTGCTCGCTGGCGCGAGATTCGAGCACCATCTGAAATACGGTGTCGTTCACATACTGCGGCAGCACAGTTTCGAAGACGACCGCGGCACTGGGCTCAAAGGCGTATTCGGTGGTAGCGGTTGAGGTTTGAATCTCCGGGGCAAAGTCACGCTTGCCGCCGAGGGTCACCGGATTGACGGGCAGAATCTGCTCGACGGTGGGCACGACGGTGACGGTGTTGATGAAGTTGTTGAAGACAACGAGCACCTTTTTGTAGTCACCCGTGAGGAATTTTTCCTGCAGAAAGCGACCGACACCACGGACCTCGGCGAACTTGGCGGGGTCCTTGATGGGGAAATCGGCCAGCAGGTGGCGACGCAGGCGATTGATGGCCTGCACGCCTTTCTTGCCGATGGTGACGTAGTCGATGTCATCCGTGCCGAAATCGGTGGTGATGAGCTTTTTGAAGAGATTTGTGTTCAGCGCACCGCAGAGGCCTTTGTCGCTCGAAATGAGCAGGATGAGCAGTTTGCTGCCTTTTCCTTCGCTGAAGAAGGGATGAAGGCCTTCTTCAGCTTTCTCCTTCAGATTGACGAGCACCTTGTTCAGCATCTCGGCGTAGTGACGGCCGTTGGCGGCTTGGTCCTGCGCTTTTTTCATCTTCGCAGCCGCGACGAGCTGCATGGCCTTGGTGATCTGGGCCGTGTTTTTGACCGATTTGATTCGGCGTCGGATGTCGCGTGTGGAAGGCATGGAGCGGAGAGCAGAGGGCTAAGGGCGGAGTGCCTAAAACTTATTTCCAAGACGCTTTGAAGTCGTCGAGGGCGGACTTGAGGCCTTCTTCCACCTTGTCGAGTGTCTTCTCATTGGCGAGCTGCTGCATGAGCTCGGCTTTGCGCGTGGTGAGGTAGTCTTCGAGCTTGGCTTGGAATTCCTTCACGCGATCGACGGCGACGCTGTCGAAGTAGCCCTTCTGCATCGCGTAGAGGGTGCTGACCATGATGGGCAGGCTCTTCGGCTGATACTGCTGCTGCTTGAAGAGCTCCACGATGCGAGCACCGCGGTCGAGCTTGGCCTTCGTGCTAGCATCGAGGTCGGAACCGAACTGGGCAAAGGCGGCGAGCTCGCGGAACTGGGCGAGGTCGAGCTTCGTGGTGCCGGAGACCTTCTTGATGGCTTTCGTCTGCGCGGCAGAACCCACGCGGGAGACGGAAAGACCGACGGAAATGGCCGGGCGGATGCCTTGGTAGAAAAGGTCGGTTTCGAGGAAGATCTGGCCGTCGGTGATGGAGATCACATTGGTCGGGATGTAGGCGGACACGTCGCCGGCCTGCGTCTCGATGATCGGCAGGGCGGTCATGGAACCACCGCCGTAGTTTTCGCTGACGCGGCAGGAACGCTCGAGCAGGCGGGAGTGGAGATAGAACACGTCACCCGGATAGGCTTCACGACCGGAGGGACGCTTCAGGATGAGGGACACTTGGCGGTAGGCGACGGCCTGCTTGGAAAGGTCATCGAACACGATGAGCACGTCCTGGCCCTGATCCATAAACCACTCACCGATGGCGCAACCAGCATAGGGAGCGAGGTACTGGTTCACTGCGGAGTCCGAGGCGGAGGCGGAGACGATGGTGGTGTATTCCATCGCGCCGGCGTCTTCGAGGGTCTTCACGACGCGGGCAATATTAGACTGCTTCTGACCGATGGCGACGTAGATGCAGTAGAGAGGCTTGTGGCCCTGCAGCTTGCCTTGTTCAGCGGCCTTGTTTTGCTGCGCCTGAGAAATGATGGTGTCCACGGCAATGGTGGTCTTGCCGGTGGAGCGGTCACCGATGATCAACTCACGCTGACCACGACCAATCGGGATCATCGCGTCGATGGCCATGATGCCGGTCTGCACGGGGACGGACACGGACTTACGAGCGATGATGCCAGGAGCGAGCTTTTCGACGGGATACTGGGTTTCACCCTTGATCTCACCTTTGCCGTCGATGGCCTGGCCGAGGGCGTTCACGACGCGCCCCAAGAGGGATTTACCAACAGGCACGGAAAGGAGGCGGCCAGTGGTGCGCACTTCGTCTCCGGCTTTGATGTTTTCACCGGAACCGAGCAACACGCAGCCGACTTCGGTTTCTTCGAGGTTCAGAGCGAGGCCGTAGACGCCGCCGGGGAACTCGATCATCTCATTGAGCATGACATCGCTAAGGCCTTCGATCTTAGCGGCGCCGTCGCCGATTTCACGGACGATGCCCACATTGGACTTCGTGACGGCGGTTTTGAGACCGGCGATCTGGGATTCGATTTCCTGGAGGATGTTGCTCATGGTTTTGGGATTAAAAAGGGAAGATTGAAAAAGGGGGAGGAGCCAAATCAGGCGGCGAGGGAGGCAGAAAGAGCTTCGAGACGGGCTTTCACGCTGCCGTCCCACACGTCGGAGCCGACTTTGATGCGGATGCCGCCAAGAAGCTCGGGGCGGGTTTGGAATTCAAGGCTGAGAGTGCGACCGTACTTCTTCGAGAGACTGGCCTGCAGATCCGATTGGATGGCCGGAGTGAGCGAGATGGCGCTTTCCACAATCGCGCGCTGCCGATCGACTTCGTTAGCTACGAGGCGGGCAAACGCATCGAGAATGGCGATGTAACCGCGTGGCTTGCTTTGCGAAACGCTGCTCACCACGATGCGCACACGTGCCTCGTCGAGCTTTCCATCAGCCATGCAGGCACGGAACAGCTGGCGGGAAGTGCGTCGAGCTTCTTTAGAGATTTTCATGGTGCAGATCGCAGTTCTCGGTTCGCACTTTCCGATTTAGGCGGAAACTTGTGCAGCAGTTTCTTGGTTGATGCGGGACTGGTCGTCGTTGCTCAGCACCTTGCCGGTCACACGGCTGGTAGCATCAGCGACCATGCGGCCGAATTCGCGCTTCAACTGGGACATCAGCTGCTGTTTCTCGAGCTCAGCGGCCTCGCGAGCCTTGGCGACAATCGAATTGGCGCTGGCGACAGCTTCCTGCTCTTTCGAGGCAGCGAGAGCTTTGGCAGCCTCATCGGCTTCCTTCACGAGGCGCGCTGCATCAGCCTCCGCCTTGTCGAGCACGGCCTGAGCGTTCTTGGCAGCCTCAGCGGCATCTTTGGCGATTTGTTCGAGCTTCGCCTCACCATCGGCGATGCGCTGACGGCGCTGCTCCAGCATGCCGATAATCGGCGCGAAAGCATACTTCTTCAAGATCGTGTACACCACCAAGAAGATGATGACTTGAGCGATCAAGTTAGGTGCTGCGAGCCCGAACTGATTGGCGAGAACGACGTGCATAGGAGGCGAGGCTGGATGAATTAGAAAGATAGAGAAACAGGCGGGTCGAGCAGCGGCTCAACCCGCCGTGGGATTCGGAACGGTGCCCGGAGCTTATTTCACCGCGAAGAAGGCGATGATGCCCAGACCTTCAGCAAGGGCCATGCCGATGATGCCCATGGTAAGGATGTTACCAAAGGCGCCAGGATTGCGACCGACGGCTTCAGCGGCTTTAGAGCCGATCATGCCGACGCCGAGAGCAGCACCAAGACCGGCGAGACCGGCGACGAGACCGCGGCCAAGGGGAAAGGCATCAGCGGCGGCAGGAGCGTGAGCGGCGGCGTCTTGAGCCATCGTCATGAGTTCAGTGATCATAGTATTTGAGGTGTTTGGTTTGTGTTTATTGGTGTTGCGAATGTCCGTGTCCACGCTTCTCGCATGGTCCCACGGACAAAATTGGATTAATGGACGTGCTCGTCGTCGTGGTGCTCATCATGCTCGGTGGAAAGCTTGATATACACAGCGGTGAGGAGGGAGAAAACCATGGCTTGGAGCACCCCGACGAGCAGTTCCATGAAGTAGAAGGGCACTTGGAAGAGTACTTGGAGCACGATGTTGTTCCCGCCCATGGCCGCCATGGTGTGGAGCACATTTTCACCAGCGTAGATATTTCCGTAGAGTCGCATCGGTAGCGTGAGATTACGCAGTAGGATGGAAAACACCTCGATGAGTCCGACACCGAAGAAGATGAAAATCATAAAGAAGCCCATGATGCCCTTGAGTCCGCCTTTTGGGCCGAAAGTGTGCACCAAGAAGCCCCACACGCCCGTTTCACGGATGGTGAGATAAATCCACGCTGCGAAGACGATGAGCGTGATGCCGAGCGTGGCGTTTAAATCCGCCGTAACAGGGCGCAGCAGCGGTTTTTCGACTTCGGAGAGCGAAATACCTCCCGTGCTCACTCCCCAGCCGATGGTGCCCACGCCGGGCAGCAGGCCAAACCAGTTGGAAATGAGAATGAAAAGAAACAGAGTCGAAAGCAGCGGAAAGGCTGTGGGGGCCACTTTTTTCCCGACAATGCTCTCGATCTGATTATAGAGGAATTCGATGATCGTCTCCGCGAAGTTTTGCTTCGCGTGCGGCACCATCGTCATGTTGCGCGTCGCGCCGCGCGTGAGCCAGAAAACCAAGCCTGTCACAATGAGTCCGACAAAGATGGAATTAGTCACAAAGCCCACCAGAGGCATCGCCTCAGGACTCACGCCGTGTCCTGCGGCGAGCACGGGAGAAAACGAGGCTGGTTGGGAAAACAGAATCGACATGGTCGTAGGGTCCTCCAAGGACAGGATGGGTGGTGCCTGGCTGGGATAGCGGGGCCGCATCTAACAAGTCCGGATTGGCGTGGCAAGCCCTTTTGTGAAATTTTTCACAAAGTCGCCGAAGGTCCTCTTTTTCTGGCTTAAGGAGCACTCCATTTGTGCGCGATGACTTTCACTTTGTGAGCCATCCGCCTGCCCTGACCCAGAAGTACCAAGTAGCAGCGAATCCTTATCGGAGCGCGGCCCTCAACACCGGTTCAAACGCATCGGCCTGACGCATGAAGCCGAGATCCGTTGCGTGTGACGCATCATTCGCGCCCTCGGCATCTGTGCCATAAAGAGCATCACCGCTAATGTAGCTCAGGTGAGCCACCTTTTCAGACTTGAGCTGTTTGAACGCCGCTTGCAGAGCCGCGTGGTTGTCGTCATGAAATTTGGCCTTCTGGGGTGTAATCCACGAATTCGTGAAACGACGATCCTCTACGAGAATGATCGGGGTCGCGGTGTGCTTCGAACGCAGTTGTTTCACCAAGGGCACGCACTTCGCGGTGATGTCCGCTGGGCCCATGTTCGGGCCGCAATCGATCACGATGGCTGCGGCGTCGAGTTCATTGATCAAATCTCCTACCGCCGCATCCATCCTGCCATTGCCAGAGAAGCCAAGGTTGATCACCGCGCGGTCCAGACGACGGCCAAGAATCGCCGTATGCACCATGCCGGGGCGTGACGCATTCGCGCCATGCGTGATTGATGTGCCGTAAAACACGATGGGCTTCTGCCGGGGTTTCAGACCTTCAAACTTCGCGTCTTTTGGAACTCCGATCTCCAGTTTCTCCATGCCATTGTAGAGCGGCAGATAAGCGGCGAACTCATGCTCACCGGGCGCGAGATCGCTGATCATGGCGGCCTCCACATGCTGCTTGTCCGGCTTGGTGCAGGCCACCCAGCGCCACTGGCCCTTTTCATCGCGAGCATACAGGTCGAGACCGCTTACGCCAGTCGCGGGCATCGCCGAAAGAGCTAGACTGGGTTTCATCAAATCGTAACGGCAGTAGATGGCCTTCGCATTCGATTTGAATCGCACCATCATCCCGGCCGAATCGCGGCTTAAGGTCCAAACCGCCGGTGTGACAGTCTTTTGGGCCTTGGCGGGAAAACGGTCAAACCAGCGCAGGCGCTGCTGATCACCCCAGCCGCGGCCTTCAACGCCCCAAGTCGTCACATCGTGCCATACGGCATCCGAGGGAATTGTAGCTCCTTTGGCCTTCGCAGGAGTCTTGGGGGATTGCGCGAAGGCAAAACCGACGCTTAGCAGAATCAGAGCGAATACTTTCATGGAGTCCAGCAAACGCTGCTTGAGTATTTTTTGTGCAAAAAACCCCATGAATCCAAAAGACCCCAGTCATTCAAGTTCCCTCTCTAGTTTTTGCGTGACGAGCATCATACGTCATCATCGACATTTCCCCGAGCAAGCTGTTTCTGGACATTTTAGTCTGGCTAAAAACACAGCACTCACTCCATTTGATGCTGTAGGCATGCATGTTGCCTATTTCATCGTTCATCGTATGACTTTCACACGCATGAAACGTTTCAATCCGCCGCTGATGGCCACATGGTCACGAACAACCAGTTGGTTGCCAGTATTGGTTTCGATAATTAATCCAGCGCTGCTCCAGTTGATCAAATCACTGCTAGCCTCGACAACAAAGGATACATCTGTAGCGGCAGGATTTTTGGGAATGGTGAGGCGAAGGTATTGATTGCCGCTTACAGGGGCCATGGTGACGAATTGGGGGCTGGCATTCTGGACAACGCCGTTCGTACCCACAGCGTATTCGAGAAGGTTGAGCAGGCCGTCGTGATCGGCATCAGCTGTGGCTTCCAAGGTCAGGCTGTTCTCGTTGCCGACGTTGTTTTGATCGAGCCATTTAGCAAAGGGAGTGGTGTAGGCGGTGAGATTAAAATCAAAGAAGGACTTCGTGGATGTATCGTCGGCGGTGAGGCGGAGGCCAAAGGCGCCGCTTTCGGTTAGGGTGGCGGTGGTGTCGGCAAGTGTAGGATTGGCGAAAACAAAGCCTGCGGGGCCGCTACATTTGGTCCAGAAGATTGTCGGTGCGGCGGGCAGATCATCGTCGGTGATAGCACCGTCGAGTGTGATGGGTGAGATGTTGTCATCGTGGGTGACGGCGACGACGGGGGCTTTGTTGATCGGCGTGATGCTCAGATTCGTGAAGGTGCACGTGTTCTGCGTGCCGGCGGCGCCGGTCGAGTTGTTGACGTAGAAGCCGACCCACACGGGCGTGGTCATGATGATGGTCTGTGGCTGGCCGATTTGGGTCCAAGCGTTTGGCTGGCCGGTGGTGCTGTTGTGGGTGGCGCGGTAGGCGGTGACGGCGTTGCCGCTGCGCACGATGCGCATCCAGTTGCCTGCGGAGATCCTGCTGGGCACGCCGCCGCTGCTGCCGCCTGCGATGCTGGTCCAGTAGTAGCCGCTGTAGCTGCTGGTGGGCATGCGTCCGAGATGCAGATAGCCGCCGCTCTCAATGCTTTCGGCGATGCGAATGCCGCCGCTGCTGCTACCGGCACCGCTGGTGTAAGTGGGCATGCGGCAGCGGATTTCCAGATCACCGTAATACTGCCAGCCGTAGAAATAGCCGGTGGTGGGGCCATTCATGGTGTAGGTGGTGCCGTCAAAGGTGGCACTGCCGGCCGTGTTTGGCGCCGTGCCGCTGTCTTCATTGACCAAGGCGGGACCACTCGGTGTCGGCGTGAGCGTGACGTTGTCAAAGAGGGCCGTGGTACTGCTGGAGGTGCTGTTGCTGGTCGTCGTAAGGCCGTAATGCGCATCGGCATTGAGCAAGGGGATCACCGTAGGCGTGCCGACCTGTGTCCAGGTGCCCGGTGTGCCGCTGACATCGGGGGCATAGCTGGCGGTGACTTCGTTTGTGCTTGAGTTGCGTGTGAGCTTCAGCCATAAGGGCAGCGCGGGCGGCGTGGAGGCCGCGCTGGTGTCGGCGGTAGCAACGGTGGTGCGTGTGCGGAATTGCAATCCGGTGCCGGGAACAAAGCCGAGAACGGCACGCGTGGAGCCACGAGCCAGTGAATCGCGAATCGTCACACCCGAGAAGGCCGCGGTGGTCGAGAAATTCGTCAACCGCGCGGTGACACTGCCATCTCCCGTGGCGGCGCGGACCATGATGTGCGCTCCATCACTGGTCTGCGAGGCATAGCCCGCACCCGTGCCCGTGACGGTGCAGAGGCCGCCGTATTCGAGGCTCTGGCCGCGACGCGAGGACGACGGCCCAAGATCTTGGGTGATCCAGTTTGAGGCGGCGATGCTGCTGCCGACGACCACGGTGACTTGGTCGCTCACCGTGAACTGCGTGTCCGTGGCAGTGATGCGCAGCACATAGGTGCCGGGTGTGGAGAAGGTGACTGCCGTCGTCGTGGCAGTGGGCGATTCGATGGTGGCCGTGCCGGGGCCACTGACACAACTCCAAGTCTGCGTGACAGTGGCAGGCACGCCATCATCGCTGACCTGTGCGCTCACGATGATACCATTCGTCGAGGCGATGAGCGGGCCTTGTGCGCTGGGGCTGTTGATGAAGACCGTAGGCGGGTTGTCATTGTCGATGATGGTAACATTGTCGAAAGACTGCGCACCGATTTCGTAGGTGCCGCTGGAGAGCGAGAGGGTGACATCCTCCGGGCCTTCGATGAGACTATCGTCCACGGGTGTGATGATGATCGTCTTGGAGACATCATTCGTAGCGAAGGCCACCGAGGTGGACACCATGGCGTAATCAGTCGTGTTCGCCGCCGTGCCGGCGATGCCAATGGTGACGGTGAGCGCGACATTTGTCGGTGCGGTGCGTGTGATGGTGAAGGTGCCCGTATTTCCCGCGGTCTCGGAGGCGATGGCATCCGTCGCCACCAGCGTGACGGTACTGCGGTCATCGTCAGCGAGATTGACGGTAGCACTTGAAGACGTGCCGGTGACGTAGCTGCTTCCAGCCGCCACGGTCAGAATCACTGTCTCGTTTCCTTCATTCGTCGTGTCCTGCAGTGGTGTGACATTGATGACCAGACTGGCCTGACCGGCGGGAATGGTCTGCGCGGTGTTGATGGTGGTGTAATCCGTGCTGCTCATTGCCGTTCCACTAGGTGTGAGCGTGACCAAGAGCGCATTTGTCGTGTCACCGGTGCGCGAGAGGGTGAACTGGCCTAGATCGCCGCTCTCTGCGGCGCTTGCATCGTTTGCCACAATAGTCACAGAAGGCGAGTCCTCATCCGTGATGCTCAGCGTGTGCGTGGCGGCACTGCCGAGCACGAGACCAACAGGATTGGAAATCGTCACGGTAAGGTTTTCGGTGCTTTCGAGCATGGGATCGTCCGTGATCGGCACAACAATGTATTTTACACTCTCACCAGCGGCGAAGCTCAGCGTGCCTGTGGTCGTCGTGTAGTCACCAGGCTGCGTGGCGGTGCCGTTCACAGTCGTGTAATCGACGGTGCAGAATGTGGAGGCCTGCGCGCTCAGCGACACCGCGATCTGCGCCGTTCCCGCGTTTTCTGCGATGCTGCTCGATGCAAGTGCAAAACCAACGTAAGGCATCGGAGGTGGGTTGTCTTCGTCAATGATCGTGTAACCGTGGTAGGCGTTTGTTCCAATGTTAGCTCCTTTGGCGTTCTGAAGCTGGAGGGTGATGAGATTGTCCGCCTCATCCATCGTGTCATTGATAACGGTGAAGGTGATGTTGCCCGTTGTTTGTCCGGCAGGAATGGTGAGCACGCCCGGCTGCATGATGTAATCCACGCCGGAGCCATAGGCGGTCGTGTTGCTCTGCAAACGATAGCGCTGTTCCATGCTGCCGCTCTTGACCCAGCCGGTATACACATGGCGTGCGTAATGCGCGCGATCCTCCCTCGCCATCACGCCCGACTGGGCACCTACCGCGCCACCAGAGAGGGAGGTGACACGCGCGATGAGCGTGAAATCACCCAAGACCTCGGTGCTGGGGAAGTGCGCCTCGTCATTGTTGCCGCCGATGCCCGAGCCGCTGCCATTCACGGTCCACACACCACTACTCACGCTGTCACTACCCTGCTCGTTGACAAACCCGATGGTGCGTCCGCCTTGCGAGGTGAAGGGCGAGCCGTTCAGCGTCACATTGTCAAAGGTCGCCGTGGCGATGCTGCCATCGCTGGCAGCGGACACGGCAAGCCCAACGAGCAGCTTAGGTCCGAAGGCAATAGAGGGAGCGGGACTCAGATTCGTCCACGACGTGCCATCGCGCGAGATGCTCTGTGTGAAGGTATTGCCCACGCGTGCCGTGCGCACCCACATCGGCAGCATCATCGTAGTGTAGCTGCTGCTAAGTGTGGAAGTGGCACCCGCCGTGGTGCGGTAGAGCGTGTAGAAGCCGCCGTCGGACAATCCGGTGCCGAGCGAGACGGCGTGGATGGCATTGTTCGCCGTCGTGGCACGGAGCATCACCCCCGCACGCGAGGAGGCGGAGGTGCCATTGCCCACGCCGGTGATGCGTGCAGTGACGGTGCAGTTCGCGGAGTTGCTGACGGGCAGATACACGTAGCGGAAGCTGTCGGTCGTTGCGTTGCTGAGCCCGTTGCCGGAGTTGATGAAGGTGTAAACGCCACCCGAGGACGAGCTGCCGCCATCCGTCACGGTGCCGATGGCTGCAGCGGTTTCACTGCCAGTGGTGCCCCCAGCGGACAAACCGCTCACACCAAAGTTGTCGATGGTGGTGGTGAATTGCGTTGTCGATCCCGGCGCGAAGGCGATGCCTGCCAGGTAGCTGGTGTTGCCGAGGCCGGAAACCGTCACGCTGCCACCGCGCTGCGTCCATGACTGACCATCGTTCGACTGGAAGAAAGCCACGCTCGTGCCGGTCTTCACCACACGCACCCAGTAGGGCATGGGGCTGCTGCTGCTCGTGTTATTGCTGCCAGAGGTGCTGCCGCTGGTCAGATACTCCACCGTTACATCCGAGACCTGCGCGGCGGAGAGCGTCACCGGGATGCTCACATTCGTCACGCTTTCCAACCCGGACGAACTCGTCGCATTGAAGGCGATGGTCGCCGTCGCCGTGTCATTGTCCGAGACATACATCGTGGCCCCCGGCCCGCGTGCGTAACCGCCCGGCGCCAGATCGAGGATGATCGTCTCCGTGCCTTCAAAGGTGGTGTCATTCGTGATCGTGATGGGCACATCCACACCCGTCGCTGCCG
The DNA here is from genome assembly GCA_017853885.1 of Prosthecobacter sp. Taxonomy (GTDB): domain Bacteria; phylum Verrucomicrobiota; class Verrucomicrobiia; order Verrucomicrobiales; family Verrucomicrobiaceae; genus Prosthecobacter. Next base: position 13,661 of record JAFMIR010000032.1, read on the forward strand.
CCGGGATCGTCACGCTTGCAGGACCGGTGTAGTCCACGCCGCCACCTGTCGCCGTGCCGCTGTAGCTCAGATTCACGGTCAAAGCCGCTGCCGTGCTGCCGAGTCGGGAGATGTAGAATTTGATCACGCCCGTGCCGCCTTCAGCGGTGGTGATCGAACCGCTCGTGCCCACTTGGGTGTCCACGACGAGCGTGTTCACGTTGTCATTGTCGCGCAGCGAAGCCGTGGCGCTCGTCGTAAGGCCGAATAGCTGATAGGCCGAAGAAGAGCCCAGAGTCAGTGTGATCGTCTCCAGATCTTCGAGATCGGTGTCATCCTTCGTGCGGATGGCCAAATCGTAAGTCGCGATGTCGCGCGGGATGACCACGCCGCCGGGATACGGAGCGGAAGTGGCATTGTCGCGTTTGAAGATCGCGCCGCCATCGCCCACGGCCCAGCCGATGGTGGCGCTGGTGCCAAAGACGCCGTTGAATGTGGCCGGCGTGCTCAGCAGCGCGTTCGTCCAACTCGTGCCGTTGGTGCTCACCATCTGCGTGCTCAGCGCACCGGCGGCGAGCAGGTTCGTCGTGGTGAAACCCCACACAGCATTCAGATCGGAACTGCTCGTGGCAGTCTGTCCCGCCCATGTCGTGCCTGAGCCTTTGCGCACGACGCCACCCGTGCCCACGGCCCAGATGTTGGTCGAATTGACCACAAAGAGTGCATTGAGCTGCGAAGTGATGCCGGAGGTCTGCGCCGCCCATGCGGTGCCGCTCCATTTGAGTATCGTGCCACTTGCGCCGACCGCCCAGATGTTGCTCGCATCCACTCCATGCACCGCACGGAGGGCATTCGTGGTCGTGGAGGTCGACGCGGCCCAGCTTGTGCCATTCGTGCTGCGCAAGATGGTGCCGCCATCGCCCACCGCGAAGATGTTCGCGGCACTGCTGCCCCACACGCCGCGCAGAGCGTTCGTGGTGCCGCTCGTCTGCGGGGTCCAGTTGGTGCCATCGCCTTTCAATATCACCCCATTGTCACCCACGGCCCACAGATTCGTGGCACTGGTGCCCCACACTGCACGGAGATGCTGCGTGGTGCCGCTCGTCTGCGGGGTCCAGTTGGTGCCATCGCCTTTCAAGATGGTGCCGTTGTCACCCACTGCCCAGAGGTTCGTGGCAGCCGCTACCCAGACGGCTCGGAGGTTTTCCGTGCTGCCGGAGGTCTGCGGCAGCCACCAGCCGGTGGTGTCGTAGTCTGTGCCGTTCGTCGCGGTGCCGGACAGAGTGAAATTCACCGCCAGCGGAGCCGCGCTCATGTCACCACGAATGCTGAAGCGGAAATTCGCGTTCGTGGACGGCTCCACGCCCACTGCCGTGTTCACCACATCGATGTAGGGTTTGTCGGCGGCGTTGTCATTGATAGTCACCGTGGCCGTGGCACTGGTGCCGAGGACGTAGTTCGTAGCGTTCGCTCCGAGGTTTAGCACGCACTGCTCAGGACCTTCGCCCAGATTATCAAACCGAGGCACGATCGTGATGCTGGCGGCGTTTTGTCCGGCCGGAATGACCACCAAACCGGGCATCCACTCATAATCCGCGCCATGCAGCGCCATCACACCACTGCCCGTGACGCCTGAAAACGCGTAATAGACTGTCAGAGCATTCGTCGTGTCGCCGGAGCGTGTGACCAAGAAGGTTCCCGTGTCCGCCGCAGCACCCGGCACAGTCAAATCGACCTCCGCGGCCGTCGCATCGCTCGCGGTCACGTTTACGGTTTGCAAGTCATCGTCATAAATCGACACCGTAGCCGTCGTGGCGAGCGGATCGATAATGTAGGTAGCGTTCGTGTTCAGTGTCAGCATAGCTGTTTCGAGGATTTCGGAGGTCGAATCGTCGATTGGAGCCACTTCGACCGTCCCGGAGGCATTTCCGGCCAAAATCGTCACCGTACCACTCAATGTCGTGTAATCGCCGCCATTCGTTGCCGTGCCGTTGACGGCATAATTCACCGTCAAATCGGCCGCGGTGCTGCCTGTGCGCGAAATCGTGAAAACCGCCGGGACTGCGGTGATTTCCATCGTCGAGTTCTTCGTCGCCGTGATGCCCACCTTCGGCAACGCGGTATCATCATCGCCAATCACCACCGTAGCTGTGGACGCAGAGCCGACGAGATAACCGTTTCCGGGTCCGAGCTGCAAAATCACCGTCTCCGGCCCTTCGCTGCTCGCGTCAACGACCGGCGTGACCGTGATGTCGAGCGTATCTGATCCAGCGAGGATGGTGAAGGTGCTGAAGCCGTTCGATCCGGCGACGTAGTCAGGCGCAAAGGTGTAGTCCGTCGTCTTCGTGGCACCGCCGAGCGCCGAGTTCACATTCACCACGAGGTCCTGCGAGTTGTCGCCCGTGCGGCTGATGCGGAAGGTGCCAGCGGTCACCGGCGCGAGTTCGTTCGCATTGGGATTAGGCGTGGAGATCGTCACGATGCTCTGCGCGGAGGCCTCGAACAACGCACCGCTGAAACTTGGACCCACGGTGATGCTGTTGTTGAACAGTTCGCTAAAGGTGTAGCCGTATAGAAGCGGCGTGAGCGCGTAGGTGTTCGCGGATAGCGCCGGGATGGTGAAGTAGCCGTCCGTATCCGTGATGACGCCGTTCGCGTTGTTCGCCATCACCACCACGTCTTTCAATCCTTGGCCCTGCAAGGTCACGCGACCGCTGATCGTGAAAGTCGTCGGCGAGCCTACAGTGATGAGCTGGTTACGCGTCACGGTGCCTCCCTTCATATCACTGGCAGTGCAGGTGACGATGTAGGTGCCCGCCGCGGTGAACTGCCGTGTGATCACATTCGAGTTCGGCGAAACGATCTGCGTGCCGCCGCCAAAGTGCTGCCAGTTGAACGCCAGCGGATCACCATCAGGATCACTCGCCGTCGCCGTGAACGTCACCGTCGCATTCACCGGCACCACCTTCGCGCTTGCCGTCAGCGTCATAGCTGGAGTCTGATTCGTCGGGAAGCTGCCGAGGTTCACCTGCACATCGATGTAGCGCGGCACATCATTCGCGGCCACTGTCGTGATGTGGATGCTGCTTTCCGTGTCTGAGAACGTCGCGCCGAGGCTGATGGCCGCGTCCGTTTTGCCGAAAGGCGAACCGTTTGTCGTGTCGATGAGCTGGAAATTGCTGCCGCTGCCATTTGGAAAGCGCCATCCCAGTTCCACACCACTTTTCATGAATGGATTTGTATCAAACAGCGATCGCACCATGCACCAGTAGGTGCGCTGAGAATCCTTCAGGATCGTCATGGCATACCGCTTCGATGAATCGAGCGCGCCTTGGTCGAACGCATAAAGGCGATACAGCCCACTCTGCGTCACCGGCTGAATAAAGCTGCTTTGGAGCCAGCGGATCTGGTTCTTGGCCTGCGCGTTGTATTGTCCGGGTGTGTCCGCGTTGCCCATGATGTCATAGCTGTCGCCATACTCCTCATTGGCACCATTGCCGATGCTGCTCGTGCCTGCGGTGTTCCAGAAGTTTGAGTGCGCAAGGCCGAAGGCATGGCCAATCTCATGCGCCCAGAGGCTGATGCTGTTGTTGCGGCACCACACGGTGTTTCCACCACCAAGACCTCCATAGCTGCCCGGGCCGCCATTGTGCCGCATCACCGTGCAGTCGTAGTCAGTCCAGTCGTAGCCCATCTTCAGCGCCTCCGCGCGCGCGTCCGCCATCGAGATGGTCGTGCCGCCGATGTCACCGCCGTTACTACTATCGCGGTTCGTGTACCATGCTTCGTTGTGCGGGAGCTTCACTGGCGGTGTGACCACACCACTCAGCGAAAGACGACCGTAGCTCGACTTCGAGTAATGATCGGCGACATCACGCAGCACGTTGTATAGCGCTGCCTCGGTCGAAGGCACGGCGTTTTGATCCGCATACGTCGTCGGGATCACGATGATCTTCACCTGACCGAGCGCCGGCGTCGGCGAGCCCGGCAAAATGCCCGAAAACGCCATCGAACCGCCCGTGACACCTTCGCCATACAGGATCGTCTGGTTTTGAATCGCGATGTGCGAGCCATCGCAGAAGGTGATGATCTCAATCGGCGTCTCCACCGCCGCCAGCGTCGCCGGAACCTCCGCAGGCACATCCTCTGGCTCGATCACATATTTTCCCGACACTGGGCAGTCACCTACGACCGTCTTTCCTTCTGGCAAAATCTCACCGACTTCCAAACGGCGCGTCGGCTCATCGCTGATCGCGAACTCCGAATCCATCGCCACGCCATTCACGAAGGCACCTGCCGTCCACGTCACCTTGTTCGCCCGCTCGCCATACACATAAGCGCGATACGTCCCGCCACTTTTGAGTTCCACCTCACGCGTCGTCGGCACCGGCGGATCATTCGGATCCAGCGGCACGCCTTGAAATACACGCAGCGCCCCGATGTCATTGATGCGCTTCTCCAGCAGCGAAACGATCTCCGGCGGCAGATTCTGCCTCACCACCATCGGCACCGCCGTGCGGATGGCCTCACGCGGATCGTCCTTGATGAGCTGTTTGAAGGGCGCACGCCGTTCCTGGGCCAATTTCACGCCTTTTGAGATCAAATCGGGATTCCGATTGGCAAGGTACTCCTCTGTCCACTCGGTGAAATCGCGCATTGGGTTGTCCGAAATGACCGTAACGCTCGCTTCCATTCGTTTTGAGGTCAATGAGGCTGGCGATCTCTTTGCTTGTTCAGTCTTCAAAAGGATCGTTGAAGCATGCTTCTGCTCTGGAACAGGTCTCCGGCCGAGCAGCACACATACGAGAGTCACAAAACAAACGAGCCAAAGGCGAAAGCGCATGGTGGAGGAAAACGGTCTGCATCGAAGGATGTCCAGCAAGCCCCCGTTGGGACGTTGTCGAGTGCATTCAACTTCAGGAACGAAAAGGTATCCGAGCGCGGCTAAATCCGTCAATAGCTACCTTCGGCATAGCACAAGAAGCACATCGGCGTAGCTGTCATCAAGCTGGCGTGGCTCCTCGATGTCGTAGGTGAAGTCGTAGCACTGCAAGAACTCCAGCTCAGGCACCTTGCGCAGGAATGTTTTGAGCTGCGCTGCATTGTAGGTGCGGAACTGCCAGTGCGTCTCTTGAAAATGCTTCCGGCCGGCATCGGTGTTCTGAAGACGCGTGCGCAAGGATTCAAGGCGTTTGGGGCGGTCGGCCGGCCACGTGTGTGTGTTGCAGATAACCCCGATGGAGCCGCGTCGTGCCACCCATCGCTCATGCTCCTGCTTGCCAGCTTCGTAGTCCGTCAAATGCAGCCCGAGGAAGAAGATGCCCCCCTTGCGTAGCCTAGCCGCCACCCGGCGCAGGCACTCCGCGGCGTCTTTTTCCGAGTGCAGGTCTTTGAAGGTGCTGAGGAGACAGTGCGCCATGTCAAAGCTACCCTTCACACCTTTTGGCAGCTCAAACGACTGCATCCAGTCCTCCCACAACCGAGCCTTCAGCCGTGCTGAGGCCATGCGTTCGTTTGCAAAGGCGATCATGTGTGCATTCCCGTCGAACCCACTTACCTCCCAACCCCTTCGAGCCATTTTCAGTGCCAATCGTTCGCTACCGCAAGCGGGCTCGAGGAGGCGGCGGCCATTGCCAACCGCATAGCGAGCGTAGGCCGCTTCCAAAAAGTCGGCCTCCTGACGCGTGCCGTCGTCAAAGACGATGTCATAGTAAAGAGCTGTGTCATACCAATCACGTTGTTCGGTGGGAATGGTTCTTTGTAGGCCGGAGGGGTGATGCTGCCAAGAGCCGGGTTGGATTTGCCCGGGAATCGCCAGAGAAGGCCTGAGCTCTGGCATCGGATTTGCTCTTGAAACCCTTGTATTGGCGGCGATGAATGCGCCCCGTTCCCGCTCCCGTATCAGGAACGACCTCCCGTATGCTTCCTTGGGATCATTTCATCTGGTTTGCCAGCTACATCCTTCTTTTCACCGCCCTGTCCGGCTTTGGCGCCCACAGGATCAAGGTGTTGTATCATTTCTGGAAGCATCGCAACGATGTCCCCACGCCGCCACGCACGTTCACTGAGCTACCGCCGATCACCATACAGCTTCCGATCTTCAATGAATACGATGTGATCGAGAACCTGCTCCGCTGCGTGTCCGCCCTCGACTATCCGAAGGACAGGCTGCAGATCCAAGTCTTGGACGACTCCACGGATGAGACAGCTGCCTTTGCCAAAAAACTGAGCTCTGAATACGCGGCCAAAGGTCTCGACATCGCTTACCTCCACCGCACCAATCGGAAAGGCTTCAAGGCTGGGGCTCTCGACGAGGCTATGCCCCTCGCAAAGGGTGAGTTCATCTGCATCTTTGACGCCGACTTCCAGCCTGCGCCAGACTATCTTCAAAAACTCATCCACCATTTTACAAACGAAACCGTGGGCATGGTGCAGGCACGCTGGGGCCACGCGAACCAACATTTCTCCCTCCTCACCCGCCTCCAAGCCCTCTTCCTTGATGGCCATCTCGTGCTCGAGCAGACCGCCCGCAGCCGTCACGGTGAGTTTTTGAATTTCAACGGCACTGCCGGCATCTGGCGCCGCGACGCCATCGAGCAAAGCGGCGGCTGGCAGCACGACACGTTGACCGAGGACCTCGACCTTAGTTACCGTGCCCAGCTCCGCGGATGGAAGTTCATCTACTTGAAAGACGTCGTTGTGCCCGCCGAGCTCCCGCCGGACATGGATGGATTCAAGAGCCAGCAGCACCGCTGGACCAAGGGGAGCATCCAAGTATGCAAAAAAATCTTGGGTGATGTCTGGCGCAGCAAGGCCCCGCTTTCCATCAAGCTGGAAGCCACCGCTCACCTCACCTCAAATTTCGCGTATCTCCTTACACTCTGTACGTTGGTGCTCATGTATCCTGCGAACTTCGTCATGGGCAGCTCCTGGCACAAAGCAGTCTTTGTCGATGTGCCGGTGTTTTTCTTCGCCTCTTTTAGTGTCGTCGTCTTTTACATGACCGCCCAAGGATCGCAGGCCCGCTGGGGATGGCTGAAGGCGCTGCCCTACGTGCCTATGCTCCTCGCCCTCGGCATCGGCATGAGCATCAACAATGGCAAGGCTGTCCTCGAGGCCCTCTTGAACCAAGAAAGCGATTTTGTCCGCACCCCCAAGTATGGCATCGCCACGCAGGCGCAGGCCGCCGTGAAAAAATCCCGATACAAAGCTGGCAAGTCCATCGCCCTCTGGCTCGAGGTGCTTCTCGCCGGTTACTTTGGCTGGATGATTGTTCTTGCCGGTCAGCGTGGCCAGTGGGGTTCCATTCCGTTCCTGCTCCTGTTCTTTGGAGGTTTCACCTTCGTGGCCGGTGGTTCACTACTAAAGCGTTTCAGCATGGAGCGCTTTCAAACGGCAACCGCTTGAGTTTGTGGTGTAACTTTTGCCTGCGGAGCGGGTTTTCATGGTGATCATGAAGCCGCTTCTCGCTCTTGCATTCTGCCCCATTATGCTCCACGCCGCCGCGCCGATGGACTGGCCGCGCTTCCTCGGTCCCACCGGAGCCGCCATCGTGACGGATTCGAAGGTTCCGCTGAACTGGGGCGATTCCGAAAACATCGTGTGGAAGGCCGACATGCCTGGCCCCGGCTCATCAAGCCCCATCGTGTTCGGTGACAGAATCTTCGTCACCTGCTGGACCGGCTACGGCGACAAAGAAGGCGCGAATGACATCTCGAAGCTCACCCGCCATCTCATCTGCCTCAGCAAGCCCGATGGGAAAGTCATTTGGGAGGCCAAGGTGCCCTCCACCGCCGAGGAAGACCCTTGGCGCGGCTACATCACTGAGCATGGCTATGCCACGCAGACTCCGGTGACCGATGGCGAACGGGTGTATGTGTTCTTTGGCAAAACGGGCGCACTAGCCTTCGACATGAGCGGCAAGCAGCTCTGGCAGACCTCTTGTGGCACAAGCTCCGGCCGCACCCGCTGGGGCTCCGCCGCCAGCCCTATGCTCGTGGGCGACCTAGTGATCATCAATGCCAGCGATGAATCCCAAGCCATCATCGGTCTCGACAAAAAAACGGGGGAAATCGTGTGGAAGGCTGAAGGGCAGTTTGGCATGGCCTACGGGACGCCGAATGTGTACACCCACGAAGGTTTCACCGATCTCGTCATCGCCGTGCCACAAGAGATTTGGGGCCTAAATCCATCCACCGGCAAGCTCCGCTGGTATGCGCAGCACGGTCTCACAGGTAATGTCTCCCCCAGCCTCGTGCCCGATGGAGACAAAGCCTACCTCTTTGGAGGTTTCCCCTCTACCCGCAGCGTCTCGATCAAGCTCGGCGGTACGGGAGACACCTCCTCCAGTGCCGTTTTGTGGGACAGCAACACCAGCAGCTACGTCCCCACGCCGATCCTCAAGGACGGCCATCTGTACGTCATCAACGACCAAGGCTTCGCCATCTGTTTAGACGCGAAAACCGGTAAGGAGGTTTATCGTGAACGGGTGCTCATGGGGGCCCGCGGAGGCGGCAAGCCTTTCTATGCCTCACCCGTGCTCATCGGCGATACACTCATCTGCGTCTCCCGCCGCAACGGTGCCTTCATCCTCGCCGCGAAACCGCAGTTCGAGATGATCCGAACGAATGTTCTCTCACTCGACACCACCCAATTCAACGCCACTCCGGCCATCAGCGGAGATCAGCTCTTCCTCCGTAGCGAGAAGTCTGTTTACTGCATCGGGGCGAAGTAAGGCATTTCTGAATGGTCGGCGGCGGCTGCAAATCCGGCCACAGCATCGGCGCCACCGACCAGCGAGGCACGGAAGCCATCGCGAGCAGGGACATCACGTGCGCGATCTGAACGCCACGCCGCTTCATCTGCTCGGCCTCGATGACAACAAGCTCATCGCTTGATCTGAATTATGCCGGACGCTTCGCCAGTGCCTCGCGGATGATCTTGAGCACCTGCTCACGCTCCGCCCCTGTGATCAGCAGGCGCGGCTCACGCACCCATTCCTTGCCGAGGCCGGTCTCCTGGCACAGCAGCTTGATGTATTGAACAAAGTGAATGTGCGTATCGAGCTTCATCAGTGGCTGGCTCCAGCGATACAGCGCACGGCACTCATCCCAGCGGCCTGCTTGAGCGAGATCCCACAGTAGCTGGTTCTCCTTCGGAAAGGCGATGCCACTACCGCAAACCCAGCCGTCAATGCCGAGGATGGCAGATTCGAGGAAGAGATCGTCCACACCCGTAAAGATTTGGTAACGGTTGCCTGTGAGATTGCGAAGCTCGGTGATGCGTCGTGTGTTCGCACTGCTTTCCTTGATTGCCTTCAGGTTCTCAATGTCTGCCAGCTCCACAAACATTTCCGGCGTCACATCCGTATGGTAGCCAACCGGGTTGTTGTAGAGCATCCACGGCAGCTGTGTGGCCCCCGCCAGCGTGCGGAACCAGTGCGCCGTCTCCTTCACATCCGATTTGTAAACCATCGGCGGCATTACCATAAAGCCGGCAGCACCGAGCTTTTCACAATCACGCATAAAGCTCACTGCAGCCTGCGTGCTCATCTCTGCCACGCCGCACACCACCGGCACGCGGCCTGCGGACACTTTCACCGCGTGCTTGACCAGCGTACGTTTTTCCTCAGGCAGTAGCGTCTGATTCTCGCCGAGTGATCCGCAAACAATCAAGCCGGCCACGCCAGATTCGATGAGCACTTCCCAATGGCGCACCGTTGCCTCTAGATCGAGCGACTGGTCTTGATGCATCTGCGTAACAACTGCCGGAAAAACGCCGGTCCATGTGAGGTGATGGGAGTTCATGAATCACTCGTACTCGCTGGTAGTAGAACTTCTCTCTTGATTGCTTTTTAACCACGAACCTGCCAAAACATCCAAACCATGGTTCCCACCAGCATGCTGAGTCAAAATGCAGTCGCGGAAGCGCTGTTTGATGCGCTGCCCGATGTCGTCTTTTTCATCAAAGACCGCTACGGACGGTATGTCGTGGTTAACCAGACCCTCGCCTCGCGCTGCGCGGCTGGAGATAAAACGCGGCTCATCGGCAAAAAGCCGGATGAAGTGTATCCCTCCCCGCTGGCTGCAAGCTATGCCCGGCAGGACGAATGGGTTCTGAAAACTGGTAAAAGCATCGATCAGCAGCTCGAACTGCACATCTACCCTGGCGGCCGGACCGGCTGGTGCCTGACCACGAAGCACCCGCTGCGCGATGACCAAGGGCTCATCAGTGGCGTTGCGGGCATTTCACGTGATCTGGATGCACCGAGTGACAAAGCAACCGGTTTTGCGGAACTCGCCAGCGCCCTACGGTACATGCGCAAGCACTACGCCGAGAGCCTGCGTATCGAGGATATCGCCACCAAGGCTGGAATCAGTGTGTACCAGTTTGAACAGCGCGTGCAGCGTCTCTTTCAGATGAGCCCGCTGCAACTTCTGCACAAGCTGCGTCTAGACGAAGCCACGCGTCTGCTGCGTGATAGCGACATGCCGCTTGGTGAAATCGCCCTCCAAACCGGCTGGTGTGATCAAAGCGCCTTCACGCGCCACTTCAGCCGCTATGCCGGCATGGCGCCTGGCAAGTTCCGAGCGATGCAGGTCGCAAAGTGACCGCTTTGATCCTCCTTCCAGGGTTTAGCGCAAAGAGCACAGCCATTCTGTGCATCAGAAGAGTGAGCGATAGCTCAACCCAAATTGGCACCAAGTCGCTTGAGCATGGCTTCCAACATACGGCCATACTTGATGTAGCTGTTGTATTGCTCCTTCGCCTTCTGCTCGGGGCTGAGGTCGTCAGCCGCTCCGGCTCCGTGGAAAACCACGGCCACATGCGGCTCAATGCTGATGTAGCCCGAGTAACCCGTCTCAATGAGATCTTTCATGATGCGCTCCGTCTGGCCCTCGCCCTCGCCTGGATAGGTGTAAACCGCATCGTTTTTTGTTTTGTCCCAGATGCCATCTTTGACATGCACATGCGCCATGAATGGCTTGATCGCTTGGTACATCTGCCAAGAGTCTTGCTTCATGCTAGGGCGATCACGATCGTCGATGAAGACCGGATTACCAGTATCGAAAACCCATTTCATGCCAGGCACAGCTTCCGCCATGCGCTGCACATACGTTGGGCTCATTCCACCCCAGTTCATGCAATTTTCATGCACCACAGTGAGACCCGCGTCAGCGAAACGATTGTGGACCTCGTTCATGCGACGGATTCGTTCGGGGGCAAACTGCTCCGCATCATCTTTGCCATCTGTTTTGCACACGGCGTAGCTCATCACACGGATAAGCTTTGCCCCCAGCCGCTGCATGCGCGGGATGGCGCGCCCAATTTCAGCTTCGGTGATGGCGAAGTCATCCGTGATCTTCTTGGCCCAGTTGCCGATCAGCGAGCCAAAACCGCTCACTTTCATGCCTTTTTCCTCCAGACGCGCCACAACCTTGTCAAAAATGGCGTCAGGAATCTCATGCAGGTTTCCCTTCACCTCATCAAACTCCACCACACGACTTTCAATGCTGTCCCATCCGAGTTCTTGGTGGGCTTGAATTTGCACGTCGAGAGACGCGCCTGCTTCATCTGCGATACCGGTGAGCTTGATCATGGTGGGTTGGAGAAATAAACGTCCGAGTCATGGCGAAGGCCGCCGGGGAAGCAAGCATCACTTATCACTTCAGTCGATCCTTGGTGTGCAGGAAGTTCAAAGTGCTTCTTGTAACCTCTTTGTTTCACTGCGGAAGAATTCCTGCGCGGACCAACTTGGAGATGGGTTTGCTGTCTTGATGAACAGCATGCTAAACGTGGGTTGATGATGCGTATCGTGACATGTCAGCTTTGAATGATTTCATCATCTCCCATGCGCTTTCTCCTCATCCTTTCGTCATTCGCCATTTTGCATTCGTCATTCGCCCAAGACTCCACCGCTTGGCTGGAGAAAAATGCGTCGCTGATCTTCCACGATGCCTTTGAACGTGAAGAAGACGGCAACTTAGCAAAAGCCATCGGCAACGGGTGGAATAGTGCGACAGCAGATCGTGTTCCAAATGTGAAAATGGCGGACCTCGATGGCGGCATCTTGAAAGTCACGAGTGCTTCGGAGGCGGCCAAGCATTCAGCGCACATCCATCACGAGGCGAGGTTCACGGATGGCGGCGCGGTGGTGCGTTTTCGGTTTCCGGGGCTGAGCAAGGGCGAGAGCTTGCAGCTCGGCTTTGTCGATCGCGAGACGAAGGGCGTACATGCCGGCCACCTTTGCTACGGCATTCTCAGCCAGAGCAGCGTGACACTTGTGGATCACAAAACGGGCATCATGAACCTCGAAAACCGTCGCCGACGCGATGAAGCGGTGGCGAAGAAGCAAAAAGTGCCTGCCGACCTCGAAGCACTGCTAAAGACCAAAAGCATCAACGTGCCCTTCAAGGCCGATACAGATTGGCATGAGCTAATGCTGATCACCGTGGGCGATGAGATGCGTCTCACTCTGGATGGCAAACTCATCGCCAACCACCGCTCGGAGGGCTTTGCACATCCCATGAAGCGCTGGTTCAGCTTTTTGATCCCGAACACTGTCTGGATCCATGACGTGAAAATTTGGAAGATTCGCTAGGCTCAAAGCCTGGCTTGTGAATGTTGCGATAGAATCAAACTCCACTCTAAAAATGAAACCATGGCTCGTCTGCTTCTGCCTTCTTTTCACCGTCCAAACCTTTGCCGAAGACGCGGCTGATTTGAAAATCGCCGACAAGACTCGTGTGGCGGCGATGCAATCCGGTGATCGGGTGAAGCTTGATGCAATCTTCTCAGATGATCTGCGTTACGCGCACTCCAACGGCATCGTGGACACCAAGAAGTCATTCATAGAGATCCTCGCCGCCGGAAAGACCAAGTACATGGTTTATGAATATGAGGAGCAGGACTTCACCTTCCCTTCACCCGGCATGGCATTGATGACAGGTCGTGCGCACATCAAGGCAGACGCAGGTGGAACAATCATGGATGGCGTGCTGAGCTTTCTTGCCGTGTGGCGTAAGGAGCAGGGCCAGTGGCGCTTCCTTGCCTGGCAATCGTGTAAGCTGCCGACGGTGGTGAAAGAGTCGGGTCAATGAAAAAGCCCCGCGTTGTGACCAACGTGGGGCTTTTTTGCATATGGCGAATGAATTAAGCCAGCGCCTTCGCCACGGCCTCGGCAGTGATGCCGAGTTCCTTGAAGACGGTATTGCCTGGGGCGCTGATACCAAAGCGATCAATGGCAATGATTTGACCTTGAGTGCCAATGTATTTCCACCAGAGCCCGGAGACGCCGGCTTCGATAGCGACGCGCTTGGAGCAGCTGGCGGGGAGGACGCTTTCACGATACTCGGCGCTCTGACGTTCAAAGCGTTCAAAGCAGGGCAGGCTCACGACGCGGACGCCGGACTTACCTTTGGCACCTTCGACAGCCCACTGCACTTCCGAGCCGGTGGCGATGACAATGGCTTCGAGCGGCGCGGTTTCTTGCACGAGCACGTAGCCGCCTCTTAGCGTGCCTTCGCGACGCTTAGTGGCGCTGGCGTGGCCTTGATGAGGTAGGTCCTGACGGCTCAAAGCGAGCAGCGTGGGGCCATCGCTGCGGCTGAAGGCAGCAGCGAAGGCGGCGGCGGTCTCCTCGGCGTCAGCGGGGCGGATGACGTCGAGATTTGGGATCACGCGTAGACCGCTGACGGTCTCAACCGGCTGATGCGTGGGGCCGTCTTCACCGACGCCCACGCTGTCATGAGTGAAAATATAGGTGACGGGCAGTTTCGCGAGCGCGGCAAGCCGGATGCTCGGACGGCAGTAGTCGGCGAAAACGAGGAAAGTCGCGCCACTGGCCTGGAAGATGCCATCGTAGGCGATGCCGTTGCAAATCGCACCCATGGCATGCTCACGGATGCCGAACCAGATGTTGCGACCCTTTGGATTGGCAGCGGAGTAGTCGCCACCGTCCTTGATGTAGTTCTTCGTGGAGCCAAAGAGGTCAGCACTGCCAGTGATAAGCTTTGGCGCGGCTTTGGCGAGGTGGTTGAGGATTTCTCCTCCGCTGTTACGCGTGGCGGCCTTGCCTTCGGCGGGATACTCGGGGATGACCTTGAGCAGGTCCTCGGCGCTGGCGATGCCAGCTTCGAGTTCCGCCTGAAGGGCGGGATTGGCGGCAGCCCATTGCTTGTAGATCTTGCTCCAACGCTTGTGGATGCGGCTACGCTTCGCTTTCAAATCGGCAAAGTAGCCCTTCACGTCGTCGCTGACGTGGAAAGGCGCACCTTCCGGGATGCCGAGGGCTTTCTTCGCTGCATCGACGAATTTCGCGCCACCTTCGCCATGACCTTTGGCGGTGCCGGCAACTTCAGGGATACCTTTGGCGATGAGGGTCTTCGCGATGATGATCTTCGGCTTGCCGTTGTCGGTCTTTTTCGCCTTCTGGATGGCTTTTGCGATGGCATCGAGGTCATGGCCGTCGATCTGCACCGCATCCCAACCAAGCGCGCGCCAGAGCTTCAGCGCATCCTCGCCCTGCGTGATGTTCGCCATGGCATCGAGCGTGACGTCATTCGAATCGTAAATGAGGATGAGGTTGTCGAGGCCGTTGTGAGCGGCAAAGGCGGCCGCCTCGCGCGCGACACCTTCTTGGAGGCAACCGTCACCGGCGAGCGCGATAACATGATGGTCAATGATCTTGTGCTCAGCGGTATTGTATTTCGCTGCGGCCATTTTGCCGCTCAGCGCGTAACCGACGGCATTGCCGACGCCTTGACCCAGTGGGCCCGTGGTGCACTCGACACCCGGCGTTTCATGGAACTCGGGATGGCCAGGCGTGATGGAATGCAGCACGCGGAATTTGCTGACATCATCGATGCTGACCGCGTACCCGCTGAGATGCAGCCAGGAGTAAATGAACATAGAGCCGTGGCCGGCGGAAAGGATGAAGCGATCACGGTTGAGCCATTTCGGGTCGGCGGGATCGCACTGGAGGGTTTGGCCAAAGAGCACTGCGCCGATTTCTGCCGCGCCAAGCGGCAGACCGAGGTGGCCGGAGGAGCACTTATGCACCGCGTCCATGGCGAGGCCGCGGGCTTCGTTGGCGGCTTTGGAGAGGAGGGCGTTATTCATGAGAAGAGAGAGTATGCCTGAGAGCGTAGGGTTTGAATGCACGCGCCAGAGTCGGCCGGGCGCGAGGACGCGTTCCTTAGCGGCGACAGGGGGCGATTCAAGGTCGAAAACTCAGCAGGGCGGAGTTGGAAGGGGCATGCCAAGTCCACTAAAACGCTGTCATGTACCGAGAGCCTCCACGCCAACTCAAAAAGCCTCGCCTGTCAGCCAGATGCTTGGAGAGATACTGAAGCAGAAAGCGGCGCTGAAAGTGTTTCATCCATAGAGTCGGATGCATCCGACACAGAAAACGAAAAGCACGGCCTGTTGAAACATTAGACCTAATCAACGCCTTGGCTTCACTGTGTAGCTGTGCTCAACCCCCGCGTTTTCGATGTCGGCGCGGGTCACACTTGGCACGACGCTGCGCACATAGTTTACGGTGGCCTGATTCCTTTCCACAGTAACGCGCACGTGGCCGCTGCTGCCGAGGATGACACCGCCGTAGCCGTATTCCTCCGCGCTGCGAGTGCCACCACTCGGATGGCCTGGCTGCGGCACATCTTGGTATATGATGCCATCGAGTTCTTCTTTGACGAATAGATGGTCGTGGCCGTGAAAGACGATATTGACACCATTCTGGACGAAAAGCTGATGCAACGGCATTTCCCAGCCGGGACGGTTTCGTCGGAATCCTTCACTGCCATCACCGTTTTTGCCGCCCCATTCCATGTAAGCCGCTGTTTTGGCTCCGCCTCGCACATCGCGTCCCAACCCGCCAACGAGGTGATGAATGAAGACAAAACGGAGTGATGCTTTGCTGCTCGTGAGCCTTTTCGTGAGCCAGCGATACTGTGTTTCGCCGAGCGTCATATCCCATCCAGAAGCGCCACGCTTTGTGGTAGGCCAGAACGGATCTAGCGCGATGAAAAGTGCATTTCCCCACTCAAACGCGAAGTGGCTATGCTTGTCGTTCCCGTCGGTGGGGTTCGGAAAATAGGTATGACGCTGTTTGAGAGACCAATCCGACATCTCCGGGTCGCTACCTTTCTCACCATCGTGATTGCCCAGCACCATGAAAATGGGCACGCTGTGCGCGATGCGTCCCATATAGTAGCGCTGTGCTCGGTATTGCGACTCGGAGCGCGTGTAGAAACGGCCAAATTTGTCTACCATCGTTGTGTCACCGAGATCCATCATGAAGTCGGGCTGGTCAGCGAGCATGTTGGCCAGCGTTTGCTGATAGACGCGCACATCGGTGTTGTTGTCGAGATGCGAGTCCGCCTGCATCACGAAGGAAAATGTCTCGCCGGTTTTCCGCTGCGTATGAAAACTGCGCATCACGTCTTGGATAGCTTCACCTCCCGGGCGGCGATACGTGAGGCGGTAGCGGTAGCTCGTATCGGGCTTCAAACCTCGAAGCACGATGTTTTGTGGTGCACCGGAGCTCAGTTTCACTGTGGCTGTTTTCAACCCATCGCCATACTCGATAAAGGCGTCCATCTCGTCCCACGCAAGCACACTAACCGTCACCGACTCTGCTTCAGGACGGCAAAGCCACACGTTGAAGAGGTACGGAGGCACCACAGCCGGTTCAACCTGCCCGCCCTGACCTGCACCTTTCGGTTTCTCATCCGGCGCAGCGGCAATCAGCAGCAAGGCGAGCACGCCAAATCCAAAAGACGTGATGAGGGGTTTCATGGCTTTTTACCTCCTTTCTTTCCACCTTTGCCGCCCCCCTTCCTCACAGGCTCTTGATTGGGATCGTAGTTCGGATTCGGTTTCGGCATTTCGGCTCCGACTTCACGCAAGTAGTCTGCGAGCTGTTTGGCGAGTGTTGAAGTAAGTTCTGGCTTGGCTGCGGCGAGGTTTTGGGTCTCGCTAATATCCTCTTCGAGGTCGAAGAGCCTATTTTCACCGGTTTCGTAGAAGTGGATGAGTTTCATGTGGCCGCTGAGGATGGCTGAATGCGGTGAGTCGCCTTGATAATGGGGAAAATGAAACACCAGCGACTCGCGGAATCGCTTCACGGGTTCGGACGATCCACTCAGCAAGTGGGTGATGTCACCACCATCGAGTTGTTTGGGCAGCATCGCCTTCACGCCTGCCCAACGGCAGAAAGTCGGGAAGAAATCGTAGCCAACAACCCGCTGATGGCACCACGAGCCCGACGCGATCCCGGGCCCACGAATGATCAGCGGCACGCGAATGCCTCCCTCCCAAACATCACCCTTGCCGCCATTGAGCGTGCGGCGATTCGAGCCGCCGTTGTCAGACATGTAGATAACGATGGTGGTCTTCGAAAGGCCCATCGCATCCAACTTCGCCATCAGTTCGCCCACACCACGATCGAGGTCTTCCGCGATTGCCGCGCGGCCAACTTCTTTGTCGTTTCCACCGGCAGCAAGCTTTCGGTATTTCTCGAGCAGGGCAGGAGTGGCGTTCTCAGGATAATGCAGGGCATTGTAGCTCATTTGGATGAAGAAGGGCTTCTTAGCTGCCTGGCTCCGCTTGATGAAATCCACAGCTCTTGCCCCCATGCCAAAGATATCAACCGGGTTGGGTGGCAGATGCGGCGCAGCATCCTGATTACTCGTATCACCATCGCTTTCGTCGTAGCCATGGGCTGCGGGTCCACCGCCTGCAAGGTGCCACTTGCCATAGTGAGCCGTCGCGTAACCGGCCGACTTTAGCATCTGCCCGATGGTGACTTCGTCATCACGAATGCTTTTGCGGTTGTCGCCTTCGATCAAGCGATGGCCCTGCTCTGCCGGCGCTGCCTTTGTCCAACCAAGTGCCGCCGGATTTCGTCCGGTTTGCAGACTGATGCGCGTCGGAGAGCACACGGGAGCCGGCGCATAAGCCGCGCTGAATCTCATGCCTTGCTGCGCGAGTCGTGCGATATTCGGCGTCTGCACAAGACTGCTTTTGGAATCTGGCATGTCCGGGTGCATCTGGCAGGAAAGCCCGCTCCAAGCCTGATCGTCCGAGAGCATGAAAAGAATGTTCGGTGGCGTGGCGGCGAACGCTGCCTGAACCAATAGAAGGCAGCAGAGGTGGCGGGAAAGTTTCATGGTCAATGGATGAGCGTGAATCTCAACAGTATGACACCGAAACTGTCGGCGGAGCTTTATTAAACGCAGACAAGATTGTCAGGACCGCTTCAGCAATGAGTCCAAGGAGGTCTCTCGAGTGGAAGATCACGCTGTCAGGCCGCTCAATGCCCGGGTGCTACTCGAGAACTTTTCAGACTCGATGCCGAGGCCTTGGAGCATGGTGACGAAAAGATTAGCGAGCGGTGTATTATTCTGCTCGTTGAAGCTGAGATGCTGTCCGTGTTTGAAGCCGCCGCCGGCGAGGATGAGGGGGAGGTTTTGGTTACTGTGGGAATTGGCGTTGCCGAGGCAGCTTCCGTAGAGCACCTGCGTGTAGTCGAGCAACGTGCCGCCGGTTTCGGTGACGTCGCGGAAGGCTTTGAGGAGGTCGGCGAAGGCCTTCATTTGGGCTTCTTCGATCTTCTTGAGCTCGGCGATCTTGTCTGGCTCGTTGCCGTGATGCGTGAGGCCGTGGGTTTCGCTTTTCACGCCGGGCACATGCGGCACAACGCTGAAGGTGCTGAGCGAGAGCGTGACGACGCGCGTGCTATCGGTCTGCAAGGCGAGGCGGATGAGGTCAAACATGAGCTTGGAGCGTGCGATGACCTCATTCGCATCGGCGATGTCTTGGGGCTGCGGGAAGTCCACTTTGGGCTTCGGACGGTTTTCCCACTCGATGTTGCGCTGGAGGCGGTTTTCGAGCTCGCGCACGCTTTGGAAGTATTGATCGAGTCGTGCGCGGTCTTCATGAGCGCTGCTTTTTTCGAGTCGCTTGGCTTTGTCGAGGATCAAATCGAGCACGCTGCCACCGGCCTCAATGCGGCGCATGGTGGCGGCTTTTTCCTCGGGCGTGCCTGCGACAAAGAGTCGGCGGTAGAGCTTCTCGGCGCTCTTTTCGGCCGGGAGCATGACGCCTGCTCGCGAGATGGCGATGGAGTCGCCATAGTGCTCGCCTTTGCTGACGGACACGGCGATCGAGGGGAAGCGTGTGTCGAGCCCGAGTTTCTCGGCGGCGAGTTGATCGAGCGAGAGGCTGTTGCGGAACGTCGGTTGGCCTGGATGCGGTGCGCCACTGAGGAAGCACTGACCGGCGTGGTGATTGCCATTCACATCGGGGTGCGAGAGGCCGTGGAAGGTGGTGAAATGCGGTCGCTGATCGGCGAGGAGGTCGAGGTAGGGGCTGGAGGTTTCGCCGGCCTTCGGAAAGAAAAACTGCGGCATCATGCCCAGCGGCACATGAATGGCGAAAAGCCGCTTCGGTGGCAGTTTCTCAGCCGCACGGCCGATGGAAGGCAGAGCGAGCCAAGCGCCAGCAGCGCGGAGAAAGTGTCGGCGGTTCATGGTTTGGAATGAGGCTGGTAAAAGGTTTGGGGTAAAAGATTCAGAAGCTGGGTTTCATTTTTTACCCTCAATCTTCTACCAGCTTCTGGGTGTGGAAGATTTCGCTCTCGGCCAGTGCATGAATCAGTGACCTCAGACCATAGCCGCTCTTCTTGGTGCTTTCCACGACGCGGCGGATCTCGGGGCGGTCGGCAAAGATAACTTCCGTGCCGGTGGCGTAGCGGGAGAGGTGGGCGACGAAGGCGCGAGCGAGCTTGTCGGGATCTGAGGTGAGGATGTCACGGAGTCCGCTTGGGGCGGTGAATTGGCGACCATCGGGCAACTCGCCGCTGGGATCGACTTTGGGGCCGAGCTTGTAGGTGACGCGCCAACTTGTTTTACCTTTTTCGGGTGGTTCGTCGCCCTTGCCATTCGAGCGATAGCGATCTCGCAGGCCGCCGATGGGATCGAAGGCTTCGAGGGCGAAGCCTGCGGGGTCGATCTTGGCGTGGCAGGCAGCACAGTTGGTATCGGCGCGATGTTTGTCGAGTTGTTCGCGCACGGTGGTGGTGCCGCGGGTGTCGGGATCGACGGCGCTGATGCCGGGCGGCGGCGGTGGAGCGGGATCGTTGAGGAGGCGGTCCATCACCCACACACCACGCTTCACGGGCGAGGTGGTGGTGCCGTTCGCTGTGAGCTTGTGGATGGCGGATTGGCCTAGGAGGCCGCCGCGCAGGCTATCGGCGGGCAGTGGCACTTTGCGGACCTCCACGCCGGTCACGCCCGCAATTCCATAGTGCTCGGCGAGGCGCTGCGTCAGCATGGCAAAGCCGGGTTTGAGCAGGTGGGTGATGGGGAGATCGTTTTGGATGAGTGCGCGCAAAAAGGCGCGTGTCTCCGCGACCATGCCTTCGTGCAGGAGGAAGCGATACTCGGGATAAAGCTGCGGATCGGGCGTGGTTTCATCGAGCCGGCTGAGTTCGAGCCACTGATTCGCAAAATCCTCGATGAAGCGTTCGCTGCGTTTGTTGGCGAGCAGACGATCCACTTCACGATGCAGCACGTCGGGCTTGTGGAGGTCGGCGGCGAGCAGTTGGGCGTCCGGCGGGCCGTTCCAGAGCCAATACGAGAGACGCGAGGCAAGCGTGGTCGGCTTCGGCTCGATGGAGTGAAACAAAAACTCCGGCGAGGTGAGCACGGCGACATACACACGCCGCATCGCATCCTCAATGCAGTCCTTCGCGGCGATGCGTGATTTGAGCAGCGCCACATACGGCTCGATCTCTTCGGGTGCGACCTCGCGCCGAAACGCCTTCGGCAAAAAGGTCTTGAGCAGCTTCCGTGCATCCGCCTCGGGCTGCGTGGACTGCACGGTCTCCAGCGGCGGCTTTCGCTCCTGCGGCGTGAGATCGAAATACATGCTCGGCACATAGCCGCCGATGCTGCGCACCTCGTCACGCTGCGGCGGGATGACATCGCTCGTGGTCATGGTGGTGATCGGTAGATCGCCAAACAAGCGCTTATGACTTTCCGGCGGCCACGAAGCATGGATCGGGCCTTCAATCTCGAACCAGTCAATCGCCACGCCGGGTCCCACATGCTTTTTCGCCCGTCCGGCAACCTGGCCGATGCGCAGGCCATTCCACGGGATCGAAACGGGATCAAAGACGATGCTCTCATGCGCATCGAGCCACTCGGTGATCTCCGCCTCGTTCGACTTCATCGACGGCGCAGTGAAGGCGCGCAGCAAGCGACCGCCTTCTTGTTGCTTGCCTTCCTCATGCGCACGCAGCACGGCGGCTTGATCAGGTCCTGGCTCCGGTTTGCCCGCGTTCCACTGAAAGCCCCACAGCGACAGCTTCATGCGATACAGGCCCGCGTAGATCGGCGACACATTCATCGCCGCTTCATAGCCCGCGAGGTTTGGATTGAGCAAACCGACCGCGCTTTCGCTTTTCGCGGCCTTCACGGCTTCGAGCTGTTTTTTGCGCTCTTCCATGTCCGGTCCCGCATCGCCCACGTAGCCTTGTTTGTCCTCAAAACCGCCGCGCACCGGCAACGCGGGATCAGGTTGCTTGTCCTTCAACAGCACGAACTGCCCCTGCACGAGGTTTCCGCCGAACTTGAAGAGTCCCGCCGGATAGATGCGCTTCTTGAACACTCGCGGCGGCGTGCTGCGCGTGGCAATCGCCGCATCCAGGGCCTTCTCGACCGCCTCTTCATACGCTACAAGATGCGCGGGCGAGATGTCGAGAGCGCCCGCGATCTTGTCATAGCCCGCCACACGACCATCCGCAGGCAACAGGCCGATCACATCGAGTCTCGGCAATGCGAGCAGATCCTGCAGCGTGTTTTGAAACTCGACTCGCGTCATGCGTCGCAACCGGATGCGACCGCCCGGTGCCGGTGCGGTCATCGCCATCAGCTTCGCGTCCAGTTCCTTCACAAACGTTGCCTTCTCCGCCTCCGTGGGCTGCTTTTTCTTCTTCGGCGGCATCTCACCACGCTCCACCGCATCGTGGACCTTGATGAGCAGGTCCACATGCGGCGCGTCCATCGTCAGCGCCGTCAAATCGAGGTCACCCTTCTTCGTTTCGGCGTCGTGGCAGTCGTAGCAATGCTGCTCCAAAAAGGCCGTCGGAGGAGCGGCGAGCAGAGAGGTGCTAAGAAGACAGGCGAGGAGGTGGCGAAGCATGAATCGATCAGGTTTCTTCACTACGTCGTAAGGGGGCTCAACTCGACATCAACGAACAGCCGTCATCACAGATTCACGACTGTTTGACCTAGAGCTCCCGCTTCTCACTGAATCGTCCGCAGGTAGGCGGCGATGTCGGCGAGTTGTTGGTCGTTGAATCCTTCGGCGAGGGGGAGCATAACGGATTTGCCGGCGACGTAGCCGGCGGTCTTGATTTTGCCGAGGGGAATGACCTGTGGGGCGCCGCCCATGAGGAGCAGGGTGATGTCCTTGGTCGTCTCGGCTTTTTTGAAGCCTTCGAACGTTTCGCCGGTTGTGGTTTCGATGCGGTAGAGGCGGAAGACCTGCTCGATGGCGGCATCGGGGGCGAGGATGGAGGTGAGGAGGCCGTCGAGGTCACGTTTCGATGAGCCATCGAGCGGCGGGCCGAGGCTGGTGCCCTTGCCTCCGATGACGTGGCAGGCGAGGCAGAGGCTCTCGACGATGGGGCGGCCTTGCTCGGCTTTCGCGTTGGTGACGAGTTTTTTCACGGACGTGAGGCGTGCTTCGATTTTGGCGAGGGCTTCGGCGCTCGGTGCTGGGGCCGTGGCGATGACTTTGTCCCACTTCGACTCGGCGATCTGCGCAGCCGGCGATTTCGTTTCCGCGAGTGAGAGCAGGAAATCTTGGAAGGCCCGCTCATAACTGCCGCCCAGCGCGAGGTAGGTTCCGTTCCAGCCTTTGATCTCGTTCTTCGGCGCGGGCTCGCTACTCCAGCGTTTTAACCACGCGATGTGTCGCGGATTCACTGGCCCCGCAGCGCGGCGGAAGAACCGGAGGACCTCGTAGCGCACGGTCCACTGGCGTTCGTCGGACAGCGGTTGGAGCAAATCAAACGCGATGTCCTCCGCGATGTTCAGCGTGCTGAGGGCACGCACGGCTTCACGACGGAGGTCGGTGGAGGCATCGGTGAGCAAGGACTTCCACAGCGCGGCATCGAAGTGGCCGAGTTCCTCGAGCGACCACAGCGCGTGAATGCGTGTGTCGGTGCCCGCTTTGGCATCGGTGAGGATCTGGGTGAGCGCGGGGATGAGTTCCACGGCCTTGCGCTCGCCGATTTGATGCCAGGCGGCACGCATCTCCCAGCTGCGGTCGGCTTGAAGATGAGCGGGCAGATCCGCGGTGGGCACGCGGGTCATGTCCGGCACGGTGGCGAGTGTCTGCGAGCGATGCCGCACGCGCCAGATGCGACCGCGCTCCTTGTCACGAGCGGGATGATCGCGGGCGATTTCGTTGTGCGAGATGATGCGGTTATACCAGTCGGTGATGTAAAGGCAGCCATCCGGGCCGAAGGTGAGCGCTACCGGACGAAACATCGGATCGGTGCAGGAAAGCAGGTCGCCACGCTTTTCAAAGGTCCACACACCGCGCTCATCGAGCTTGGCAGAGATAGCCTGCACCTTGCCAAGGATGGGATTGGCGATGTAGAGCAGGCCATGCCATGGCGCGGGAAAGCTGCCCGATCGGTCATCGCAAATCGCCAGGCCGGAGAAGCCGGTGCCGCCGAGGTTCAGGTCCTGCGCGGTCGGTGGATGCAGCGGCGAATCGGGATGCAGCCGCATCGAAGCAAAGGCCGGATAGCTCGAATCTTCCTCGAACGGCACGACGCTGTAGCCGAGATCATTGGCCTCATGAATGAACACGCGACCCGTGCGGCTCGGTGCCCAGCTCCAGATGTTGTTCAGTCCCGCGCTGAGGATGCGCGTGTCCGTGCCGTCCGGCTTGATGGAGGCCACCAGCGTGCGGTTGAAAACGAAGGCACGTCCTGCGGCATCCGTGATGCGGCCGGAGTTCAGCAATCCCTGCGAAAAGCCGACGCGACCGCCGGGCAACCATGTGAGCTGATGCGGCAGTGTGTGCGTGTCCTGTGTACCAAAGCCCCGCAGCAGCACGCGTCGATCATCCGCGCGGCCGTCTCCATCTTTGTCATCGAGATAAACGATCTCCGGTCCCTGCGCGACGAATGCCCCGCGACCGCGAGGCAGCACGGACATCGGCAACACCATGCCGTCGGCAAACACTCGCGGTGTCTGCGGGCCGCGCTGCGTGGGCGTGTCAAACACCACGATTCGGTCCTTGCCCGGCTGTTGCCAGATCGCCTCATCCTTGTCCGCCGGATACATCGTTGCCGTCACGGACCAAAGACGCCCGGCGTCATCGAAGGTGGCCATCACCGGCTTCGGCAGCCCGGTCTCCTCGCTGGCAACGAGCTCCAGCTCGAAGCCTTCGGCCAGATGAAAGCTCTGCCGCTGAGCTTCGTGCGTCTGCGCGGAAACATGCTCGCTGTTGTAGCTGAGATCACGCTTGGGCTTAGGAGCCGGCTTGGTTTCGGCCGGTAAGAGCGAAGCCCCGACAATCGAAAAGAGGCAAACAAGGCAGCGAGTCATGGCAGGTTGAATTGCGGCAGCGGATCAGGCCGTCAGGTTGAAATCAAACACCACGACGCGCTCCAGGCACGGCACGACAATCGCCTTCACCTCCTCATGCACCGGATGCGGCAGATACTCATCCCGCGCCTGCGGACTGGCGAAGGTCATGATGAAACCATGCGTGTAGCCATCATTGAGGCCCTCCGCCGAATCATACGGCCCACAATGAAAATCCAGCAGCCCCGGAATGCGTCCCACCATGCCCGCCATCGCCTGAAAGCATTCCGCGATCCGGGTTTCGGAGATGTGCGCTTTGAACTGGAAGCAGCCGTAATGTTTGACCTGGGGCATGGGCAGATGGGTGGGTTTTAGCATCTGATACGCCAGCACAACCCACCTTGCACCATGCCTCAACCCACGAAAGCCTGCCTGAAACACACGTCGCAGGCCATGGGTGGCGATTTTCGCCGCCTCCAATCCCACCGGCTTCCCATCGCTCGCCTTGTTCAGCGGATTCTCTGCAGCGCACTCGGAGTTCTTCAAGCCGATGCGGCAATCGCTCCCGGATTCGCTCGGCGTAGTCATGGGCGTTGTGGTTGTCCGGCGGGCATGGCGGTTCATCCCCAAACTTCGTTAAAAATGATCTGCTTCTCGGAGGCGTTCAGCGGCGAGCAGGCGATGGCGTTCCAAGCGGCGTTGATGTCCTGGCGTGCCCAGTTGTGGGCGATGAGTAAGGCGATTTTCCGGCAAGTGTCAGGGCATGCGATGCCTCGCAGCTTACTGATAGCAGGCGCAGGAGCATAAGGCAGCTTAGTGAGGATGCGCTTCGCTCGCCGTTCACGCCCCTCGTCTCGAACGATTGGGCTTTGCACAGTGTCACCTTGCATCCTGTGAGCCTGGGAGATGCCCGTTCTGATAGTCAGCTAGGTCATCTCCAAGCCGTTTCTGCTCATCAGGGCTCGTGGCACTGTTGATGGCGTGCTGCTGCGATTCGATGGACTCTCGGTGCTTCCCCTGGCGGAATAGGACTCTGGCAAGGGTCTCCAGGATCCGGGGCTCCCTCCCGTGAGTGGCTTCGTTGGCCTGCTTGGCACAGGTCTCGGCAAAACTCAGCAATTCAGCGGGAGGATTCTCAGCTTGGCCGATCATCCAGGCGAGTGACATGGCCGAGGCAGTGGCATTCTTTTCAGCCGCGAGGATGGACTCGCCCAGCTTGATGGCTTCCTCTGTTTTACCCTGCGCGACGAGAAACCTGAACCGCTCCTTCTCTATGGAAGCTATCCATTCCACATCCTCGCCAGGCACGATCGACCTCATCTGCTCCAGGGCCGCATGAGCGTCGAGCCAACGCTTGTCCTTGATGGCTGCCGATAACTCCTGCGCCGTGGCAAAGTAGGATTCGCTTAACTTTTTACGCATCGGCCGAAGGCTTCCTTCTTTGGCTACGTCGAACGTTCCAGCCAGCACCTGCTCGATCACTGTCTCGGAAAGCCCCGAGGAATGATCGATCCAGGCAATCTTGCCATCCTTGCCGACAAGAAAAGCCGTCGGAATACCGTCCTCCCCAGCTGCCTTCAGCCAGGTCTTAGCCATCGTTCCTTTGTCGTCGTCCAAGGCGATACGAAAAGTCATTTTGTCGCCCATCTTCTCGACTAGCGGCTTTACTTTGCCCACGTCCTCCTCCCAGACATCCTGGCCGATCACCACCAGCCCCTGGTCTTTGTATCTCTGGTGTAAATGCTCGATTTGAGGGATGGAAGCCAAACAGGGCCCACACCACGTCGCCCAGAAATCGATGAGGTAGGCTTTACCCCTCTCGAATTCACCGATGGGCTTCCCTTGGACCCATGTTCCACAGGCGAGCTGGGGAGCGACATCTCCGATTTTGAGTTGAGCGTCGGCAGCGAAGAGTCCAGCCCATGAAGAAATGAGCAGAGAGGTGAGGAGTGCGTGGGTGGCTTTCATGAGAGCATCTATTTGTTTCCCGACAGAGGTTCGATGCGAATGTCGTCGAACCACGAGGCGAGAGGTTTTTGGCTTTTCCCGCCAGGCTGGAGGCCGATGTCGTTCTTCGGCACATCACCGCAGAGCGTGGTGTAGGTGAGAGCCGGTTTGCCATCCAGCGTGACCCGCAACTCTTTGCCGCGCAGTTCAACGGCGAGGTTGTGCCACACGTCAGGAGCGATCTGGAGGTTCTCAGTCTTTGCGTAGAAGAACTTGCGGTTCCAGATGCCCTTGGCCTTCAGCGCAGCGGCTTCAGGCGAGCCTTTCGGGTGCAAAACGTCGTTGTCCCAAGCGGTGATGCCGTCGGGGCGGATGTGCAGGCCGGCGACATTGAAGTCTCTTTCCACGATGGGATTCGGTCCGCCGATGCTGATGCCGATCTGGCCTTCGGCAGCCATTTTGAAGCGACAGTGCAGCCGAATATCGGTCCCGCTGATGGCTCGGCGCAGTCCAGGCGGATGTTTCTCCTCTGGGAAGCACTGACCACGCAACGCCCCGTCAACGATCTGCCACCACTCAGGCCGCGCGTCCTTGCCACTCACAGTCGTGCCAAGCGGATGTTTGGCATCAATGCCAGTGGCGAGAAAGCCATACGGCCGCCAGTTCACGGCAAAAGCAGACGCGTCAGAGAAGTCATCGTTCCACGATGCAGGAATGGGATCGTTGTCGACGCCATGCAGCCCGGCCAGCGGCGTGAGCAGCAGGGCGGTGAGAAGCGATTTTTGCATGATTCATATCACTTGGTTGAGGTTGGTAGCTTGCCGGACTTGTAGCTGTCCAGGCTCAGTTGAATCCGTTTCTTCATTTCAGGATCATCGGTGACGCGGAGTGCTTTGTCGGCTATCTCAACGGCTTTTGCCTTCCGACCCAGGAGAAACTCGGCGTGGGCCAACACTGACAAGTGCCCGGCACGGCAGTCGCCCACCAGGTCGCCCTTGTTTGCCGCCAAAGCGAGTTCGTGTGCCAGAACGATGATCTCACGTTGCGAACCTCCTGCGGGATCGAGCAAGGCCTGCGCGATGGCATGTAGGCGGCAGCGATCCTTCTCATCGTTCAGCGCCTTGCGTGCGAGAACACCCACCTGCTTCATATCACCCTTAGCGGTCAGGATTTGAATACGCACCGCCAACAGGGCGGTTTGTGCCTGCGGCTCAATCTGGATCAGCTCGTCGAGATGCTTTTCGGCAGCATCCCATTTCTTTTGCTCGAGAGACCGATTCAATAAGATAGTGATGGAAGTTGCCTGTAAGTCGTCTTTCAATTTTGGTTCAAGGGAAAGAAGTTCCGCCAGTATTTCTTCTGCCTCGTTCCACCGGCCATCCTCCTGCACCTGATTTAGCTGGCGAAGCAAGCTGCTCACATCCTGTGCTTTCTCTCCTTCCGCGTTTGGCTTCGACTTCTTCGCCGCCCCCTGTGCGGCAGCTTTAGCGGCATTGGTGGGCTCGCCCTTCGGCGGTTCAGAGGCGCGCAGTGCGGCGCAGGACGCAAGCGTGATAACAGCAATGAGGATAGTTGGTTTCATGGGAAAATGGAGGAGCTTCAAGGCAGCGGTGCGCGGCGTCCCAGCGTGAGCCGCACATCATCCAGGTAGTGCCCGTCGAAGGTGATGCGGCGCTGTGATGATCTCGAATTGACTGCCGATAGATGCAGCAGCAGAAAGTCTGTGTGCGGCGGCAGCCTCAGTTCCGCACTCACAGGCTGCCACGTCTTCGGATCGCGATCCAAGCGCGCGCGGTTGCTGCACGCCATCGCGAGTGACTCCCTGGTGATATTGGCGTTCGGGTTCTCCCGCAGAGCCAATGCTGTCTCCGCATCCAGTGCATGAAGAGAGACCGAACAATCGAAGCTCTCGCCCGATGGAAACGCAAAGGCATCAAACACCGCCGACAACTGCGCCACCGCGCCGCCATCGCCAAACTCCCGGCGATAAGCCCGCACATCCACCAGCCGATACACTTCGCTGAAGTAGCTACCCTCCGGCTTCACCTTGCCCTCATAGTCCGCCCGTAGAAAGCGCAGCATCTTCTTCCCATTCGGTGGCTTCACGCCCAGCTGCTCACCCACAACCTCTGTGAAATCGCCGCTCCATTTTCCAATCTCCCTCGGCAACCCCGTGACCTCCGGCGCTGGTCCGCTCTCAAAGCTGTCCTGCAACAGCGTCATCACCTTCCCGAACGTCGGTGCGACATAAGCGAAGAGCATCGAAGTGCAGAACATGCCAAACACAATCCCCGCTGCCGCAGCGGTGAGCGGACGCCAAGAGAACCAGCGGGCGGGAGAGGCCGTTTTGACCAGCTTTGGTCGCACCTTTGACGACAAGCCTGCCTCCACACGCGCATAGGCCAGATAGTCCCGGCGCAGCTGCGCATCCACTGCCAGCATGGACTCCAGCCTTCGCGCCTCTTCCAGAGTTGCCTCGCCGCCCAGGTAGCGGCGCACCAATTCCATCTGAGTGTCGCTCGATTTCATGCAAGTTCCTCCTTTTGGTTCAAGGTGAGCTGCACACAGTCCGCCAAGGTCATGCGGATGCGGTGCAGTGATTTATAA
Source organism: Prosthecobacter sp. (assembly GCA_017853885.1). Lineage (GTDB taxonomy): Bacteria > Verrucomicrobiota > Verrucomicrobiia > Verrucomicrobiales > Verrucomicrobiaceae > Prosthecobacter. The sequence continues at coordinate 42,808 of JAFMIR010000032.1, forward strand.
AGCGCCATCGGCGTGCGGCCCGCTGAACGCGCCAGCTCATCCATGCGGACGCCCGGCGCATACGCCGTCTCTACCAGTTCGCGCTGAGCTGCGGGTAGTTTTTGCAAACACTCCTCCAGCGCCCGCTCCTCCTGCTCGCTCGACCGCGCTGCCTCCATGGCCTCGGCCTCCAGCATAGCCAGCACCTCATCGCCGAACACATGCCGGTCACGCGACCTGTCGCGGAGAAACGCGAGCGCCTCGAACTTCGCCACGCCAAAGGCCCACGGACGGAAATCCGCCGAGTCATCAAACTTTCGCCACAGCACCGCCGCCGTCTGCTGCATGACCTCCCGCGCATCCTCCAACGTGGGGACCAGCGAGCGCACAAAGCCACGCAACGCTTCCTCATGCTCCACATAGAGCCTGAGGAAGCGGTCATGTCTGTCGTTCTCCGCAGCGGTCATCACAAGGAACCCTCCACGGAAACGGCGAGTTGCCGAAGAAAGTTTTCAGCGGGTGAAAATGTTCGGGGGATGCTGCGCTCACGGCGGATACTTGACGTTGCGCAAAGAACCCGGCTCCAATCCCATCGGCTTCCCATCGCTCGCCTTGCTCAGCGGATTCTCCGCAGCGGGGATGAAGTCTTTAAAATCGAGCGGGGTGAGGGTGCTGCCGGTTTGGTGGAGTTCGGTTTCGCGCCAGGCGCTCATTTTTTCACATAATACACCCCGCGCCCCTTCCCATGCGCCTCCACGAGGCCGGCGCTGATGAGTTCGGCGAACTTGGACTTGAGCGTGGAGCGGTTCGCACCGGTGAGGGCTACGGCTTCGGCATTAGTGAGGGTTTCTCTTGTCTCGAAGAGGGCTGCGAGCTGGCGGGCGAGCGGGGAGAGTTGCGGGCGGTTGGCGTCGAGGCGCTGCTGGAGGCGGGTGATTTGCTGGCGGATGCTGCGGAGGAAGAACAGCAGCCATGCGGGCCAGTCGGCAGCGCTCTCGCGCCAGGTCGTCTGCGTGCGGCGGAGTGCAAGGTAGTAGGCCTCTTTGTTTTGCTCGATGATGCTTTCCAACGAGCTGTAGGGCACATGGCCGTAGCCAGCGCGAAGCAGAAGCAAGGTGGTGAGGATGCGCGAGAGGCGGCCATTGCCGTCCTGAAAGGGATGGATGGCGAGAAAGGCGACGACGAAGATGCCGATGCGCAGCAGCGGATGCAGTCCGGTGTCGGCCTCTGCGCGACGATGCCAGTCGAGCAACGCGTCCATGTGGGCTGGCGTATCGAAGGGGCTGGAGGTCTCGAACACGATGCCCAGCTCGCGGCCATCCGCATCGAAGGCGGCGACGTGGTTCGGCAACGATTTCCATTCACCGCGATGGCGCTCGTCTTTGATGCTGTATTGGAGGAGATCGCGATGAAGCTGCCGCAGCATGTTCGAGGTGAGTGGGATCTCGCTGAAGTGCGCGAAGACCTGCTCCATGACAAAAGCGTAGCCCGCGACCTCCTGTTCATCGCGAGTGACGAAGGACTTCGTCTCTAATCGGCCGAGCAGCGCCTCGACCTCGCGGTCGCTGAGACGCGAGCCCTCGATGCGTGTGGAAGAACCGATGCTCTCGATGGTGGCGACACGGCGGAGTCCCTGGAGCCGGTCGGGCGTGAGCGACTGCCAAGTGCGCCAGTGGCCCTTGAACTCGTCGATCTCGCTGACGAGTCGGAGCATCTCGGCGGAGATGGGGATGGAGTCGGGAAGAGGCGGAAGCATGGGATAGTTTCGAGCCAAACTATCCATTTGTCAGTCCATTTATGTCCATTTTGAACGCTCCTTGGCTGATAGAACAACCTCCCGCTGCGACGATACGTGAGCTCATAAAGGTGGGATTTCGGCAGAAGAATAGGGGACAAAAGAGTGATCTGAAACTGATTGATGCGCTTCGCATCCCTGCGGGCAGCCTTCGACTGTCGGTCTCGCTTCGCTCAGCTCTTCTGTCGATAAACCTCATCTAACCGCCTAAGGCTCCAATCCCACCGGCTTGCCATCGCTCGCCTTGCCCAGCGGATTCTCCGCAGCGGGGATGAAGTCTTCAAAATGGAGCGGAGCCAAGGTGCTGCCGGTTTGGTGGAGTTCGGTTTCGCGCCAGGCGCTCATTTTTTCGCATAATACACCCCACGCACCGTCCACGATCTGCCACCATTCAGGCCGCGCCTGCTTGCCACTCACAGTTTTGCCGAGCGGATGCGCAGCATCAATGCCGCTGGCGAGAAAGCCATAAGCTCGCCAGTTGTCCATCAAAGTGCCCAAATCGGAGAAGTCGTCGGTCCACGATGAAGGGGGCGGAGCCTTCTCAGCGGCATTCAAGACCGCGATGGCAAGGAGTATGAGAATAGGAAGAAGTGTCTGCATGATTCGTTTCGCTTGGTCGTCCGTTCGTTGGTTCATCATCGCAGGACGTTGGAGGGTCCAAAATTTGTCTGTTCCGTTTGTCGGAAACTATAGATCGCCCATGCCAGCCAGGTGGTTGTCAGAGCTGCCAGCGGGAGCCCAATCAGGATGCTGAAATCGAGTTGGTTTTCCTCCCATTGGCCCGACGCGAGCCAGGTCTGGCGCATGTAAAGAGCCAGAAAGAGAGTGGCTGACCAGAGCAAGGCGAAATGCGCCATCAATACCACCCGGTATCGTGCGGGGCGCAGCCAAAACATCCCAGTGGAAATCAGCACGATCCCGCCACACGCCGCCACGAATCCAAAGATGACAGTCTGGTGTATCTCACGGCTGACCAAGCCCAACAAGCCGACGGAGAAGGCCGGAAAGAACCCCACAGCCACCATCAGGCCTGTGATCGTGCGGCGGAATGCAGCGGGGCCCATCCCCAGACACGCTTGCCCCTCGGAGACGCCCCCATTCAGACGGCGAAACAGGTCCCGCCTGCGCTTGATCCACAGGCCCAGCGGCCAAGCGAGCAGGCCAGTCACCACCGGCGTGCCAACACCAATCAGGACGGCGAGACTCGGTTTCATTGCCGCCAGGACTCCCACCATCAACCCCAGAACGATGCATACTGCGGTCATCCATTTGAAGGCGCGTCTCGTGAACCTTCTTTCCCCGGCGGACCGTGCGTCATCAACATGGCCCTTCATGATATTCCTGAGCCCACCGGTCACACCAGCTAGGCCCACTATGGGTGTTATCAGGCCGCCCGCCGATTTGCCGACTGCCGTCTTGGCCAGGCCCATACCAGCAGTAGCCGCCGAGGCCTGAACCGGGATGGAAGCAACCGCGCCGAGCACTGCGAGTGTAAAGGCTCCTCCCGGCGCAGAACGACGCAACACGGCCCCGAGCGAACGCTCCACCCGCTCCGCGAGCATCACACGGCCTCGTGAGAGCCGCTGCTTCACCGCGTCCTCCGAAATCCCAAGCACCTCCGCCACCGAGGCCACGGATTCGTTCTGCCGATAAAACAGCACCATCGGCTCGCGATACAGCGGTGGCAGATCCTGCAACTGACGCAGCAGAATCGCACGCTCTTCGCTGTCGATGGCATGATCAGCAGGCGTGGCGGCTTCGACCTGCACCTCCTCGCCGCTTGCCTCGCCAGCCAGTGCCGTCGGTGTGCGATCATCCCGGCGTATGGAGCTGTTCGCTATGTTTCGTGCGATGCCGCAGACCCATGACCTGAAACTCCCCGGCTCCTTCAACTCACCCAGTTGCCGCCACGCGCCCACAAACGCCTCCTGCGCGATGTCTTCGCTGCGATGCAGATCCCCACAAGCTCCGAGAGCCACGGAGCAGACGAGCGACTGGTGCCGCTCAACCAACCGGCCAAACGCCGCTGTAACGCCTGCGCGAGATTGTTCTACAAGATCGGCATCTGAGAAGTCAGGGGGATTCATCATCTGAGTGTTCATGGCTGCCGAGGAGTGGTCGAAACGGCCATCAAGATGACAAGATTTTTTGACTTCTAGTTCACCGTGCCCTCCAACGAAGCCTTTAATCCGCTCCCATCAACAGCAACACAGCAAGGCGAGGCACCCCGAGTGCCCAAGGCCGGAAATCAGCCACATGACCGCAAGTCTGCCAGAGGACCGCCATCACCTTCTGCATTACCTCCGCCACCTTGCTCTCCGCGTAGCGGCGGAGAACTCGTGTTCGGATGGCGGTGACAGGGGCGGCTTACAACGTTGTCGTCACCATAGATGCGCTCACGAACCGGGTTTAGCCTTGCTCAAAGCCCCCGGCTCCAAACCCACTACCTTCCCATCGCTCGCCTTGCTCAGCGGGTTCTCCGCAGCGGGGATGAAGTCTGTAAAATCGAGCGGGGTGAGGGTGCTGCCGGTTTGGTGGAGTTCGGTGTCGCGCCAGACGGTTTCGATTGTTCGCCACTCGGGGTTTTCGCCGTCGTTGCGGGGGACGAGTTGCGGGGCGGCGGGGATCGTGGGATTGCCGGTGCGGCTGCTTTGATCCTGGCGGAACTTCGTTTGCATGTCGGCG